>NZ_AP019797.1:2577500-3177500 GCF_009936275.1 Rhodothermus marinus
CCAGGGGATGTCGATGCTCCGGGCTGCCCGCCGGAAGAAGCGCCGCCACAACCCTTCGCTTCCCCGCCGCAGCTCATCCTGCAGGTCCAGCGCCTCCATGGCCGCCACCGACATCCCCTGGCCGTAAATCGGGTTGAAACTGCAAAGGGCATCGCCAAAAACCAGGAAGCCCTCCGGGAATCGGGTCAGGCGTTCGTACCGCCGGCGCTCGTTGGCTCTGACCCGATAGGGGAGAAAATTGGAGAGCGGCTTGGCGTCTTTGATCACCTCATAGACCTCCGGCGCGGCAAGGCTCCTTGCAAAAGCCAGAAAGCCTTCTTCCTCCTGCGGCGGCGCGTCGCCGGCAAATCCGATCAGCGTGAGCGTCCAGCGCTCCCCTTCTTGAGCCAGCATGACGGCGCCTCGTTTGCGTTCGGGGGAAAGGGTGACGATGACCGCCTTCGCACCGTTCAGGTGCTCCGGGCGCCGGCGATAAAGCCGGGTTACACCGGCCAGGTTGACCGTCACCCGTTCCTCCTCCGGCGGCGTATAGCCCATCTCTTCCAGCCATTTCGGCGCCCGGGAGCCGCGGCCGCTGGCGTCCACCACCAGGTCGGCTTCCAGCACCTCTTCGGCGCTGCCTTCCGCCCGGCGCAGGAGGCGCACCCCGCTCACCCGGCCGGCCCGTTCCGATGGCACCAGGCCCAAGGCGTCACACTGTTGGATGGCGCAAACGTTGAGCAGTGCCAGCAGCCGCTGCCGCACGTAGCCTTCCAGCAGCGGCCGGCTGACCATCAGCGCACCGTTTCGCCCGTCCTCATTGGTGAAACGGGCGTGATAGCCGCCGCCGTCGAACCAGATCAGCTCGTTTTCGGGCCGGTCGAGGAAGGGCGCGCCCTGTGCCATCAGGTCGGCCGTCAGGCCGGGGAAGAACCCCTCCAGAATCTCGCCGCCCCGCAGCAGAAGCGCGTGGGTATGCCGGCCCTGGGGTACCCCTTTGCGGTTCTCGCCGATGGGCGGGAAGGCGTCCCGCTCGATGAGGGTCACCTCTTGGTAAAAGTCGGCCAGCGCTCGGGCGGCCAGCAGTCCACCCATGCTGGCTCCGATGACGATGGTATGGTTTTGACCTGCCATGATTTTCTCCTTTACGCTTCCAGTTGCTTTTGCAAGAACGGAATGAGCGCACCGGCCACGGCTTCAGGGTCGTCGGCGAAGGGCCAGTGACCGCTCTGCTCCAGAATCACGATCCGGGCGCGGGGGAAGAACTCCCGCTGCCGCTCGGCGAAACGCACCGGCACGTACGGGTCGGCTGCGCCCCAGATGACCAGGGCCGGCACGTCCAGTTGCCGGAAGAGCGCTCCCAGGGCCTCGGCCATCTGGCCGGGGTTGTCCGTGGCCCGGTAGAGGCGCAGCACCGCCCGTTTTGTGCCCCAGTCCATGTCTCGGTACATGCGGTCCACCATGGCTTTGGGCAGGCCGCGGGGGTTGGTGCGCTGGATCAAAAAACCAAACCCGAAGCGGGTCGTTGTGGCCTGGAAGAGCTCCCCCAGGAGCGGCGTGCGCCAGATGCGGGCCAGGGAGTGCCAGCGGTAGCCGGGCATGATGCCGATGTTGATCAGGGTCACGCTGCAGAGCCGCTCCGGGTGTTGGGCGGCCCAGGTCAGGCCCCACGGGCCGCCGAAGTCGTGCAGCACCAGGTGCGCCCGCCGCACCCTTAGGTGGTTGAGGATGCCGTCCAGGTGCCGGGCGTAGCCTTCCACGGTGTAATCGAAGTCCTTGGGCTTGTCCGCCTGGCCGAAGCCGGGCATGTCCGGGGCCACGGCCCGGGCGAGCTGGCCCACCCGGCCCAGCAGGTCGCGCCAGTCCTCCGACGAGCCGGGGTTGCCGTGGACGAAGACCACTGCCTCTTCACTGCGCCGGTCGCCGCTCTCCAGATAAGGGGAGCGGATGCCCTGATAGGTGACCGCGCCTTTGCATACTGTACCTTGACTCATCGTAGTAGCCTGCATACTTACCCTCCTTCCCCCCAGGCGGCCCGGAAGTTCGGCCCTGTGTCGAAAATGAAATCAAATCCTGGATGTGTACCGCCTTGCCCCGCCGCAGGGTGGTCACCGTCACGCCGCTGTTCTGCCCCCGCCGGCCCTGCCGGTTGACCACTTCCACGTCCCAGTGGGTGACCACCACGTTGTTGCCCACCATGTCGAACAGGTTGGCCACCGCGACCCGGTGCACGGTGAAGCGCAGGGTGGGAAACTGCGCAAAGAACTGCTCGAACCAGCGGGTCACCGCCTCCTTGCCGGAATGGACGCCGCTGGCGCGCACGTCGCCGGGGAAGACGAAGGTGACGTCATCGGCAAAGTTCGACAGCACCGCCTTCAGATCGTGGCGGTTGAAGGCCTGGTAGATGGCCGGGGTTTTTCGTTGGACAAGCCAGGCGCCGATCATGGTTGCCTCCCTGACTTATTGTTTACACGCCCAGGCGGCGATCAGCGGCGGGGTGATCAGGGTGCAGTCCTTCTCCACCGCTTCGCGTCGCATGCGCTCGGCCAGAGTGTCCACCTGCACCGCTTCAGCCGTGGCCACGCCGGTCTGCTGGATGAGGGGAAGCAAAGTACGAGTAATCTGTGCCACCCACTCATAGATGGGCGAATCCGCCCCGCGTTCGACCCGCAGCATCGCCAGCATCTGGGGCGCCGGCAGCCCTGCCCGCTGGAAAATCTGCCCCAACTTGATGGCCGTGCGGCCGTCGATGCCGGCGCGGGCAAAGGTCTGAGTGATGCGCGTTGCGGCGGCGACGTAGGTCTCGCAGATGGGCTGGCACATGATCTCCACCGGGGGCGCCGGCGCCAGGTCCAACTCCTGGAAGGCGACGATGCCGCCCGGCTTCACGAACGCCAGCAGCCGGCGCATCACGGCCGCCGGGTCGGGGAAGTACATCAGCACAAAGCGGCCGATCAGGGCGTCCACCGGCTCGCCGTCGAATTGAAAGTCGGCCAGGTCAGCGGCGATGAACTGCACGTTGCTCAGCCCGGCGCTTTGCGCCCGCTGTTGGGCCAAGGCGATGGCCTCCGCTGATTGGTCCACGCCGATGACCAGGCCCTCCGGCCCGACCAGCTTGGCCGCCAGGAACGACACGTCGCCCGCGCCACAGCCCGCGTCCAGCACTCGCATGCCGGGAGCCAGGCCGGCCTTGAGCAGCATGATTTCGGTCAGTTCGCCGAAGAAGCGCCCCTGCTGGACCAGCCGCTCCAGCTCGGGCTGCGAATGGCCCAGTACGTAACCGGCTACAGGGGTTTCCGTCCTTTTCATCTTCGATCTCCCACTTCACTTTTCCGTGTCGGAAGGGTCTTCCTTTTCAGGGATTTCTCCCCGGCACGGTCTACGAAAACGCCGGATTTTGCCAAACTGCCAGACGAAAATCTGCCGAATTTTTGCTAAAGCTCAGGGGATGGACTTCTTTCGGATGGGAGACACGGGGGATTTTTCGAGAAGTGAAGAGACAAGGCAGCACAGAATGCCCGAATTCCTGGCGCGGCCAAGCTGCAGATCGATAGAACACGGATTCAGAGATCGAACTGATTCGAACGGATGTCGATCTTGGATAAAATTCGGAGATTTAAAGTCGTCCGGAGGTTCGAAACGAGTCATTTCGCCGCAGGCAAGAATTTCATAAATTCAAAATGATAGGAGAGGCCCGCAATCCCGATCATAACGAAAGCTCGCCCTTTGGGGACAGCTTAAGGACTGATCCGTTCTTATCCGTGTGATCGTATCATCTGTGTTCTGTTTATCTGTGTTTTATCACAAATAACTTTGCCCAGATAATTGTTCGGCGCTAAGCAAGGTGATTGCGCGCGGAAGGCGGCGTTTACATCATCACTCAACACCGATTTTTTTCTTCGCCGGAACGGGATACAGGCCCCCCATACACCTCCTGCTGCCACAGCCACTCGGTGACGCGTTCGATGCCCTTGCTCAGGTGATAACGGTAGGTGCTGAAGGGCAGGCCGAGCTGCTCGGCGGCTTTCTCCTGCGATGGCGCCGGCCGCAGGTATGTGCGGCGCAGGGCCTGGTAGAGTTTATCGTCTTTTGGATGGCCCTGCATCATTTTGGCGGCTTCTTCGATCAGTTCTTGCAGGTCTTCGGTATCCGCTTGCAGCCCATAACGATCCCTGATCAGCCGGGAACGCATCAGGGGGTTGGTGCTGAGCCGATCCGGGCGGGCGAAATCGCGTAGCGCCCGGCGCACCGCATCGGCAAATTCCGGCTGGGAAAGGACCATCAGGGGCGGAGGCGAGGACTGGTGGACCGGTTCCGGCTGGAATTCCAGGTCGAGCTGTCGCTCCGCCAATATCTGGTTCCAGACCGACAGCGGTTCGGCGCGCCAATCGTGGGCAAAGCCACCGTAGCGCCGGCCACCCACGTCGAAGTCTGCTTCGGCAACGCGACAGAAATTGATGTAGGTAAACACGCCCTCCCAGGCGGCCGGGTCGGCCATGCAGCAGAAGGTCCAGGCCAGGTTGGGCGTGGTCAGCCAGGTGATCACGGTGTTCAGGGTGATCATGTTGTGGGTCAGGGGCGTCTGGTAGGCCTGGCGGCCCATCCAGAAGCGGGCAATCTGAATGCGTTCGCCGGGGCGCAGGAGGCCGTAGCGGCGCACAAAGGCCCAGATGGCGCGCACGGCCGGATCGGCCAGCTCGTCCTCCGGGGTGACTGTTTCCAGCAAGAGATTGGCGGCAAAGCCCAGAAGCTGAGGCCCCGGTCCCCGGTACACCACGAATGCCTGGGGCTGTCGCTGTAGCCAGTAGGCGGCAATGCGGGCCGAGTCCGCTCCTTCGTGCTGCTCCACCATGGCCAGAATGTGAGGATGATCTTGCGGTGCGGCTGGCTCGTTATAGGCACCGCCCATCACTTTCCAGTCATAGTAGGGTTTCATCAAAGGGTGGTGGCGTTGCAGGAAGAGTAGGTCGGAGAAAGCTTGTTGGCGGGCCAGGCCGCTGCTCGCCCAGAAGCTGCGGACTATGTGGCGGCGCACCTGGCGGTAGAGCTGCTTCCTGGTCTCCGGGTTGCGCCAGCGCAGGTCGGCCTCCAGTACGTCACGCACCAGATCGTGAGGGAAGATGCCCTGCGGGCCGGTCTCGATGAAAGAGAGTCCGCGCAGCCAGGCGAAGAGGGGCAGCGCAGCTTCCTCTCCCATCACATCGACCAGCAAGGCTTCGGTCGTCACGCGGGCCAGGGCGCAGACTTCGAGGGCCTGACGATGCTGGGGAGTGGGCACGTCTTGCAGGAAACGTTGCATCAGCAGGTGGACCACGTCTGGAGCGTGTTCGAGGCTGATGGCTTCCGGCTTGGTCGCGCCCAGCGTCAGCCAGTCGGCCAGCAGGACCAGGGCCAGGGGATGCCCGTAGGCGACCTCAAGTACCGCCTCCTGAAGCATTGCGGGCACATTCAGTGTGGTGAGCAATTGCCGGCTTTCTTCCGGGCGCAGGTTGCGCAGGGAGACAACGCGCGCCAGCTCGCGCCAGGCCGGATCCGAGCGCCAAGGCTCCGCAGGCGGCTGGCGACCAGCGATGACCACCAGCAGATGCGCGGGCAACGCCGGCAAGAACGTCTCTCGCAGCCAGTCATCCAGAGCCGTCAAGCGCTCATAGGTGTCGAGGATGAGCACGGCGGGAGGCAGATCGGCCAAGGCGTTCAGGGATAAGAGAGGCGCTTCCGGGTCAATGGTATGAGAGAGGGCAAGGAGAAAACCCTGTGGGGAAGGCTCAATATCCCGTCCGTCCAGACGGTAGACCGCGCGGCCATGTTCAGCTGCCAGACGGGCATATTCGCACAGCAAGGTGGTCTTGCCGACGCCTCCGGGGCCAAACAGATGGAGCACGGCAAAAAGCGGTTCTTTGGCTGACAGCGCCTGACGGAACAATTCCAATTCAGCGCGGCGACCAACGAAGAAGCGTCGGCGAGATGCGGTCAGCCACTCGGACGCGCGCGAGGGGCGAGACGTTTTTTCCTGCTTCGTCATGCGTTCTGACATGGGTTGTCACCCCAATGCAGCCCAACGGTCGGGTTTAGCCGCGTTGCGGAGCGCAGCGGAGCAACATCGGCTGCAATCTGGTGCTAGCCGACAGTTCCAATTCACCGCTCTTCCATCGCCGCCCTCAACACAGCAATGTCGATTTTTTTCATCCCAAACAGAGCAATGTTCATGCGCTCCGCTTTCTGCCGGTCCGGGCCCTGGTCGACTTCCCAGACGAAAGAAGGCACGATTTGCCAGGACACACCGAAGCGGTCCTTAACCCACCCGCAATGCTGTTCCTCGCCATCTTCGGAAAGAACCTCCCAGAGCCTGTCAATCTGCTCCTGGGTCTCGCATGAGACATAGAGGGACATGCTCTCGTGGAACTTTCCGAAGTAAGCCCCACCCCGGAAGGCCACCACTTCCTCCCCATTGAGCGTGAAGCGAATGGTTTTCACGTCACCGGCCACGCCGGGCATGATATCTTCGGACATCTCTGGCACCTGCCGAAGCACTGCAATCTCCTGTTCGCCGAAGAAACTTCTCCTCAAAATCTTCGAGTTCCCGAACACATTGTTGAAGAGTTCGACGTATGTGGCGACAGCTTCCTCGAGGTTATTGTTGAATCCCAGGCACACAGTAATAGTTTTCATAGCTAATCCTCATTGATTGAGTTTATGGAGAGCTGAATGGTGCTCGTGCACAATCTGCCAGGCACCGTTGCGCTTCGTTAAGCCCAACATCAGAAAGAATAGCTCCCAACTCTTCCGATACTCGTCGATCCTTTCGGATTGAAGGGGCTTGGAGACGTCGAACATAAGCACGGACGCTGAATGGTTAGCAAGGATGCCATCCATATCACCACGCTGAATGGCCCGTTCCCAAGAACGGATCACGCTCTCAATTTCTGCTTTGTTTCTAGAACCTATCTCACAAATAGTGTCTCAGCAAGATGATGCAGGCAAGCTGTACGAAGCCCAGGTAGTTCTCCAGATGGCGTTCGTAACGAACCACCAGCCGTCGAAAGTTGCCCAGCCAGGCAAACAGGCGCTCGATCTTCCAGCGTCGCTTGTACCGGCGCAACTTCCGACCATCCTGGGTACGTGGCTTACGCCGGTTCCTCCGGTGGGGCGCCATCATTTCGATCCCACAGGTCGCCAGGCGGGCATCCAGCGGGTCACTGTCATAGGCCCGGTCGCCGATCAGCCGCCTGGGCAGTCCCGACGCAAAGCAGGCCGCCAGCGTCGGCCCTGGCCAGCCTCACTTCGTGCGGGCGAGCACTTGTGACGCATACGGCGATAGGAATACCAGCGCCTCTGCCACTGCCATGACCATCGCAGCTTTGCCCCGCTTGGTCTTTCCCACCTCATTGCCCCTTTTTTGGCCACCACGAAAGTGCCGTCGATGAAGCACTCCTCCAGATCCAGCTTGCCGCGTGCCTTCAGGTCTTCAGCCAGGGCACGCAGCATCGCCGCCATCACCCCCATCTTTACCCACCGCCGGAAACGGCGATGGCAGGTCTGGTAGGGGGATATCGCTCGGGCAAGTCTTTCCACGGTGCACCGGCCCGCACCACCCACAAAATGCCGTTGAGCACTTCCCGGGGATCCCGCCACGGACGCCCCCGCTTGCGGGTCAGCTTGCGCTCTTCCTCAGGCAAGAAGGGGCTCCAGTACGGCCCACTGTTAGTTGGTCAAGTCCATTGCGCCTCACCTCGTTCATCGTGGTGAGCATCGTATACATCACTCCCGAGCTTTTATGAGATACGTTCTAGAACTTATCCGGAAAATTAAGGAGTGATCTGGTAAGCCGGCGCTTCGCTTTCGCTCCGTGCCTGACTACGAGCACAAACGCGTTCGTAGTAAGCCACGAAGGCACCAGCCGAAATGGTATCTGACGGCATAGTTGAGGGATTACGACCTTGCCGGGCACAGGCTACCCCAAATGCACGTTTTTATTATCTACTTCAATTAGCCCTGTTGTATTTTACCGACGGTTGTTCTTCACCCACCAAGCATGCCAACCTCTATGTGGTACAACATCTTGCTGGCCGGCCAGCCCGCCGAAGGTGCTCCCAACCCGCTGGTCACCTTCCTGCCGCTGATTCTGATCTTCGTGGTGTTCTATTTCTTCCTGATTCGTCCTCAGAAGAAGAAAGAGGAGCAGCGGCAGAAGATGATCGCGGCGCTCAAGAAGGGCGACAAGGTGGTGACCATCGGCGGCATTCACGGGACGGTTACCCAGGTGGACGATACCAGCATTCTGCTGCAGGTCGATAGCAACACGAAGCTGCGCGTCGAGAAATCGGCCGTGGCTACCGTGCTCTCCAAAGACTGAGGCGAGAACCCGAAACGCCTCGGTCGGTTCAAACCGCACCAGCCGACCAATTTTCAGGCGTTTGCCATGGCTGAAAAGCCGATGAACCCGCATTCCGAGCAGGCCGCCTGCCCCTGCTGCAACGGTGCGACGTCGGAAGCGCCGGAGGCGTCGTCCGAATCGTTTCGTTTCGACACGATCGAAGACGCCATTGCCGACATCCGGGCGGGCAAGCTGGTCATCGTCGTGGACGACGAGGACCGGGAAAACGAAGGGGATTTCATCGGCGCGGCCGAAAAGATCACGCCCGAGCTGGTCAACTTCATGACCAAGTACGGGCGCGGACTCATCTGCGTGGCGCTCACGCCCGAGCGGACGGTCGAGCTGGATCTCGACCTGATGACGCCCACCAACACGGCGCTGCACGAAACGGCCTTCACCGTGTCGGTCGATTACCGGCACGGCACCACGACGGGCATCTCGGCCGCCGACCGGGCCGCCACGATCCGAGCGCTGGCCGACCCATCGGCCCGACCGGAGGACTTCGCGCGGCCGGGACACGTCTTCCCGCTGCGGGCACGTCCGGGCGGTGTGCTGCGCCGGGCCGGCCACACGGAGGCCGCCGTCGATCTGGCGCGGCTGGCCGGACTGTACCCGGCGGGCGTGCTCGTCGAGATCCTCAACGACGACGGCACGATGGCCCGCGTGCCCGAACTCATGGAGATCGCCCGGCGCTTCGGACTGCGCATCATCACGATCAAGGACCTGATCGCCTACCGGATGCGCACCGAACGCCTGATCAACCGGCTCGTGGAGGTCGATCTCCCCACTAAATACGGCCATTTCCGCCTGATCGCCTACGAGGAACGCTACACGGGCGATGTGCACCTGGCGCTCGTCAAGGGCACCTGGACCGAAGACGAGCCGGTGCTCGTGCGCGTCCACTCGCAATGCGTCACGGGCGACATCTTCGGCTCGCTGCGCTGCGACTGCGGCGAGCAGCTCGCGGCGGCCATGCGGCGCGTCGAGGAAGAAGGCCGGGGCGTCGTGCTCTACATGAAGCAGGAAGGACGTGGTATCGGGCTCGTCAACAAGCTGCGGGCTTACAAGCTTCAGGATGAGCAGGGCCTCGATACGGTCGAGGCCAACCTGGCGCTGGGCTTCCAGATGGACCACCGCGACTACGGGATCGGATGCCAGATCCTGCGCGACCTCGGCATTCGCAAGCTCCGGCTGATGACGAACAACCCGCGCAAGCGTGTCGGGCTGGCCGGCTACGGTCTGGAGATCGTCGAGCGCGTGCCCATCGAAATCCCGCCTAACGAGGTCAACCGCCGCTACCTGCTCACCAAGCGCGACCGCATGGGCCACCTGATCCTGAACCACCTGGACGCGCACGATCAGGAAGCCCTGGGCCAGATCTTAAAGTAACGTTTCAATTATAAAAGGTTTTTTGCAGGAACGACCTTTGAGCCTTTCCCGTTGCCGAAACAAGCAACCATATTAACCAGAGCCCATTTTGTCACATGGACACGCCGGAAATGCAGCAATTCAAAGGAAGCTGGCAACAGCTCAAAGGACGCCTGAAGGAGATATGGGGCGTCCTTAGCGACGACGAGCTCGATCGCTTCGAAGGAAAATGGGATCAGCTGGTCGGCTATATTCAGGAGAAAACGGGAGAGGCGCGCGAAATCATCCAGCAAAAACTGGCGGCATTCAGAAATTCATAATCCTCCCTCCGATAACGGATCGTCTTCAGACGATCCGTTATTTTCTTCGCGGAAATGCTGGTAGCCGGCGGGCTCCAGCGGGATGATAGCCCCTTCAGGCGTCTGGACCTGAACGCCCTGGTCGGCCGGTAGAAACTCGCCGATCACGTTGAACGAAGTCGGGTCGAGCAGTTCGAGCTGTTCGGGCGGAAGCGCAAACAGGAGCTCGTAGTCTTCGCCGCCAAACAGCGCGTAGGTATCCACGTCTTCGGCAAAATGGTCGGCCACCTCGCGCGTTTCGAGCGCTACCGGGATGGCCGAGGCATAGACGATGGCGCCACAGTTACTGTGGCGGCACAGATGGTGCACTTCGGAAGCCAGGCCGTCCGACACGTCGATCAGCGCCCGGGGGCGCACCCCGCGATCACGCCAGTCGCGGATCACGTCGAGCCGCGCTTCGGGTAGCAGCTGGCGCTGAATCACGTAGCGGTATGGCTCCAGATCGGGCTGGTAGTCCGGGCCTTTTTCCTTCAGAGCGCGGCGCTGCTCCAGTAGAATCTTCAGTCCGGCGTACGCGGCGCCCAGATCGCCCGAGACGCACAGCAGATCGCCGGGACGGGCCCCGCGTCGGAAGATGACGTCTTCCATCCGGGCCTCGCCCACCACGGTCACCGAAATACACAGCGTGTGGGCGGCCGTCGTGTCGCCGCCCACCAGCACCAGCCCGTACTTTTCACAGGCACGGCGGACCCCCCGGTAGAATGCCTCCATCATCTCGACGGAGATTTTCGCGGGAATGCCCACCGCGATCGTCGCATACCGGGGCTCGGCGTTCATCGCCACCACGTCGCTCACGTTGACCGCGATGGCCTTGTAGCCCAGATGCTCCATGGGTGTCATCAGGCGGTCGAAGTGCACGCCTTCGAGCAGCGCGTCGGTCGTGATGACGTGCACGGTCTCCTCGTCGGGCAGGCGATAGACGGCCGCATCGTCGCCGATGCCCATGATCAGATCGGGATCCGACAGATCCGCGACGATCGTCTGCAGCCGGTCGATCAGACCGAATTCGCCGACTTCGTTGATAGGAGTAAAGGTTTCGCTCATGGTCGTTTCGGGTCAGGCGGGAAGGCAGAGCTTGCCGAGCAGGGTCGGTCGGCGTGCTCCGGTCACGCTCGGAAGGTTCGTGGGCACGCCGTTCAGCAGCTCATGCGCCAGAACGGCAAAACAACACGCTTCCTTGGCGTCGGGATCCAGGCCGTAGTCGGACACCGAGCGTACCGGGATCGGCGAAAAGTACCGTTCGAGCAGCGCCATCAGCGTGCGATTGTGCACGCCCCCGCCCGATACGATCAGCACGTCGAAGGGGTGGGTTTCCCGCACATAGCGGGCATAGGCCTGATAGACCGAGGCGGCCGTCAGTGCCGTCAGCGTGGCGATCTGATCGTGCGGGTCGGTCACGCCCAGCGCCTCGGCCTTCTCTAAAAAAGCCGCGAGAAATACCTCGCCGAAGTATTCGCGGCCGGTGGATTTCGGCGGCGGCTTGAGAAAGTAAGGGTCGTAGAGCAGTTCGGCGAGCAGGCTTTCGTCGGGGCGTCCCTGAGCGGCGTAGCGGCCGTCCGGGTCGTAGGGCGCGCCGAAGCGCCGCTGCGCAAGCGCATCGATGAGCATGTTGCCCGGACCGGTATCGAAGGCACGCACGTCTTCCGGGCGGGCGTCGGCCGGCAGGACGGTCAGGTTGGCGATACCGCCGATGTTGAGCAGGCCGCGCGTTTCCGCCGGATGCGTGAAGTACACGTAGTCAAAATAGGGCACAAGCGGCGCGCCCTGCCCGCCCAGCGCCATGTCGGCCTGGCGGAAGTCGCCCACCACGGGCACGCCCAGCAGGTTGGCCAGCACCGAGGGATCGCCAATCTGCAACGTGGTCGTCACGGCCGCGCCGGCACACTCGGTGGGTTCCGGGATGTGATGAATGGTCTGGCCGTGCACGCCGACGAGGTCGAGCGCTTCCCGGGGGCGTCCGGCCTGTTCCAGTACGGCTTCGACGGCCTCGGCGTAGAGCTGTGCCAGTCGGGCGTTGAGCAACGCCAGCTCCCGCACCGAGGACGTTTCGGGCGTGCTGTTGCGCAAGAGCAACGTACGAAGCGCTTCGGGAAACGGGCGGTGGATGAAGGCTTCCAGCGAAAGGTGCAGGTTGCGGCCGCTTCCTTCCAGATACACCAGGGCTGCGTCGATGCCGTCCAGCGAAGTGCCGCTCATCAAACCCACGACATGGCGGCCGGTGCTCCACCAGAGCCGCTGCCAGCGTTCCGGGATACTCATGGACTGGCCTGACCTGCTGCTTTTGCGCGCATTTTTGCGGCCTGCTCGCGGTAGTGGGCCGCTTTTTCGGGGTGCTGCAGCGCCAGCTTTTCGTAGACGCGGGCCGCCTCTTCGTACTGCTGTTGCGCCTCGTAGATGCGTGCCAGCGTCTCCGAAACCAGGTCGTCCACGTCGTTTTCCAGCTCCGGCGGCGGAATGTCGTCCAGGTCGGGACGTGGTTCGATGCGGGCTGATTCCAGTTCGGCGATCAGCCGATCCAGGTCCAGATCGTCCAGAGCGGGCCGGTCTGGTTCGGCCGAAGACACAGCGGCAGGGCCATCGTCCGGCTGCGATGCGCGCCCGGCCGCGCGGGCCAGTTCCTGCAGCGGATCCGGCAACGCGACCGAGGGGTCGGCCGTTTCTTCTGTCGTGACAGGCTGCACCACCCGACGAAGTGCCGTCCGGATGCCTTCCTGCACCACGGGACTGTCGGGAAGCCAGAAGGCCACGCGTTGCCACACGGTCAGCGCCTCGTCCCAGCGATCCACGGCCTGCAGTGCACGGGCCAGCAGCACCTGCACGGCGCCCCACGCCGGAAACTGCTCGGCCAGCTGGTAAAGCGTGGGAAGCACCTCGCGGGCCTCTTCCGTCTCGATTCGTCGGGCAATTTCCCTCAGCTCAGGAAGCGGCATGGTTTCGGTGGTCGGATGGCGGACGCAAATCGCTTCGGTACCGGAGTGCAACGCTGAAAGATACAACGATTTTTCACCGGTTACCAGTTAGAAGTGGCCGCCGTGAAGATGTCGTCGGCCAGATTGCGAAGCACCAGCCGGGCCGTTTCTTCTTCGCCGGCCAGTCCCTGGGCTACGGGATCGTACTCCTCGAAGGCCGAAAAACTCCGCTCCAGCAGCACCTGATCGTTGACCTGATCCACGTAGCGCACCGTGACGGTGATGGTCACCCGGTTACGCTCGGCGCGTTCGGCCCCGCCGACGGCCGTGGGCTCGTTCGTGTACCGATCGATGCGCACTTCCAGCAGGGCGTCGGCCGCCTCCGGATCCGGTTCGAGCGTCAGCCGCGTCTGGTTCACGAAGCGCTCGATAAGCAGCTCGGTGAGTTGTTGATCCAGGTTGGTAAACGGGCTGTTGCTCCGGTCTTCGACCAGCGGGATGGCGATCGTCTGCAGATGCGACGGGATGGCGGCGCCGGTGAAGCTGTAGTAGGCGCACCCGCCGAGCGCGAGCCATCCGATCCACCAGAGCCACACCCACCGCCTACAGCGCCTCATCGATCTCCTTCAGCTTGCGGTAGAGGGTGCGCTCGCTGATGCCCAGCGCCCGGGCGGCCTGCCGCCGGTTGCCGCCGTAGCGCTTGAGCGCTTCGACGATCAGCATGCGCTCGGCCTCGGCCAGCGTGGGCAACCGCTCGCCGTTCAACAGGCCGGAAGCCGGCGATTGCTCAGCCGTCTTTTGCTCGTGTTGATCGGTTGCCGCTTCTCGCAGCGTCTCCTGCTCCGACTCCCAGTGATCGTGCGTTTCAACCGGCTCGAAGTCCAGTTCCTCTTCGAAGGGAACGTCTTCCACGAAGTCCGCATCCTCGGCCTCCGTCCAGGAAGGCGAGGGGCGGAAGGCCGGTTCCTCGGACGGAGCCGGGAGCTGCTCGGGTCGCCGCACCTGGCCGGAGACCAGCCGATGCAGCAGCGCCTTGATCTCGTGCATATCGAGCCGCAGCTCCAGCAGCAACCGGTAGATCAGCTCACGCTCGCGCGGGTCGCCGCCGTGCTCCGATGGGCGACTGACCGGCATCAGGCTACGGCCGGCGCTCACGCCACGCAGCAGTGGCCGCAGGTCCTCGGCCGTAATGGTAGTTTTGGTCAGCAGCACGGCCACCTGCTCGGCCACGTTGCGCAGCTCGCGCACGTTGCCCGGCCAGTGATAGCGGAGCAGCAACTGGCGGGCGCTTTCGTCCAGCCGACGCAGCGGCGTGCCGTAGCGCTGAGCCGCCCGGTGCAGGAAATATTCGAACAGCGGGATGATGTCTTCGCGGCGCTCGCGCAGCGGCGGAATCTCGATGATGACTGTACTGATACGGTAGTACAGGTCCTCGCGGAACTGCCCGGCGCGGACGGCCTTCGCCAGATCCTTGTTCGTCGCCGCAATGATGCGCACATCGGTTTTGATGGGACGGCTGGAGCCCACCCGCGTGAACTCGCCGGTCTCCAGCACGCGCAGCAGCCGCACCTGGGCGGCCAGCGGCATCTCGCCGATTTCGTCCAGAAAGATGGTGCCGCCGTCGGCCTCTTCGAAGTACCCTTTGCGGCGCTCGACGGCGCCGGTGTAGGCGCCTTTTTCGGCACCGAACAGCTCGGATTCGATCAGGCCCTCCGGAATCGCCCCGCAGTTAACGATCACGAACGGCCCATGACGGCGCGGACTCATCCCGTGAATGGCGTGCGCGATCAGCTCCTTCCCCACGCCGCTTTCGCCCTGCAGCAGCACGGTGATGTCCGTGCGGGCCACCATGCGGGCCCGGTCGATCACGTTCCGGATGGCCGCCGATTGCCCGACGATCCCGAAGCGCTGCTGAATGGCTTCTCGGTCCATGGCTTAAGAGGGCACGCTGCAGGCTTGTTCGATTGCGTTTCCGGAAAAGCGCCGGCTTTCATCTCCAGACCGGCCAGCCGGGCCAACCGTTCCCGTGTCCGGATAATACAAAACGGCGTCGCCGGAAATGGTTACAGCCCGGTAAAAGACCGACATGCTGCTCAGACCAGGGCCGGTTCTGTGTGGGCCGATTCGGCCAGCGTCGTGCGTCCCAGCGGCTCGCCGAAGAGCGTGGCCGACGTGCAGTCGGTGATGCGTACGCGCACATAGTCGCCGGGACGGAAGTCATGGCGGTCGAAGACCACCATTTTGTTCGTATCGGTACGCCCGCAGAGCTGCTCCGGGCTTCGCTTGCTGGGGCCTTCCACCAGCACCGTGTGCACGCGGCCGATCTCCTTGCGGTTGTTCTCCAGCGAGATGCGCGTCTGCAGTTCGATAATCTCCTGCAGCCGCCGCTTTTTCACCTCCAGCGGCACGTCGTCTTTGTACTTGCGGGCGGCATAGGTGCCGGGCCGCTCCGAGTACATGAACATGTAGGCGTGGTCGAAGCGGACTTCTTCCAGGAGCGAGAGCGTATCCCGGTGTTCTTCTTCGGTCTCCCCGCAGAAGCCTGCGATGATGTCGGTCGAGAGCGAGATGCCCGGCACGATGCGGCGTGCCCGCTCCACCAGCGCCAGGTACTGCTCGCGCGTGTAGGTGCGGCGCATGCGACGGAGCACGTCGGTGTTGCCGTGCTGCACGGGCAGGTGGATGTAGTTGCACACGTTGTGCCGCTCGCGGTGCACGTGCAGCAGCTCGTCGGAGCAGTCCTTGGGATGGCTGGTCGAGTAGCGCACGCGCAGCTCCGGCGAGATCAGACTGACGCGGTAGAGCAGTTCCGGGAAGGTGACGACGGTGCCGTTTTCCGTGTAGCGGTACGAGTTGACGTTCTGGCCCAGGACGGTCACCTCCCGGTAGCCTTCCTCCACCAGGCGGGCACATTCGTCCAGAATGCTCTGCACGGGGCGGCTGCGCTCACGTCCGCGCGTGAAGGGCACCACGCAGAAGGCGCACATGTTATCGCAGCCGCGCATGATCGACACGTAGGCCGTCACCCCGTTCGAGTCGTAGCGCACCGGGGCGATGTCGGCGTAGGTCTCTTCGCGCGAGAGCTGTACGTTGACGGCCGCCTGGCCGGTCGTTTCGGCCTCTTCCAGCAGACGCGGCAGGTCGCGGTAGGCGTCGGGTCCGACGACCAGATCGACGAGCTGCTCCTCTTCCAACAGCTTGTGCCGCAGGCGCTCGGCCATGCAGCCCAGCACGCCGATGCGCAGGCCGGGCCGCTGCTTCCGCTTATGCGCCCGGAAGATGTCGAGCCGATGCCGCACCTTCTGCTCGGCGTTTTCCCGGATGGCGCACGTGTTGAGCAGCACGACGTCGGCCTGCTCCGGGTCGCGCGTCAGCCCGTAGCCGTGCGCGCGCAGAATGGCCGCCACGATCTCCGAGTCGGAGACGTTCATCTGGCAGCCGTAGGTCTCGATGTACACCTTGCGCGCTCCCTCCGCCTCCTCGGCCGTCAGCCTGGGCGCGTCCAGATCGTCGAGAATTTCCAGGTCCTGAATCAGGTTCATAACCCACCGCGTATTAAGCGCTTTCCAGCGGGGAAGATGAACGCAGGGCGACGGCCTTCGGGTCCCGGCCGTGCATCAGCCATCCGATCACGTACTTGCCGATCATATCGAATTCGAGATTGACCGGCGTGCCCGGCTGCCAGGTCGAAACGTTCGTCTTCTGAAACGTGTGGGGAATGATGGCCACCGTGAGCGTCTCCTCTTCGAGCCGGGCCACGGTCAGGCTGATGCCGTCGATCGCAATGGAGCCGGTGGGAATCAGGTACGGGCGAAACGCCCGGGGAAAGCGGATGCGGTAAAGGCGGTCGGTTTCCTCCACCTCGACGGATACCACCTCGCCGGTGGTATCGACATGGCCTTGCACGAAGTGACCGTCCAACCGGCCGTCGGCGGGCAGGGCCCGTTCCAGGTTGACGGGCATGCCTTCGGTCAGGCGTCCCAGCGTCGTCTTGCGCAGCGTCTCTTCCACTACTTCGACGGTGAACGTCTGCGCATCGGCCGCTACCACGGTCAGGCAGACCCCGTTGACGGCCACGCTCTGGTCAGGACGTAACGCGCCGGCAAAATTTGCCCGGATCGTCAGCCGACGTCCGCCGCCCAGCGGATCAATCCGGGCAATCTGTCCCACTTCTTCGATGATGCCGGTAAACATCGCGATCCGGGCATATTTATTGTTTGTCTGTCAGGTGTAGCGTTGGGGTACCGTAAGCGGTCGGGGAAGTTTCGGGTGCGTGTTTACCTGCCGGATAGATCAGTTTATCGTGCACGATGTCGAACGCGATTCCTGAATACATCTACGAAAGTGTCCGTTCGTTGCCACCGCTACCGGCCGCCGTCGAACGCCTGCTGGCCATGTCGCGGGAGCCGGAGGTAGATTTTCGGAAAGTATCGCAGGTCATCGAGTCGGATCCGGCGCTGACCGCTCGCATTCTTCGGGCGGCCAACTCGGCCTTCTATGGCGTTTCGCGGCGCGTGCAGACGGTGCGGCAGGCCGTCGTGCTACTGGGCCACGAAGTGGTAATCAACCTGGCGCTGGGCGTTTCGGTGCTCAACCTGAAGCGCAACCTGCTCAAGCAGTGGCCCGGTGATCCGGCCGCCTTCTGGCGGCACAGCCTGAGCGTAGCCTTGATGGCCCGCGAGCTGGCCCGCCAGCTCAAGCTGGCCGACACCGAAGGCGCCTTCGTGGCGGGTCTGTTGCACGACATCGGCAAACTGGTGCTGCTTTCCCACCACGGGGTCGTGTACGCACAGACGCTGCTGGCCGCCCGCCAGAGTTCCGATCCGCTCTACCTGCTGGAACGCGAACTGTTTGAAGTGGACCACGCCGCCGCCGGCTATGCGCTGTGCCAGCACTGGAACCTGCCCGAAGCGCTGGCGCAGGCCGTTGCCGAACACCATGCCGACGAGCCGCCCGCCAGCGGCACCATTGCCGAACTCGTCTACGACGCCAACGAACTGATCAAACGGCTGGGACTGGGCGACAGCGGCAATGCCTTTACCACCCTTCGAACCGGTCCCCTCCCGCCACATCGCCGCCTCACGTTCGATCGCCTGCAGGAGCTTGTCCGACAGCTCATTTCCGAGCTGGAACAAACCGAAGCCATTCTGGAAGGACCTTCCCATCGGGAGGCACTCCCCACGCTTCCGGCCCGCTCGCGCGGAACGGTCCACCTGCATCTGCGCGATCCGCAGATGGTTGACCTGCTGCGCGTGGTGCTCTGGGCGATGGGTTACGAAGCCGTCGTGATTGGCGATGCCGAGTCCTCTCCGGCTTCCTCCCCCCGTCTGCTGGGACTGATCGCCGACACGTCGATTCCGGCCACGCGACGCTTCGCCTACGAGCAGCACGGCATTCCGGTACTGACCGAGCTGTTTCCACCGCATACGCCGCACGTGGACCTTGCCGCGCTGCGTCGGCGGCTGGTGCAGGCCTTCAATCACCAGACCACCACGGCCTCCTGAGCATCAGCCCGCGCGGCTATAGCCCAGAAACAGCAGGTCTTCGCCGACCTCCACCCATCGGTGCGTCTCGAAGCGCGGTCCTTCGTCCACCGCGCGCACGCCCAGATCGTTCAACAGCGGCACGCCCTCTCCAAAAAGACGCGGCGCGATGAACAGGAAAAAGCGATCGACCAGCCCCTGCCGGAACAGCGCCGTGGCCAGACGGGGACCGGCCTCGACAAGCAGGGATTGCAGGGGGCGGCCGTCGGGTCCGCCTTCGCGCCCCAGTCGCTCCAGCAGGGCCTCCAGATCGAGGTGCCCATCCCGAAGCGGGAGCGTCCAGACGCGGCCGCCTGCTTGCAGCAGCGAAGCGGCATAGGCCGGTCGCGCGCCGGGTCCGACGATGGCCAGCGTGCGGGCCGCCTGTTCGTCGGTAAAGAGCCGAAGCGTCGGCGGCAGACCGCCGGTCCGGTCCAGCACGATCCGCACCGGCTGGCGTCCTTCGACGTGCCGCACGGTCAGCGCCGGATCGTCGGCGGCCGCCGTACCACTGCCCACCAGCACGCCGTCGAGCACGGCCCGCCAGCGATGCACCAGCTTCCGTGCCCGTTCCCCCGAGATCCAGCGCGACTGACCCGTACGTGTGGCGACAAAGCCGTCGAGCGTCTGTGCCATCTTGAGCGTGACCAGCGGCCGCCCGGTCTCCACATGGTGCACGAACGCCTCGTTGAACCGACGGCAGGCCGCCTCCAGCACACCCACTTCCACCTGTACCCCGTGCGCCCGCAGCCGGGCAATGCCCTGTCCGGCCACCTGCGGAAACGGATCGACCATGCCCACGACCACGCGGGGAATCCCGTGCGTGATGATAAAATCGGCGCAGGGTGGCGTTTTGCCGTAATGGGCGCAGGGCTCCAGATTCACGTACAGCGTGGCCCGGCGCAGTGCTTCGGGACCGTGGCACCGCAACGCTTCCTCGATGGCCACCCGCTCGGCATGCGGTCCCCCGTAACGGTCATGCCAGCCTTCGGCCAGCACCTGCCCGTCGGGATCCACCAGCACGGCCCCCACCATGGGATTCGGGCTGACGCGGCCGGCGCCACGAAAGGCCAGCTCCAGGCAGCGCACCATGAAGCGCTCGGCCTCGGTGTGTGCCGTCAGATCTCCCGGATGTAGTCCGGCCGCGAGGGCCCATCCAGCATCCATTGTTCGAAATAGAAACGTTCTTCGGTGCGCGCCTTCTGATACGGCACCAGGAAACGCCGCACGCCCGGCACAGGATGCGCCCGCAATGCCGCCTCCAGTCGCTCCAGCAGCGGCTCCGGGGCAAACAGGTGCCAGTCGTACCCGTGATGGGCCGGCTCGCGCAGTGCCACCAGACAGCCGGCCTCCAGCAGGCGGCGCAGGAGTGGAAGCCGGCCCTGATCGTCCGCCGTGGCCAGCGGCGCCGGATCGACCGGCAACAGCTCCGAGGTAACGCCTACCAGCGCCGCCGTTTCGGCGGGCGCCTCGAGCACCGTCGACAGCGTCTCGGCCGCAAGCGGCCGTACCGATCCCGACGGGGTCACCTGCCACCAATGCGGCCAGCGCTGCAATAGCGAAAGGAGCGCCGGGAGAAAGGCTTCCGGGCGCAGGGCCGTCAGCCCGATGCGCAGCGTATCCAGATCCGTTCCGGCCAGATAAAGGCGATAGTAGCGGGGGGTGTCGGGCGGCGCCGGCCAGACGAACGCGTCCGGTTCCAGCGCGGCCGGCTCCTCGTAGAACACTTTGAGGATCTGCGTCACGACGTCGGTGCGGTGGTGATTTCGGACGATTCCGGTTTGCGATCGGCCTGCAACCGGGCCATTACGCTGCGAGCCAATGCCGGCAGGTAGGCGTCGGAGCCGTCGGCAGCATGGCGCACGATGGCATGGCTGCGCGGAATCACCATGTCCACGCGCTCGACGCTGCAGAGCCACACGCGCACCTGCGTCGGATCGATTTCGGGGGGCAGGAGCAGATCGGCCGTGAAGCCCGGCGGAATCACACAGCCCATCGGCTGCTGCCAGTCGCCCGCCTCGATCTTCTGCACAAAAAGCATCTGGCGGCCTTCGTGGTGCACGCTCAGCCGACGACCTTCGAGCCGGATCTGCAGACCGTCGAGGCGCGCCTCGCCCGGTCGGTAGGGCGCCAGCGGCAGCGGGGCGGCATCGTAAGGCTGCGCGTAGGCATCGACGATCTCCAGAAACTGGCTGGTGTAGTCCTTCAACCAGCCACAGTAGCTGACCGTGCGTCCCTGTCGGTTGACTTCGACCACCACCTGGCGGAACAGGTGGGCTTCCAGCAGCGGATCGAACGCATTGCCCACCTGTCCGATCACCTCGCTGGAGAGTGCCCGCACCTGCGCCTCCGGCGAGCCGCTCAGGACGGCCGCGCCGGGACGCCGCGCCCTGACCGCGCCGATGATCAGGCCAATTCCTTCCAGCAACGCATCGCGCACCATGCCCATCCAGTTGCGCAGCTGGCGTCCGATGCGCCGCCAGAGGCCGGGATTGACGGTTCGGGCGATGATGGCCTCCCGGCGCCGCTGCGCCTCGGGCGTCAGCCCTTCGGCATACCGGTAGAGCGCCTCCATCGCCTCAAATTGATCCCGGTAGAAGATGAAGGAGCGTTCCAGATGGCCGGCCGGTGCTACGACGGGCGTCTCGTATTCGATCTCGATGCCGGTGGGATAGACGCAGACCCGTCCCCACACCAGATCGCCGCCCTGCTCGGCCAGCGTCACGGTAAAGCCGTCGAAGTCGCGCAGGCAGCGATCGCGCCGCCGAGTCCGGACCAGCGCCAGCACCGTGGCCAGCGCCAGCAACGTAAGCAACGTCCACAGCGTGGCATCCATGGCCCGCTCGGTTTATCCCGCGCGGCGCTGCACACGACACCCCGGGTTCAAGGTTCCTCCTTTCCGGCAACCGATTCGTTACGAGACAGACTCGGCCAAAACTGTATGAAGGTGGCCCATCGCGTCGGAACCTGATCCCCCGCCATTGCATTGTATGGCAGTGCTTTGCTACTGCCCGGTAGCTTAACTGGCAGAGCACCTGACTCTGGATCAGGGGGTTGGAGGTTCGAGTCCTCCCCGGGCAGCCTGAAAAGAAAAAGGCGACGCGCAATTTCGACGCGTCGCCTTTTTCTTTTTCGGATTTCGTCCTACTGCACGTCGATTTCCGTCTGCAACCGCAGGTCGCGGGAGGAAGCGCCCACGTAAAGCGGCCGGCGCCCGATGGCCTTCACCCAGGCATGGTCTTCGACCGACCAGTACGAAAGCGCGCGGCCGTCGATGCGCACGGCCACTTCCTGCGCCTCGCCGGGCGCGAGCGTCACGCGCCGGAAGCCCACCAACTGGCGCACGGCCATGGGCACGGGGGGATTTTCCGGCGGCCCCAGATAAACCTGCGGCACGTCGCTACCGGCCCGATCACCCGTGTTGCGCACCACGAAGCGCACGACGAAGCCGTCGCCGTCGGGCTCGACGCGCAGGTTCTCGTAGGCGAAGGTCGTGTAGGAAAGTCCGTGGCCGAAGGGGAATAGCGGTTCGATCTGCTGCGCGTCGTACCAGCGGTACCCTACGAAGATGCCCTCATCGTAGCGCGCCGTCAGATCCACGCCCGGGTAGCGCTCCGGCGAAGCCGTCGGCGCATCTTCGGCGCGACGCGGGAACGTGACGGGCAACCGTCCTGCCGGATTGGCGCGGCCGAGCAGCACGTCGGCCGTGGCCCATCCGCCTTCCTGGCCCGGATACCACATCAGCAGGATCGCACCAACGCGCTCGGCCCAGGGCATCAGCGTGGGCGCCCCTACGTTCATCACCACCGTCGTTCGCGGATTGGCCGCTGCCACGGCCTCGACCAGCGCGTCCTGGTCCGGGTGCAGCGCCAGCGTCTCCCGGTCACGCCCTTCGGTCCCTTCCTCATAGACGAACACGATCGCCGCGTGCGCCGCGCGGGCGGCCTCTGCCGCTTCCTCCAGAAAAGCCGCCCGCCGCTCTGGCGTCACCCAGGCCAGCCGCACCTGCACCGGATTCTGTCCGGCCGGCAGGAACGGCAGCGACGGCACCTGGCCCGAGATCTGCACCGTCAGCGAGAGCTGCTGCCCGGCCTGCAGTTCGATCCGATAGGTGGCGTTTTCCAGGCTGTCGGCCGTCGGGATCAGGCTGGCATCGCTGAAGAACATGCCCGTACGCAACACCGGCTGGCCGTCGATCGACAGCGTGCCGACGCCCCCGGCCGTCTGCAGTTTGAGTTCATAGACACCGGCGGTCGGTGCCGTCAGCGTGCCGGTCCAGGTCCACTGCGATCCGGCCGGCAGCGCCCGCTCGCCGGTAAAG
Organism: Rhodothermus marinus; assembly: GCF_009936275.1. Taxonomy (NCBI): domain Bacteria; kingdom Pseudomonadati; phylum Rhodothermota; class Rhodothermia; order Rhodothermales; family Rhodothermaceae; genus Rhodothermus; species Rhodothermus marinus. Next base: position 2,600,333 of record NZ_AP019797.1, read on the forward strand.
TCGATCAGGGAATCGACCTGCGTTGCGCCGTCGGCGCCCTGGCGGAGGAGTCCCGGCTGTCCGTCGGGCGTCCGGAGGGCCGAGGTGGGCACCGGCACACCGTCGAGGTCGATGCCCGGCACGTAGCGAATTTGGGCCTGTGGTCCGGCCAGTTCCTGCAGCGCCGCCAGCGTGGACGTGGTGCGGAAAGGCCGCACGCGGGAGCTCCCTCCACCGCCGATAAGCGGCCGCGTAGCCGTGGGGCCGATCACGACCAGGTGCTGCAGATCACGTTCGCTCAGCGGCAGCGTCTGGTTTTCGTTGCGGAGCAGCACGGCTCCGGCTTCGGCCACCTCGCGCGCGACGGCCGCATGCGCTTCGATGTCGATCTCCGGCGGAGTCGATTCGCCATCCAGCAACCCGAACTGCTCCATCTGCACCAGAATGCGCCGCACCGCCCGGTCCACATAGGCCTCGTCGATCCGCCCGGACTCGACGGCTGCCAGGAGTGAATCGGCGAAGACGGCCGGTGCCAGCGGCATGTCGAGCAAGCTGAACGGAATCGTGTAGCCCGGCATTTCCTGATCCAGCCCGCGCACGAGCGATTCCAGGCTGTGCCCGGCGAACCAGTCCGTCATTACCCAGCCCTCGAAGCCCCACTCGTCGCGCAGGATGTCCGTGAGCAGCATTTCATTGTCGCAGACGTAGGGGCCGTTCACCCGGTTGTAGGCGCACATGACGGCCGCCGCGCCTGCTTTGATGGCCGCCTCGAAGCCCGGCAGGTAGATTTCCCTGAGCGTGCGCTCGTCCACCACCACGTTCACCCGCATTCGATCGTTTTCAAAGTTGTTGGCCACGTAGTGCTTGACCGTGGCCATCATGCCGGCGTCCTGGATCCCCCGCACCTCGGCGGCCACCATCTCGGCCGAAAGCAGCGGGTCTTCGCTGAACGTCTCGAAATTGCGGCCCGCCTCGGGCACGCGCACGATGTTGACCATGGGGGAAAGCAGCACCTCATGCCGGCGTGCCCGGCCTTCGATGCCCATCACGTGGCCGTAGCGATAGGCCAGCTCGGGATCGAACGAAGCAGCCAGCGCGACCGGGGCCGGAAGCGCCGTGGCCGGATGGCGTGTGCGAATGCCGGCCGGGCCGTCGGTCAGCCGCATCGCAGGAATGCCCAGGCGAGGCACACCGGGCACATACCCGGCGCCCGCCTCGCCGGTCGGGTCGATCGCCCCGTGCAGCAACGAGATTTTTTCGGCCAGCGTCATGGCCGCCAGCAACGAATCCACGCGGGACGATTGCGCCCGCACGGCCGCGGCAAAAACCAGCCCGAAGAGCAGCGTCGTAACAAGATGCTTCATGACCGGTCAGCGTTTGATCAAATGGTTTGACGAGCATAGCCTACAAAGACACCGGTTAACCCGCAAGCCCGAAAAACATCCCTTTTCATGGACGGCACAATAAAGGCACGAGTGGCACCGGAGTCATGGCCTGGGCTTGCGTTTCGGGCGGGAAGGTTGTACCATTTCGACGAAGTTGCTCCTTTTTCCACCGACCAACAACCCTCTCCGACGATGATTCGTCCCCGGTACATCGAAGACGTGATCGATCTGACCGATCCGGCGCTGAATCACATTCTGAACATGAGTGTCGAGGAGGCCCGCGCACGTGTGCGCTCGGGCGACCCGAAGGCGGTGCGGGCCATCGAAGGCTCGTTCGCACTGGTGGCCCGCGACGGCAAGACGGTACGCCTGGCCCGCTCGATGGACCGTCCCATGCGCTACTTTCTGGCCAAGCGTGAGGACGGCCCCGCGCTGGTCGTGGCCCATCGCATTGAGGAAATTCACCGCTGGCTGCAATCGGTCGGTTTTGCCGATCAGTTTCATCCGAGCTACACGCGCATGGTGCCCGCCCACTACGTGGTCACGCTGGAACTGATCGGCTGCCCGGATCCGGCGCCTGCCTACACGCGCTTCTTCGAAATCCCCACCGAAACGCTGCCCCCCGACATTCCCACCATCGGACGCTACTACATCGGCGCGCTCCAGGAGGAAATCCGGCGCTGGTTGCTGAGCATTCCCGAAGACGAGCCCATCGGCGTGACGTTTTCGGGCGGTATCGATAGCGGTTCGGTCTTCCTGGTCACCTACCATACGCTGCTGGAGCTGGGCATGAATCCCGGCCGACTCAAGGCCTTCACGCTGGACCTGGGTGACGGCCCCGACCGCAATCAGGCCTTTGCGTTTCTGCAACAACTCGGACTGGAGCTGTTCTGGGAGCCGGTAGAGGCGGGTCCGGAGCTGATTGACATCCGGGAGGTGGTGCGCATCGTCGAAGACTACAAGCCGCTCGACATCGAGTCGGCCGCCATGCACTATGCGCTGGCCCGCGCCCTGCGCCGGCGCTACCCGAACTGGAAGTACCTGCTCGACGGCGAGGGCGGCGACGAAAACCTCCGCGATTATCCCATCGAGCACAATCCGGAGCTGACCGTCTACAGCATCATCAACAATCATCTGCTCTACCACGAGGGCTGGGGCGTGGACAAATTCAAGCACTCGATCACCTACACGGGCGGCCTCAGCCGCGCCTACACGCGCACCTTCGCCATCAACCGGCACTTCGGCTTTGAGGGCTTCAGCCCCTACACGCGCCCGAACGTGATCGAAGTGGCCGAAAAGATTCCCTTTGCCGAGCTGACCGGCTACGACAAGGAAAGGCTCTATCGGCTCAAAGGCGAGGTGGTCTATCACGGCGTCCGAGCCGTCACCGGCTTCGAGATGCCCGTGTTCGAGAAGCGCCGCTTCCAACATGGTGCCCTGCCCGAAGCGCGCCTGCGCGAACTGATTCCGCCCGAGCGCCAGCTCCGGCGCATGGTGGAGGACCTGTTCGTATCATGAACGAACTGACGCGCTGGGAAACGCTCTCGCCGCTGGCCCGCACGCGGTTGATCCGACGGCTACGGCCGCCCCGAGCCCCGGTCGATCCGGAGCGTCCCTACGGCTTCCACCACGAACAGGAGCGGGCGCCCGACGGCCGCCTGGAGCGCGTCAACGTGGTTTTTCTGACCAACCGGGAATGCCCGTGGACGTGCACCATGTGCGACCTGTGGCGCCACACCACCACGGCGCCGGTCACGGCCGACCAGATCCTGCGCCAGCTCGACCACGCCCTGGAGCGTCTGCCCGAAGCCGACGCCGTCAAGCTCTACAACAGCGGAAGCTTCTTCGATCGACTGGCGATTCCGCCGGCGGCCTACCGGGGCATTGCCGAACGGCTGCGCGGCTATCGGCGCGTGATCGTCGAGTCGCATCCGGCCCTGCTGGGCCGTCGGACGCTCCAGTTCCGGGACCTGCTCGACGGCCGGCTCGAGGTGGCCATCGGTGTCGAGTGCGTTCATCCGGGCGTGCTCGATGCGCTCAACAAACGCCTGACCGTGGCCGACCTGGAGCGCGCCGTGGCCTGGCTGCACGAGCACGCGCTGCTCATCCGGGCGTTCATCCTGCTCCGGCCGCCGTTTCTACCGGACGCAGCCGCCCTCGACTGGACCTGCCGCACCGTGCAATGGGCCGTGGACCGGGACATCCAGACCATCGTGCTCATCCCGACCCGCACGGGCAACGGCATCATGGAGCGGCTCCAGGAGGCCGGACGCTTTACGCCCCCCTCGCCCGAGGACATCGAAGCGGCCGCCGCCTTTCTGTTTGCGCAACCGGCTCCGGTGCGGCTGCTGGATACCTGGGACCTGGCGCGCTTTTATCCGTGCCCGGACTGCGCCCGGCTCCAGCAGGAACGCTTCGAACGCATGAATCGGACGCAGACCTGGGAAGCTGCCGTCCGCTGTCCGAACTGCACCGCGCCATGAACGACCGCTGCGATGTGGCCATCCTGGGCGCCGGCTTCGGTGGCGCGCTGCTGGCGCTGCTCCTGCGCCGCCGTGGCCTTTCGGTAGCGCTAATTGAAAAAGGTCGCCCGCGCTTTGCCATCGGTGAATCCTCGACGCCGCTGGCGAACCTGTACCTGGAGCAGATCGCGCAGGCATTCGATCTGCCCGAACTGCTACCGCTTACCAAATACGGCCGCTGGAAAGCCAAGCATCCCGAATTGCCGGTGGGCAAAAAGCGTGGCTTCACGTTCTTCTGGCACCGGCCCGGACGCACCTGGACGCCGCAGCTGGGCGACCACCCTGCCTACCTGCTGGTGGCCGCCTCACCACACGACGCCATCGCCGACACGCACTGGTACCGGCCCGCCTTCGACGCCCACCTGACGGCGCTGGCGCTCCGCGCCGGCGTCCATTACCTGGAGCCCGCCGTACCCGTGGCGGCCGAAGTGGAGGCTTCCGGCGTGCGTCTCCGCCTCGAAACACCCGGCGGCCCGTACACGCTGGACGCCCGCTTCGTGGTGGACGCCACCGGTCCGGCCGCCTGGCTGGCCCGGCGCCTGGGCCATCGCCCTGAGCCTCATCCCTACCTTCCGGAGCGCGTGGCCATTTTCGCCCATTTCCGCAACATGGCCCGCGCCGACGTCTGGCTCGACGACCGGCGGGATCGCTGGCCCTATCGGCCCGACGATGCGGCCGTCCACCACCTGTTCGAAGAAGGCTGGGCCTGGGTGCTGCACTTCGACCATGGGATCACCAGCGCCGGCCTTTCGCTCCAGGCCGATCGCCTGCCCGCCCATGATCCCGACACCTGCTGGCGGCACGTGCTCGCCCGCTACCCTTCGCTCCGGGCCCTGTTCGCCCGTGCCACCCCGCTCTATCCACTGCGCATGGTGCCCGAACGGCCGCTGTTTTTTCGAGAGCTGGCCGGGCCGGGCTGGGCCATGCTTCCGAGTGGTGCGGGCATCCTCGATCCGCTGCTTTCCACCGGCAATCCGCTGACATTGCTGGGCGTGTGGCGCCTGGCCGAACTGCTCACCCGATACCGGGCCATGCCACCCGCCGACGCCCTGCAGGACTATCGGCGGCAGACGCTGCACGAACTCGACCAGACGGCCCGTCTGCTGGGCGCGCTATGGCGCGTGCTGGACCGCCCGGACCGATTCACGCTGCTCTCCAAGCTGTATTTCGCGGCGGCCAGCTTCCGCGAAACGCGCATCCGGCTCGAAAAAGAAACCGGCATTCCGGGGTTTCTTCTCACCGACCACGCCGGCTTCTGCCGGGTGCAGGATCGGCTGCTGACGGCCATCGAGCGGGGGCAGGAGCCCGACGATGCCGACGTGCGGGCGGCACTGGAGCCGTTCGACGTGGCCGGCCTCTGCGCGGAACGGGACGGGTTCTACGCGGCACGGGCCGAGGATGTGCTGAACGCCTGCCACAAGATCCCCGCCTCGCCCGAAGAGGTATGGGCCGGTCTGCAGCGAAGCGGATTCCTTGCGGCCGAGCCTGCTTGAAACAAAAAAACGGGCATCCGCTCAGGCGCCCGGTTGTGTCCTGAATTACGCTGGTTTCAGTTCACAAACAGTTTGGGTTTGTCCTCCTCGATCACCTCCAGGTCCTGAATGGCAAACCAGCCTTCGTTTTCCTCCCCGGCGCTGTTCCGATAGGGCACGTTCGGGTCGCCCGTGGTGATGTCCACCACGTAGGCCAGGTCCTTCTTGATCTCGTTGCCGTAGGCGTCCTTCCCGACCGGCACGTCGGCCGCCACGTCGGCCACGCGGCCTTCGATGCTCCCCAGCAGCCAGCCTTCGCGCGTGTACAGATGCACCCGCACGCGTTTGCCGATCAGATCGTAGCGCATGGCTTATGCTCGGCCCTTTATTTTCAGGTTCGGTGTAACGAAACGCAAAATCCTGCGCCGGAGATTCCGAAAGCCCTGCAACATGGTTGGAAACCCGTCGGTATCTTTCGTAAAATTAAGCAGCTTGCAGGGCCGATGCATCCGGAGTCATTCCCATGGCGGTACGGATTCTGGACATCGACCTGGACTTCTTTCTCAACAAGGTGCAATTCTGGCCCGGTTTCGGGCGACCGGTCGATCCTGAACTGCGGCCCTGGTCGCCCGAAGCGGTGCGCAACTTTCTGGAAAACCGCTGCGGTCTGCGGCGCGACCGGCCGCTGCCGGGATTGATCGTGGACGAGCACCACGAGATCTTTTTCGACTGGCGGCGGCGCATTCAGGAGGGGTTGCTGCAACCGCCTTTCGAGGTGGTGCACATCGACGCGCACGCCGACCTGGGCTTCGGGGATGCAAGCGTGCCCTATGTGGTGACCGAACTGTTGAGTCTGCCGCCGGCCAAACGTGCCTTTCCGCGCGTGGGCGGCCGCGAAGGGCTGGGCCCCGGCAACTATTTGCTCTTTGCCATCGCCTGCCGCTGGATCAGCCGTCTGACCTACGTCTATCATCCGGGGCGCTACCCGGACCTTCCCGAACGCATCGTGCAGCTGGACGCCCGCGGCGAGGGCAGCGTTCAGCTTCCCTGGTATGGCCCGCGTCCCCCCGAAGCGTTGCAGCAGCGCTGGCCAGACGAACCGCTGGCCTGGGAGCCGTCGGTACCCTACCGCGAAGTGCCCGGCCCGACCTATCGCAACACCGAGGGCCCCTTCGACCTGCTCTACATTGCCCGCTCCCCCGCCTACACCCCCGCCGAAGCTGATCGGCTGCTGGAAATCTTCAGCGCGTATCTCCAAAGCCCCACCGTCTGCGCCTCCGTGCTATCAGGTCGGGCAGCCTGACCTGGCTTCAGGTCAATGGCTGCAGATACTGCGAGAGAAACCGGAGCGCACGTCCCATCTGCGTCTCAACGGTTTTTACCGAGATCCCCATCACCTCTGCGATCTCCCGGTACGACAGCCCGTGATAGCGACTCAGTAGAAAAATGGTGCGTCGTGTCTCCGGTAGCTGCGCCAGGGCCCGTTCAATGGCCGCTGTCAGTTCTGCGGCCTGAACGGCCTGTTCCGGCGAAGGACTCCAACGTGCAGCCTGCTCATGGAATTGTTCCAACCGGCGGCGTTTCATTTTCTGATGGGCCAGGTAATTCAAGGCCGCATTGCGAACGGATCGATAAAGATACAGGCGCGCCCGCTCGGTGTCGTCCCAGTCGATCTCTCGTTCCCAGGCCCGCACAAAAGCGCCCTGTACCAGATCTTCCACCTCATCCGGATCCTGCAGAAATCGTTGCGCAAAATCACACAGTTCGGCATAGTACTGCAAGAAAAACTGGCGAAAGAACCGATAGCGGCTATGTGCAGGCTCCAGCGGCATACACGTCGCGCTCAACCCGTTTCGTTACAACAAGGTCCAGGCACCTTTCCCCGACCTCCGGAAAGCATTGCTACATGGTTATGTGTTTGCCGGATAGCCTTCACAGGATCGTCTCGTCTTTTTGCCAGATCGTCTTGTTGGGGATGAGCGGGCGTGCCCAGAAGCTCACGCTCAGGATGTAGCCGAACGTCAGGTACAGGAAGCACAGCCCACCCCGCAAGCCTAGCAGGTCGCCCAGCGTCCCGATGATCAGAGGCACGATGGCGCCTCCGGCAATGCCCGTCACCAGAATGCCCGAAAACGCCCCGTGGTGCGCCTCCACCGAGTTCAGCGCCAGCGAAAACACCACCGGCCACATCACCGACGCGAACAATCCGATCAGCGGAAACGCCCAGCGGGCCACCGGACCCGGACCAAAGAGCGCGGCCGTCAGGCAAACCAGCGCCGCCAGCGTGAAAAGCCGCAACACGATCCGGCTGTCGAGCAACTTCAGCAGCACCAGCCCCAACAGCGTCCCGACCGTCATCAAACCCCAGAACGAGGAGACCGCTCGTGCGCCGACTGTCTGCGGATCGTAGCCGTGGTAGCGCGCCAGAAACTCCGAAATCCAGTTGGCCACGCCCTGCTCCGAGCCCACGTAGGCAAAAATGCCCAGGAAAAACAGCCAGACGATCGGTTTGCGCAAAAGCTCCCGGTAGATCGCCAGCGTGCCGGCCTGTTCTTCGGCCGTGCGCTCCACGCGCGGAAGTCGCACCAGCGCCATCACACCTACCATCCCCAGCGAGACGACCGCAAAAAGCCAGTACAGCGAAATCCAGGGCAGCTCGGGCGGCACCAGCCGATCCAGCAGCGCCAGCCAGAACGCTTCGGGCGGCTCCGGACGGCTCAGGTTCAGCACCAGATACGAATAGACCAGCGGGCTCAGAAACGAGGCCAGGCCGAAGCAGAGCTGCCCCAGCGTCGAGTTGAAGGCAAAGTGCTCCTCGCCGCCGGCCACGCGCAGCAGCGGGTTGATCGCCACCTGCAGAAAGGCCATGCCCGAGCCAATCAGAAACAGCGAGCCGACGGCCACCAGATAGTTCGGAAACAGCGCCAGCAATTGCGCACCCAGGTAGGCCACGCCGAAAGCCCCCACCAGCACAGGCTTTTCACCCACGCGCTCGATCAGAAACCCCGCCGGAATGGAAAACACGCCGTAGGCGATGAAAAACGCAAACGGCAACAGCGCCGCCAGCGTCAGGCTCAGCCCGAAGTCGTCGATGATCTCGGGAATGAGCGGTCCGATGATGTTCGTCAGAAACGAAATGACGAAAAACGTAAAGAGAATCAGGCCCACCAGGGCGTAGCTGCGCTGTCGCATGGCTCAGTGCACGTCGAAGGGTTCCGAGATGCCGTCGTGGTGGTTGTACTCCAGCTCCGAGGCCGCCTCTTCGTCGAGCAGCACGTGCGCGTAGCGGTGCAGTTGCACGATCGTGGCCGGCACCATCGCCGAAATCGGCCCTTCGAGCATCGCCCGCACCGCGCGCGCTTTGGCCCGTCCGCTGGCCAGCAGCAACAGCCGCCGTGCCTCCATGATCGTTCCGATGCCTATCGTGATCGCATGGCGGGGCACCGCCTCTTCACTCCCGAAAAAGCGCGCGTTGGCCTTAAGCGTGGCCCGCGAGAGCGTCTTGATGCGTGTGCGTGAGCCCAGCGACGAGCCCGGCTCGTTGAAGGCCAGGTGGCCGTTGGGACCGATACCCAGAATCTGCAGGTCGATGCCGCCCGCGCGCCGGATCTGCTCCTCGTACCAGTCGCAGTGCGCCTCGACGTCGTCGACCATCCCGTTGGGAAGGTGCACGTTCGAGGGGTTGATGTTGATGTGTTTGAAGAGGTTTTCCCACATGAAGTAGTGATAGCTCTGGGGGTGGGAGGGCGGCAGGCCCACGTATTCGTCGAGGTTGAAGGTGACGACCTTGGAGAAGTCGAGCTGGCCGCGGCGGTAGCCTTCGACGAGGCGGCGGTAGAGGCCCAGCGGTGTGCTGCCGGTGGCGAAGCCCAGTACGCAGTTGGGTTTGCGGCGGATGAGCGTGGCGACGAGCTCGTAGGCGCGTTCGCTCAATGCCTCGTAGTCCGTAAAAATCTCAACCAGCATTCTCTCTGTGTTGTTGCGTTATAACATTCAGGGTTGAGCCCATGTCGGGAGGCGCCCCACCTCTACTCCCAGCGTGAACGGGAGCAGGAGGAAAGCCAGAGCAGTCAGGAGCAGAATAAACAACAGATTCAACCAGAAGCCTGCACGCGCCATCTCTGCCATGGTAATTCGCCCGGTGCTGTACACCACGGCGTTGGGCGGGGTAGCCACGGGCAACATGAACGCACAGCTGGCGCCCAGCGTAGCCGGAATCGCCAGCAGCAGGGGATTTTGCCCCAGTCCCACGGCTGCCGAGGCCAGCACCGGTAGAAAAGCGGCGGCTACCGCCGTATTGCTGGTGATTTCGGTCAGAAAGACGATGGTGCCGGTCGCCAGCAGCACGATCAAAAGCGGCGGCCATCCGGCCAGCCCACCCACCTGCTGGCCGATCCAGCGCGCCAGCCCCGTATCGGTGATCGCGTCGGCCATGCTGAGGCCACCGCCAAAGAGCAGCAGGATGCCCCAGGGCAGATGTCGGGCCGACTCCCAGTCGAGCAACCGCCGCCCCTGCCCGGCTGGTAGCAGAAACAGCATCAGCGCCGCCCCTATGGCGATGCCCGCATCCGAAAGCCCCGGCACCCATCGGCTCAGCAGCGGACGCACGATCCACAGCAGCGCCGTCACGGCAAAGACCCAGGCCACGCGGCGCTCGGCCGGCTGCACAGGTCCCAGTGCCGACAGTTCCGCCTGAATCAGCCCTATGGCTTCGACCCGAAGCCGCCGTCCTTCCGGGAACAGAACAAAGATCAGCAACAGGTAGGTCAGCAACAGACCTATCGCCACGATCGGCAGTCCCAGCGGCAGCCAGGCCGCAAAGCTCAGCTCATAACCGTAGGTCTCGCTCAGGAAGCCCGCCAGCAGCGCATTGGGCGGCGTCCCGATGAGCGTGCCCATGCCGCCGATGTTGCAGCCGTAGGCAATGCCAAGCACCAGCGCCGCCTCAAAGGCCCGAAGCGCCGGCTGCCCGGCCACCCGCTCCTCCAGCAGTTCCAGCACCGAGAGCGCAATCGGCAACATCATCAGCGCCGTGGCCGTGTTGCTGACCCACAGGCTCAGAAACGCCCCGGCCAGCAGAAAGCCCAGCACCAGCCGGACCGGCCGCGTTCCAATGCGCCGGATGATGTGCAGCGCCAGCCGTCGGTGCAACCGCCAGCGCTGCATGGCCTGTGCCAGGAGGAATCCTCCCATAAACAGAAAGATGATGGGATGGGCATAGGGGGCCGTCGCTTCGCCAATCGAACGCACGCCCAGCACCGGAAACAGCACGATCGGCAAAAGCGCCGTGGCCGGAATCGGAAGGGCCTCCGTAATCCACCAGACGGCCATCCAGAGACTGACGGCTCCGGCATGCCAGGCCTCCGGGGAAAGCGCCGCCGGTTTCGGCCCCAGCCAGAAACTCAGAAAAACCAGCGGTCCCAGCACCAGTCCCAGACGCTGCCTGCGTGTCATGGTTGTGTCGGGGTATGCTCCAGCCAGTATAACAACCAGGGCACATTATAGGCATGCGTCCAGCCAAAGACACGCAGGCCGTTGGTGATCTTCCAGATGGCCGGCCGCCCGGTTGTGCTCTCGGGCAGGTGGCTGACCGCTTCGAGCGCCTCGGCCAGTTGCCGCTGGGTCATGCGCGCAAACGCATCCTCCGGCAACGCATCGGTCTTGAGCACCTCGGCCCGCCGCAGGGCTTCCTCCAGAAAGCTTTTCTCGCCGGTAAACTCGTAGCCCACCAGCAGGCTGTGAATGCTCGAAAGGTACGACTCCATCTCGTGGTTGAGCGGCGGCACGTCGCGCACGTAGCGAGCGTGCCGGATGAGCGCCTGTCGCACCCGGGAATCGCCCGTCAGCTGCCAGTAGCGGTAGAGCCCGTGCGAGGCGTACACCTGAGCGTAGCCGTAGCGATCCACCACCAGATTGCCTCCCTGCTCCTCCTGCAGCTGCAGCATGAGCCGCACGCGATCGCGCAGCTCGGCCTCGTACCGGGGGTCTTTGGTGGCGTCCCAGAGTTCGGCCAGGTTCCAGACCGACAGATACAGCCGCCGCCCCCGCAGGTCGTGCTCGCCCCAGATGCGCTTCAGGTAGGTCTCGCCGGTCAGCCGCGCCACGTCCAGCCCTCGATGGTAACCGGCCAGGTAATAGGCCGCCAGCCATCCGGGGAGCCACACATGCGCGCTGAGCAGCGCCGTCCAGTGCTGGCGGGCATGACGTCGTCCAATGCCCAGGTACGGCGTGCCCTTCGGCTGCTTTCGATAGCGCCAGTAGTCCAGAGCGCTGTTCGTCTCGCCGTGATAGACCGGATCGGCCGGCCAGTGGACGTTGTCCACGTCCATCGTATGGCGGCTGGCCGCCTCGGCCGTCAGATAGGCCGCGCGGGAACCCGTCCGCATAAAATGCAGCCACCACATGAAGTCCACGGCCGGCTCGTTGTTGTTCCACATGAACCAGTCGTCCCGGAAGTAATAGGTCAGGCCGTCGCCGAAGTCGAACATGCCGTACCAGGGCTCCCAGTGCTGGTTGAAGCGCCACCAGGCGAACTTATAGGTCAGACCGCGTTCGAATTCCGGAAAGCGTTCAGACGCCGGCGCAAAGCGGCCGTACACCAGACTTCCGGCATACCAGGAAGGATCGGCATGCGCCACGGGTGGATCGAGCACGTAGCCAAGCACCTGCCGCACGGAATCGGCAGGTACCGTGAGGCCATGGAAAAACAGCACCAGCTCGGTCGTCTTGGTCAGCCCCTGGGCGAAGTTGCCCAGCATCTCCCCATCGAACTCTTCGGCCGACCAGCGGGCAAACTGCATGGGTTCGACCGTCGGCGGCCACAGATAAGCGGTCAGGCGCGCTGTCGAGCCTTCGAGCGCCTTCGGGTACTCCTCGAAGAAAAAGCGGATGCCCCAGGCGATGCCGCCACGCGGGCCGCGCAGGTCCAGCCACCCCGCCGCACGCGCCACCGAACGGTCCAGACCGCTGAGCTGTGCCGTAAATCCTTCCAGGCGCAGGTCCGGTGTGCTGTTGGGAAGCGGCGGCATGCGCGTAGGGTCCGGTCCGTTCTGCAGCACACGGCACACCGGGGCGGGCGTGCTCTCCTGCAGTTGCTCCGGGCCGCGTTGCCACCAGGGTCCTTCGAAGTAGCCGGTCACGCAGCGCAGTGGCTCGCCCACGTGCGGCACAAGCGCCAGCCCGGCCCCGGCAATCCGGTCGTCCGGCTGCGTCCAGCCCGGATCGCCCCGGAGCTGCTGCTCGTCCAGGATGCTGTCGGCCGACGTGGCAATCAGCGCATACTGGCCGGGAAGACGCCGGTGTTTGTCCGGATTGCCCGTATAGGTGATCGTGTGCAGCAGGCGCACGTAGGACTGCCCGGCATAGGCGTGCAGGTAGGTAACGAACGGCGACGGGTTGTTGTCCGGCCGGTGGTAGCGGTATTCGCCTTCGATCTTCAGCACGGCATGGAGCGGGCCGGTCCCCCGTGCCTTCGTGATGCGAAGGATGACCGCCTCGGAGCTGTCCGGCCCCAGATCGTCGAGCAGATCCAGAAACGAGCCGCGCCCTTCGGGGCCCGTGGCGATCCGATCGTCTTCTTCGAAGCCGTCGCCCTCGGCGTCGAGCCAGACTTCTTTCAGAAAACCGCCCGAACCTTTCGCCACCACGAAGCGCAGCGGACCGGTCGTCACTTCGGCCCCGCCTCCTTCCCGCTGATTGTTGACCACGGTCACACGCGGCGTAAAAAGCAGCGTGCGTCGGACTTCCGGCCCGTACACCAGCCGGTACTGCGCCTCGCTTCCCGCAAAGAAAAAGACCCAGATCCACTTGAGGCTGCTGTCGGCCGGCTCCCAGGTGGTGACCTCGGTCACCTGCGAGGGGACTTCGCGTCCGGCCATATCTTCCAGGCGGACATGGTCCGGGCTGTAGAGCGCACCCCGTGGAAAAGGCAACCCCACCAGCACGGGTGCGCCAGGCCGCGGCTCCTCCAGGTGGAGCGTCAGATGCGCTGCGGATTGTGCCTGGGCCAGTTCTCCGGCCCATGCGAATAGCACAAACCAGAACAACCAGCCTGTTACAGAACCGAAAAAGCGAGGCATATCAGCAAGCTCCTGTCATCGTCCGATTCCATCTGGAATGCCCCGGTAGTAGCGGAAGCACTCTACGGCGCGCCCGTCCTGATAGCGGATGCGTCGCCGGATGCGCTGCTCCATTTCCTGAAAGGCTTCCGGCGAAAGGGTCTCGGTGTACTTGTACCAGGCCGAGCTGAACTGGCTGATATACTGCGTGCCCGCCCGCACCTTCCGTTCGACGTAATCGTGGATGTCCACGCACACGTTCTGGTCCTCGGGCTCGTTGTCGAAAAAGAGGTATTCCTGAATCCAGTGGGCCTCCAGGCCGTCGTAGATGAGATGGCTTTCGAACAGGAGAGGCCACTCGGCGGCACGTGCCGCATCGACGGCCAGAAGCGACGCCGCTCGGTGGTCCGACTTGTGCCAGCGCTGCTCGCCCTTGCCCGGATCGAATGCGAACAGCACATCGGGCTTCAGTTTACGGATGTAGTACACGACCCGTCGAATGAGTTCTTCCCGATGGTTGGTCGCATAATATTCGAGCCGTCCATCGTCATAGCCCAGGTTAATGTAGTGATCGGCCGGAATCCCGAGCACAGCCAGCGCATTGATCTCCTCCTGCTTGCGAATCCGGGCCAGTTGCGTGCGGGAAAGCGTGGTATCCTTGGTGCCCACGTTACCCATCGTCAGCAACAGCACATACACTTCGTTACCCTGCGCGGCCAGCCGGGCCAGCGTCCCGTGCGCATAGGAGTCGTCATCGGGGTGGGCTCCGATGAGCAGGATGGTTTTTCCCTGCCACTGTTCTACGGGCACTTCGGGCTGACTCCAGGCCACCTGGGCACCAAACAGCAGGGCCACCAGGCCCCAACGAGCATAGCGTACCATGTCGACGATCCTCCTCCGGGTTATTCGTGTTCGGGATTCTGCTGAAGCACGCCGTGCGAGACGTCAATTTCACGCTGCGGGATGGGGAAGCACTGTTTGGGCCGGAATCCTTTCGCCTGCATGACGTCCATGGCCCGCCCGAAGCGGAGCAGATCGAACCAGCGGTGGTTTTCGAAAGCCAGCTCGACGCGACGTTCGTGCAGCAGCTTCTCTTCGAAGGTTCCGGGCGTATCCGGTCCGATAGGCGGAAGTCCGGCCCGCTGCCGTACCTGGTTGATCAGGGCGTAGGCCTCCGGGCTTTCACCCAGCGCTTCGGCAAGCATCAACAGCACATCCGCATAGCGAAAGACGATGAAGTTGTTTTCGGCGTCGAAGAGTGCAAAGGGCTGGCTGATGTACTTTTTGATGTACCGCGCCTGTTGTGTTTCGCCGTCGGCATCCACATAGCTGGTATCCATGGAAATCATGAAACGCAGATCTCCTTCCTCATACGCCTGCTGCATGTCGAGCGTCGGGCGGTTGCCTGTCTGTCCACTGGTTGCCGTACTCCAGGGAACGAACTGATCCACGAACGGGCTGCCTTCTCCGAATCCACCCGCTTTGTACTGCACCTCGAAAATGGACTCGGGATTGTTTTCGTTTTCAGGTCCCCAGAGATCCGCATAATCAGGCACCAGCTGGTAGCCATAGTTGTCGATGATGCGGCGCAGCACGGTAGCGGCACGCCCCCGGTCGCCCACGATCAGATAGACCTTGGCCAGCAGCGTGGCGGCTGCTCCTTTCGTAGCACGCCCTTCCTGTCCCTGCGGATAGCGCACCGGCAACAGTTCTTCGGCGCGTGTCAGGTCTTGCAT
This sequence comes from Rhodothermus marinus, assembly GCF_009936275.1. Lineage (NCBI taxonomy): Bacteria > Pseudomonadati > Rhodothermota > Rhodothermia > Rhodothermales > Rhodothermaceae > Rhodothermus > Rhodothermus marinus. The sequence goes on from NZ_AP019797.1 coordinate 2,615,484, forward strand.
GAGCTGCGCATAGACCTCGCTGGCCGGCACCTGATTCACCGGCTGGTCGGGCGAGGTCGTTTCGTCGAGGATCAGGGGAATGTTGCAGAAGATCTGCGCCAGATAGTAATAAAAGAGCGAGCGCAGGAAGAGGGCCTCCCCTTCATACAGGGCCTTCAGATCGGCGGGCAGATCGGCCGCTGGCAGACGCGCCAGGATCACGTTGGCGCGGGCCACTCCCCGGTACGAATCGGCCCAGATCGCCAGCGCATAGTCGTTCGTGGGCAACTCATCGAACGTGTCGAGCGCGGCCAGCTGTGCGGCCAACCCGGTCACGTCGTCGCCCGCATCCGTGTTGTCGGAGCGCATCTCGCCGGCGATCCAGTAGCCCATATTGAACGTTCCGCGCTGCTGCAGCGCATCGTAGACCCCGAAGATCGCCTGCTGGAAATCCTCGGGCGTCTGGTAAAAGTCGGCCGCATTCTTCTGCGAGGGAGGCGCCAGCATCGTGAAATCCTCGCCGCAGGCGCTCAGGCCGCCGACCAGCAGTAACAGCGCAACAAAATGAATCGGTCGCATGATTCCTACAGGTTTAATGGCAAGCAGCATTAGAAAGTCAGGCTGACTCCCAGCGTGTAGGTTCGGGCCAGCGGATAGGTACCGTAGTCCAGACCAGGCGTCAACGCACTCTCGGCCCGCATGCTCACCTCCGGGTTGAAGCCCAGATAGTTGGTCCAGGTGAACAGGTTGGTGGCGCTCAGATAAATGCGGGCCTGTGAAAGGTGACGTCCCAGCAACCGCTCCGGCAGCGTGTAGCCCAGCGTCACGCTACGCAGCCGCACGTACGAGCCGTCCTCGACCTGGAAAGTGGAGGGGCGGTTGTTGTTGCCATGCAAATCGCTCTGCCGATCGGCACGCGGCACTTTGCCATTGCCGGGATTTTCTGGCGAACGCCACCGCTCGTTAAAGATGGCATAGCTGTTGAAATTGGCCTCGCCATTTTTCAGGTGGCGGCTGGTCAGGTTGAGAATCTCGTTGCCCTGCACGCCCTGGATAAAAATGGCCAGGTCGAAGTTTTTGTACCCGAACCGGTTGGTGATGCCAAAGGTATAGTCGGGGAAGTAGCTTCCGATGACGGTGCGATCGTCGTTGTCCACGTCGCCATCCCCATCGATGTCCTTGAAGCGAAAGTCACCGGGGCCCGGGTTGGGTGCCAGCCTATCGACCGGGGCCTGCGCAATTTCCTCTTCTGACTGATAGATGCCCTCCACCACGAAACCATAATAGCTACCGATCGGCGCCCCTACCTGGGTGACGTAGCGCAATCCGGCAATGTTGAGCGTATAGATAGGCGCATCATCTGGCCCCAGCGCCAGCACTTTGTTACGGTTCACGCTGAGATTGAAGTCGGTCTCCCAGGTGAACGCCCCCACCAGATTCCGGGACGTGAGGGAAAATTCGAAGCCCCGATTCCGAACCTTGCCGATATTCGTCAGGGCCGACTCGTACCCCAGCGCCGTCGGCACGTTGACGTAGAGCAGCAGGTCTTCGGTGATGCTGTTGTAGAACTCCGCCGTGAAGTAGATCCGATCGGCCAGCAGCCCTACATCCAGGCCGAGGTTGAACTGGCGGGTAGTTTCCCAGGTCAGGTTTTCGTCACCCAGCGTGGCCGGGGCCGCCCCCAGCACCACCTGATTGCCTACCACGTAGTTGGCCTGGTCCAGCAGGCTGATCGACGCATAGTTGGGAATCTGGAAGTTGCCCGTCACCCCGTAGCTGGTCCGCAACTTCAGTTCGCTCAAAAATCCGCGCACCGGCTGCATGAAAGGCTCTTCCTGGATGCGCCAGCCTACCGACACGGACGGAAACACACCGGTCTGGCGATTCCGGCCGAAGCGGGAAGACCGATCCGAGCGAATCGAAGCCGTCAGCAGATAGCGGTCGCGATAGCTGTAGCTGAGGCGCGCCAGCATCGACACCAGCGACCAGGCCTCCTGTACGCCGCTTCCTCCCGTGACCTGCCCGCCGCTGATGGTTTTCACCTTGTCGTCCGGGAAGTTACGGGCTTCCACCTGCGACAGGTCGATCGTCTCCTTCTGGGCCGTGTAGCCGGCCACTGCCGACAGATAGTGCGCGTCGTTCAGGCTCACCTCGTACGAAAGCGTGTGCTCGATGAGCCAGTTCAAGCTCTGTGAAGCGTTGGCCTGACCAAAGGGTTCGCCCGTGCGCGCCGTGCGGTAGAGCAGCGAGTTGGCCCGGTAAAACGTTCGTTGATAATTGTTCAGATCAACCCCGAGATTCACGCGATAGACCAGTCCCGGACGCAGCGTGTAGTCAGCGCTCAGCGTCCCGAAAGTCCGATGGTTGTCCAGCACGTCCGTTACCGCCGCAATGATGGCCAGCGGATTGCTGGCAGATGTCGTGCCTCCACCCAGATACGACTGATTGTCCAGCTGATTGATGGAGCCATCCTCGTTGTATGGCTTGATGACGGGCGAATGCACCATGGCGGAATAGATAATGCCGGGGGGCCGGGCAAAGTACGGCGCATTGGCCGGCAGGCGATTGGTGCGCGTGAAGGCGGTATTGAGATTCAGATTGAGATGCAAGCGCTCGTGCGGATCGGCGTCGAGGTTGACGCGCAGGCTGTAGCGGGTCAGGTCGTTGGTGCCGTCGATCAGGCCTTCCTGCATCAGATAGCTACCCGCCACATAATAGCCCAGCTTATCCACCCCACCCGAGACCGAAAGATGCTGGCTGACGGTCGGGGCCGTGCGAAAGATCAGATCCAGCCAGTCTGTATCCGTGCCGTCCCAGTTCACGTACTTTTCCGGAATCAACACGAAGTCGTCGTTGGGTCGGCCTTCATTGGTCCGCGGATTGGGCGGGTCCTGACCGTATTTTTCGCGATAATTGTTATTGCGCGCATCGATCGTGTATTCGATCAGTTCGCGTGCATTCATCAGATCGGGTTTGCGCGCGACCTCCTGGAGCCCGACGTAGCCATTGTAGCGCACCTGAATGCTTCCATCACGCTGACCCTTCCGCGTTGTGATCAGAATGACGCCATTGGCTCCCCGCGAACCGTAAATCGCCGCCGCTGACGCATCCTTGAGCACTTCGACCGAAGCAATGTCGTCCGGATTCAGGCCAGCCAGTGGATTGATGGGGGGTGGCTGATAGAGTTCGTCGCGCAGCGCGATCGATCCCTGCAGGGCGGGATTGCTCGAGACCGGAAAACCATCGATCACGTAAAGCGGATCGTTGCCGGCCGTAATGGATCGCGTCCCACGGATGCGAACGGTCGGAGCGGCGCCGGGCTCTCCACTGGTTTCCTGAATCTGCACCCCCGGCAGGCGTCCCAGAATCGCATTCTCAAAGCTGAACGTCGGGAGCTCGGCCACCTCCTCCATCTGGAGCGAAGTAACCGAACCGGTCACACGCACACGTTGCTGGGTGCCATAGCCGATCACGACAATTTCTTCCAGTTCCTCCACCGCCGGAAGAAGCCGCACATCGATACGCGTCCGTCCGTCGATGGGTACTTCCGCGCTCCGGTAACCCACGAACGAAAAGACCAGCGTGTCTTCAGGCGAAGGCGCTTCCAGTGCATAGTAGCCGTCCAGATCGGTCGTCGTCCCGATCATGGTTCCCTTGACCACCACGTTGACGCCGGGAAGCGGGTCGTCCGTTTCCGCATCGAGCACCTGCCCCTGCACGGTGTGCTGAGGAGCCGGCGCCTTTTCCGGAGCCCGGGGCGTCGGAACCAGCACCAGTTGTCCGCTGGGCGAAGCCCACACCGTCAGGTTCGTCCCGACCAGCAGGCTGTCCAGCGCCACCTCCAGCGGTACCGCCTGCAGCGAAACCCGGACCTGACGATCCGGCACCTGTGCCGAATCGTAAGTCAGACGCCCGCCCACCTGCGCCACCAGACGCGCCAGCGCCTGCCGCAGCGACAGACTCTGTGCCTCGAGCGAAACCAGCCGCTCGTTGATTTTCTCGACGCTGTCACTGTACGCGTACCAGTGCAGCGGCGCGAAATGCCTCACCGGCTGCGGACGCTCGGCCGCTACCGTAGTCTGAACGGCCAGCACGCCGATCAAAAACAGACCTCGTAGCATCTCCTTCATGGTTTACTCTGGTTGGGTCGGTTGAAAGATGATCGAATCTCCCCGGGCAAGTGGCCGCAGGTGAAGCGCCAGCCCTATTGCCTCGGCTATTTCCGCAATGGGTTGCCTGAGCTGAAAACTCGCGGTTAGATGGGCCTGTCGATGCGTGGGCGGAAAAACGAAGTGTACGCCGAACCAGCGTAATAGCTGGCGCTGCACCTCCTCGAGCGAGGCCGTCTGAAACACCAGCGTCCCCTGCATCCAGGAGAAATACGCGCGCAAATCCTGGTCGGACAGACGAAGAACCCGCAGCCGCGATTGCTGCGCATCGTATCGCCCAAGCATACCCGCCGCAACCACCAGTGAGTCGGCCCTTGCAGCCGCCTGCATCGCTACCAATCCTTCCTCGACCACTACCTGCACCAACGCCTCCGGATGATCGGCGCGGACCAGAAATCGGGTGCCAATATCCCGAATGGTTACCGGCCCGGCCAGCAGACACACGCCGGACGCCTCGGCCACTTCCACGTAAACTTCCCCCCGCACCCTCAACGTGCGATGCTGCATATACGGTTGTTGCACATCTACCTGACTTTCGGGCGCCATCCAGATCCGCGTGCCGTCCGCCAGCCGCAGAATCTTCTGCTCGCCGGTGGTCGTCCGCCACGAATCCCAGGTAACCACTTCGGCGACCCGGGACGGCGCGGGCGAGGTCATCCGCCAGAGCAACACCCCCAGCGGAATCAGCAACAGCACCAGGACCAGCGCAACACGCACTCCATAAGGAAGCTTGCGACGCCGCGACCTGCGTGGTGGCCGCCCCGTCCCTGCTGCACGCACCTGACGTGCGACTTGCAGCCAGGCAGCTTCGGCATCCCAGGCCCCTGGCCGAGCAGGCGGCGTCCGCCAGATCACCTCCAGACGCTTCAGCAGGGCACGATGCGCAGGGTCGGCCGCACACCAGGCCTCCACACGCGCGCGCTCTTCTGGCGTAGTCGTTCCCTCCAGGTAACGGGCCAGCAGTGTCCAGTCAGGCTGTTGCATAAAAATCCAAGCTTTCAACAATTCTATATGGAATACAGATGAACCTGCGCCTACCCTGACAGCCGTTCAAAAAAAAGCAGGCCCCCGCCCGGGGACCTGCTTTTCTAATCCGGATAATTCGCGCGGCGGACTACGCCTCGACGCGCTCGGGCTGGCTGCGCAGGAAGTCGCGCAGCACGTAGTGCAGAATGCCACCGTTGCGGTAGTACTCGACCTCAACGGGCGTGTCGAGCCGCACCAGCACCTCGAAGGTCACCTTCGAGCCGTCGGCCTTCGTGGCCGTGACGGTCAGCGTCTGGCGCGGTTTGACGTCGTTGGTCACCGGAATGTCGTAAACCTCCGAGCCGTCCAGCCCCAGCGACTCGGCGTTTTCGCCTTCCCTGAACTGGAGCGGAAGCACACCCATGCCGATCAGGTTCGAGCGGTGGATGCGCTCGAAGCTCTCGGCCAGTACGGCCCGCACGCCGAGCAGCGCCGTTCCCTTGGCGGCCCAGTCGCGGCTGGAGCCCATGCCGTAATCCTTGCCGCCGATGACGATCAGCGGGATACCCTGCTCCTTGTAGCGCATGGCGGCATCGTAGATCGGCATGATCTCGCCGGTCGGGAAGTAGCGCGTGATGCCGCCCTCGGTGCCCGGCACGAGCAGGTTCTTGAAGCGGATGTTCGCGAACGTGCCGCGCATCATCACCTCGTGGTTGCCGCGCCGCGAACCGTACGAGTTGAAGTCGATGGGCTTGACGCCTCGTTCGATCAGATAGCGGCCGGCCGGGCTGTCGGGCGGAATGGAACCGGCCGGCGAGATGTGGTCGGTCGTGGTCGAGTCGCCGGCCCGCACCAGCACACGCGCCCCCAGAATCGGCTGGATTTCCGGCACGTCGGGCGTCAGGTTCTCGAAGAACGGCGGCTCCTGGATGTAGGTCGAGTTCGGATCCCACTCGTAGAGCGCGCCGCCTGAGACCCGGATCTGATTCCACATCTCGTTCGAGGTTTCGATGCCCTCGTATTCCTTCCGGAACATCTCGGGCTTGATGGCCTCGTTGATCAGATCCAGGATCTCCCGGCTGCTGGGCCAGATGTCTTTCAGGTACACATCGTTGCCGTCGGCATCTTTGCCCAGCGGCTCGTTCATCAAGTCGATGTTCACGGTGCCAGCCAGCGCATAGGCGATCACCAGCGGCGGCGAGGCCAGGAAGTTCGCCTGCACGAGCGGGTGAATGCGCCCTTCAAAGTTCCGGTTGCCCGAAAGCACGCCGGCCACCACCAGATTGCCCTCTTTGATCGCCCGGGCCACCGGCTCGGGAAGCGGTCCCGAGTTGCCGATGCAGGTCGTGCAGCCGTATCCGACCACGTCAAAGCCCAGCTTTTCGAGGTAGGGCAACAGCCCCGACTCGATCAGGTAGTCGGTCACCACCTTGGAGCCGGGTGCCAGGCTGGTCTTGACGTAAGGCGGCACCTTCAATCCTTTTTCGACGGCTTTTTTCGCCAGCAGACCGGCCCCCAGCATCACCGAGGGGTTGCTCGTGTTCGTGCAGCTCGTAATGGCCGCGATCACCACGTCACCATGGCGGAGCTGCACTTCGTTCCCCTGCTCGTCCCGGTAGGTGGCCGTCTGCTCGAATTCTTCCGGCTTGCGGCCGAAGCCCTTGGGTCCGACCGGCGCCGTGAAGGCCGTCCGGAAGGCCTGCTTGAGTGCGGGCACGTCGATGCGGTCCTGCGGCCGCTTCGGGCCGGCCACACTGGGCACCACGGTGCCCAGATCCAGCTCGATGACGTCCAGGAATTCCGGATCGGGCGTTTCGTCCGTACGGAACAGCCCCTGCTCTTTTGTATAGCGCTCGACCAGGTCGATCAGCTCCTGCGGGCGGCCGGTGCGCCGCAGGTAATCGAGCGTTTCCTGGTCGACCGGGAAGAAGCCCATTGTGGCACCGTACTCAGGCGCCATATTGGCGATCGTGGCGCGGTCGGGCACCGAAAGCTTACTCAGACCCGGTCCGAAGAATTCCACGAAGCGGCCCACGACGCCGTACTGACGCAAAATCTGCGTGACGGTCAGCACCAGGTCGGTGGCCGTGGCGCCTTCGGGGAGCTCGCCGGTAAGCCGGAAGCCGATCACCTCCGGCATGAGCATGTAGATGGGCTGGCCCAGCATGACCGCCTCGGCCTCGATGCCCCCGACGCCCCAGCCCAGCACGCCCAGGCCGTTGACCATGGTCGTGTGGCTGTCGGTGCCGACCAGGCTGTCGGGATAGGCGACCGGCACGCCGTCGTCCTCCGGCCGGCTCCAGACCACCCGCGAGATGTACTCCAGGTTGACCTGGTGGCAGATGCCACTGGCCGGCGGGATGACCGAAAAGTTCTCAAAAGCCTGCTGGCCCCAGCGCAGAAATTCGTAACGCTCCCGATTGCGCTTGAACTCCAGTTCGGCATTGAGCCGGAGCGCTTCCGGCGTGCCGAAATAATCGACCTGCACGGAGTGGTCGATCACCAGATGCACCGGCACCCGCGGGTTGATCACTTCCGGGTCGCCGCCCAGCCGGGCCATGGCCGAGCGCATGGCGGCCAGGTCCACCACGGCCGGCACGCCCGTGAAGTCCTGCAACAGCACCCGCGCCGGCATGAACGGGATCTCTTCGGCGGCCGGCGCCTTCGGATTGTAGCGAGCCAGCCGCTCCACGTCCTCCTGCGTCACCAGATAGCCGTCGCAGGTGCGCAGCAGTCCTTCCAGCAGGACCTTGATCGAGAACGGCAGGCGATCCAGTCCCGAAAAGCCCAGTTTTTCCAGCCGATCGAGCCGGTAGATGTAGGCAGTGCCGTGTCCGGTGTCGAACGTGTCGCGCGTGCCGAGCAGATCGCGGGGTTTTTCCGAAGCCTGACTCATGTGACCCTCGCCAATTGATTCCGTTGCCTGTTACAGTTATGACCGGCCTTCGCCACCACCCCACCCACGCCGGTCTGAAGGGAGAAAATGTACGGTGGAGGCCAGCTTTTTGTTTTCAGAAAGCCGAAACGTCACCGGGCAAGGCCGTGAAAAACCTGTAAACGAACGCATTAAAGCCGGCAAATCCGGACGGTAGTTTGCCAGCTTATGGAACAGCAAGACAGAAACGCTCGTTGATTGGACCGCTTGCGCACGCAGGCAACGTGGGGACATAGCTCAGTTGGTAGAGCGCTGCGATCGCACCGCAGAGGTCAGGGGTTCGAATCCCCTTGTCTCCACCAGAGATTAGCCGCAAGCCTTTAATTTGAGGGGCTTGTGGTTATTTTTTTACGAGCCCTGTCCATCGCTCCGTCCCGGATGTCGGCTTTCTCCGCCGAGATCCCTTCGCCTGATGCACAGGTGATCTGGGGGGCTGTCGCCGCTTAACTGAAGCGTCAAGCCAGAAAGCGCACCACTTCGTCGAGGGTCTGCACGCGGCGGGCCGGCGGCAATGCGTCAAGGATCCAGCGGCCATAGTACTTGGTCTGAAGCCGGCCGTCCAGCAGCGCCACCACGCCCCGATCGGTGCGTGTGCGGATCAGTCGCCCGAAGCCCTGCTTGAGCGTCAGCAGCGCCTGGGGAAGTGCCTCCAGCTCGAACCAGTCGTCGCCCGCCTGTTCGTAGCGGGCCTGCCAGTAGGGATCTTCTCGCCCCGGAAACGGCAACCGATCGATGACCACCAGCGAGAGCGCTTCGCCGGGCACATCGACCCCCTCCCAGAAGGCGCGCGTGGCCACCAGCACCGAGGCCTGCGCTTTGAGCTGGCGCACCAGTCGGGCACGCGGCGCACTCCCCTGCACCAGTACCGGATAGCCGCAGTCCTGCAGCGCTTCGGCCAGGCGCTCCATCATGCGAAGGCTGGTGGTCAGCACCAGCGCCCGTCCCCGCGAGGCAGCCACCAGCGCCTGCACTTCGCCGATGAGCGCCTCTTCGTAAGCCTGCTGCGTTCGGGCGTCTCGAATCCGCGTGGGATCCAGCCGGATCGGATCGGGTGGCAGGTACAGCAACGCCTGCCGTCGGTAGTCGAACGGCGCCGGCACGATCAGCTCCAGACCTTCTTCCGGAAAGCCGGTGCGGCGTCGGAAGTAGGCGAACGGTCCGTCGGACGCCTCGCCCGCCGCCGCGCGTCGACGGAGCGGCCGCGCCAGCGTGGTCAGCGTGGCACTCGTACAGACGACCGTGGGAAACGCCTCGAACAGCACCTGCTGAAGCGTGCCGCCGGCATCCAGCGGCTGGCAGATCACGACCGGCTGGCGGCGCTCGCGCTGCACGTAGAGCACGTGCTCGGCCGCCTGCGCACGCCAGCGTTCGGTGATCACACCGGCATCGGCCGCCAGCCGCTGCAACCCGCGCAGCACCGCCTCGTACCGAGCTTGCAACTCCTGCTGCGTGCTTCCGCCGAAGCGCTGGAGCTGCAGGCGCATCATCTGTCCAACGAGGTCCTCCAGCACGCCGGCCCGGTCACGCAGGTTCAGCAGCACCACACTCAGCGCTTCGGTCAGCGGCGCGGCCGGACGTCCCGTCAGCGCCGCGTCGGCCTGGCGCTTCAGCTCGTCGGCCACCAGACCCAGCGCTTCCAGTTCGGCCCGCGTGCGGTGATCGATCCCGGGCAGCCGAAGCGCCTGCCGCCGCAGGCGCTCCACCCGATAGGGCGAGATGTAAACGCTCAACGCCCCCAGCGCCATTTCCTCGAGCCGATGCGCCTCGTCGATCACCAGCACTTCCGCCTCAGGTAGCAGGTAGAGCGCCCCGCCGCTTCGCGCCCGCAGCATCAGGTCCTGCAACAATAGCGCATGGTTGACCACCACCACGTCGGCCCGCTCGGCCCGGCGTCGGGCTTCCATCAGAAAACAGGCATCGTAGAACGGACACTGTCGGCCGCCGCAGCCGTCCGCGTCCATGGTGACCAGCTCCCGCAACGCGGGCGTCACACGCCCCGGAAATTGCTCCAGATCGCCATCGGTATCCGAGCGGCGCGCCCATTCCAGCAGACGCCGAAACGCCTCGGCTTCGTCGCGCGTCTCGAAAACCGGTCGCTCCTCCTGGGTGCCGGCCTCCATTTTCAGCCGGCACAGATAGTTCTGTCGTCCCTTGAGCAGGGCCCAGGAGACCGGCCGATCCAGCAGCCCACCCAGCAGCGGCAGATCTTTGTGGACGAGCTGTTCCTGAAGGGCCTTCGTGCTGGTGGAAACGAGCACCCGCGCCTCCGCGCAGAGCGCCGGAATCAGGTAGCCGAACGTCTTCCCCGTGCCGGTTCCGGCCTCGATTACGGCGGGCAGCCCCTCGGCGATCGCCCGGACGACCGTCTCGGCCATCTGGCGCTGGCCGGGCCGCGGTTCAAAACCGGGTTGCTGCTCCAGACGGGCCAGCAACTCCCGTACGCGCCCCCACAGCGCTCGGAGTGAAAGGCTCTCCACGCAGGCTCACTGGTTTCTAACAGAAAAGCCCGCACCGTGGAAGGTGCGGGCCAGGTGGCGTGCCCGGGAGGATTCGAACCCCCGACCTTCTGATCCGTAGTCAGACGCTCTATCCAGCTGAGCTACGGGCACGCTTACTGCGGCTGGCTAAGATAAGGATGCGTCGTTTCGGACGCAAGCGCCAACCTTGGAAAGCATCCGCTTATACGCCGGCCGTTTTTTCGGGTTCTTCGGCGCCGATGGGAAATCCTTTGAAGGATTCCAGAAAATAGAAGTGGTGCGTGGGGCCGTGGCCGCCGCCGATGGGCAATGCATGGCGGATCGTCTCGGTCACGTACTGCTTGGCGCGACGCACGGCCTCGACCAGCGAAAATCCCCGCGCCAGGTTGGCGGCGATGGCCGAAGCGTAGGTGCAGCCGGTACCGTGCGTGTGCGGCGTGTCGATCCGGGGCGCGCGGAATTCCTCGAAGCGCTCGCCGTCGAAAAGCACATCGACCGCCACGGCCTCACGGCTCAGGTGCCCGCCCTTCACCAGCACGGCCTGCGGCCCCATGGCTTTGATGCGCCGGGCCGCCTCGTAGAGATCTTCGACCGTTTCGATCTTCAGGCCGGTCAGATGAGCGGCCTCGTGCGCATTGGGCGTCACCAGCGTGGCGAGCGGCAACAGCGCCTCGCGCAACGTGGCAACGGCGTCGGGCTTCAGCAGCGGATAGCCACTTTTGGAAATCATCACCGGATCGACCACGAGCGGTCGCATCTGCCATTGTTCGGCCTTACGCGCCACCAGTTCGATGATGGCCGCCGACGAAAGCATGCCCGTCTTGACGGCCGCAACCGGCAGGTCTTCAAAGACCGCGTCGATCTGCGCTTCGATCAACTCCAGCGGTAGCTCGAAGGCGGCCGTCACGACCCGCGTGTTCTGCGCCGTCACGGCCGTGATGACCGAGGCGGCAAAAACGCCGTTGGCCTGCATCGCCTTGATGTCGGCCTGGATGCCGGCGCCCCCGCCCGAGTCGCTTCCGGCGATCGTCAGCGCCACCGGTGGAATTTGTCGGTTCATGGCCGTTTATCGATGGTACAATGCGTTTTCGGTACGTGCTAAAAACTGCCGAACGGCCCCTTCAGGATCCGAAGCGTCCAGAATGGCCGAGACGACGGCCACGCCGTGGGCACCCTGCTGCAGGCAGGCCGAGACGTGCTCGGGCGTGATGCCGCCCAGCGCCAGTATGGGAATGGGAACCGCTCGACAGACCGCCGCCAGCGCCTCCAGACCGACTGCCGGTACGCCGGGCTTGCTGGCCGTGGGAAAAACCGGGCTGAAGAGCAGATAATCGGCCCCTTCATCGGCAGCCCGGCGGGCCGCGTCCAGATCATGCGCCGAGTAGCCCAGCAACGTCCCGGACCCGAGTCGCCGCCGGGCTTCGGCCACCGAGGGACCGCGCCGTCCGACGTGCAGTCCCAGCCCCAGACGCTGCGCCACTTCCAGGTGCGTGTTGACCGAGAGCAGCAGGTCTGGATTTTCGGCCTGCAGGACCGGCACGAGCGCTTCGGCCGCACGGGCGAACGTGTCGGGATCGACCCGGTGGTCACGGAGCTGCACCCAGGGCACGCCGGCGGTTACTGCCCGGTGCACTACCCTGGTCCGATGCGGATCGGTAAAGCGATCGGCGATCAGCAGCAGACGGGGCAGCATGCCTCAGTGTCCGACGCGCCCTTCCATCGGCGAGGACGGCCGTGCGTAGAAGCGCCGCGGCATGCGTCCGGCCCTGAAGGCCAGTCGGCCGGCCTCGACCGCGTGGCGGACGGCACGGGCCATTAGCACCGGATGCTCCGCCTGCGAGATGGCCGAGTTGACCAGCACCCCGTCGTAGCCCAGCTCCATGGCCATTGCCGCGTCGCTGGCCGTCCCGATCCCGGCATCCACGATGAGCGGCACGTCGTCGATCATTTCCCGGATCAGGTGCAGGTTGTAGGGATTGACCAGCCCCATGCCGCTACCGATCGGCGAGGCCAGCGGCATCACGGCCGCACAACCCAGATCGGCCAGCTTGCGGCAGGTGATCGGATCGTCGTTCGTGTAGGCCAGCACTACGAAGCCATCGTTGATCAACTCCCGGGCAGCTTTCAGGAGCTGCTCCACGTCGGGCAGCAGCGTTTCGTCGTCGCCGATGACCTCCAGCTTGATCAGGTTCGTTTCGAGCGCCTCGCGGGCCAGTTGCGCCACGAGCACGGCTTCGCGGGCCGTGTAGCAGCCGGCCGTGTTAGGCAGCACCCGGTAGCCGTGCCGTTCGAGCAGCGCCAGCAGACTCTCCTCGGAGCGATCCTTCAGGTTGATACGCCGGATGGCCACCGTCACCAGCTCGGCCCCGGCCGCTTCCAGCGCATCGAGCATGGTCTGCACGTTCGGATAGCCGCTCGAGCCCATCAGCAGCCGCGTGTGCAGCTCCAGCGGCCCGATGCGCAGCGGCTCGTCGTCCACCTGCACCTGCCAGCCCTTGCCGTCAACCACCTGCGTGCTCATAGCCTCTCGTGTGCGTTTTTATCCGCCCTGACGGGCCGTTACCACTTCCACGCGATCGCCTGCCTGGAGCCGGAGTTCGGCCCATTGCGAACGGCGCACGACCTCCTCGTTCACCGCCACGGCAATGCCGCGCGCCGTTTCCGGATCGATCTCCAGGCGGCGCAACAGCTCGGCCACCGTGGTGCCGGCGGGCACCTCGTAGGGCTCGCCGTTCAGCACAATTGCCAGGGTCCGGGTAGTTTCGGCCATCGTTTTACGAAGGGGTCGAAGCCGTCAGGAATCGCTCGGGTGAAAACGGAGCCAGCCACGGGGAAGTTTCTCCGGTAAGGATCAGGCGGGCCACCTCCTGCGCCGTGATGGGCGTCAGCAGAATGCCATGGCGGTAGTGCCCGGTAGCCAGCACGATGCCGGGAGCCCCGTAGCCCAGAATGGGCCGATTGTCGCGCGTGCCCGGACGCAACCCGGCCCCGATCTCCTGCACGGGCAGATCGTAAATGCCGGGCACCAGTTCCCAGGCCCCTTCGAGCAGCTTGTAGAGTCCGCCGGCCGTCACGCGCGTGTCGAAGCCCATCTCTTCCATGGTGGCCCCCACGATCAGGCGACCGTCGCTTTTGGGCACCAGGTAGGCATCAGGGCCGCGCACCACGTAGCGCAGGCCAAACGGCGGCTCCATCGTGAGCAGAATCACCTGGCCCTTGATGGGACGCATGGGCGGCTTCCAGCCCAGCCCCTCGATCTGTCCGGACCAGGCACCCGCCGCAATGACCACCGTTTCGGCTTCGATGCGCTCACCCTCGGCCGTGCGCACGGCCGGCCGCGTCTCGTCGGGCTCGACGGCCACGACGGCCACCTGCTCACGAATCTCGCCACCGGCCTTCTCCAGTGCCACACGCAGCGCCTCGATCAGCCGCCGGTTGTCCACCTGATAGGTCTCCGGCGCGTGAATGGCACCGACCAGCCGCGGCGCCAGGAACGGTTCCAGCTCCAGTGCCTCGTCGCCCGTGAGCCACTCGACGTTCAGCCCCTGTTCTTTTGCGAAACGATAGATGCGGCGATAGGCTTCGGCGCTGTCGCGATCGGGCGCGACCATGAGTGCCCCTTCGGTACGCAGGTCCACCGAAACGCCGCTGGCGGCTTCCAGCGCCTGCGCATAGTCCGGCCAGCGTCGCAGGCTTTCTTTGCTGAACTGGTAGAGCTCGGGTTCTTCGAACTGAATTTCGGCATCGGGCGCCAGCATGCCGGCCGACACCCACGAAGCGGCGCGTCCGACCCGATCCCGCTCGAGCAGTAGCACCCGCTTGCCGGCACGGGCCAGCTCCCAGCCCAGCGCCAGCCCGATCACGCCGCCGCCGACAATGCAAACCGGCCGTGTGTTCATGGCGTTAAGGTGTGTTTTTGCGGACTGAGGACGCTTTAAAGCTAAAACGTCCCCTTCGGGAAGGGTTCGATCGCTACAGGAAAATCATGCAACCTTCATCCAGGATTGCCATCGTCGGGGCCGGTCTGGCCGGTGCCTGCGCGGCGTTCGCGTTGCACCGACACGCTCACGTAGAGGTGTTCGAGGCCACCGAGGCGGCCGACCAGGCCTTTCGGGCGGCCGGGGGCTTGTTTCATCCGCTGATGACGCGTCGGGCGCGCCCCAACTGGCAGCATGACGCGGCGCTGGAAGCGCTGGAGCGGCTGCTGGCCGCCGTGGGCGACCGGGTGCCCGTCCGACGCGGGCTGCTGCGCGTGGCCTTTTCCGAAAAGCAGGCGCAGGACTTCCGGGAGGCCGCCCGCACCTATCCGCGCTTTGTGCAGTGGCTGGCACCCGAGGAGGCGAAGGAACGCTTCCCCCAGGTGCAGGCCCCTTATGGTGCGCTCTGGATTCCGCAGGGCGGGGCCGTTTCGGCTGCACGGCTCATCGAAGTGCTGCTGGAACGAAGCGGCGTGCCGGTACATCGACCGGTCCGCGTCGTGGACTGGAAAGAGGAGCCCGACGGCGTGCGTCTGCATACCGATCGGGGCGCAGTGCACCGGTTCGACTATGCGATCCTGGCGCCCGGCTACGGCTACCAGGCGCATCCCGAGCTGGCCCGGCTGCCATTTCAGGCCGTCAAGGGCCAGGTGATCTGCCTGCAGCGACCTCCTTCACTCGACACCCTACCGCTGGTGCTGGCCAACGTGCACCTGGCGCCTTACGGCGATCAGATTTTCGTGGGAAGTACCTACGAGCCGACGTTCACGGACCTGGCGCCTTCCGAGGCGCAGACGCGCTGGCTGCTGGAAGAAGCCGCCCGCTGGGTGCCGGAAATCTCCGGAAGCACTGTCATTGCGGCCCTGACGGGCGTGCGCGTGATTCGTCCGTATCGTCCGTTGCCCGTGCTCAGTCCCCTGCCCGGCCGACGGCACCTGTGGCTGTTTGCGGCGCTGGGTTCGCGGGGACTGCTCTATGCCCCGCTGCTGGCTTCCTGGTTGCCAGAAGCGCTCGAATGCCCGGAGCGTCTGCCCGAGGCGGTACGTCTGGATTGAGCTTCCTCTGGAAGCGCCTTCCTTCATAATGGATTTGTAAAAAAGCGCTTCCACAGAATCGTTTTTATCTCTCCGGGCGTATTATGTTTGAGCTAATCTTCAAGATCTTAAACCAAACCGGAAAAAGATCATGGCCGAGGTTACCATTTCGCGCATCGCCGAACTCCTGGGCGACGAAGCCGAGTACCTGCTCGAACACAAGTGTACCACGATTCCCAAAGAGTTGCTGCACCTGCCGGGTCCGGATTTTGTTGATCGCGTCTGGAAGGACTCAGATCGCAATCCGCGGGTGCTGCGCGCCATGCAGGAACTGTTCAACACGGGGCGTCTGGCCGGAACGGGCTATCTGTCCATCCTGCCGGTCGACCAGGGCATTGAGCACAGCGCCGGTGCCAGCTTCGCGCCGAATCCGATCTATTTCGATCCCGAAAACATCGTCAAGCTGGCCATCGAGGGCGGCTGCAACGCGGTGGCCACAACGTTCGGCGTGCTGGGCGCCGTCGCCCGCAAGTATGCCCACAAGATTCCGTTCATTCTCAAGCTCAATCACAACGAGCTGCTCTCCTACCCGAACACGTACGATCAGGTCCTGTTTGCCCGCGTCAAGGACGCCTGGAACATGGGCTGCGTGGGCGTCGGTGCCACCATCTACTGGGGCTCGCCGGAGTCGCGGCGGCAGTTGCAGGAGATCAGTGAAGCGTTCTCCTACGCCCACGAGCTGGGCATGGTGACGATCCTGTGGTGCTATCTTCGCAATAATGCCTTCAAAGTCAACGGTGTCAACCATGAGACGGCGGCCGATCTGACCGGCCAGGCCAACCACCTGGGTGTGACGATTGAGGCCGACATCATCAAGCAGAAGCTGCCCACCCATAACGGCGGCTACAAGGCGCTCAACACGGGCAGCAGCAGCTACGGCAAGCTGGACGAGCGCATTTACACGGAGCTGAGCACCGACCATCCGATCGACCTGACGCGCTATCAGGTGGCCAACTGCTACATGGGGCGCTGCGGTCTGATCAACTCGGGCGGTGCCTCGAAGGGCAAAGACGACCTGCGGGATGCCGTGCGTACGGCCGTCATCAACAAGCGGGCCGGCGGGATGGGCCTGATCTCCGGCCGCAAGGCGTTCCAGCGTCCCATGAAGGAAGGCGTCGAGCTGCTGCACGCCATCCAGGATGTGTACCTGAATCCGGAAGTCACCATCGCCTGAGCAGCCTCCACCGCACGCAAGGGGCCCGGACGAAGCTTCGTCCGGGCTTTTATTTTTTGCATCTCTGAAAAGAAATCGGCGTACCAGTTTTCAAAACGCGCAAGCCCTGTTATCGATGGCCCTGCCGAGCACAACATCCGCCGACGCATCGGTCGCTTACCCCGACTGGGTGCGCGAGCTGGCCCGCCGCTATTTCACGAAGACCTTCAATCAGTTCATTCTGCATGGCAACGTGCGGGATCTGGTCCCGCTGGTCGAGGCCGGTCAGGTACGCTACGTGCCCCTGCGGGATTTTCTGCGGGACGATCTGTTCGCGCCGCGCGATCTGGTGCTCTTCTACGACCGCTCGGCCGGGCTGCAGTTCGCCCGTCCGGACATGCGTCAGGATTTTCTCCGGGCGCTGGAAGGCTTCGACCACCTGCACGGCACGAACTACACGCGCCAGATTCCACGCGATCCGGTGCGCGTCTTTTCGCTGCTGGAACGCTATTTCCGCCTGCGCCTGGCCGAAGGCCGACGCATCGCCTGCGTGATCGACTACGCCGAGACGATCGTCCCCATGGCCGAAGGCGCTTTCTCCAGCAGCGAAGATCGCGATGCGCTGGTGTTCCTGCTCAAGTGGTCCCACGATCCGCTGTTTCTGAAAAGCGACTTCACGGTCTGCCTGATCACGGAGAATCTGACCGATCTGCACCGCCAGCTCGTGCAGAATCCCTATACGGCAGCCATTCGGATTCCGCTGCCCGACGAAGCCGAGCGGCGCCGGTTCATCGAAGCGTATCTGGGTGATCAGGCCGAGGCGTTCCGCGCGCGCTCCGAGATGTCGCCGGCCGTGCTGGCCCATCATACGGCCGGGCTGAACCTGGTGCAGCTGCGGACCATCCTCGCCGACGTACTGGAAAACCACACGCGGCTGACCTTCGAGCGTCTGTCGGCCACCAAAAAGGCCTTTATCGAAGCCGAGGCCTACGGCCTGCTGGAATTCATCGAGACCAACTACAACCTGGACATGGTGGCGGGGCACCGGCAGGCCAAAGCGCTGCTGCGGGCCGCCGCCGAAGCGCTGCGCCAGGGGCGCTACGACGTACTGCCCATGGGTTACCTGGTGACCGGTCCGGTCGGCACCGGCAAGACGTTCCTGATCACCTGCTTTGCCGGAGAGATCGGCATCCCCATGGTCCGCCTCAAGAACTTTCGTTCTCAGTGGCAGGGCGTGACTGAAGGCAACCTGGAAAAAATCCTGAACCTGCTGGAAGCCATGACGCCGGTGGCCGTCATGATCGACGAGGCCGACGCGGCGCTGGGTCACCGGGAGGCCGAGGGCGACTCGGGCGTCTCGAAACGCGTATTTGCCCAGATTGCCTCGTTCATGAGCAACCCGGCCCACCGGGGACGTATCCTGTTCTTTCTGCTGACGGCCCGCCCCGATCTGATGCCGGTCGATTTGAAACGCCAGGGCCGCGCCGAAGAGCACATCGCGCTGTTCTATCCCGACACGCAGGAAGAACGCGATGAGCTGCTTCAGGTGATGCTTCGACGTACGGGCATCGAGCTATCGCTGGACGAAGTGCCGGACGTGCTGCGAAACGGCGAGCGATCGTTCAGCGGCGCCGAGCTGGAAGCCCTGCTGACCCGTGCAAAATTCCGGGCGGCCGCTCAGGGACTGGACCGAGTAACACCGGAATTGCTCCAGGAGGTGGTGGACGACTTTCTGCCGCCCACCTACCCCCTGGAGATCGAACTTCAGACGCTGGTTGCCGCACTGGAATGCACCAGCCGCACCCTGCTTCCCGAATCCTTGCGCAACATGGACCGGGAAGCCATGGTTGCGCGCGTGGAGACGCTCAAGCAGCTGCTGCAAATGCGCTGATTATTGCTGCTGCCCTTCGCTGCCGTTCGTGCTCTCCTTCTTCCGACTGCGGCGACGGCGCGTCGTCTGCACGGGCTCCGCCTGCTCACCCAGCAGCTTCAGGTACAGATCGTAGCTGATGAGCACCGCGTAGGGTTCGTTGTTCTTCTGAATCAGAATACCCCGCTCAATATTTTTGGCATGCTCAACCAGCTCCGACGTCTTCGACCGAAGTTCCGTAATGGTCGCAACGGCTTCAATTCCTTTCGTGCTATACATGACGTATCTCCTGTTAAGTGGTGGGTTATAGCATGAAGTTAAGCAACAAGGTTAACGATACACATCTTGATAGAGTTTCTTTCTGAATTATGTATCGCAGTTTAATAATGTATCCTGCAGAGACCTCTCTGTTGCAGCGCGCTATACAAAAGTTACCAATAGCACATCCACATGCATGAACAGCTCAGGTTTTTCATAGCCGACACGCGCCGCCGCTGGACAGAACTGCAGGCGCATGTTATATTCCGTCAGTTGTTGTCCACGTATTGAAGCACGGCCCATGCGACTCCGCTGTTTTGTTCTGACCGGTTTTCTTCTGGTAGCGCTTCCGCTTGAACTAAGCGCACAACAGCCCCCC
Organism: Rhodothermus marinus; assembly: GCF_009936275.1. Lineage (NCBI taxonomy): Bacteria > Pseudomonadati > Rhodothermota > Rhodothermia > Rhodothermales > Rhodothermaceae > Rhodothermus > Rhodothermus marinus. Next base: position 2,634,741 of record NZ_AP019797.1, read on the forward strand.
GGGCAACAGGCCTCCACCCGAAATGACATCCCGACCATCACCCGGACCTACGCCATCACCAACGCCCGCATTGTAGTCGCGCCGGGACGGGAAATTCCCCGGGGCACGGTCGTGCTCCGCAACGGGGTGATCGAGGCGGTCGGCCCGGACGTGCCGGTGCCCACCGACGCCTGGGTGCTGGAAGGTGATTCGCTGGTGGTCTACGCCGGTTTCATTGACGGCCTCTCCCACGCAGGCGTGCCGGCACCACGCCGCGACGAAAACCAGCAGGAAGAGCGCCGTCGCGTGCAGAATCCGGGCGATCCGCCTCCCGAACTGGCCGGACTGACGCCGGAGCGCGATGTGCGCACGTTGCTGAAGCCCGATGACGCCTCCGTGGAAAAGCTGCGCCGCGTGGGCTTCACCATGGCCCACGTCGTGCCCCGCGGCCGCATGCTGCCGGGACAGGGCGCCCTGATCTTTCTGCGCGGCCAGACTCCGGCCGAAATGGTCTACCGGGGCGAGGTGTCGCTGTTTGCCCAGCTCGAACCGGCCCAGGGCGTCTATCCGGCCACCGACATGGCCGTACTGGCCCGCTTCCGTCAGCTCTACCGCGAAGCAGCCCGCCGCCGGCAACACACCACGCTCTACGCCAGCGATCCGCGCGGCCTGGAGCCTCCTCCCTACGATCCGGTCCACGCCGCCTTCTTCCCGGTGCTGGAAAAACGACAGCCGGTTTTCTTCTACACCGAAGATGCCCTGGACATTCACCGGGTGCTGGCCCTGCAACAACAGCTCGACTTTCCGCTCCGACTGGCCGGACTTGCCCAGAGCTTCGACGTGCTGGAAAAACTCAAACAGGCAAATATTCCGCTATTTCTAACGCTGGACCTGCCTGAAGCCCCGAATGACACCAGCAAACTCGGCAAGCTATCGGACGATTCGCTGGCTGCTCGGTATCATACGTATTTGCACGTATCCAGCTATCGTGATGTGCCGGCGGAAATCGAAAATCTGAAGGCGCGTCAGGCAAAAGAGCGCATCAAATATTACAAAACAGCCGCGCTTCTGCACGAAGCCGGCCTGCGCTTTGGCTTCAGTACGCGCGATGCTGATCCTGACAAAATCCTGCGCAACCTGCGCACCATGATCAAATACGGGTTGCCCGAGGAGGCGGCGCTGGCGGCATTGACCATCGACGCGGCCCGCCTGCTCGGGATCGATCGCGCCACCGGCACAGTCGAGGCCGGCAAGCTGGCCAACCTGGTCGTAACGACCGGACCGCTTTTCGACGAAAAGACGCGCATCCGCTACGTGTTCGTGGCCGGCGAGCTGTTCGAGATCAAGGAACCGGCCCGGCGTCCGCGTGCGCGCGAGGAAGGTGCCACACCGGCCCGCGCCGACGGCACCTGGTCCTGCACGGTGGATTCGCCGGAAGGCTCCGTCGACACGACGCTGCGCATCGAGGGACAATCCGGCACGCTTTCCAGTAGCGCCATCCCTCAGGAACTCCCGCTGGAAAACCTGACGCTGGAGGGTTCGCAGCTTTCCTTCAGTGTCACAACCAACGCCTACGGGCGCGTCAATGCGCGGCTGACGCTCAGCGGCAATGCGGCCGAGGGCACCATCGACGTGCCCGGCGTCGGCGCCCTGCCCATGCGCTGCACCCGTACTTCCGGACCTGAACGCTAACCCCTGCCTGTGGCTATGTTTCGCGTGTATCTGCTTGCCTGCTGTCTGCTGCTGGGCCTGATCACAACGGCCCATGCCCAGCGGAAAGGCGACCTGTTCATCCGCAACGGGACGGTACTGACCGTCACCAACGGCACCCTGGAAAACACGGACATCCTGATTCGCAACGGCAAGATTGCGGCCATCGGACAAAATCTGAAAGTGCCCGATGGTGTCGAGGTGATCGATGCGACCGGTATGTACGTCATGCCGGGCATCATCGACGCCCACTCGCACATCGCCATCTCCAACGTGAACGAGGCCACCAACCCGGTAACGGCCGAAGTCAGCGTAGGCGATGTGCTGGATCCCTACGACATCCGCCTCTACCGGGCGCTGGCCGGCGGCGTGACCATCTCGCACGTCATGCACGGCTCGGCCAACGTCATCGGCGGCCAGAACGAAACGATCAAGCATCGCTACGGCGAGACCGACCCGGACGCCCTCCGCATGGAAGGCGCTCCCCGGACCATCAAATTCGCCCTGGGCGAAAACCCCACGCGCGTGCACGGACGCGGCCACAACGTTCCACCCCTGTCCCGCATGGGCGTGGAGTTCATCATCCGGGACGCCTTTCATAAGGCCCGGCGCTACATGGAGGCCTGGGACCGCTACGAGCAGGAACGCAAACGCAACCCGCGCGCTGTGCCCCCTCCCTACAACGAACGCCTGGAGGTGCTGGCCGACATTCTCCGCGGTAACATCCTCATTCACTGCCATTCCTACCGCGCCGACGAAATCCTCATGCTGATGCGCGTGCTGAAGGACTTCGGCATCCAGCGCGTGGTCTTTCAACACGCCAACGAGGCCTTCAAGGTGGCGCCCGAACTGGCCGCCTTCGGCGCCATGGCTTCGGTCTTTTCGGACTGGTGGGCCTACAAGTTCGAGGTGTACTACTCCACGGCCTACAACGCGGCCATCCTGACCCGTAACGGCGTGATCACCTCGATCAATTCGGACTCACCGGAACTGAACCGACACCTGTACCACGAGGCGGCCAAGACCATGAAGTACGGCGGACTGACCGAGGATGAGGCGCTGGCCCTCATCACGATCAATCCGGCCCGCCAGCTTGGTATCGAAGATCGCGTCGGCTCCATCGAGGTGGGCAAGGACGCCGATCTGGCCATCTTCAGCGCCCACCCGCTTTCGATCTACGCGGTCTGCAAGAAAACCATCGTGGACGGAATCGTCCGCTTCGATGCCGACCGCGATCCCGACGATATGCGCCTCCGCGTGGATCCCGAGCGTCCCGTGGAGCTGGCCATCCGCTGGGGCGACCACCAGCATGGCCATCGCTGTCTGGAAGGCATCGATCTGATCGAGTTTCTCACCGAAACGCTACAGTCCGAGTGGCAATGAAACGCTTGCTTTTGCTCTGGATCATCGGCTGGCTGCTGAGCCTGCCGGCCGCACAGGCTACCGACGTACCGAAAGCTCGCCGGGGCGTCTTCGCCCTGACAAACGCCCGCATCGTCACTGTCACCCAGGGCGTCATCGAGCGCGGCACGCTGATCATCCGCGAGGACCGCATCGTAGCCATCGGCACGGACGTGGAAATCCCGCCCGAAGCGGAAGTCATCGACTGCACCGGGCTGGAGATCTATCCCGGCTTTATCGACAGCGGCACCCATCTGGGGCTGATCGAAATCGGCTCGCTGCCGGAAACGCGCGATTACCGCGAGCTGGGTGATCTGACGCCTCAGGTGGATGCGTTGACGGCCGTCAACCCGAATTCGGTGCTCATTCCCGTCAACCGCGTCAACGGCGTCACCACGGTCATCACCGAGCCCGAGGGCGGACTGCTTCCGGGCAAGGCTGCTCTGATCAACCTGTTCGGCTATACGCCCGAGCAGATGCACGTGGGCGGCGTGCGCCTGATGGTGCTCGACTTCCCGTCCAAAGGCCGGCGCGGCCCCTGGGATCGGCGCAAGCCGGAAGACATCGAAAAAGCCTTCCGCGAGGCGATGGACAAGCTGAACGAGGTCTGGGACCGCGCCGAACGCTACGCCCGGATCGACTCGGCCTACCGTGCCAACCCGGAGAAGAACCCGAAGCCGCTTTACGTGCCGGAAATGCAGCCGCTGCTGCCGGTCATCCGGGGCGAAATGCCGCTCATGATCAAAGTGGATCTGGCACCCGATATTCTGGAAGCCATCCAGTGGGTCAAAAAACGGGGCCTGAAGCGCGTGGTCTTCAGCGGCGTGGCCGAGGGCTGGCGCGTGGCCGACAAGATCGCCGAGGCCGGCATTCCCTGTCTGGTCGGTCCCGTACTCTCACTGCCCACCCGTGAATCCGACCGCTACGACAAAGCCTACGCCAACGCGGGGCTGCTACACGCAGCCGGGGTCAAGATCGCCATCCGCACGGGCGAAGCCGAGAACGTGCGCAATCTGCCCTATCATGCCGGCTTTGCGGCCGCCTATGGACTGGGACGCGAGGCCGCGCTCCGCGCCGTCACCATCAACCCGGCCGAAATCTTCGGGGTGGACGATTTGATCGGCTCGCTGGAAGTGGGCAAAAAAGCCAACCTGTTTGTATCCGACGGCGATCCGTTTGAACCAAAAACGCAGGTGCGGTACGTGTTTATCGACGGATATCTGATTCCGATGGACAACCGCCAGCTCAGGCTCTATCAAGAATTCCTCCATCGGCAGCCGGGTCTCGAGCTGCACCCGGCTACCCACTGACGGGCGTTCCAGAAAAGCCAGCGACCTCGCCTGCACTCACAGCAGGTGGAAGACCGCATACACCAGCAGGCCCACGAGCCCGGCACTGATCGTCAGAAACCGGATGGCCTGGTCGATACGGTACCGCATAACTTCCTGTTTTTTAATCACACATGGCAGAGCAAGGCGGGGCAAGGAATATACCGGGGTTCGCCATGAAATTTCACCGGTTCAAAAGGAAACAAAAGCGCTTTTATCTTGCGCTTCTGGCGCAGTGGTTACGTTTTGACTCATCCAGAGGTAACGTTAGATCCCAAATTACCCGCGACTTCTGTTATTTTCGTGCAAAGAAAAATCACTGGTGCTGGCCGCTTGCGCTGATCCTGCTGGTCCAGGTAGCCCGGGCACAGGTAGGCGACATCCCCCGCCCCTACCGGGCCTATCACGGGCTGGTGGTTTCGGCGCGTCCGGAGGCTTCCGAGGCCGGACTGGAGATGCTCCGACGCGGCGGCAATGCGATCGACGCAGCGGTTGCCACCGGCTTTGCATTGGCCGTGGTGCATCCGGTGGCCGGCAACATCGGAGGTGGCGGCTTCATGGTGATCCGCTTTGCCGACGGCCGCACCACCACGATCGATTTCCGCGAGACGGCTCCCCGGGCGGCCACCCGCGACATGTTTCTGGACGAAAACGGGCAGTTCGTGCCCGAACGCAGCCAGCAGGGCTACCTGGCCTCCGGCGTGCCCGGCTCGGTGGCCGGATTGCTCATGGCCCATGAGAAATACGGCCGCCTTTCCCGCACTGAGGTGCTGGAACCGGCCATCCGCCTGGCCGAAGAAGGCTTCCGCCTCACCCGCGAACAGGCCGCCCGCTTCAACGCCTTCCGCGAAGCCTTTTCACGCTATCCCTCTACCCGGAAATATTTCGTAAAAGACACACCCTTCCGGGAGGGCGAGTTGTTCGTGCAGAAGGACCTGGCCCGCACGCTCCGACGCATTCAGCAGTACGGGGCCGACGATTTCTACCGGGGCGAAACGGCCGACCTGATCGTGGCCGAAATGCAGCGGGGTGGCGGCCTGATCACGCACGAAGACCTGGCCTCCTACCGGGCCATCGAACGTCCCCCGGTCGTCGGCACCTACCGGGGGTATCGGATCATTTCGATGGGACCGCCCTCCTCCGGCGGAATCGGCCTGATTCAACTTCTCAACGCCGTCGAGCCCTACGACATTGCGGAGATGGGCTTCGGCAGCAGCGCCACCATCCACCTGATGGCCGAGGCCATGCGTCGCGTCTACGCCGACCGCGCGCAGTGGCTGGGCGATCCCGATTTTGTGAAGATCCCCGTGCAGGGACTGCTCCGCAAGGAGTACATGCGCCAGCGCATGGCCGACTTCAACCCCTACCGGGCCGATACCAGCCAGCGCGTCACGCACGGCGATCCGTGGGCCTTCGAGTCGCAGGAAACCACGCACTATTCGGTGGTCGACGACGAGGGCAACGCGGTCAGCGTGACCACCACGATCAACGGCGCCTACGGCTCGCTCGTGGTGGTCGATGGCGCCGGGTTTTTCCTGAACAACGAAATGGACGACTTCAGCGCGGCGCCCGGCGTGCCCAACATGTTCGGGCTGGTGGGCTCCGAGGCCAACGCCATCGCACCGGGCAAGCGTATGCTCTCGTCCATGACCCCCACCATCGTCGAAGATCCGGAAGGCCGGCTCTTTCTGGTGCTGGGAACGCCGGGCGGATCGACCATCATCACGACGGTCTTCCAGCTCGTGCTGAACGTGATCGACCACGGGATGAACATCCAGCAGGCCGTGCTGGCCCCGCGTATTCATCACCAGTGGCTACCCGATGTGCTCTACTACGAACGCCGGGGCCTGCCGCGCGATGTGGTCGAAAACCTGAAGCGACGGGGCTGGAAGGTCGTCGAGCGCGACGGCACCAGCGGTCGGGCACACGCCATCCAGGTAGTCTATGGACCGGATGAGCTGGCGCCCGTGCCCGGCGTGACCCGGGTCTACCTGGCGGGCGTCGATCCGCGTGGTGAAGGCGGCGCGGCCGGCTATTGAACTACCACTCGTTCTCCTCCTTCGTCACGCCCATCTCGACGGGCACCGGGTAGTCGGCCGTGAAGCAGGCGTTGCAGTAGTCCAGTCCGTTGGGATGGGCCGAGCGAACGGCTTTCATCAGTCCCTCGACCGACAGGTAGGCCAGCGAATCCACCCCCAGCCACTGGCGCATCTCCTCGATGCTGGCAAACTTGTTGGCCAGCAGCTCCTCGGCGCTCGGGAAGTCCATCCCGTAGAAGCACGGGCTGATCACCGGTGGCGAGGCGATCCGGAGATGCACTTCGCGCGCCCCCGCCTGTCGGATCATGTTGACCAGAAAACGCGAGGTCGTGCCGCGCACGATGGAATCGTCCACCACCACTACGATACGATCGCGCAGTACGCCTTCGACCGTGTTGAACTTGCACCGGACGCGCATTTCGCGTCGGTCCTGGCCCGGCGCGATAAAGGTGCGTCCGACGTAGTGGTTGCGGATCAGACCGATCTCGTAGCGGCAACGGTAGCCCAGCTTCTGGCATTCGGTGGTGTAGCCCAGCGCGATCGTATTGGAGGAGTCCGGGACCGAGATCACGATCGGCGGCTTTTCGTCCGGACCGACCTCCGGCACCGGTGCCTCGTGCGCAAGCTGCTTGCCCAGCTTGCGTCGCACCTTGTCGACCATCTCGCCAAAGACTTTCGAGTCGGGCCGGGCAAAGTAAACATACTCGAAAATGCACTGGCTGATGCGATAGCGGCGCGGCAGGAAGTAACGCTCGAACTGACCCGTCTCGCAGCCCTTCTGATCGATGACCAGGATCTCGCCGGGCTCGATGTCGCGCACATACTCGGCACCGATCAGGTCAAACGCGCAGGTTTCGCTGGCCACGCAGTAGGCCCAGGAGCCGTCCTCGTTGCGCAACCGTCCCAGCGCCAGCGGCCGGAAACCGTTCGGATCGCGCACGGCAATCAGGCTGGAGTCGGTCAGGATCAGCAGCGAAAAAGCCCCTTCGAGTTGCGTGAGCGCGTCGATGATCTGATCGATCTGGCGCTGGCGACGGCTCTGGGCGATCAGGTGCAGGATGAGCTCGCTATCGCTGGTGGTGAGAAAAAGGGTGCCCCGTTCGCTGAAGGCCTGGCGCAGCTCGCGCGCGTTCGAGAGGTTGCCGTTATGTGCCAGCGCAATGTTGCCGTCGCGGTAGTGCACGACGAACGGCTGGATGTTGGCCGGATTGGTGGCCGAGCCGCTCGTCGAATACCGGTTGTGCCCGATCCCCGCCCGCCCCAGCAGCTTGGTCTCGAAAATGGACGGATCGTCGAACACGTCGAGCACCAGCCCGAAGCCCTTGTGTACCGGCATGACGGGACGCTGGCGCACCTCGTCGTAGGTGGACGTCACAATGCCGGCCGATTCCTGTCCCCGGTGCTGGAGCGCATGCAGGCCGTAGTAGATCAGACGCGCCGCGTTGGGGGCATTGTAAACGCCAAAAATACCGCAGTACTCTTTGATTTCACGCATGACCTCGGAGGCCCGATCGCCTGGTTTACCGCGGGGAGGGTTTACAGGAAAATAAAACCGACGGCCAGGGCAATGCCCAGACCGTCCGCCACCAGATCACGATAGCTGAAGCGCCGACTTGGACCCACTTTCCAGTCGTACAGTTCCTTGGCCAGCCCCACCGCGGCCGACGTACCGGCCGCCAGCGGCCAGGCCCGACCCGGACGCCAGCCTGCCTTCTGCTCCAGGGCATACTGACTGCTGAGCGTCCAGAGAAAAGAAAACGTTACATGCTGCACCTTGTCGTAGCCCAGCCACGGATCGACTTTCGCCGTTTCCCTGTCCTCAGGAACAGGCCCCGGAAGCAGGTCTCGTTCGGCATTCACCGACGTCTCGGACGCCTGCAGGCAGCAACCCAGACTGATGGCTACCAGCAGCCACGTCATGACTCGGCTCCGTTCTTGCGGACGGCTACCGGCGTCGGTTCAACCCGCACCAGCACCTGGCCGATCCGGTGGTTGTCGACCGTCTCCACGCGCAGGTGCAGCGGGCCATACTGCACTTCGTCGCCCGGCTCCGGAATCACGCCGAGCAGGTGGAAGATCAGACCACCGAGCGTTTCGAAATCGAACGACTCCGTGTCCAGCTCGATGCCCAGCAGCTCAGCCAGATCGTCCAGGTTCATCCGGGCATCAACCCGGTAGGTGTATTCGTCGAGCTGCTCGTAAAGGACCGGCTCGCTTTCGTCGTGCTCGTCACGGATGTCGCCCACGATCTCTTCCAGCACGTCTTCCAGCGTCACCAGGCCGGCCGTCCCGCCGTACTCGTCCACCACGATGGCCATGTGCGTTTTGCGCCGCTGGAAGTCGCGCAGCAGATCGTCCAGCCGCTTGCTGAGCGGCACGAACATGGCCGGCCGGGCGATCTCCCGCCAGTTCAGCGGCCGGTCCAGCTCAGCCCGTCCCAGATACGGAAGCAGGTCCTTGGCATAGACGATGCCCAGAATGTTGTCGAGGTGTTCGGCGTAGAGCGGAAGGCGCGAGTGGCCGCTGGTGCGGATGCACTCGAGCACCTCGCCAAAGGTGGCCGTCTCGGGAATGGCGACAATGTCGAGCCGGCTCACCATGATCTCCCGCACCGTGGTTTCACCGAACTCCAGGATGGCGGCCAGCAGCTCGCGTTCGTCCTCGCCGAGCATGCCGTCCTGCGCCACCTCCAGCGCTTTCAGCTCATCCGGCGAAAGCGGACGCTCCAGAGCGCGGAGCCGTCGCTGCACGTGCGCGCTCAGCCGCACCAGCGCATCGGCCACCGGATAGAGCGCGCGTTGCAGCAGCCAGACCACGGCGGCCATGCGTCGGGCGAACGGCTCGGCGTAGCGTCCGGCCAGCAGGCGCGGTGTGATCTCCCCCACCACCAGCAGCACGAGCGCCACAACCAGCAACTCCGTCAGGAGCACGAGCGCCGGCGGCCAGTGGACCTGCCACGCCAGCCGCGCTGCCAGCACCACGGCCATCAGGGCCGCGCCCACGTTCGCCAGCGTGTTGAGCAGCTGGAGCGTCACGATCAGATGACGGGGACGGGCCAGCAGCTCCTGCAACCGGCGAACGGCCGGATCGGTCGCCTCACCGGACGTAAACCCGACCGTCCGCAGCGACAGCAGCGCCGCTTCCGAACCGGACAGCAGCGCCGAAATCAACAAGAACAACACAAAGAAAACGCCTGCCGTGACGAGCGCTGCCGGCTCTGAGGTCAGCTCAAAAGGAAACGTCAGCAGGTAAAAAACAGCACGAGATGGCGGTGCGTCTGCTTCCAAGGCCGTAGGGGCGTCAGGCCCCGGTTGGTTCAACGCTCAGGTTTCTTTACAATTTAGCACAAAAATGATCGAAGGCAAGGGATTGACGACGAACCCGCCTCCGGGTTCCACCCGACCTGTCCGCAACGTGGCAACAAGCACCGTGCCGCCTCAACCCAGATAGCCCCGGAAGACGTTCAGCAGAATGATGAAGATCACCACCGGGCAGACGTATCGGATGAAAAACTGCCACACGCGCACCAGTCCGGGTCCTACCCGACTGCCCTGCCGCAACTCTTCGGCCGCCCGATCGGCGCCCCAGACCCACCCCACGAAGATACTGATCAGCAACGCCCCCAGCGCCAGTGCCAGGTTGCCCCAGATGGCGTCCATGATGCTCAGGAAGTCGTGCTGTCCGAGCAGGCCGTCCGCCCCGAACAACCAGTCCATGTTGCTCAGTCCCGCCACGGTGCCCTGGGACAGCGCCGAGGGCAATCCGATCAGGAACGTGAGCGCGCCTACCGTCCAGACCGACTTCTTCCGGCTCCAGCGCCGCTCGTCCACAAAGTAGGCGACCACCACTTCCAGCAGCGAAACGGTGGACGTCAGCGCGGCAATCGACAGCAGCAGGAAAAACAGGGCCCCGATCAGATTCCCCAGCGGCAGCGCCTGGAAGATCTCGGGCAGCACGATGAAGACCAGCGCCGGGCCACTGGCCGGATCGTGTCCCGTGGCAAAAACGGCCGGAAAGATCATAAAACCGGCCATCAGTGCGATGAGTGTGTCGAAAAGCGCCACGTAGGAGCCGGCCACTACCACGTCTTCATGCCGCGACAGGTAAGAACCATAGGTGATCATGGCGCCCATGCCCAGGCTCAGCGAGAAAAACGCCTGCCCGAGCGCCGCCACGACCACCTCGCCCGTCACCTTGGAAAAATCCGGCTTCAGGTAGAATGCCAGGCCCTTTTCGGCGCCGGGCAACGTCACCGAGCGCACGATCAGGACGATCATCAATCCAATCAGCAGCGGCATGAGCACCTTCGACCAGCGCTCGATCCCTTCCTCCACCCCGCCGAAAACCACCAGCATCGTCAGCCCCAGAAATAGCGCAAACAGTGGAATGACGATCCACGGGCTGGCGATGAAGTGCCCGAAGTCCAGGTGTGCAAACAGCAGGTTTTTGAAGATGTAGCCGAACGTCCAGCCCGCAATGACCGCATAGTAGCTCAGGATGAAGACGCCGGTCAGCACGCACAGGCCGCCCACGAGCACCCAGGGCGAGCCGGGGCGGATGGTCCGGATGGCGCCCAGCGGATTTTTCTGCGTGTGTCGTCCCAGCACCAGCTCGGCAAACAGATAGGGCAGGCAGACCAGCGCCACGCAGGCCAGATAAATCACAACAAATGCGGCCCCGCCGCTCTGACCGGTGACATAGGGGAAGCGCCAGATGTTGCCGAGCCCGACGGCCGAGCCGGCGGCCGCCAGAATGAAGCCCACGCGGGAGCCCCACTGGCCCCGCTCTGCACCCGGTGTGGCCATAGGCGTGCGTTCTGTCCGTTGCGTTACAGAATGAACACGGAACGGCGCCAATAACCGGTTTTAACGGCAAAAAATCAAGGCTCACATGCGAATCATGTGGGCCCCGTAGCGCATGGCAAGCGCTTCCTGCGCCTCCTGAATCATCGAAAAGACGATTTTGAGCATTTTGCGCTGCACGCCGCTGAGCTGCTCGGGCACGATGTGGTTATCGGGCGGCTGCCCCCCTTCGATCTGGCGCAGCTGATGATCCAGCCGCACCTCGGTCAGCAGGCGATAGGCTTCCTGCAGATTCTGGCAGGTCTGGCGAACCTCGGGGATCCGCTCGGCGGCCGCCTGGAGTCGGTCGAGCGTTCCGGTCGTGCGCAGGTAACCGGCTTCCAGCGCCAGAATTCGGGCCAGATCGACGATGGGCATCAGCCCGCGCAGCTTGATGTCGAAGCCGGGGCGCTGCTCGCCGGAACGATCCAGCACAAAACGTCGGAAAAACGAAAGCGGCGGCCGGTTGCGCAGCGCATTGCGCATCATGAACGGCAGAAAGCCACGTTCTTCCTGCAGCGCCTGTTGCAGATCGTCCTTGAGCTGCTCGACCAGCTCACCGGCGCCGTAGAGGGCCCGCAGGTCGAAAAAGATCGAAGCGTGCAACAGCGCCTTTTCGTCAGGTTCAAAGATCCAGCGCCGGAACGTGCGCTTCCATCCCCTGAGCGCCTGCCGCCATCGGGGATTGGAGGCCATCATGTCGGCCGGACAGCGCGGGAAGCCCACCTGCTCCAGCGCGTCGTTGGCCCGGCGCGCCAGCTCGCCGAACCACTCCTCGGCCCGACGTGCCCGCGTTTCGTCGTGCGGATCCGCATAGATGAGCGCGTTGTCCTGATCCGCCTTGAAACTCATTTCCCGGCGCCCTTCGCTGCCCAGCGCCATCCAGACCCACGGCAGCTCCGGCGTCTGGTCGGGCCGTTCTTCCCGCAGTTGCGCTTCGACAAGCTCCAGCACGCGCACCGCCACCCGGTCGCTCAGCTCCGTGCTGATGCGCAGCAGATCGACGGCCGGAACGCCCTGGTGCCGGAGCTGGCGCAACAGCACGAACGTCTCCTCACGCAGCGCTGCCAGCACGGTCAGCGAGTCGGCCTGCTCGATGCGCTTGATGGTAGCCACCGGGTCGTGCCCGCGGGCGTGCGCAATGTCCTGCCCGGAGATGACGCCCACCACCGGGCTGGCGGCCGTGCCGTCTTCAGTGAGCACCAGGTGATGAAACCCGTGCCGCGCCATCAGCACCAGCCCCTCCAGAATGGGGGCGTCGGCGGCAATCGTTACCGGCGGCGCACTCATCAGCGCCTCGACGGGCATGTCGGGCAGGCGCCCTTCGGCTACCACCTTGTCGCGCAGGTCGCTGTTGGTCAGAATACCCACAGGACGCCGATCGGCATCCATCACCAGAATGGAACCGATCCGCTCGGCCCGCATGATCCGGGCGGCTTCCTGCACCGGTGTTTCGGGCGCACATCCGACAGGTGGACGCCGGACCAGCGTTCGCAACGGCGTGTTCAGGAGCAGCGACGCCCCCACCGCATCGGCCTGCTCGCGACGTAGCCGTGCGGAAAACGCGGCCAGATCATTGTCAAAAAAAGCGGCAAAGGCACGATTGGAACGATACACCCGGAAAAAGGCCGCCTCCGGAATCAGCACGCACTGGGTGGGCTCGATGGCCCGCGCCTCGTAGGGCAGCGGTCCTTCGCGCAGCAATGCGTAGTGCCCGAACACGGCCCCCTCGTCGCAGCGGTCGATCAGCCGCCCGCTTTCGGTGTCCGTCAGCTGCACCGCTCCGGAAACCACCAGATACAGATAGCGGGGATGCGCGGGCACCACACCCTGCGCCAGGATTTCCGTGCCGGGCTCGTAGAAGGCCAGCAGCGCTTCGTCGAAAAGCTGACGTCGCTCGGCGCCCGAGAGCACGTTGAACGGCGGGCTGTCGTCGAGCAGTTCTTCCAGGTGATCCAGGCTGACGGTTTCGCCTTCCATAGATTTCAGAGGGTCGTGAGCACTGGTTCGGGCACCGCCAGCACGGCCGGTCGCCAGCCACGCACGGCGTTGCATACGTAGAGCGCCTCGGCCCGGCGCAGATCGGCCAGCGTTAGCACCCGTTCTTCGACGTCTGGACGCGTGCGCAGCACGTGCTGCCGATAGACGCCGGGCAGCAGCCCGCACGAAACCGGCGGCGTGTAGAGCCGCCCGTCGAGCTGCACGAACAGATTGGTGCGTGAGCCCTCGCAGACTTCATCCCGCGTGTTCAAAAACAACACTTCGTCGAAACCGGCCGCCTTCGCCTGCAGATAGGCCGCTTCATAATGGGCGCGGCGCGTCGTCTTGTGATAGCGCAGCGGATCGGAAGGGTCCAGCCGCTCCCGCGCCACGCAGAGCCGCCAGGGCCGATCCGGCTCCGGTTCCAGCTCGGCGGTGGTCAGCTGCGTCTGCCCCGACACCTCCAGCGTCAGACGCAGCCGCCACACCTTCGCAGGGTCCAGCGCCTGTTGCACCTGCTCCAGCTGAGCCCGCACCCGCCCTTCGTCCAGCGAAAACCCGAAATGCGCGGCGGACCGGCGCAGACGTTCCAGGTGCAGTTCCAGCAGCGGAATGCGTCCCTGTTCGCAGCGCATCGACTCGATCAGCGCAAACGGCTCGGCGGCCGCCCGCAGAAACTGCCCCTTCAACCAGCACTCCTCGTATTCCGCATCCGGATCGGAGTCCCAGACGATCCCGCTGCCCACGCCCATTCGCCCCTCTGCTCCGGCCAGCTCCAGCGTGCGAATGGCCACGTTGAACACCGCCTCGCCATCCGGCGCCGCGTAGCCGATCGCCCCGCAGTAGACGCCGCGCGGCGTCGGCTCCAGACGCGCGATGTGCTGCATGGCCCGGAGCTTGGGCGCGCCGGTCACGGACCCCGACGGAAACAGCGCCCGGAACAGCTCGGCATAGCCCACCCCGGGCCGAAGCCGTCCCGTCACCGTCGAGGTCATCTGCCAGACCGTCGGATAGGCTTCGACGCGGAAAAGCTCGGAGACCGCCACCGATCCCGGCTCGCAGCAGACCGACAGGTCGTTGCGCAGCAGATCGACGATCATCAGGTTTTCCGCCCGGTTCTTTTCGTCGGTGCGCAACGCCTCGGCCAGCCGGGCATCTTCCTCCGGGAGCGACGAACGCCGCGCCGTGCCTTTCATCGGGCGCGTATAGATCTGTTCGCCGTTGCGCCGGAAGAAAAGCTCCGGCGACAGGCTCAGCACCAACCGCTCGCCCGTGTTGACAAAGGCGGCGTAGGGGACCGGTTGCTGGCGCCGCAGGGCCAGGTAAAACGCGATCGGATCGCCCTCGAAGCGGAAACGCAGCGGCAGCGTGAAGTTGATCTGATAGACCTCGCCTTCCCGGATCAGTGCGCGGATGTGCTGCACGCGCTCGCGATAGGCCTCGCGCGAAAGCGCCAGGTGCAGATCCCGCACCGCATAATCGCCGGTCTCCCCTGCCAGCGCGGCCGTAGCCGCCGGTGCCAGCACGTGCGGCATTTCATAGACGCCAAACCAGGCAAGCGGCCCGGTTTCGTCCGGCACCTGGAGCGGCATGGGCGCCAGCGCATAGCCGGCCTCGTAGGCCATGTAGCCGGCCACGTAGTAACCGGCCGCAACGGCCCCGTCGAGTGCCCGCAGCAGCGCCGGCACCTGCTCCGGGGTGTCGGCCTGCAGTACCCGGACCGGCCGCATGAACAGCAGACTCCGGCGGTTTTCTTCGTCCGGTCGGGCGGTGTCGAGCCAGACCGTGCCCGGCAGCAGCAGTGGATGCATACGTCAACTCGTTGCTTTCCGGGCTTGTACGCGGCACCTGCCGTTTTGCCCCCGAATAGCCCCTGCGGTTACGATGCCGGCGATTGCATCCGGCAATGCGTCTGAAACTGCTCGTAGACAAACTGCAGAAGCTTTTCAGCTTCTTTCTCGGGAAGGTCTCGGATTTGCGGGCCTCCGATAGCCGGCGCGCCGGCCATATCCACCTGCAGACTGGCCAGTCCCAGCCGGCGCTGAAACAGCGAGCGCGACAGCGAAAAGACCTGCATTTTCTGATAGGGCAGGCACCAGATGCGGTGCCGGAAAACACCCTGCCGCACGAACAGGTAGGACGCTTCCACCGCGTAGCCATGACGGCGATACTGCAGCCAGGCCAGCAACGGCGCCCCTGTGGGTAGCCCCAGCAGCAGCCAGCGCACTTCGGGCCAGATCCACCCCAGTCCCAGAAGCACTCCTGCCCCGATCAGCAGGTAACGCACGGTGGCGCGGCGGATCATGCGCGGCGAGACGCGCTGCCAGCTCGCAGGAAGCGCGATCGGCCACACATGGGCGGCAATTTGCTGGATCTCGGACAGCCGCCCGAAAGGCACCAGCGTCTGTACGCCCTGCGTTTCGCGGTCCAGCCCGATCAGCTGCGCCTCCAGCGCATACCATCCGAAGTGCTGCATGAGCGGATTGGTCCGGATGACCAGGGCCTGAATCCGTCGCCGGGGCAGCGCGCTTTCCGCCACGGTAAACAGACCGCTGCGCCGGTAGAAGCGTTCCCCTTCCTGCCAGAGCTGAAAGCCGTAGAAGCGCACCACATGCACCACGATCCCGGCCACCCAGCCCAGCAGCGCCGCCAGCAGAAGCGTGGCCATGGTGGCCAGCAGCGGCGCCTGCTCGAAGGCCTCCTGCACCCAGTGCAGCCGCCCGCGCACCACCCAGTCGATCAGGTCCTCGGGCGTCAGGTCCAGGTACTCCATGCCGGAAAACATACCGGCCAGGTACACCAGCGAAAAGTGAAATGCCCCGGAGCGCAGTAGCTGCGCGGGCGTCATGGCAAACAGCAGCGTGCGTGCCGGTTGCACCGGTTGCTCCGTCACCGGACCGCTCCGAAACGCCCGCACCTGTTCTTTCAGCCGCTGCGCTTCGGCCAGGCTGACGAAAGCGATCTCCCCTTCGGTTTCGGCGCTCCCGGCCGTCTCGATGCGCACGCGGGCCAGCCCCAGCAACCGCGCCAGCAGCGTCCGCTCGATCTGAATGTTCTGAATGCGATCGATCGGAATGCTGCGTCGCCGGTGCGTCAGCACGCCGCTTTCGATGAGCAGTTCGCGCGGCGTCAGCGCATAGCGAAAGCGCAGGTAATGTGCCAGAATCAACGGAAAGGCGAGCAGGCCGTACAGCATCAGGGTGATCAGCGTCCCCTGATCGATCGTCTGGCCCCGAAGCGCCGGCAGCAGCAGAATGAGGAGGGCCGGCAGACTCATCAGCAGGCGCACCAGCAACGTCAACGGGTGCAGCCGGCGGAATTGCGGGGCTTTGGAGGATGGTTCGGACGCAGGCGAACGTTCCATCAGAGCGTTTCCTCCAGCGGGTACCGCTTGATCGCATCCCGCAGCGCCTCGGCCTGTTCCTGGCGCAGGCCGGGTAGCACGACGGCGCTGTGCCGGGTACCGGCCGTGTGCAGCACGATGCGGGCCAGCCCGAATTCGCGCTCGATCAGGTCCTGGGCAATGTCCAGATGCTGCACGCGCCGCAGCGGCACGATCGTGCGCACGCGCACCAGCACCCCCCGCTCCAGCACCAGTTCTTCGGGACCCAGCGCGTAGCGCCAGTAGCGATAGCGCAGCCGGGGCAACCACCAGCTCATCACACCGCCCCCGACCAGCACCAGCCCCAGCAGAGAACCCGGGGGCAACCACCGATCCGGCGCAAACAGATGGGTTACTTCATAGAAAACGACGGGAATCAGCACCAGCAGCGTCCAGAGCAGCAGCTTGATGCGCCAGACGGTACGAATGGCCGGATCCAGCGATTCCATGGGACAAAGGCCGGGTTCCTGCAGCAGTGCTGCTGGTATTCGCCAGAGAAGAAGGAGGTTTCCGCTTTACGAACCCGGCGCGAGGTGGCGTGCCCGATAGAGGCCGTCCGGCACGTAACGGTTGATGGAGATCCAGTAGGCGCGATCGGTTGCCAGGATGAGTTGCAGCGGCAACAACGGCGTGCCGGGGCGCCAGCGCATGAGCCGCAGGCTGTCGCCCACGGCATAACCGTCTTTTTCCGGCGTCATGGGATCGTCGGCCCAGAGCGTCAGCGCCGTGCTGTGCCCCTCCCAGCGGATCTGTCCGGCACATCGCCCCTCGGGTGTGAAGGCCAGCAACAGATCGCCCGGCCGGAGATCAAGTCCCTGCAACGCATCGGCCGGCAGCAGGAGCGTGGCGTTGCGGCCGGTCCGAAAGGCACAGGTCGGCTGCGCATGGGCGCCGGTCGCCACCAGCAGACCGCACGCCAGCAGCCCGATGCAACGACACCTGACGGTCATAGCTCAGCCGGCCGCTTCTAACGGATTCAGCCACAGGCGGATGAACCCGTCATGCTGCCGCATGGCCATCATCTGCGCCCAGCGCCACGTGCCCGTCCCGGTGCGCACACGCACCCGCCAGACACGCGGTCCCGCTACCCCATCCTGCACGCACTGCACATAATGCAGCGCCAGCTCCAGATCATGACGATGCACCAGTCCCCACCAGGGATGCCCCAGCAGTCGATGCCGTCCCGGCCCCAGCCAGCTGCTGTGGCCGGGGCTCACCGAGCGAATGATTCCCTCACGGTCCACCACAAGGGAGACGGGCTCCGCCCGTACCGAAGGAATTGGACGAACTTCCAGAAAGGCCGGCTGCATACTTCCTCCGTTGATTTGGAAACCTGACTGTACGTAACATACCGCAGTGCTTCCGTCCGTGTTACTTCCGAAACGCTCCGGGCGGCTTAAAGAAAAACCCCCTTCTCGGAGTAACTTCCGGCGCATTCATATAGGTAGAAAAGGCGCAATCCCTTCGCCGGGCTTAACTCGGCGCGGTTTCGGTCGATCCCCCTGTTAGACGAACCCGCAACCATGCCTTGCTATGAAACAGGTGCCCGGTCGTCCCATGTCGTTTACCTTCGACCACGAAGCCGTTGCCGAACTGCCGCCGGTGCTTCAGCGCTATGTGCTGGCGCTGTACCACCGGGTCTGGACGGCCTACCGGAAGGCGGGCTGTCCTTTCGGAGAGACGGATGCGGCCATGCTGCTCTGGTTCGAGTTTCGAAGCTACGCTACGACAAACTGAGGCGTTGCAAATCTTTCCCGTCTACGCTGCAACCGGAGGCGCCCCCTGTCGTAAGGATCGACGAACGCAACCCATTTCGTCGATCTCAGGGAGGAGCCATGGCCGAGCCCAGACAGCATTTTGAGACGTTCAAGGTCAAGGGCGGACAGTTGCTGGATCGCATCCGCGAAATCATCGAGGAAGGAAATGCCCGGCGCGTCATTCTGAAAAAGGACGATCGCGTCCTGCTGGAATTTCCGCTCTCGGTGGGAGTCGGCGGTGCGGCGGCCGCCGTCTTGTTTGCGCCGACGCTGGCCGCGGTCGGCGCCATTGCCGCCCTGGTCAGCGACGTGGACGTGATCATCGAGCGGCGTCCCCCACCGCCGCAGGAGCTGCCTCCCGCCGAGCAAACTTCCGGGGAAAACACGGCGCAATCGCCCGGCAACTGAAAGGCAAAAGGCGCCCCGGCCAGCCGGTAACCGGGGCGCCTTTTTTCTCCCCCGCAGCGCCGCTCAGAGGCTGAAGCCGAACACCAGATAGGAGCGCTCCACGCGTGGATTCGGATTCAGGATGTACCGCACGAAAACCGGCAATCCGAACGACTCGGTGATCTGGATGGTACGCGAGGCCGAGAGGCCCAGATTGACCAGCGACACGCCGCCCGTGTTGTAGAATCCGCTCTCGCCGGCCACCACACCTACGGTCAGCCCCATCTCCACCCCGTTGACCACAAACGGAAACTGCCCTTCCAGGTAGATCGAGTTGTCCGGATCGTTATAGGCAAAAAAGCCAGCAAACAGCGTAAACGGCGCAGTTTCCGGCCCACTGATCTGGAGAAACGGCTCCAGGTAATGCGCGCCTTCCCCGTTGTCATCGAAATCAAAGAACTTGGGTCCTCCCGGCGCCGGGAAGTAATAGTCCGTTACGCCGATCGAAACGGCCCCGAAGCTCAGGCTCAGGTAAAGGTCGTGCTCGTTGGCACCGGCGCCCGGGGCCGAGATCGCGTAGGAGGCCCACGTACCCACCGTCAGCGCGCCCACCGAAAGGCTCAGTCCCGGCTGCACGCTCATCGACTCACCGAAGTCCGTGCCGCGCCAGATGTACCGGCTGACCACGTCGGCGCCCAGTTGAACCTCCTGGGCCCGGACCATGGTGGCCAGCAAAAGGGTTCCAAGCAACAGGCTGTGGCGGAGATGCTTCATGGCGTTTTCTGTTTTAATTAGCCGCTGCAATCACGATTCCAATTTTATTAAATTAAAAACTTGTTATCAACATACTTTTTTAGACAAAAGCGCTTTCTAACATAAATCTTTATGATAACCCTGCTACCCACCTATGCCGATGTCGAGGCGGCGGCCCGGCGCCTGGAAGGTGTCGCCCACCGCACGCCGGTCATGCGCAGCCGCACGCTCGATCGCCTGACAGGAGCCACGCTGTTTTTCAAGTGCGAGCATTTTCAGCGCGCCGGCTCTTTCAAATTCCGCGGTGCCTACAATGCATTGGCCACGCTTCCGGAGGCCGAACGCCGTCGGGGTGTGCTCACCTACTCCTCGGGCAACCACGCCCAGGCGCTGGCGCTGGCCGGACGCCTGCTCGGTGTGCGGGTGACGGTGGTCATGCCGCAGAATGCCCCGGAAGTCAAGCGGGCGGCCACGGCCGGCTACGGCGCCGAGATTGTGCTGTACGATCCGGAGCAGATCACGCGTGAAGAACTGGGGCGGCGACTGGCTGCCGAACGCGGGCTGACGATCATTCCGCCCTACGACCATCCGCAGATCGTGGCCGGACAGGGCACGGCGGCCCGGGAGCTGCTGGAAGAAGTAAAGTCGCTCGACGTGCTGCTGGTGCCCTGTGGGGGCGGCGGTCTGCTTTCGGGCTCGGCGCTCAGCGTTCGGGCGCTGGCGCCCCGGTGCCGCGTGATCGGCGTCGAGCCCGAGCGGGCCGACGATGCCACGCGCTCGTTCCGCACCGGCCGCCTGCACCGCGTGCACAACCCGGACACCATCGCCGACGGCGCCCGCACACCCTCGCTGGGTGAGGTCACCTTCCCGCTGGTGCGGCAATATGTGGACGACATGGTGACCGTCTCGGAAACGGCCATCCTGCAGGCCATGTACGTGCTCTGGGAGCGGCTCAAGCTGGTGGTCGAGCCCACCGGAGCGCTGCCGCTGGCCGCCCTGCTCGAAAACCGGGTGGCCGTCGCGGGTCGGCGGGTCGGACTGATCCTCAGCGGCGGCAACGTCGATCTGCGCCGCGCCGCCACGCTCTTTGCCGAACTGCACCAGTTGCCCGAATTGCCCCCCAGCGTATGACCGTCGATCGCCAGATGCTGGACGCATTGGTTGCGCACTACGAGCAGCCGGACTTCATCGCCACCGATCCGATCGCCATTCCGCACGCCTTTGACGACGCGCGCGATCAGGAGGTGATCGGGCTGTACGCCGCGTTGCTGGCCTGGGGGCGTCGGTCGATCATCCTGCAAAAGCTGGAAGAACTGTGCGCGCGCATGGACTACCGGCCCTACCGCTTCGTGCGTTTTTTCGACCCCGAGCGCGATGCGGAGCGGCTGCGCACGTTTCGACATCGCACCTTTCAGCCGGAAGATGCCCTGTGGCTGACGCGCAACCTGCAGGCCCTGCTGACCCGCTACGACACGATCGAACACTTCGTGGCCGCGCACCTGCCGGCCGACGCACCCGACATCGGTCCGGCCATCGAGGCGTTGAGCCGGGCGCTCTGCGGGCTGCCGGGCACTCCCCCCCGCCTGCGCAAGCACCTGCCCTGCCCTTCCACGGGTAGCGCCTGCAAACGGCTGGCGCTTTACTTTCGCTGGATGGTGCGGCCCGGGCCGGTCGATCTGGGGCTGTGGCGCGCGGTACGTCCGGCACAACTGGTGCTGCCGTTGGACGTGCACGTCGGACGCCAGGCGCGGGCCTGGGGACTGCTCCGGCGTAAAACCAACGACTGGAAAGCGGTGCAGGAGCTGACGGCCGTCTGTCGCCGCTTCTGTCCGGACGATCCGGTGCGCTACGACTTCGCGCTGTTCGGCGCGGCGCTGTTGAGTGCTTCCCCAGAGGCCAGCTCCTTGCCGACGGCCCGGTAGGCCCGGTTGTAGTAAAGCAGCGGGGGGCCATCGGTAAGCGTCTCAATTTCGATAACCTCACCGACAAAAATCGTGTGGTCGCCGGCCTCCAGCGTACGGTACGGGCGGCAATGCAGCACGGCCAGCACGCCTTCCAGCACCGGAGTGCCCTCGGGGTGCAACCGGTAAGCCAGCCCTTCGAACTGCTCCGCACCGCTCAGACCGGGCTCGGCAAAGCGCTGGCCGAGCGCCACCTGCTCGGTCCCCAGAATGTGCACGGCAAAATGACGGGCTTCAAGCAACAGGGGGTGCATACGTGCCTGCCGCGCCACATTGAACGAAATGAGTGGCGGATTCAGCGAAACGCTGGTAAACGAGCCGATCGTAATGCCCCGCATTTCACCGCGAGCGGCCGCCGTGACCACGGTCACGGGCGACGGCACCCGCCGCATCACCTGTCGCAGGGCTTCTCCGAGAGCTGGTGCGGTCACGTGAGGCATCAACGGAAGGCATCCTTGAAGCGACTGAAGAAGGAGCGGCGCCCTTCTTCAAGGCGAGGCCGGAAGGATGGCGAGTGCCGGAGGCGTTCCAGAATCTGCCGTTCTTCGTCGGTCAGCTCCGTGGGCGTCCACACATGAACGCGGACGAACTGGTCGCCCCGCCCCGGCCCGTTCAACTCCGGAAGGCCGCGGCCGCGCATGCGCAGAATTTTTCCGGACTGAATGCCCGGATCGATCTGCAGCCGGGCCCGGCCCCGCAGGGTGGGCACTTCGACCTCCGTGCCCAGCGCGGCGTCCGGGAAGGAGATGACCAGGTCGTAGTAGATGTCCAGCCCTTCCCGCACGAAGTGTTCATGCGGGAGCTCTTCGATCTCGACAATCAGGTCACCGGGCGGTCCGCCTTTGACGCCTGCATGACCGGCTCCCCGGATGGTCAGGTAGTGGCCTTCGAGCGCGCCGGGCGGGATCGTCACCCGGATCGTCTCCTCGCTCATGCGGCGGCCGCTCCCGCCGCAGTCCGGACACCGGTTGCGCAGAATGCGTCCGGCCCCGCCGCAGTGCGGGCACGTCTGGATGTTGATGAACTGGCCGAAAATGGAGCGCGACACCTGCCGCAGCTCGCCTGCTCCTCGACAGGTGGGGCAGGTCGTATAGCCGGCCGTCCCGCCTTCGGCACCGGTGCCGTCGCAGGTGGCGCAGGGCACGTATTTGCGGACGGTAACTTCTTTTTCCGTGCCCTCGGCGATCTCCTCCAGCGTTAGCTGCACCTTGACGTGGACGTCGCCGCCGGCGCGGCCGTGCGCTTCCCGGCGGGTGCGGCGACGCCCCCCGCCGAACACCTCCTCGAAAACGGAGCCCGAGGCGCCGAAAATGTCGTGGAAGGCGCTGAAGATGTCGTTCAGGTCCTCAAAAGGTCCACCTTCCGGCATGCCGTTGCCTCGCACACCGGCATGGCCGTAGCGGTCGTAGCGCCGCCGTTTCTCGGGATCCGAAAGGACCTCGTAGGCTTCGGCGATCTCTTTAAAGCGCGCCTCCGCCTCTTTGTCGCCGGGATTGCGGTCGGGGTGGTACTGGAGCGCCAGTTTGCGATAAGCTCGCTTGATTTCTTCCTGGGTGGCGTTGCGGTCCACCCCGAGCACCTCGTAGTAGTCACGCATAGATCAGGGCCTTCCGTTCAGGCCTGGCTGTTTCCGTCGGGCGGAGCCGCCACAACAACCCGGCTGTGCCGGAGCACGCGTTCGCCCATCCGGTAGCCTTTCTGCACTTCCTGCAAGACCGTACCGGGCGTCACGCCCTCCGGTGCCGGCTGCTGCATCATGGCTTCGTGCAGCGCAGGATCGAAGGGCTGACCCACCGCTTCGATGGGCTCCACCCCCAGGCGGGCCAGCTCGGTGAGAAATTTCTGATGGACCAGTTCGACGCCTTCACGCAGCTTGTGATAGGCAGCGCCCGGATCCTGCGCCTCGGCCTGGCGCGCCGCCTCCAGCGAGCGCTCCAGATCGTCCAGTACCTCCAGCAGCGGGCGAATCGCCAGCGCTTTGCCCATTTCCAGCAGTTGCCGCTTTTCCTGCTCGACGCGCCGGCGATAGTTCTGCAATTCGGCCGCCGTGCGCAGGAACTTGTCCTGCACCTGCGCCAGTTCGGCCTCCAGTTGTTCAATACGGGCTACCAGATCGTTTTCCTCCTCGGCCGGCGTCTCCGAAGCGGTAGCTTCCGCTTCGGGCGTCGGCACGTTTTCCGTTTCGTTTACCTGTTCCGCGTTCGGTGTGGTTTTCATTTCCTCCGCCATGGTCGTCGTCGCTTCGTTTCGCTCCCCACGGATTCAGTTCACGGTTTCATCGATCGGACGGCTGAGGAGCCGGGCCATCTCCTGCACCAGCGCCAGCACGCGCCGGTAGTCCATACGGGTAGGCCCGATCACTCCGATGGTTCCCACAGCATCGCCCAGGCGATAGCGTGCCGTGACGATCGAGAATCTTTCCACCTTTTCGTCCTGATTTTCACGTCCGATCGACACCTGGGCGCGGCCTACTTCAACGTCATCGGAAGTGTCGGTTCCCTCCAGCAGCCGTACCAGTTCCTCCTCGTCTTCCAGCAGCAGAAAGAGGTTGCGGAGCTCTTCCGGCCGCTGAAATTCCGGCTGGCCCATAATGTACTGGGTGCCGCCGAAGCGTACGCGTCCTTCACTGGGTTCGCTGAAAAGCGTAGGCGCTTCGTCCAGTACCAGCTGTACCAGCCCGGTCCGATCTTCCAGATCACGCAGACGCTGATGGCAACTCTGTCGGATCGCGGCCAGCGTGAGGCCGGCCAGGCGTTCATTCAGGAGGGCCACCACCAGCTCCAGATCACGCCGGCTCAGCTCCGAAGTCAGTTCCACGAGGATCGTACGCACCAGGCCGCCCCGCACGCTGAGCACAAACATGGCCCGGGTGGACGAAAGCGGCACCACTTCGAGCCGCTCCAGCACGCCGGTCGAGAGCCGGGGCGTCAGCACCACGCCCAGCAGCCGGGAAAGCTGGCCGAGCAGGCGCGTGCTCTCCCGCCACAGCTCCTCCGGATCGTTGCCGATCTCCCGCACCTTCTGCTGAAGCAACCGGCGTTCGTCCGGAGCCAGCTCGGGTACGTCCATCAACGCATCGACGAAGGTCCGGTAGCCCAGGTCCGTGGGCACCCGACCGGCCGACGTGTAGGGATGGTCCAGGTAGCCCATCTCCTCCAGATCGCTCATCGTGTTGCGAATGGAGGCCGGGCTCAGGCCGATCGGATACCGCCGGGCCAGAAAGTGCGAGCCCACCGGACCGGCCGTGTCGATAAAGCTCTCGACCACCAGCCGGAGAATCTGCCGCTCCCGCTCGTTCAGCGGCGCGGCCGGATTATCCTTCCGCACCACCCGATAAGGTGGCTTCCGCCGCCGCACCTGTCCAAGCCGCACCGATCCTCGCATGTTGTTTTCCACGGAAGTTGACCGCTATCCGACGTAAATGGCCGTAATTCCAACCGCCTTGCCACAAAGGCGGTTTCCCATGTGGTTTTCGGCTTCAGACACTTCCACCAATCCCGTAACTTTACCCGCCGCCCTTTCGTAGCAACCGGCATCGTATCTTTCAGACAATATTTTTCTACCAACGGCTTGAAGTCTGCCATGCGGTTTCTTTCCTCGCTGCTGGCCAGCATTCTCGGCACGCTGATCGCCATCGGGCTGATTTTTCTCTTTCTGTTTCTGTTTCTGATGGGGCTGGCGACGGCCGTCGAACAGCCGCCGTCCATTCGCTCGGGCTCGGTGCTGGTCGTGCGCCTGAGCGGTCCCATTCCGGAAGTCGTCTCGCCCGATCCGCTCAGCCGCCTGCTACTGGAGGAGCCCCCCTACGGCCTGCACGACCTGACACACGCCCTGAAGAAAGCAGCGGCCGACCGGCGCATCGAAGCCGTCTGGCTTCGTCTGCAGAACCCGCAACTCTCCTGGGCCTCGCTGGAAGAAGTCCGCGCGGCGCTCGTCGAGTTCAGGTCCAGCGGCAAGCTGCTTATCGCCTCGTGCGAGGACTTCGGCATGGATGAGGCCACCTATTTCCTGGCCAGCGCGGCCGACAGCGTGTTTGCCGGACCGGAGTCGTTCTTCGAATTCAACGGCTTCTATCTGACGGCCGAATTCTACAAGCGCCTGCTCGACAAGCTGGAGGTCGAAGCCCGGGTGGTGCGGGCCGGTGCCTTCAAGAGTGCCGGGGAACCGTTCGTGCGTGAACATCTCTCCGAAGAAAACCGCCTGCAATTGCAGGCGCTGCTCGACGCCTACAACCGGCGCTTCCTGGAGACGGTGGCCGAGGCCCGCGGGCTTTCGGTGGAGGACGTGAACCGGCTGGCGACCGAGCAGCTGCTGCTTTCCGCCGAGGAGGCCGTGCAGGCCGGGTTGCTCGACGGGCTCCGCGACGCCGGCCAGATCGAGCGCATGCTGAAGACGCACCTGGGCTATGGGCCGGACGAAAAGCTACGCCGCGTCTCGCTTCGCCAGTACGCGCGCGTGCCTGACCGCGAGGCCGGCCTGCCCACCGGTAACGAAGGCGAAATCGCCGTGGTCTATGCCGTGGGGACGATCGTGCCCGGCAAAAGTCAGCAGGAGCCGGTGCCGGTCCCCTTCCTGGGCGGCCGCATGCTCGGGAGCGAAACGCTGATCGCCGCAATGGAGGAGGCGCGCCAGAATGAACGCGTGAAGGCCGTAGTGCTGCGCATCAACTCGCCGGGCGGCTCGGCGGCCGCCTCGGAAGCCATGTGGCAGGCCATCCGGCGCACGGCCGAAGAAAAGCCCGTCATCGTCTCGATGGGCGATGTGGCCGCCTCCGGCGGCTACTGGATCAGCACGGCCGCCGATACGATCGTGGCCGATCCGCTGACCATCACGGGTTCGATCGGGGTGATCGGCATTCTGTTCAATGCGGGCGGCCTGTTCGAAAACAAGATCGGGATCACCTACGACCTGCTGCGCACCAGCCCGTACGCCGACATGTTCTCGGGACTGGTGCCCCCGGAGCCCTACGAGGTGGAACGCCTGCAGCAGACCATCCTGGCGACCTATCGCACGTTTCTGCAAAAGGTATCGCAGGCCCGCGGGCTTCCAGTCGATTCGGTCGATGCCATCGGCGGGGGACGTGTCTGGAGCGGCGAGGCGGCCCACCGGATCGGTCTGGTGGACGTGCTGGGCGGCCTGGACCGGGCCATTGCCATTGCCGCCGAAAAAGCCGGCCTGGCGCCGGGCACCTATCGGATTCGCGTGCTGCCGCGTCCCCGGACGTTTGCCGAGCGGCTGGCCGAGCAGCTGGAGGCAAAAGCCGTGCAGACCTGGCGTAATCTGACCGCTTCGCCGGCCGCCCGGATGCTGGAGGCCTACCGGCCCACGCTGGACCGGCTCCGGCTGCTGCACGGTACGCCGCTGGCCCGCATGTGGCCCGAGGTGTCGGTTCGCTAACCTGCTTCGCAACAAAAAGCGGGGCGACCGGCTGTCCGGTCGCCCCGCTTTCTTTTCGCCGATCGCCTATCACGGGAAAATGCCCAGCTCCAGATACGACTGGGCCACCTTGTTGATCGCGTCGATGAAGGCAGCCGTGCGAAGGTCTACGCCGTGCTCGCGCCGGATAGCCAGAATCTCCTGGTAGGCATTGATCATGGTCTCCTCCAGACCGGAGTTGACCAGATCTTCCTCGTCGGCTCCGTGCGCCACCTCCTGCACGAGCTCAACCGGCACTTTCTTACCGGTCAGGTCTTCGATGACCTCCAGGATGCGACTGAAGGTGCGTTCCTCGAAGCGCTTGCTGAGACGGCCAAACCGCACGTGGTACAGGTTGCGTAGCCATTCGAAGTAAGAAACCGTCACGCCCCCGGCATTGAGGTACACGTCCGGAATGATCAGCACGCCTTTTTTCAGCAGAATCTCCTCGGCCTCGATGGTTACCGGTCCGTTGGCCGCCTCGGCGATGATCCTGGCCTGGATGTGCGGAGCGTTTTCCACCGTAATCTGATTTTCCAGCGCGGCCGGCACAAGGATGTCGCAGGGAAGCTCCAGCGCATCCTGAGAACGCTCCAGGTTTTTCGCGCCCGGGAAGTTCAGAATCGAGCCGGTGCGCCGCCGGTGCTCCATGACGGCTTCCAGGTCGAGGCCGTCCGGGTTGTAGATGGCCCCTTCGATTTCGGCCAGGCCCACCAGCACGGCCCCGCCTTCCTGCAGGAATTTGGCCGCGTGGTAGCCCACGTTACCCAGTCCCTGCACGACCACCGTTTTGCCGCCCAGGCCCGTCTGGAGCCCCAGCGCTTTCATGTCCTCTTCCACGCTGCAGGCCTCCCGCACGCCGAAGAACACGCCGCGACCGGTGGCCTCCTTGCGACCGCGCACACCGCCCTGACCGACCGGCTTGCCGGTCACACAGGCCAGCGCTTCGAGCGGATTGGAAGAGAACGAATTGTACGTATCCAGAATCCAGGCCATCTCGCGGGGGCCGGTCCCGTAGTCCGGCGCGGGCACATCCACGCCGGGACCGATGAAGTTCTTTTTGAGCAGTTCGTAGGTGTAGCGGCGGGTGATCCGCTCCAGTTCGGCCTCGCTATACTGGCGCCGGTCGATTTTGACGCCGCCTTTGGCCCCGCCAAACGGCACGTCCACGATGGCACACTTGTAGGTCATCAGGGCGGCCAGCGCCATCACCTCGTCTTCAGTGACGTTCGGCGCGTACCGGATGCCTCCTTTCGTGGGTAGCTTGTGGTGGCTGTGCTCGGCCCGATAGGCGCGAATCACTTCGATCGAGCCGTCGTCCCGCTTGACGGGGAATTCCATCCGGTAGACGCTGTTGCAGGCCTTGATCTGATCGAGCAGCCCTTTGGGATGCTTCGTGTAGGCGGCTGCCCGATCGAACATGCGGTTGACCTGTTCCCAGAAGGAATAGGTCCGTTCTTCTACAGGTGCTTCGGTCAGTTGCATGGCTGTCTCTGGCTCGTTTGGTAGGTGCAGTGAAAATATAGGAGGAAGTTGTTGAATTCGAAAGCGCTTCCGAAGAAAATCTTGCCGAAAAATTTCTCCGGGTCGAACGCGGTGCGTTCAGGCCAGCGCCTCGAGCAGGATTTCCGCCGGGTGCAGCGCCCGCCGCCCCGTCGTATCCTGAATCTGCGCGCGGCACGAAGTGCCCGGTGCTGCAATGAGCGTGCCGTCGTCGGCCGCCCGCACGGCTGGCGCCAGCCGCCGCTCGGCCATCTTCAGCGAAATGTCCACGTGTTCCTTTTCGTACCCGAAAGCGCCGGCCATGCCGCAGCAGCTCGTATCGAGCACTTCGACCGTGTAGCCCGGCAGCGACAGCACCCGCGCGGCCGCCTGGGTCCCGACCAGCGCCTTCTGGTGGCAGTGGCCATGCAGCAGTACCCGCCGCGGCGTCTCGGTCCAGCGCACCCCGTCGAGCCGACCTTCGTCGGCCAGCCGGGCCACGTACTCCTCGAAGGTGAACACGCTGCGCGCCAGCGCGCGGGCCCGCGGATCGCCCGGCAGCAGGGCGAGCAGCTCGTCACGAAACGTCAGAATGCAGCTCGGCTCGAGCCCGACAATCGGCCAGCCCTGCTCGACGTAGGGATGCAGGCGTTCGACGGCGTCGAGCACCTGCTGCTGCGCCTCGCTGAGCAATCCCTTGGAGATGAGCGGCCGGCCGCAGCAGGCCCGTTCATCGGGCACCACCACCTGAAGGCCCAGCTTCCAGAAGAACTCGGTGGCCGCCCGGGCGACTTCGGGATGATGGTAGTTGTTGAACGTGTCGGCAAAGAGCACGACGGTCGGCCCCTCGAGCGTGCGCTGTTGCCTGCGGAACCAGTGCGTGAACGGCTCGACGGCAAAAGCCGGCAGACGCCGCCGGGCGCTGATGCCCAGCGCTCGGTCCATCACCCAGCGCACGAGCGGGTTGCGCAGGCCGAAGTTGGCCAGCTGGGCCTTCCAGCCGCCTCCGATCCACCGGGCCAGCCGGGGCTGGTGGGCGAACAGCCGCACGCGCAGCGGCACGCCGTTCGCCTCCCAGTACTTGGCCAGCCACTCCGCCTTGATCCGGGCCATATCCACGTTCGACGGGCACTCGGTCTTGCAGCCCTTGCACTGCACGCACAGGTCCATCACTTCGTAGAGCGCCTCGCCCGTCAGTTCTTCGACGGGAAGCGCCCCGGACATCACCGAACGCAGCGCATTGGCCCGTCCGCGCGTCGTGTGCCGCTCGTCGCGCGTGACCATGTAGCTCGGGCACATGACGCCGCTTTCCAGCTTACGGCAGGCGCCGTTGCCGTTGCACTGCTCGACGGCCCGCGCAAAGCCCCCTTCTTCCGACCAGTCCAGTTCCTCGATCAGTTCGATGGTGTGATAGGTGGGCCCCATGCGCAGGTTTTCCGTCAGCGGGGGCGTGTCGATCACCCGGCCCGGATTGAGCAGACCGTCCGGGTCGAAGATCTGCTTGAGCCGTCGATAGACGTCGCAGAGTTCCGGTCCCAGAAACGCCTCGTTGAGCGCGCCCCGCGCGATGCCGTCGCCGTGCTCGGACGAAAGCACACCGCCGTACTTTTTGACCAGCTCCATGGAGCCGACGGCGATGTCGCGCATTTTTTCCACCTCGCGGGCGTCCTTCGTGTTGATGAAGGGGCGGATGTGCAGGCAGCCCGCCGAAGCGTGCGCGTAGAAGACAGCGCGGGTGTTCGTCTCCTGAAGCAGCCGTTCCAGGTCGGCCACGTAGTCAGCCAGGTGTTCGACGGGCACGGCGGCGTCTTCGATGATCGGGATCGGCTTGTGGTCGCCTTTGACCCCCATCACCAGCCCCACCCCTTCGCTGCGGACATTCCAGACGTTCCGGATGTGCTCGGGCTGAAGGGCCCGCACCACGGCATAGCCCTGGCCGGCCCGCCGGAGCGTCGCTTCCAGCACGTCCAGGCGATGCACCAGCTCCGCCTCGCTCTCGCCGAAGTATTCGGTGATGAGCACGGCGCCCGGATCTCCCTGAATGAACGTGGCCAGCAGCGGCGCATAGCCCGGCGCGTGGCGCGTGGCTTCGATGGCCACGCCGTCGAACAGCTCGACGGCCGACGGCTCGGTCTCCAGGATGGTCGTTACGGCACGCAGCGCCTCGTCGCGCGTGTGGAAGTGGACCACGCCCAGCGCCGTCCGCTTCGGACGCGGCACCAGTTTCACGGTCAGTTCGGTCACGACGGCCAGCGTGCCCTCGCTTCCGCAGAGCAGTTGCGCCAGGTTACGCTCGGCCGGGTCCAGCAGGTATTCGAGTCGGTAGCCGCTGTTGCGGCGCCAGTGGCGCGGCGTGTCGCGGGCGATGACGTCGCCTTTTTCGCGAAGCAGGGCGTCCAGCTCGCGATAGAGCCGGCCTTCGGGTCCGTCGCGGCGCGTGCGCTCGGCCCAGGCGTCGGCCGAAAGTGGCTCGAAGTGCACGGGCGTCCCGTCGGCCAGCAGTGCCTCGACCGCGTGCACGTGCCGGATCATGTTGCCGTACAGAATGGAGTGGGCACCGGTCGAATTGTTGGCGAGCATGCCGCCCAGGGTGGCACGCCCCCCGCTGGCAGGATCAGGCCCCACCATCAGGCCATAGGGCTGCAGCGCCTTGTTGAGCTGCTCCAGCGGGCACCCCGGCTCCACCCGAACCCACCGTTCTTCCGCATTGATTTCCAGAATGCGGTGCAGGCGTGGCGTGAAGTCGATCACCAGCGCTTCGTTGACGGCCTGGCCGGCCAGCGACGAACCGCCGCCGCGCGGCAGCACCGGAATGCCGAATTCCTGCGCCAGCTCCAGCGCGGCCTGCACGTCGTCGGCATGCGCGGGCAGCAGCACACCGACCGGCTCCATCCGATAGATGCTGGCGTCGGTCGCGTAAAGCGCCCGCGTCATCGGATCCATGCAGAGCGATCCGCGAAGACGTGGACGCAGCCGGGCGGCAAATTCTTCCAGGCGTTCGGTCGAGAGGATGGGGCGGGTGGGGCGAACCAGCGTTTCCATAGGCGGAACTTCCTGAGTGCAACGAACCGGCTACCTCATAGCTCCAGCGGTTCGCCGGAACGGGGCAGCCATACGTTTACGTCCGGGTAGAAAAACTGAATGTTGTCGGCCATCCATTCACGCGCGTCTTCGTCGCCGTGCACCAGGATCACATGGCGGGGCTGCAGGCGCTCGACCAGCCGCAGCAGGTCGCGGCGATGGCTGTGGCCGCTGAAGCGGAAGCGTGCCACCTCGCAGCGAAGCGGTTGCGGACCGCGTTGCTCGTCGAGCACGATCTCTTCGGCGCCGGCTTCGGCGGCGGCCAGCAGTCGCCCGGCCGGCGAGTCTTCCCGGGCGAATCCTACCAGAAAGATCGCGTGCCGCTCGTCTTCCACCAGCAGTTGCGCCATTCGGTTCGAGAGCGACCGTTCGAACATCATCCCGCTGCTGAGCACGTAGATGGCCGGCTCGGCCAGCGCCTGCCGCACGGCCTCCAGGCGCCGGGGCAGCCGCCGCTGCTCGACGCGGAACACCTCGAACGACGGATCGAGCCGGGGTGTGACGAAGCGCGTCCGATCATACAGGTCGGCAATGGCCCGCATGGTCCCGGCCGTATAGACGGGCACGTCGGCGGGCAATACCTTTTCCCGCTTGAGTCGGTCGATCACGGCCAGCACTTCCTGGGCACGCCCGAGCGCAAAGGCCGGCACCAGTACGCTGCCGCCCCGATCCAGCACACGCCGCACCGCCTCGCCGAAGCGTTCTTCCTCCAGGCGGCGCGTGGTGCGTTCGGCCTCGGGATCGGCTCCGGCCGTCGATTCCAGAATGAGCACATCGACCGGCTCCTCCGGGTAGTCGCCCCCCGGGATGATGGCCTGTGCCCGCATGTTCGTGTCGCTCGTGTAGAAGATGCGCTGGCGGCGGCCGTCTTCTTCGTGCGTCAGCAACACGCCGGCCGCGCCCAGCACATGGCCGGCATGGTAGAAGCGAGCGCGCACGGGCGAGCGCCCTCGCAGGCCCGTCACACTGAAGTCCTGTCCCGGCTCGTGCGTCAGGTAGAGGTAGCTGTAGCCCTCCAGTTGCTTTTCGTCGAAAAGCGGACCGTAGCTCGAGCGGCCTTCCTGCAGGCGGCGACGTTGCAGGCGGGCCGAGGCGGGCAGCAGCAGATCGGCAAGCTGGCGCGTGACGCGCGTCATGTGCACCAGCACGTGCGGAAACTCACGCAGCAGGACCGGCAACGCCCCGATGTGGTCGTGATGCGCGTGCGTGACGATGGCGTGATCGATGTACCAGTCCGGGTTGCGGTGGATCAGCTCGAAGCGCGGCAGGCTCTCGGGTCCTTCCTCGTTCGGATCGACCCCCACGTCGAGCACAAGTCCCGTCCCGTCCAGCTTCACAAAATAGCAGTTGGCCCCGATCGCCTCGGTATCACCCAGCGCGACGAAAATCATCTGAGCTCGTGCCTTACCATTAATCGCATGCAACGAAGCAGCTCCCGTTCAAATCGTTTCAGGCTGAACGTCCAAACCGGCGCTCGAAATTTTTTGTTTCCCTGTTCGAACGCGCTTCACGTTGGCCGCTGACCGTACCGTTCCAGAAAATGCACGATGCTTTCGATGCCCTGTCGGAAGCGGTCCAGCCCGAAGTGCTCGTCGGGCGAATGGATCGCGTCCGAATTCAACCCGAAGCCCATGAGCACGCTGTCGAGCCCCAGCAGCCGTTTGAAGTCGGCCACGACGGGGATGGAGCCGCCCTCGCGGGTGAAGTAGGGCCGGCGTCCGAACACGCGGGCCATGGCCTCGGCGGCCGCCTGCATGGCCGGATGGCGCGTATCGACCAGCACGGGATGGCCGCCGTGCAGCGACGTAAAGCGTAGCTTGCAGGTGGGCGGCGTCTTCTGTTCGAAGTAGCGGCGGGTTTTCTCGACGATGTCGTCCGGGTCCTGATCGGGTACCAGCCGCATGGAGATCTTGGCCCCGGCCTTTGCAGGCAGCACGGTTTTGGCACCCTTACCCTGGTAGCCGCCCCAGATGCCGTTCACGTCCAGCGTCGGCCGTGCCGTGATCGCCTCCAGGATCGTGTACCCCTTCTCGGTGCGGACGGCCGACACGCCGATTTCCTCCATCCAGGCCTTTTCGTCGAAGGGCAGCTCCCGAAACGTACGCCGTTCCTCCTCGGTCAGGGGCCGCACGTCGTCGTAAAAGCCCGGGATCGTGATCCGGTGGTCTTCGTCGTGGAGCCCGGCGATCAGCCGCGCCAGCACGTTGATCGGATTTTCGACGGCCCCGCCATAGACGCCCGAGTGCAGGTCGCGGGCCGGACCGGTCAGTTCCACCTCCACGTAGGCCAGCCCGCGTAGCCCGTAGGTGATTGAGGGCACCCCCGGCGCGAACATGGCCGTGTCGGAAATGACCACGACGTCGGCCGCCAGCAGCTCGCGATGCGCTTCGATGAAAGGTGCCAGGTGCACCGAACCTGACTCCTCCTCCCCTTCCAGCAGGAATTTCAGGTTCACGGGGAGCGTGCCGGCCGTCTTCAGGTAGGCCTCGGCCGCCTTCACATGCATGAAAAGCTGGCCTTTGTCGTCGCAGGCGCCCCGCGCGTAGAGGTTGCCGTCCCGGATCTCCGGCTCGAAGGGCGGCGAGGTCCACAGTTCCAGCGGATCGGGCGGCTGCACGTCGTAGTGACCGTAGACGAGCACGGTCGGCCGCGTCGCGTCCACCGTGTACTCGGCATAGACGATGGGATGGCCCTCGGTCTCAAAGACTTCTACTTTCGGGAAGCCCAGCTTCTGGAAATGCTCGGCCAGCCAGTCGGCCGCCCGTCGCACCTCGGGCGCGTAGTCCGGATCGGTACTGATCGACGGAATGCGCAGCAGGTCTTTCAATTCTTCGACAAAGCGCGAAAAATGCGTATCGACGTAGGACAATGCCTGCTCGGTCATGGTCTCGATGGTCAGGTTCGATGATCGCGGATGTGATACGAGACAACTCCTTCGGAAGTGCCGTTGACCGAAGTTGCACGGGCTTTTCACCGGGAGTTAGCGGAGTGGGCTTGCCTTCAAAACAGATTTTTTGCTCCTTTTTGTATCAATTTGTTCGGCCATGAGGGCGCGGTCGTCCACATCCCGTCTGCCGGCGCTCCTGTTGAGCGTGGCGCTCCTGATGCCGGTCTTTCCCTGGGCGGCATTACGGGCGCCGCACGCCCACGAGCACGGCCCGGTCTGCCACCACATGGCCTGTCCGCACCAGGGTCAACGCTGCACCTGTCATGGACACGAGGGCACGCCCCTCTGGCAACGCTGCCACGATGACAGCGCGACGCCGAGCAGCCCATCGGCTATGCCGTACGGTCCGTTGCCCTCGGCGCCGGTGATGATCCCACCGGCCTTTGCGACGCCGACGGCGCTGTCGGATACCGCGCCGCCTCCACTTCGACCCGTCACCGACATTTTCCATCCTCCGCGGCGGAAGCCCCTTGCCTGAGGCCGCTGCCGAAGCAGGCCTCGGGACGCCCTCTTTCAGGCTTCCGTTTCACCAACCGCTGGAGGATGAACCATGCGCAACGTTCGCTTTACGCTGCTTCTGATTTTCGGACTTTCGCTGTCGGCGCGGGCGCAGGCGGTGTTGACCGGCCAGGTGCTCGACGCCGAGACGCGCACGCCGCTTCCCGGCGCGCACGTGCTGATCGACAGCACCGCCCACGCCACCGTTACCAACGCGGCAGGTCTGTTCACGCTGCACCTGTCGCCCGGCCGCTACACGGTCTCGGTGCGGTTTGTCGGATACGAGACGACGCGGCGACCGGTCGAGCTGGTGGCGGGCGATACCGTGTTTGTGCCGATCCTGCTTCGGCCCGTCAGTTTCGAGCTGGAAGGCATTCAGGTGACGGCCCTGCGGCCGGACCTCTCGCCCACGGCGCAGCTTCAGGAGGCTGCCGTGCGCGAGGCTAATCCGCGGGATGCCGGCGAGCTGCTCCGGGCGCTTCCGGGTCTGGCGGCCGTGCGACGCGGGCCGCTCGGGCTCGACCCGGTCGTCCGTGGCCTTAGGGAGACCGAGGTGGGCGTCTATCTGGACGGCTCGCGGCTCTTCCCGGCCGGCCCGGCCCGCATGGACTCGCCCATGAGCCACTTCGACCCCACGGTCATCCAGTCGATGGAGGTGGTCAAAGGGCCCTATGCGCTGACCTGGGGTGCCGGTAACCTGAGCGCCATCCGCGTCGAGACGCGCGGCCTCCGCACGCTCGCGCCCGGACGCATGCAGGGGCGCCTGCACGCCGGTTACGACACGAACCTGAACGCCTTCGAAAACGGGCTGCAGCTCGGCTACCGACAGGGCGCCTTCGGCCTGCTGGCGCAAACGGCCTGGCGGCAGGGCGCCGACTACCGGGCCGGCGACGGCTCGACGGTTCCGGCCGACTTCCGCTCGCGCGAGGTGCGGGTGAAGCTCGGCTACCTGCCACGGCCCGACGTCCGGTTCGTCGTAGCCGCCGGCTACCAGGCCCAGCGCGATCTGGACTACCCCGGCCTTATCCTGAACGCCGACTACTTCGACGCCTACACGCTCTCGGCCAGCTTTCAGCGCACGTTCTCCGAGGGCCCCGTGCGCGGGTTGGACGTACAGGCTTATTACAACGCCGTCGATCACGGCATGGACAACGACGGCAAGCCGACGGCCGAACCCAACCCCGATCGCATGCCGCCCTTCGCCCTCGACGTGCAGATCAATTCGGGGATCGACGTCGTCGGCGGGCGGCTGGCGCTCAGCCTGGCGCCCGGCTTTGCCGACGAACTGGAAATCGGCGCCGATGGCTACCACACCTATCGAAACGCCATGCGATGGATTCGCCGGCGCGACACGGGCATGCTGCTTTTCGAGGACCTGGTCTGGCCGAAAGCACGCATCACGGACGTCGGTCTGTTCGCCCGCCTGGCCCACAGCCCGGCCGCCCGCTGGCAGGTGGCTGCCACGGCCCGGCTCGACCTGGTGGATGCGCGCGCCGACACGGCCAGTGCTTTCTTCCTCGAAAACGTCTCCACCGACCTGACGGCCCGCGAGGCCAACCTGAGCGGGGCGCTGACGGTGAACTGGCTGCCCCATCCGCGCTGGAGCGTGGCCGTCGGCGTGGGCTCGGCCGTACGCACGGCCGACGCCACCGAGCGCTACTCGGACCGGCTGCCGTCGAGCAAGGCCCAGATGAGCGCCGAATTCGTCGGCAACCCGGCGCTCCGGCCCGAGCGCAGTACGCAGGCCGACCTCTGGCTGGAAACCGCCCATCCGGGCTGGAGCCTGTCGCTGAATCTGTTTGCCCGCCGTCTCGACCACTACATCACCATCGAGCCTACCGACCTGCCCAAACGGTTGCCGCTGAGCCCGCCCACCGTCTTTCGCTACGTGAACGGCACGGCTACCTTCTACGGCGGCGAGGCCACGCTGGCCGTGCGGCTACCCTACGCGCTGACGCTCACCACCACGGGCAGCTACCTGTGGGGGCAGGACGAGACGCGCGACGAGCCCGCCTTTGGCGTGGCACCCCCTCGCGTGGACATCGGCCTGCGCTACGAGCCGTCCGCCCGCTTCTTCGCCGAGGCCACCCTGCACCGGGTAGCCCGCCAGGATCGCGTGGCCACCAGCCGCGGCGAAGTACCCACCGACGGCTACACCACGCTGGACCTGAAGGCAGGCCTCCGGGTGCTCCGGCAGGGACGGCTTCAGTTCGGCGTGCAGAACCTGACCGACGTGGCCTACGCCGACCATCTGAACGCGAAAAATCCCTTCACCGGCCAGCGCATTCCGGAGCCCGGCCGCGTGCTTTTCCTCGATCTGACGCTGGCGTTCTGATCGAACCCGGCACCAAACGCATTCACGAAGGGCCCCGCCGGAAAAGTGGCGGGGCCTTTTGTTTTGTGCGCTTCCGGCGCAGTGCCGACCCTCATTTTGTCGGTCCCCTTTTGCCCGTCTTTGACCATGGGCATGCATTGCATGATGGCACAATATCCCATGGGCCGCGTAGGGGAAGACACAGCGGTCTGGCGAAAATGCTGTCATTTGCCTGATAAGGGCATACCGCAGTGTTTTCGGCCTGAGGAAGGAGCTGTCCCCGATAGCCGGAAATTGTATCAGACGGAAAAGCCCGTTTCGGTTACCGGTAGCTACAGTTCGCTTTCGTCGCGCCAGCGGCGCAGTCGCCAGGGCGAGAGCGTATCGGGGCGCACCAGCAGAAAGTTGACGTTGCCGCTGCTCCGAAACAGGCTCCCCTGTTCCAGCGTGACCAGCAGATTGAACGAGCGCACTACGCGGGCCTGCCGGCCGTTGTCGAAGACTTCCTGCAGCAGCACCTGATTCCACTGCAGTTGAATGGCACTGGTGGCCAGAAACAGTCGCCGCGTGGCCTCCAGCTCCTGCGAAAACCCCCACTGGCGCTCGACCTGCGCATCGTAGTCGTAGAAGACGAACACGAAGGCCGAGTCGATCAACGGCTCGTACAGGCTGATGTCACGCAACTCGTAGGCGGCTTTGAAATTCTGGAAAAAGCCTTCGATCGTGCGTGGATCGCCCATGAGCACGGCGAACGGATCGCCCTCCTCCAGCGCGGGCGCGAACGGATTGCACCCGCCGAGCCCGATCAGCAGCAGTCCGACCAGCAGGAATCGCCGGGCCATGGTTGCCTTCACTTTTCAGAAAAGTACGACACCGACGGCTGGAGAAAAAGCCCGCGCGCTTGTAGATTGCGCCGACACGCAACCCGAAACGTGACCGATCATGGCGCTGGAGATCGATCTGAGCGGGCGCGTGGCGCTCGTGACGGGCGCCAGCCGGGGTATCGGCCGGGCACTGGCCGAGGGGCTGGCGCAGGCCGGCGCGACGGTGGCCGTGCACTACCACCGAAACCGCGAGGCGGCCGAAGCGCTGGCCGCCCGCCTGGGCCACGGCGCCCGTGCCTTCGGGGCCGATCTGGCCGACGTGGCCGCCTGCCATCGCCTGTTCGACGACGTGCTGGCCGCCTACGGCCGCCTGGACGTGCTCGTCAACAATGCCGGCGTGGCGATCGGGGCTGAACTGGACGCGTCCGTCGAGACCTGGCAGGACGCCTGGGAGCGCACGATGGCCGTCAACCTCCGAGCGCCGGAGCTGCTCTGCCGCCTGGCCATTCAGCAGTTTCTGAAGCAGGGCGGCGGCCGCATTATCAACATCGCCTCGCGGGCAGCCTTCCGGGGCGACACGCCCGAATACATGGCCTACGCCGCCTCCAAAGGCGGTCTGGTGGCGCTGACGCGCTCGATCGCCCGAAGCCCGAAGCTGGGCCGCGCCGGCATCCGCGCCTTCGTGGTGGCCCCTGGCTTCACGCGCACCGACATGGCGCAGGACTTCATCGACCGCTACGGCCCCGAAATTGCCCTGGGCGACATTGCGCTGGAGCGGCTGACCGAGCCCGAAGATCTGGCGCCCATCGTGGTGCTACTGGCCAGCGGACTGGCCGACCACGCCACCGGCTGCACGATCGACGTGAACGCCGGCAGTTACGTCCACTGAAGTGCTTTGCCTGCCATGAGCGAACCGGTCGATCACCTGCTGCACCTGCTGAATCTGGAACGCATCGAAGAGAACATCTTCCGCGGACCGAGCCGCGACATCGGGAGCCCCACCGTGTTCGGGGGTCAGGTGCTCGGCCAGGCCCTGCGGGCGGCCGCCTACACGGTACCGCCCGAACGCCGGGCGCATTCGCTCCACGCCTATTTCATCCTGCCCGGCGACCCGAACGCCCCCATCGTCTATCTGGTCGAGCGGCTGCGCGACGGACGGAGCTTCACCACGCGCCGCGTGACGGCCATTCAGCACGGCCGCCCGATTTTCAACCTGTCCGCTTCGTTTCAGATCGAAGAGCCCGGCGTGGAACACCAGGATCCCATGCCCGAGGTGCCCCCGCCGGAAGAGTTGATCTCCGAAGCCGAGCTGCGGCGC
This sequence comes from Rhodothermus marinus, assembly GCF_009936275.1. Lineage (NCBI taxonomy): Bacteria > Pseudomonadati > Rhodothermota > Rhodothermia > Rhodothermales > Rhodothermaceae > Rhodothermus > Rhodothermus marinus. The sequence continues at coordinate 2,674,138 of NZ_AP019797.1, forward strand.
CGGCTCGCCGAGCAGGTGCCCGAAGTGCTCCGGCCGTTTCTGCTGCACGAACGCCCCATCGAGATCCGTCCGGTCGAGCCCGTCAACCTGCTGTTTCCCGAAAAGCGTCCACCGCGGCGCCATGCCTGGATCCGCGCGGCCGGCCGGCTTCCCGACAAAGACCTTGCACTGCATCAGAGCGTGCTCGCCTACGCGTCGGATTTCGGGCTCATGGGCACGGCCATGCTGCCGCACGGCCTGTCGTTCCTGCAACCGCACGTGCAGGCCGCCAGCCTGGATCATGCCATGTGGTTCTACCGGCCGTTCCGCGCCGACGAATGGCTGCTGTTCGCCATGGAAAGCCCGGTGGCGGCCCACGCCCGGGGACTGAACCGCGGCCTGTTCTTCCGACGCGACGGCACGCTCGTGGCCGCCGTCGTCCAGGAAGGCCTCATGCGCATCCGGTCGGATTGAGCAAATCTTTTCGGAAATGGAATTCTCCTTCCCTGGACCAATCACCGAGTTTCAACTGTCGGAGCATGCTCGCCTTGAAATGGAGCGGCGCGGCATCTCTAAGACAGAGATTGCCCGAGTGCTTACCGCCCCTGAACAGGTGATCCCGGTACGCCCGTTTCGTATGGTCTATCAGACAAGGTTTGTTCGTGGGGAGCCTCCACGGACCTATTTGTTTGCTCAGAGTTTTTGTTGATGTGGATCAAAAACCGCCAGTTGTTGTGACAGCGTACTGGACCAGTAAGGTGAAAAAAAAATACTGGAAATGATACCATGAACATCATCTACGACCGCCAGACCGACACGCTGACGATCGTTTTCACCGAAGCGACCGTGGCCGAAAGCGACGAAGCCGCACCGGGCGTCATCCTGGACTTTGATGCAGCCGGCAATCTGGTGGCCCTGGAGCTGCTGAACGCTTCCCGACGGGTCACCCATCCCCAACAGGTTACCCTGCAGGTCACACCAACGCCGTAGCTTCAACCCACCCGCGCAAAACCCAGCGAGCGCGTGGCGTAGAAGCGGTCGTAGTAGGCGCGGAGCATGGCGTGCTCGGGCGCCTCAAGGCTGGGGTCGCGACGGATCAGCTCGAAGGCGGCCTCACGCGCTTTGATCAGGATCGGCTGGTCCTGGGTGATGTCGGCGATCTTCAGATCCGGCAGTCCGCTCTGGCGCGTGCCGAAAAAGTCGCCCGCCCCGCGTAGCTTCAGATCCATCTCGCTGATCTTGAAGCCGTCGTCCGTCTCGGCCATCACCCGGAGACGTTCTTCGGCTTCGGCCGTGCGCCGGTGGTCCACCATCAGGATGCAGTAGCTCTGCTCGGCCCCGCGCCCGACCCGTCCCCGGAGCTGGTGCAGCTGGCTCAGCCCGAACCGCTCGGCGTGCTCGATGATCATCACCGTTGCGTTTGGCACATCGACCCCCACCTCGATCACCGTTGTGGCCACCAGGATGTCGGTCTCACCGTTTTTGAACCGCTCCATGGCCTCCTCCTTCTCGTAGGGCAGCATGCGGCCATGGATCAGGTCCACGCGGTAGGGCCGAAACAGCTCCTTGAGCCGTCGGTAGCCGTTCTCGGCGTCCTGGAGGTCCATTTTTTCGCTCTCCTCGACGAGCGGATAGACCACATAGGCCTGACGTCCCTGGCGGAGTTGTTCGCGGAGAAAGGCGTACACCTCGCCCCGGCGTTTTTCGGAGCGGATCCATGTGATGACGGGTTTGCGTCCGGCCGGCCGCTCGTCGATGATCGACACGTCCAGGTCGCCGTAGAGCGTCATGGCCAGCGAACGCGGGATCGGCGTGGCCGTCATGAGCAGCATGTGCGGGTTCTCGCCCTTGTTGAACAGCTCGGCCCGCTGCACCACGCCGAAGCGGTGCTGCTCGTCCACGATGGCCAGTCCCAGCCGATGGAACTGCACGGTCTCCTGAATCACCGCGTGCGTGCCCACGGCCACGTGCGCCCGACCTTCGGCCAGATCGGCCAGAATTTCTTCACGAAGCGACTTGCGTTGCCCGCCCAGCAGCAGCCGCACCTCGACGCCCAGCGGCTCCAGGTAGCGGCGCATGTTCGCGTAGTGCTGCTCGGCCAGGATTTCGGTGGGCACCATGAAGGCGCTCTGGTAGCCGTTGTCCACCGCGTGCAGGATGGCCGCCATGGCGACCACGGTCTTGCCGCTCCCCACGTCGCCCTGGATGAGCCGGTTCATCTGCAGGCCCGAGGTGGTGTCGCGGATGATGTCCTCCAGAGCCCGCTTCTGGGCGTTTGTCAGCTCGAAGGGAAGGATTTCATTCAGGAAGCAATGAAACCGCTCGCCGGGCGGTCCGAAGCGGGGTCCGGCCACGGCCTGGCGGATCTGCTTCGTGCGTGCCAGCATGAGCTGGATGAAGAACAGCTCCTCGAACTTGAGCCGCTCACGGGCCTGGGCCAGCTCCGCCTGGCTCCGCGGGAAGTGCACGGCCCGAAGCGCCACGCGACCGTCCATCAGCCCGTAGCGCGTGCGGATCCATTCGGGAAGGATCTCCGGAAGCTTCAGCCCGTGCTGCTTGAAGAACGTGTACAGGATGCGTCGGAACGTGCGGCTGGTGAGCCCGACTTTTTCCAGCGCGGCACCGCCTGGATACAGAGCGATGATGCGGCCGGTGGCCAGCGCGGCCCCCTCGCCGTCGAGCCGATCGAAGTCCGGATGCGTCATCGAGAACGTGTAGCCGAAGCGCTGCACCTTACCATGAAAGGCCACCCGATCGCCCGGCTTGAAGGCCTTCGCCACCCAGTTCAGGCGGTTGAACCAGACGCACTTCAGGCGGCCGCCGCTCTCGTCCTCCAGGATCAGCTCGAACCGTTTGCGGCCTTTGCCCTCCACCACACCCGCCACGCGCACGGTTCCGACCACCGTCACGGACCCCATGCGCTCGTCCAGCCGCCGAAGCGGCACGATTGTCGTGCGGTCCAGATAGCGCCGCGGGAAGTAATGCAGTAGATCCCGGACGGTGCGCACGCCCACACGGGCCAGCGCTTCGGCCCGACGGGGTCCCACGCCGGCCAGGTAGCGCACCTCGGTGGACAGGATATTCAGATCGGCCACGATCCCGTCTTGCTTTTACACCGCTTAATTTAACGCTTGTAGCGCCTTTCCGCTTGACCACGTGGCGTATTCACACACTTCCGGCAACTTACGTAGCAGGCTCCCGTAGGCTTTGCTTATCCATTGACCAATATGACCAAAAAGAGACACCCCATGAGCAAACTTTATCTACTACTGGCCGCCTGGCTGCTGGTCGGCCTCCCGACCACCGCGCGTGCCGATCCGGCCCCGACGCCCAACGACACCACAGAGACGCCCTGCCAGACCTACATGGTCCTGATGGCCCTCAACGCACCGGATGCCCATCTGCAACGATGGGGACTTGAACAGGCCCTCGATCTGGCCCGATGGCGCCACGATACGGCGCCGACGACCCGGCTCTTCAACGCCGTGGTTCGCCTCTACGAGCAATCGGTAGGTGACCGCCGCGTTCTGGCCCTGGCCGCGCTGCTCAGCTTCGACGCCGACGAAGCCCGCGCCTACGTACACGGCCATGCCACCAAGTCGGAACAGCAGGAGGCCCGTGACCGCTGGTTGAAAGAACTCAACGGGCAATGAAAAATTCTGTCTACAAAAAGTACAACCTTTTGTGTAGCCACCTGCAGACCTTGAAAGATCCAGCTTGTGCGGTGGGTCTCCGGTATTTTTCTCACTAAACGGAGACGTATTATGTGGAAACGCTTATCTGGACCCGCGCTGATCTTCCTGATCGGCACCTTCACGCTAACTGCAACAACCGTGGCCCAGGACCGCTTTGCGGACAACGACCCGGACTGGTGGCACCGCGTGGCCATTCAGGCTGTGGCAACGTCGGCAGCGCCGACATGGAAGTTCAACGCATGGGCCTCGAGAACCTGATTTACCTTATGGTTTTCTATCGAGAACACCTACCTATGGACTACCTGCTGCCGGCGGTCATGACTGCCTATGACCAGGCCCCCAGCGAAGTTAACCGGACGCTGGCCTGTGCGGCTCTGATCAGCATCGGGACGCCCACGGCCATCGCCTACCTGCATGACAACGGTACGCGACGGCAGGAGCAGCTGGCCCGTGTCGAACTGATTCGCGTATTGCAGGACCAGCAAGCCCATGTCAATCGGTTCTGAATCCCGTAAACAATCGTTCCTGCAGGGGTATGGCATCGCCGTGCCCCTGTTTTTTTTGCTTGCACAACGGAAACTCTCGCTGCACAAGCGCTTTTCTGAAAAGCGTTCCCCGGCAACCACCATTCCCTACCACCATGATTCCGGTACTGCTGAGCATGCTGCTGCTTTTCGGTTTCGGCAAAGACGACATGCCCAGGGTGGGCGATCCGGCTCCCGACTTCGAGGCCCAGGCCACCGGTGGCAAGACGATTCGCCTGAGCGACCTGCGCGGCCACTGGGTGGTGCTTTACTTCTATCCCAAGTCGTTCACGCCGGGCTGCACGACGGAGGCCTGCACGTTGCGCGACGCCTACGACAAGATCCAGTCGCTGGGTGTCGTCATTCTGGGCGTGAGCCTCGACGATCTGGAAACCCAGGAGCGCTTCAAGGCCGAGTACAAGCTACCCTTCGACCTGATCAGCGACCACGACAAGAAGATCGCGAAGGCCTATGGCGTGCTGGGCATGGGCGGGCTGTACGCGAAGCGCGTCACGTTTCTGATCGATCCGGAAGGCCGCATTGCCCACATTTTCGAGAAGGTCGATCCGGCCCGCCACGATCGCGAGGTGTACGAAACGCTCAAGAAACTCCAGGAAACGGCCAAATCCTGAAACAACAGTCAGCTTAACAGAAAAAGGCCCTGCCGAGGGCCTTTTTCTGTTCTGGTGGGCCCGGCAGGATTCGAACCTGCGACCGTCGGATTATGAGTCCGCTGCTCTAACCGCTGAGCTACGGGCCCGACTTTCAGCGCAAAGCAACCGCATTGCCCGCCTTCAGGATCCCAAGAACCACCCCTTCTAATTTTTTAAGCACCGCATCTCGAGCTTCTTCAAAGATCTTATCTTTTCTCCGGATTTCCCTGGAACCCCTTTCATTCAACATAATTTTTTAAGACAAGCAGCCCACTTACCAAACTTATTTCACTAAATTAACCATCAACCTGACAGATTGAACCATGAGCGCGGTAGAACGCATCGATGAGATCGACGTCCGGATTCTGGAACTGCTCCAAGAGCATGGACGCATGAAGCGCAACCGCATCGCCGAAGAGGTGGGCCTGTCGGTTCCCTCGGTCAGCGAGCGCATGCGCAAGCTTGAAGAACGCGGGGTCATCACCGGCTACCATGCCGTGCTGGACCACAAACGCCTGCACTTCGACATCACGGCCTTCATCCGGGTAATCGTGGACGGCTCCGAGTACTATCCGGAGTTCATCCGCCGCGCCTGTGCGCTGGACGAAGTGCTGGAGGTCCATTCCATCACGGGCGAAGGCTCGCACATCCTGAAAGTCCGCACGCGCAACACGACCACGCTCGAACGCCTCCTCTCCCGCATTCAGTCGTGGCCCGGGGTGCACGGCACGGTTACCAGCATCGTGCTGAGCACCTTCAAGGAAACACGCCGGCTGCCGGTGACGCCCACCGAACTGGTTCCTGTGGAAGAATTTGAAACCTCCTGAACCCCACCTAAAACCAACCAGCCGCCCATGAACAAGCTGTTGCTGGATTACAACGTCCTTGCGGCGACCAAGACGCGCCTGACGCTCAACGGCACGCGCGAGCAGAAGCCCCAGCCCATGGACATCGAGCGCATCTTCGGCGAGAACGTCTTCTCGCTGGAGGAGATGAAAAACCGGCTCCCCAAGAAGGTCTACGAGAGCCTGGTGGCCACCATTGAAAAAGGGGAGCCGCTCTCGCCGGAGATCGCCGACACCGTGGCGCTGGCCATGAAGGAATGGGCCATCGAAAAGGGTGCCACGCATTTCACACACTGGTTCCAGCCCCTGACCGGCATGACCGCCGAGAAGCACGAAAGCTTCATCACGCCGAACAAAGGGGGCGGTGCCATTGCCGTGTTTTCGGGGCGGGATCTGATCCAGGGCGAGCCGGACGCCTCCAGCTTTCCCAGCGGTGGCCTGCGCGCCACGTTCGAGGCCCGCGGCTACACGGCCTGGGATCCCACCTCGCCGGCCTTCATCATGGAGAATCCCAACGGGGCCTACCTGGCCATCCCGACGGCCTTCGCCTCGTGGACCGGTGAGGCGCTCGACCACAAGATCCCGCTACTGCGCTCGATGCACGCGCTCGACAAGCAGGCCCGGCGTGTGCTCCAGCTCTTCGGCGTCAAGAACGTCCACAAGGTCTACCCCACCGTCGGCAGCGAACAGGAGTACTTCCTGATCGACGAGGAATTCTACTACCGTCGGCCGGACCTGACCACCTGCGGCCGCACGCTCTTCGGTGCCAAGCCGCCGCGCGGCCAGGAGATGGAGGACCACTACTTCGGCTCCATCCCCGAACGCGTGCTGGCTTTCATGCTGGAGGTGGAGAAGGAACTCTACAAGCTGGGCGTGCCGGTCAAGACGCGCCACAACGAGGTGGCTCCGAGCCAGTACGAGATCGCGCCGCTGTTCGAGAATGCCAACCTGGCGGCCGACCACCAGCAACTCGTCATGCAGACGCTCAAGAACGTGGCGCGTCGCTACGGGCTGGTCTGCCTGCTGCACGAAAAGCCGTTCGCCGGCGTCAACGGCTCGGGCAAACACAACAACTGGTCCATGGCCACCGACACGGGCATGAACCTGCTCGACCCGGGCGACAATCCGCACGACAACATGCAGTTCCTGTTCTTCTGCGCGGCCGTCGTGCGGGCCGTCCACAAATATCAGGACCTGCTCCGCATTTCGGTGGCCACGGCCGGCAACGACCACCGGCTGGGCGCCAACGAAGCGCCGCCGGCCATCATGAGCGTCTTCCTCGGCGAGCAACTCGAGGACATCTTCAACCAGCTCGAAAACGGCGGCGTCCGCGGGAGCAAGCAGGGCGGCCTGCTGGGTCTGGGCGTACCGGTGCTGCCGCCGCTGCCGCGCCACGCCGGCGACCGCAACCGTACCTCGCCGTTCGCCTTCACCGGCAACAAGTTCGAGTTCCGGGCCGTCGGCGCCTCCCAGTCGATCTCCTTCCCGAACACGGTGCTCAACACCATCGTGGCCGACACGCTCGATGAGATGGCCACGATGCTCGAAGAAAAACTCAAGGCCCGGGGCAAGCGCACGAAACAGGCCTTCGAGGAGGCTGTCGCCGAGGTGCTCCGTGAGGTCATCCGCGAATCGAAGCCGATCATCTTCAACGGCGACAACTACTCGCCCGAGTGGCACGCCGAGGCCGAGCGGCGCGGCCTGCTCAACCTGCCCAACACGGTGGAGGCGCTCGCGCACCTGCTCGACGAGAAGAACGTCCAGCTCTTCGAGCGCCACGGCGTACTCAGCCGCCGCGAGCTCGAAAGCCGCTACGAGATCCTGCTCGACCAGTACGCCAAGACGATCAACATCGAAGCCGAGACGGCCGAATACATCGCGCGCACGATGATCCTGCCGGCCGCGCTCCGCTACCTGCGCGAGCTGGCCGAGACGCTCGACGAGGCCAAGGATCTGGGCCTGAACGTGGCCGGTGTGCGCGAAACGGCTGAAGAAGTGGCCACGCTCATCAACGAGCTGCGCCAGCGCCTCGATGTGCTGATCGCCGAAAACCAGAAGCGCGGCGAAACGCTCGAGGAGAACGCGCGCCACAAGTGCTACAACGTGCTGCCGGCCATGCAGGCCGTGCGCGAGGTGGCCGACCGGCTCGAGCGCGTCGTGCCGCACGAGTACTGGCCCATGCCCACCTACCGTGAAATTCTCTTCGTAAAGTGATTTCGCGGCCGTTGCGGTTCGGCAGGCCCGCGTCGATCCGGCGCGGGCCTGTTTTTTTCGACGCGGATTGTTCCTATCTTGCAGCGCAAAGAACCAGGACAGCAGACGTGCGCATGTCTTCGCCGCCTTCGGCTTCGAGCGAACAGGACCGGGCCTTTGTGGCCGAGGCGCTGCAGGGCAACGAGGCAGCCTATCAGGCCCTGATGGACAAGTACCGTCCGGCGCTGCACCGCCACATTGCCCGGATCGTCCGCGACCCGCGCGACCTGGACGACCTCGTGCAGGAGACCTTCATCAAAGCCTTCACGGCCCTGTCCACCTACTCCACCGAGTACGCCTTCTCGACCTGGCTCTACAAAATCGCCACCAACCACGCCATCGACTACCTCCGCCGCAAAAAGCTCCGCACGCTCTCGCTGGACGAACCCATCCAGACAAAAGAAGGCACGCTCGAACGTGAACTGGCCGACACCACCTACTTCCCCGACCGGCACATCGTGGAAGATCAGCGGCGCATGCTGCTGCAGGAAGCCATCAACGCCCTGCCCGAAAAGTACCGGCGCGTCATCGTGATGCGCCACCAGCAGGAAAAATCCTACGAGGAGATCGCCGAGGAACTGAACCTGCCGCTCGGTACCGTCAAAGCACACATCTTCCGGGCCCGTCGTCTGCTCTACAAATATCTGCGCAGCAAGCGAAGCAGCCTTTGAGCTTTTTTCGTCCTGCACCGCTCCGTTTGTCCCTAACTTTCGGCGTCGCGAAAGTTGCACGCAAGGAAACCTGCCGACCATGATTGCCCGCTATACGCGCCCCGAAATGGCGCAGCTCTGGAGCGAGGAGGCCCAGTACCAGTCGTGGCTCGAAGTGGAACTGGCCGCCTGCGAGGCCTGGGCCGAGATCGGCGTCATTCCGAAAGAAGATGTGGAAAAGCTGCGCCGGAACGCCCGTTTCGACATCCGGCGTATTCACGAACTGGAAAAGATCACGCGGCACGACGTGGTGGCCTTCACGCGGGCCGTGAGCGAGTCGCTGGGCGAAGAGCGCCGCTGGATTCACTACGGCCTCACCTCGTCCGACGTGGTCGATACGGCCTGGTCCTACCGCCTAAAAAAGGCCAACGAACTGATTCTGGAGGCGCTGGATCACTTTCTGGAGGTTCTGGCGCGGCGGGCCCGCGAGCACAAGTACACGCTGATGATCGGCCGCACGCACGGCGTGCACGCCGAGCCGACCACGTTCGGGCTCAAGCTGGCGCTTTTTTACGACATGATGCAGCGCAACCGGGCGCGTTTCGTGGCGGCCGCCGAGGAGATGCGCGTCGGCAAGCTCTCGGGCGCCGTGGGGACGTTCGCCCACATCCCGCCCGAAGTCGAACGCATCACCTGCGAAAAGCTGGGCCTGAAGCCGGCGCCCATCTCCACGCAGGTGCTGGCCCGCGACCGCCATGCCCACTATCTGTCGGTGCTTGCGCTGATCGGCGCCACACTGGAGCAGCTGGCCGTCGAGATCCGGCACCTGCAGCGTAGCGAGGTGCGCGAGGTGGAAGAAGCCTTCGGCAAAGGCCAGAAGGGGTCGTCGGCCATGCCGCACAAGCGCAACCCGATCGCCTCCGAAAACATCACGGGTGTGGCCCGGCTGCTGCGCGGCTACATGATCTCGGCCTACGAAAACGTGGCGCTCTGGCACGAGCGCGACATCTCGCATTCGTCCGTCGAGCGTGTCATCCTGCCCGACGCCACCACGCTCGTGCACTACGCGCTGCACCGCTACGCCGGTGTGATCGACACCCTGAAGGTCTATCCGCAACGCATGCGGCGCAACATGGAGCTGACCTTCGGGCTCTACAACAGCCAGCGCCTGCTGCTGATGCTGATCGACAAAGGCCTGAGCCGTGAGGCGGCCTACGACCTGGTGCAACCGGCCGCCATGCAGGCCTGGGACGAAGAGCGGCCGTTCTACGAGATCGTGCGTCAGCACCCGGCCATTACGAAGTACCTCTCGCCGGAAGAAATCGACGAGGCCTTCAACCCGGAATACCACCTGCGCCACGTGGATGAAATCTTCCGGCGCGTCGGGCTGGAATAAGTGCAATTTTTAAAGAATCCGACAAACGTTGACGGATTCCCTTGTGCTTCGGTACTTTGGAATGTTTAAGGGTGCACTCGGACATGCAGAGACCGCCATGCTGACCGATTTTCTTCCGCTGTTTATCATGATCGTGCTGGCCGCCGGGCTGGCCTTTTCACTACTCAAGCTGGCCGAAATCCTGGGGCCGCACCGTCCCAACCCCATCAAGCGCATGCCCTACGAAAGCGGCATGGACCCGGTGGGGACGGCCCGCGAGCGCTACACGGTGAAGTTCTATCTGGTGGCCATGATCTTCATCGTGTTCGACGTGGAGATCGTTTTCCTGTACCCGTGGGCCGTCAGTTACCGGGATTTTCTGGAGGCCGGTGCGGGTCTGGGCGTGCTGGCGGTCGTTGTGTTTTTCCTGATCATTCTGGCCGTCGGCCTGCTCTACGACATCAAAAAGGGCGGGCTGGAGTTCGACTGAAAGGGACCTCCGAAACAGCCCGTGCCCTGGCTCATTAAACCCGTCCGGACCAGGCCTTGAAACCGACCAAGTTGTCCCATGCTGGATCTTCGTGAAGGGTTTCTGACAACGCGGCTGGACGTGCTGCTGAACTGGGCGCGCTCCAATTCGCTCATGCCCATGCCGATGGGCCTGGCCTGCTGCGCCATCGAGATGATGGCCTTTGCGGGGCCCAAGTACGACGTGGCCCGCTTCGGGAGCGAGGCCATGCGCTTTTCGCCCCGTCAGGCCGACCTGATGATCGTGGCGGGCTGGTGCACCTACAAGATGGCCCACGCCATTCGCCGGATCTGGGACCAGATGCCCGATCCGAAGTGGTGCATTGCCATGGGTGCCTGTGCGTCGACGGGCGGCATGCACCGCTGCTACGGCGTGGTGCAGGGCGTCGACAACTTCCTGCCGGTCGACGTCTACATTCCGGGCTGCCCGCCCCGTCCGGAGGCCGTCCTGCACGCGCTGATGGATATTCAGGAGAAGATTCGTAATGAGTATTCGGTGGCGCTGGATTACGCGAAAGGCGAGCCGCGTCCGCCCGCCCCACCGGCGCGGCCGCACGTCCTGTCGCCGGAAGGAGACGAGCCGGTGGCACGCGAAGTATTGCACCGGCCGCTGAAGTCGACCTGAAACTGCCATGGCCGAACAGACCGGAAACGAACGTCCGAAAACGCCCGAGGCGCTGAAGTTCTACTTCACGCCCGTCGATCCGCCCCGTGGGGATGAACTGAACCCCCACGCCAAGGCGAGCACCTACGTGCCCGAGGTGGTGGAAGCCCTGAAGGAGCGCTTTGGCGACGTGATCGAAGAAGTGGAGCTGTACGCGGGCGAGCATACAGTGCGCGTCCGCGCCGACAAGATCGTCGAGGTGTGCCGTTTCCTGAAGGAGGAACAGGGCTTCAACTACCTGGCCGACCTGGGCGGCATCGACCGCTTCACCGACGAGGGGCGCTTCGAGGTGTTCTACAACCTGGTTTCTATCGAGCGGCGCAAGCGCATCCGTCTGAAGGTGCGCGTCGAGGAAGACAACCCGGTGGTGCCTTCGGTGACGTCCGTCTACCGGGCGGCCAACTGGAACGAGCGCGAATGCTACGACATGTTCGGCATTCGCTTCGAAGGGCACCCGGACCTGCGGCGGATGTACATGCCGGAGGACTTCGAGTACCATCCGCTCCGCAAAGAATTTCCGCTGCTGGGCATCCCGGGCTCTCTGCCCCTGCCGCCCCAGACGCCGGGGGGTCCGCTGACGCGCGACCCATTCCCACGGGCGCACGGCTACGTACCGCCGCCGGGCTTCGAGGAGCCTCCGGCCGAAGACGAGGAAGTCTCCGAGCATTGAGTAAGCGACGACCATGAGCACGGCGCCAAGCCTTGTAGGACCCGACCGTCACGGCCTGTTCAACTTCTGGCCCCGCCACAACGAGGCCATCTATCGCCGGCTGGAAACCAAGCACGCCTGGCTGGAAGAACGGCATCGCCCGCCGGGCGGCGACGGGGAGCCCGACCCGCTCGAGCATGAGATGATCCTCAACATCGGGCCCCAGCATCCGGCCACGCACGGCGTGCTCCGGTGCATCGTCAAGCTCGACGGCGAGGTCATGGAAAAGTGCGTGCTCGACCTGGGCTACCTGCACCGGGGCCTGGAAAAGGTGGCCGAGCACAAGACCTACCAGGAGTTCATGCCCTACACCGACCGCATGGACTACCTGTCGCCCTACTCCAACAACGTGGCCTGGTGCCTTGCCGTCGAGAAAGTGGCCGGCATCGAGGTGCCCGAGCGGGCCCAGTGGATCCGCATGATCATGTGCGAGCTGGCCCGCATCTCCAGCCACCTGCTCTGGCTGGGCGTGGGTCTGATGGATGCCGGCGCCGTGTCGGTCTTCCTCTGGGCCTTCAAATACCGTGAGGAGATCTACAGCATCTTCGACGAAGTGTGCGGGGCCCGCTTCACCGTCTCGCACAGCCGCATCGGCGGCGTGGCCTCGGACCTGTCGCCGACGGCCATCGCCATGATCCGCCGCTTTGTGGAAGAATTTCCCGAAGAACTGGCCGGCTGGGAAAAGATCATCAACCGCAACAAGATCTGGATCGACCGTAACGAAGGCATTGGCGTCCTGACCGCCGAAGAAGCCATCGAACTGGGCGTTACGGGCCCCAACCTGCGCGGAAGCGGCGTCGATTACGACATTCGTCGCTTCGAGCCCTATCTGAAGTACGACGAGGTGGACTTCAACATCCCCATTCGCACCGAAGGCGACAGCCTGGCCCGGTACTTCGTGCGGATGGAAGAAATGAAGGAGAGCGTGCGGATCATCCGCCAGTGCCTGGAGCGGCTGCCCGAAGGGCCCATCCGCAACGACAACGCCAAGCTGGCCTACCCCTCCAAGGAGGAGGTTTACTACTCCATGGAGGGCATGATTCACGACTTCCTCTATACCGACGTGGGCGTCTGCCCGCCCAAGGGCGCCCACAGCTACCACGCAATCGAGGCCCCCAAAGGCGAGCTGGGCTTCTATATCATCTCGGATGGCACGGGCAAGCCGTGGCGCGTGCGCATCAAAGCACCCAGCTTTTCGAACCTGCAGGGCCTCGAATACATGATGGAAGGCGCCATGATCGGCGACATGGTGATCCTGATCGGGACCGTCGACCCGGTCATGGGCGAAGCCGACAAGTAACGACCAACCGGGAAGCCCGATGGCTGACTTTATCAAAAAACCAGTCGTACCACTGCCGGAGTTGCATCCCGAACCCCAAATTCCGGCCGACCAGCTTTTCTTCACGGAAGAGGAAAAGGCCCAGATTGTCCGCTTCAAGGAGCAGTATCTGGAGCCGGCCGGGGCCGTGATGAAAACGCTCTGGCTGGCCCAGGAAAAATTCGGCTTTCTGCCGCCGGAGGTGCTCCAGCTGGTAGCCGACGAACTGGGCATTCCCTATGCCCAGGTTTACGGCGTGGCTACCTTCTACACCCAGTACTACAAGGAAAGGAAAGGCAAGTACGTGCTGGACGTCTGCACCTGCTTTACCTGCCAGGTGTGCGGCGGCTACGACATCCTGCACTACCTCGAAGAAAAGCTGGGCATCCACAAAGGCGAAACCACGCCGGACGGCCTGTTCACGCTGCAGGAGGTGGAATGCCTGGGGGCTTGCGGCTCGGCACCGGTCTTGCAGGTATCCAACGGGCCGTACGTGCACAACCTGACGCCGGAAAAGGTCGATCAACTGCTGGAGGATCTGAAACAGGGCAAACTGCCGCCCTTCGTTTCGCTCACGCTGCCCCAGGACGAGGCGGAGCTGGGCGGCAACCGGCGCTCGGACGCCGAAGCCGTCGAGTCGTACCGGACCCCGCCGGTCGCCCACCACACGCGCTGAGCCGTATGGAGGTGGTGCAGACATATCGCTGGACGCGCGAGGCCTTCGAAAAACTGGCCGAAGTCGGGCTCATCGATCCCGACGCCCGCCTCGAACTCATCGACGGCGAAATCCTCCAGAAAATGAGCCCGCAATCGAGTCGCCACGCTGCGGCCATCCGCCGGATTGAAGAAGCGCTTCGGAGCGTTTTTCCGCTGGATCGATACGACGTGCGTGTACAGTTGCCGCTGGCGCTGGATCCCTACAGTGAGCCTGAGCCCGACGTAGCCGTCGTCGAAGGCACCCTCGACGACTACGTCGAGGCGCATCCTTCTTCGGCGGTGCTGGTGGTGGAGGTGGCCGATGCCTCACTGCAGTTCGACCGCACGCGCAAGGCCGCGCTCTACGCCCGCGCCGGCATTCCCGAATACTGGATCGTCAACCTGCTCGACGGCGTGCTCGAGGTCTATCGCCGACCCGAAGGCGACGCCTACCAGCAGCGCATGGTGCTACGCGCCCAGGACCGTGTGCGGCCGCTGGCCCGACCGGAGGTAGAAATCGCGGTGGCCGAACTGTTGCCCTGACGATGATGGAGGTGGTGCAGACATATCGCTGGACGCGCGAGGCCTTCGAAAAACTGGCCGAAGTCGGGCTCATTGAACCCGACGCCCGCCTCGAACTCATCGACGGCGAAATCCTCCAGAAAATGAGCCCGCAATCCAGCCAGCATGCCACGGCCGTCCTGCTGGTCGCCGAGGCATTGCGCTCGATCTTTACCCCACCAGTCTACACGATCCGCGTGCAGTTGCCGCTGGCGCTGGGTCCCTACAGCGAGCCCGAACCCGACGTGGCCGTCGTCGAGGGTGCGCCGCGTCGGTATCGCGACGAACACCCCTCGTCGGCGGTGCTGGTGGTGGAGGTGGCCGATGCCTCACTGCAGTTCGACCGCACGCGCAAGGCCGCGCTCTACGCCCGCGCCGGCATTCCCGAATACTGGATCGTCAATCTGCTCGACGGCGTGCTCGAGGTCTATCGCCGACCCGAAGGCGACGCCTACCAGCAGCGCCACGTGCTACGCACCCAGGACCATGTGCGGCCGCTGGCCCGACCGGAGGTAGAAATCGCGGTGGCCGAACTGTTGCCCTGACGATGATGGAGGCGGTGCAGACATATCGCTGGACGCGTGAGGCCTTCGAAAAACTGGCCGAAGTCGGGCTCATCGATCCCGACGCCCGCCTCGAACTCATCGACGGCGAAATCCTCCAGAAAATGAGCCCGCAAAGCGCCCGTCATTTTACCGCGGTGCTTAAAACGGAAGAAGCACTGCGCACGATTTTTGGTCCCGGTTACGTTGTGCGGGTTCAGGGTCCGCTGGCGCTTGGTCCCTACAGTGAGCCTGAGCCCGACGTAGCCGTCGTCGAAGGTACCATCGACGACTACGTCGAGGCGCATCCTTCGACGGCGGTGCTGGTGGTGGAGGTGGCCGATGCCTCGCTGCAGTTCGACCGCACGCGCAAGGCCGCGCTCTACGCCCGTGCCGGCATTCCCGAATACTGGATCGTCAACCTCCTCGACGGTGTGCTTGAAGTCCATCGCCGACCTGAAGGCGACGCCTACCAGCAGCGCATGGTGCTGGCACCGCACGAACAGATTGTGCCCCTGGCGCGGCCCGGGGCTTCCCTTGAAGTTGCCCGGTTGTTTCCTGAATCTCGCGCTTAACCTGCTGTGCATATGGCTACGAACGGAGCCCAGAGTAAAGCCGGAGACTGGCGGAATCACAAGCGGGTGCTGCTCCCACCCATTCGGGATCTGCACCGGCTGGAAGTCTACGAGGAGCACGGAGGGTACCAGACCCTGCGCGAAGTGCTGACCTCCGACCGCTGGGATCCCAAGTCGGTCATCGAAGAAGTCAAAAAAAGCAAGCTGCGCGGACGGGGCGGCGCCAGCTTCCCCACCGGGCTGAAGTGGAGCTTCATGCCCCCGGTGGACGATCGGCCCCGCTTCCTGTGCTGCAACGGCGACGAAAGCGAGCCGGGCACGTTCAAGGACCGCCAGCTCATGGAGTTCAATCCCCACCAGATTTTCGAGGGGATTCTGATTGCCTGCTACGCCATGTCGGTGCGCACGTGCTACCTGTATGTGCGCGGCGAATATGCCCGGTGGATCGAGCACATGGAGCGGGAGCTGGAAAAGCTCTACGCCAAAGGCTACGTGGGGAAGAACATTATGGGCACGGACTTCTCGGCCGACATTGTGATCCACAAGGGAGCCGGTGCCTACATCTGCGGCGAGGAGTCCAGCCTGATGGAGTCGGTCGAAGGCAAGCGGGCCTACCCGCGCATCAAGCCGCCGTTTCCGGCCCAGCGGGGCCTGTGGGGCTACCCCACCACGATCAACAACGTGGAAACGCTGGCGAACGTCCCGCTCATTCTGCGCAACGGTGGTGAATGGTTTGCCTCTATCGGCGCGCCCAACCACCCCGGCCCGGTGCTCTATGGTATCTCGGGCCACGTCAACCGCCCCGGCGTCTACGAATATCCCACTGGTATGTTGATCACCGATCTGATCTACGAGGTAGCCGGTGGCATCCGCGGAGGCAAAAAGCTCAAGGCCGTCATCCCGGGCGGAAGCTCCACGCCGCCCCTGCGCGCCGACATGATCGACGGCGTGACGATGGACGCCGAGTCGCTGCGCGAGGCCGGTTCGATGATGGGCACGGCCGGCCTGCTCGTGCTCGACGAAGACACCGATATGGTTTCGTGGCTGCGGCGCGTGGCGCACTTCTACGCGCATGAAAGCTGCGGCCAGTGCACCCCCTGCCGTGAAGGCACCGGCTGGCTCGAAAACATCCTCACGCGCATCGACGAGGGCGAAGGCCGCCTGCGCGACCTGGACCTGCTGCTGGACCTGTGCGACCAGATGGAAGGCCGCACGGTCTGCGCCCTGGCCGACGCCGCCGCCTGGCCTGTACGCTACACCATCCTTCGCTTCCGCGAAGAGTTCGAGGCCAAGTGCAAGCCGAGCCTGGTCCCGACGGGCATCGACCTGGCACCAACCCGGTAAACCCATGCGGCATTCCTCCTACCCACCGTCGCTGGACGACCTGCTCTTCGAGGAAACGGTGCGGGCTCTGCTGCCCGACCTCGGGGAAGTGGGGCTGCGCATGCCGATGGATGAGTTGCCCAAGTTTCTGGATCCGGACTTCGTCGAGCGGCGCATGAATCAACTGCACCGCTACCGGGCCTGGGCCATGGCGGGCATGATTTTCGGCTTTCTGGCCATCGTGCTGTTGCTGGTGGCGGCGATCTTTCGCCTTGCGCTCCCCGACTATGTGCTGTTTCCGACCTCGTTTCTGTCGCTTTCCGCCCCGTACTGGGGCTTCCGCTATGCCCGACTGGGCTACTTCCTGTACGCCTACCGAATGCTCAACCACTTTGTCTATGACCTGATCGTTTATAAAGACTACCGTCCGGCGCTCCATCATCTGATCGAACAAACCTGAACGACCATGCCCCGGATTACCATAGACGGTACGGTTTACGAATTCGAAGGGCGGCCCAAGCTGCTGCAGTTCTGCCTGGACCACGGCATCGAGCTGCCCCATTTCTGCTACCACCCGGCGCTGTCGATTCCGGCCAACTGTCGCCAGTGCCTGGTGGAAGTGGGCATGCCGGTCATCGACCGGGAGACCGGCAAACCGAAGCTCGACGAAAACGGCCAGCCCGTCATCCAGTTCATGCCCAAGCTCCAGACGAGCTGCTCGCTCGACATGGCCGACGGGATGGTCGTCAAAACGCATCGCACCAGCGAGAAGGTGGCGCGCGCCCAGCGCGACAACCTGGAGTTTCTATTGATCAACCACCCGCTCGACTGCCCGATCTGCGATCAGGCCGGCAAATGTCCGCTCCAGATTCAGGCCTACAAGTACGGGCCCGAAGGCTCCCGCTTCGAGTTTCTCAAGGTGCACAAGCCCAAGCGGGTGAAGCTGGGCCCCCGCGTCATGCTCGACGCCGAGCGGTGCATCAACTGCACGCGCTGCGTGCGTTTCACCGACGAAATCTCCAAAAGCCACCAGCTCACCATCATCGAGCGCGGGGTCAGGAACTACCCGATCACACCGCCCGGCGTGGAGTTCGATGATCCCTACTCCATGAACGTGATCGACCTGTGCCCGGTGGGCGCGCTGACGTCCATCGACGCCCGCTTCAAGGCGCGTCCCTGGGAGATGAGCGCCACGCCCTCGATCACGATCACGAACGCAAAAGGCTCCAACTGCTACTACTGGGTGCGCGACAACCTGATCGTCGAGATCACGGCGCGCGCCAACGCGGCCGTCAACGGCTACTGGCTCCCCGACGAAGACCGGCTCGACTACCATCGCTTCAACGAAAACCGCCCGGACGGCCCCGAGGTGCGTCGCGACGGTCGGCTCGTGCGCGTGCGCTGGGAAGAAGCCTACGACCGAGCGGCCGAGCTGCTTGCGGGCATCGACGGCCGCCGCATCCTGTTCCTGGGCTCGGCCTACGCGACCGTCGAGGACAACTACCTGCTCAAGCGGCTGGCCGAGGCACTGGGCGCCGACACGCCCGTTTACATTCCCCACATCGAGCCCGGCCATGGCGACGGCTGGCTCCGCACCGACGACCGCACGCCCAACGCCCAGGGTTGCCAGCGACTGGGTATCCTGCCCGTCGACGAAGCCCTTGTGCGGAACCGCCTCGAAAGCGGCGACATCCAGGCGGTGTACGTGCTCGAAGACGATCCGGTCGGCTCCGGGCTCTTCACGGCCGAGGCGCTGGCCGACATTCCCGTCATCCTGCACTACTACAACACGACCAACCAGACGCTGGCCGTGGCCGACGTGGCGCTCCCGGCCGCCACGGTGGTCGAGACTGTCGGGACCTACGTCAACTGCGATGGGCATGCCCAGCGCGTGCGCCCGGCCAAAGCCATCCGCACGGTCAACCGCGTGTTGATGCAGGAAATCGGCAAAAGCCGCCTGGACCAGCACGGTACGCCCTACGACCGCTGGTACAACGAAAAGCACCAGGTGGACTGCAAGCCCAGCTGGGAAATCCTGCCCGAGGTAGCCGAACGGCTGGGCCATCCGCTCCGCTACAAGGGCCCGAAGTACATCATGCAGGAGATCGCCGAGACGATCCCGGCCTTTGCCGGCGCCACCTACGAGGCGATGGGCCTGGAGGGCGTCCGCCTTGCCGAGATCGGCGCCGAGGTGTAGGCCAGTCCGCTCACCGAAAAAAGCAACCCCGTGCGCAGGAACGCACGGGGTTTTTTTCATTACATCAAGCCCATTCCGTCAAGGGGCGCAAGCACCACGGCCGCGATCAGCCCGGCACCATTTCCAGTTGCAGCAGACGTTCGTAGGCAGGAAACGTCAGGAATTCGATGAAGGAATCGGACAGCACCAGGTAGTCGAGCACCTCGGCCGCCTCGCGGTAATGGGCCGTGTCGCGCCCGCCCAGTTTCGCCAGCTCTTCCTCACGCACCTGCGCGTACAGTTCGGGCGTGATGGGCCGGCCGTCGTCCAGACGCGCCTCGCGGTGGACCCACTGCCAGAGCTGCGCGCGGGCGATCTCGGCCGTGGCCGCGTCTTCCATCAGATTGAAGATCGCGGCCGCCCCGTTGCCCGAGAACCACTGGTTCAGATACTGCAACGCCACGCTTACGTTGTTGCGCAGGCCGCCTTCGGTAATGCGCCCGCCCGGCACCCGGAAGTCCAGCAGATCGTCGGCCGTCACCTGCACATCTTCACGCAACCGGTCTTTCTGGTGCGGCCGATCGCCCAGGTAGCGGTTGAACACCTCCTCGGCCACTGGCACCAGATCGGGATGGGCCACCCAGGTGCCGTCGAAGCCCTGTCCGGCCTCCCGCTCCTTGTCTTTGCGCACTTCGGCCAGCGCGCGCTCGTTGACCGCAGGGTCCCGCCGCGAGGGAATGAAGGCGGCCATGCCGCCGATGGCATGGGCCCCGCGCCGGTGGCAGGTTTTCACCAGCAGTTCCGTGTAGGCATACATGAACGGTACGGTCATCGTCACCTGCGCCCGATCCGGGAAGATGGGCGCCGTCGCATGGAATTTTTTGATACAACTGAAGATGTAATCCCAGCGCCCGGCGTTCAGTCCGGCGGCATGATCCCGCAGCTCGTAGAGAATTTCCTCCATTTCCAGCGCGGCCAGGATCGTCTCGATCAGCACGGTGGCCCGGATTGTCCCGCGCGGGATGCCCAGGTAATCCTGCGCAAAATTGAACACCTCGTTCCAGAGCCGCGCTTCCAGATGGCTTTCCAGCTTCGGCAGATAGAAATACGGTCCACTTCCCCGCTCCAGGAGTTCTCGGGCATTGTGGAAGAAGTACAGGCCAAAGTCGAACAGTGAGGCGCTGACGGGCTCGCCGTCGATCCATACGTGCCGCTCTTCCAGATGCCACCCACGCGGCCGCACCAGCAGCGTGGCCAGCTTCTCCCCCAGCCGGTATTCCTTCCCTTCCGGCGAGGTATACTCCAGCGTGCGGCGTACGGCATCGATCAGGTTCTTCTGACCGCGCACCACGTTTTCCCAGGTGGGCGAGAGCGCGTCCTCGAAGTCGGCCATGAAGACCCGTGCCCCGGAGTTCAGCGCGTTGATCATCATCTTGCGATCTACCGGCCCGGTGATCTCCACACGCCGATCCTGCAGATCGTCCGGACAGGGCGCCACCTTCCAGTCGCCCTCGCGGATGTGCCGCGTGTGCGGCAGAAAATCGGGGCGTTCTCCTTCGAGCAGCCGTGCCCAGATCTCCGCGCGGCGGGCCAGCAATCCCTTGCGCACCGCATTGAACTCGCGGTGCAGCCCGGCCACGAAGTCCAGCGCTTCAGGAGTCAGCACCTGTTCGGCTTCGGGCAGCCGCGCGCCTCGAATCTCGATGCCTTGCATGGGTCCCTCCAGAAATGGTTGCCGGTTGCGCTGCACCAAACTTACAACTTCCTCTTGACTTTGTCAATATACGAAATTAATTTCCATTGAACGAAAAACAAACCCGGATCGATCATGGCCACGCGAAAACCCGGACGTGCCCGCACCGGTGAGCCGACCGGGGTGCGGGCGCTGGAACGCGGGCTGCGCCTGCTCGAAGAGCTGGGCAGCGGCGAAGCGCTCTCGCTGTCCGAACTGGCGCGACGCACCGAACTGACGCCGAGCACCACCTATCGGCTACTGGAGACGTTGCGGCGGCGGCACTTTGTCGACTGGGACGAGCTCTCCGGCCTCTGGCGCATCGGACTACGGGCCTACCAGATCGGCCAGGCTTTCTGTCATCCGAACAGCCTTTCGTCGCTGGCGCTGGAGGCCATGCAGCGGCTGGTGGCCCGCGTCAACGAGACGGTCAACCTGGCGGTGCTCGACGGGGCCGAGGCCGTTTACATTCAGCAGGTCGAAAGCCGTCAGATGCTGCGCATGTTCACGCAGTTGGGTGCCCGCGTGCCGTTGCACTGCACGGGCGTCGGGAAGGTGTTGCTGGCCTGGCGTTCGGAAGAAGAGGTGCGGCAGTTGCTGGGACCCGAACCGCTGGCGGCCTTTACGCCACACACGCTGACCCGGGTGGATGCCGTGCTGCAGGAACTGGAGCGGGTGCGCCGGCTGGGTTACGCGGTTGACCGGGAAGAGCGAGAGATCGGCGTGCGCTGTCTGGCCGCACCGGTGCGCGACGCGACGGGTCGTGTGGTGGCCGCGCTCAGCCTGTCGGCGCCGGCCGTGCGGCTTCCGGAGCGTCGCCTGGCCGAACTGGCTCCGGTCGTGCTGGAGACCACCCGGGATCTGTCGCTGCGGCTGGGCTGGCAGCCGGAGACGGCGCCGCTCCCGGTGGATCAGTCCAGCCCCACCTGAAAGCGGGCGCGCAGGCGTTGCACGTGCAGGGCCAGCGCGTTACGCAGTTCGTAGACGTCTTCGTAGAGCCTGTGGTATCGCTCGGTCGTCATGTAAGGCGCCGTGCGCAGTTCAGCGAGCGCCTCCAGCGCCCGGTTGGCCGTATTCAGCGCGTGGCGTGCGCACACGATGTTGCCGCCGAGCGTTTCGCGTTCGTAGCCCAGCAGGTGTCCTTCGGCCAGTTCCAGCGGAATCTGGGCCAGGCTGGCGCAGAAGTGTACCAGTGCACTGGTTTTGTGCGTGCCGGGCAGCCGGTTGGCCCATTCCTGCACGGCTTCGGCCAGCTGACGCGCCCGGGCCATCAACGTCCGGCAGGCTTCTGCTTCGGGCAGCAACGTCTCCTCCTCTTCCCCGGAGAAGGCTTCTCCTTCGAAAAAGAAGCGTTCTTCGCGGGCCCGCAGCAGCCCGTCGATGGCCTCGGCGCTCCAGCCACGTTCTTCCAGAAAAGCCCGAAGGCGCGTCTTCCAGGCACGCACCTGATCGGAAGACGCACCTTCGGGGTAGGGATCGTAGCGGGTAAACATGAAATAATCTTCCAGCAGGCGGTCGATCTGACGTCGCCGCGCCTTCAGGTAGGCTTCCCAGCGCTCCTCGTCCCAGATTTCACCCTCCCACGGCAGCATCGGACACGGCGATACTTCAGGTTGAAGGGGCGGCCGCCTGCTGGCCTACGGCTTCCACCACGGCTTTCATCAGCCGGGTCAGACGGGGTTCGGCCTCGGCGGCGGCGGCCAGCACCGCTTCGAGCGACAGGGGCTCGAGCGCGTCCGGGAAGCATTCGTCCGTGATGACCGAGATGGCCATCACGCGCAGATTCATGTGCCGGGCCACGATCACCTCGGGCACCGTGCTCATGCCCACGGCGTCGGCGCCGATGAGCCGCAGGAACCGGTATTCCGCCTTCGTCTCCAGGTTCGGCCCCAGCACGGCCACGTACACGCCCTGCTGCAGCTTGATGCCCAGTTCCAGCGCCTTTTCTTCGGCCAGCCGGCGCAATTCCGGATCGTAGGGCTCGCTCATGTCGGGGAAGCGCGGGCCCCATTCGTCGACGTTGGGGCCGACCAGCGGATTCTGGCCCTGCAAGTTGATGTGGTCGGTGATCAGCATCAGGTCGCCCCGACGAAACAGCGGGTTCATGCCGCCGGCCGCATTCGAAATGAAGAGTGTATCGATGCCCAGCGTGGCCAGCACGCGCACCGGAAAGGTGACCTGACGGGGCGTGTACCCTTCGTACAGGTGAAAGCGTCCCTGCAGGGCATAGACCGGAACGCCGCTCAGGTGGCCGACGATCAGCCGACCGTGGTGCGACTCGACCGTCGAGAGCGGAAAGTGCGGGATGTTGTCGTAGGAAAGCGTGGTTTCGGCTTCGATCTCGCGGGCCAGCTCACCCAGCCCGGTTCCCAGGATGATACCCAGCCGCGGCCGCAGTTGCGTGCGCTCACGGATGTAGACGGCCGCCTCTTCGACCTGACGGCGGTACGTTTCGATGTCGAACAGCGACTCCTGCATGGCTTTTCTTTCAGTCCAGGTCTCTCAGGATACGACGGATTTTTTCAAATTCCTCGTTCGTCTGCTCAGCCTTTGGTGGACTCTCCTGTGGTTCGACCGGCGTCTGTGAAGCCGGCGGCGTGCCCACAATGCTCCGCACCGTCCACCCCTTACGCTCAATGGGGGGCTCCGACGGCGTGGACGGCTCCGGTGGTTCCGGAGGAACAGCAGTTTCAGACGCGGTCGGCTCCGTTTCCATCGCTTCGGGTTCCGACTGAAACGTGGTGAAGCGCGGCACCATGGGCGGCGCTTCAGGCTCCGGCTCGCTTTCCATGTCCTGCACTGCTTCCTGCGGTGTGCCCTCTTCAGGCGCCACTGCAGACATCTCCGGAGCGGCTGAAGGCTCCGGCTCGACGGGAGCTTCGGGTTGCACCTCGGCGGGCGCCGACACCGAAACGGACTCGGAAACGGCCGGTGCTTCCGACTCCGCGGCCTGTGCCCGTTCTTCGAATTTGGTCAGCACCTCCATTTCCGCCCGCAGGAAGGCGCGCAGCCGGGCTATCAGTTCGTCGCGCCGCTCCACCAGCTCGGCGATGCGCTGCTGCAACTGGCGGCGCTCCTGCTCGGCCTGCCAGCGGATCTCTTCGGCCCGGGTCCGGGCTTCTTCCAGAATAAGCCGTGCTTTTCGCTCGGCCTGCTCTATCGTCTGGCGGGCGTTCTCGCGGGCCGTCTCCAGCGCCTGCTGCAGCGCTTCTTCGATCCGCCGGTAGTGTTCCAGCTTTTCTTCCAGCTCGCGGATGCGTTCGGCCTGCCGGCGCTGTTCATCCAGCAGCTGCTGCCACTGCTCCGAGACGGTCTGCAGAAACGCCTGTACTTCTTCTACTTCGTAGCCACGAAAAGCGCGCGTAAATTCCTGCTTGCGGATGTCCAGCGGCGTGAGTTTCATGAGGGCATACCGGATGCGTCAGCGTTCAGTCAAAGATAGGAAAAAAAGCACCATTTCGCACCTCATGGCTCCAGGCGTGGTCCGAACAGCGCACTTCCGATCCGCACATGGGTGGCTCCTTCTTCAATGGCCACCTCGAAGTCGCCGCTCATGCCCATCGACAGGTAGCGCAGCTGCACGCGCGGGTTGTTGTGGCGGTTGTAGGTTTCGGCCAGCCGGCGCAGCAATCGAAACTGGGGGCGCACCGTTTCCGGATCTTCGGCGGGAGCCGCCAGCGTCATGAGTCCCACGATTTCCAGATGCTCGAAAGGCGCCAGCGCGTCCAGAAAGTCATGGACGGCGTCGGGTTCGAGTCCGAATTTGGTCGGTTCGCCCGAGACGTTCACCTCCACGAAGCACGGCAGCACGCGATCGGCCATGGCCGCCCGGCGTTCCAGCGTTTCGGCCAGCCGCAGATTGTCCAGGCTGTGCAGCCAGTCGGCATGGGCCACCACGTCTTTTGCCTTGTTGCGCTGCAGGTGGCCGATCATGTGCCAGGTAACGTCGCCTCCTTCGATGCGTCCGGGCAGCACGGCCGCCTTGGCCACCAGCTCCTGCACCCGGTTTTCGCCGAAGTGACGCAATCCAGCTTCGTAGGCAGCCTGTACGACCGAAACGGGAAACGTCTTGGTCACGCCGATGAGCGTCACCTCGTCGGGGCTGCGTCCGGCCCGCCGGCAGGCGCGTTCGATCCGCTCCTGAATCCAGGCCAGTCGCTCCCGGATGGCAGGCACGTCCAGAACCTGCTGCTCGGCCATAGCTCTTCGTTTTTGGTGGCTCGAATGTTCAATCCCGCGGAAAAGGTTCCACTGGCAGAAACCCGAAGGCTTATGCAGCGGTAGGCTATGCGGTTTCTGCTTATGTGACGCAACATGTAACAGGGATGGCAGAATTTGGAGTTGCTTCGGAGAACGAGCCAATCTGGTGGTACGAAACAGGTACGGACGATATAACGCTGGGCCTTCGCATGCGGCTGCTCCATCGAGAGCAGACGCCCTATCAGCTACTGGAAATCTATGAGCACCCCTTCTTCGGGCGCGTGCTGGTGCTGGACGGCAATCTGCAGACCACGCAGGGCGATGAGTTCATCTATCATGAAATGCTCACGCACGTCCCGCTGCTGGGTGCGTTGCCGGCCAGCATGAACGACGCTTCGGTGTTGATCATCGGCGGAGGCGACGGCGGCACACTGCGCGAGGTGCTGCGTCACGACTGGATCCGGCGCGTCGTCATGGTAGAAATCGACCAGGTGGTCATCGAGCGTTGCAAGGAATACCTGGGCTTCAACGGCAACTACGACGATCCGCGGGTTACGCTGATCATCGGCGACGCGGCGCAGTACGTGGCCGAGGAAGCCGCACGCCAGCGGCCGTTCGATGCCATTCTGGTGGACTCCACCGATCCGGTCGGCCCGGGCGAGGTGCTCTTCACGCCGGAATTCATCCGCAACGCCTGGGCCTGTCTGAAGCCGGGCGGCGTGTTTGCCCGTCACCTGTGCATGCCGTTGTTTGACGGCCCGGTCGTGCGGGATGGCGTAGCCCGCCTGCGGCAGGTGTTCCCCCGCGTCGAAGTCTATCAGGCCACGATCTTCACCTACGTGGGGGCGCAAATGGCCTTCGTAGCCTGCACCAAGGATGGCCATTCCGTGCGCGAGCCCCAGCGCCTGCTAACGGGTCGCTACTACAATCCCGACGTGCACCGGGCTGCCTTCGCGCTGCCCACCTGGTGGATAACCGAATTGATTGATGCCCCGGCGGCTGAAGCTGGGCTGTGACAGAGGTCTGCCGTGAACACAAAAAGGCCGGGCTTGCAGGCCCGGCCTTTTTGTTTTATCTCCAGTCGAGAATCTGCCTACAGGTTTTTGATTTCGTTGATCAACTTAATCAGCGACTCCTTGGCATCGCCAAAGAGCATGCGCGTGTTGGGCAGGTAGAACAGTTCGTTCTCGATGCCCGAGTAGCCCGGCCGCAGGCTGCGCTTGAGCACGAGCACGGTCTTGGCCTGATCGACGTTCAGGATCGGCATGCCGTAGATCGGGCTGTTTCTGTCGTAGCGGGCGGCCGGGTTCACCACGTCGTTGGCACCGATGACCAGCGCCACGTCGGCCGTGGCGAACTCGTCGTTGATCTCGTCCATTTCGTAGAGCTGGTCGTAGGGCACGTTGGCCTCGGCCAGCAGCACGTTCATGTGTCCGGGCATGCGACCGGCGACGGGGTGAATGGCATACTTGACCTCCACGCCCCGTTCCTGCAGCAGGTCGGCCAGCTCGCGCACCTGGTGCTGCGCCTGGGCCACGGCCATCCCGTAGCCGGGTACGATGATCACCTTGTTGGCATAGGCCAGCAGGATGGCGGCGTCTTCGAGGGTTGCTTCGTGGACGGTCTTGCCTTCGGCCGATGCCACTGCGGCACCGTCCCCCGCCTCGCCGCCGAAGCCGCCCAGCAGCACATTCAGCAGCGAACGGTTCATGGCCTCGCACATGATCCGGGTCAGGATCAACCCGGAAGCGCCCACCAGCGCCCCGCTGACGATCAGCGCCGTGTTGTCCAGCACGAAGCCGGTGGCCGCCGCGGCCAGCCCCGAGTAGGAGTTGAGCAGCGAGACGACGACGGGCATGTCGGCACCGCCGATCGGGATCACCAGCAGCACGCCCAGCACAAGAGCCAGCCCGGAGAGCGCCACGACGCCCCACACGACCGGATCGGCGACCGTCGGGAAGGCGTCGGCCCCCGCCACCACAAAGCCCATCGACACCAGGCTGCCCAGCGCCACCAGTAGCGTCAGCAGTCGCATGCCCGGAAAGATGACCGGATTGCCCGTGATGTAGCCGCCCAGCTTGCCGAAGGCCACGAAGCTCCCGGAGAAGGTAACCAGACCGATCAGCACGCTGAGCACGATCGTAATGGCCTGCACCACGTCGAAAGGCACCTGCTCCACGGCCGGTAGCAGCGCGGCCAGCGCCATGCCAGAATTTTCGGGGATCAGGTAGCGGGCCACTTCGGCCGTGGCCACCAGCGCCGAGGCCAGTCCGCCGAACCCGTTGAAGGCGGCCACCAGCTCGGGCATGGCCGTCATCTCGACGCGCCGGGCCAGCACGGCTCCGATCGCACCGCCAATGACCAGCCCGGCGATCATCTCGACGGGTGTTACAATTTTGTGCAGAAACAACGTCGCCACGACGGCCAGCAACATGCCAAAAGCGGCCAGCTGATTGCCAGTGCGGGCCGTTTGGGGCGACTGCAGCCGCTTGAGCCCGAAGATGAACAGGGCCGCCGCGATCAGATACGTCAGGTCGATCAGTGTGGTCTTCATGGGTGCTCCGGTCGATCGCAGTCTTCAGGATCCGTTCAGGAAACCGTGGCCGCTTCGGCCTTCTCCGCCTGAGCGGGCGCTCGCTGCTCGCGCGCCTTGAACATCTGCAACATCCGGTCGGTCACCAGAAAGCCGCCCACCACGTTGATCGTCGCGGCGATCAGCGCAACAAAGCCCAGCCATTTCGACCAGGTGCCGCCCACCATACCGGCCACCACCAGCGCCCCGACGATCGTGATGCCGCTGATGGCGTTCGAGCCAGACATGAGCGGCGTGTGCAGCGTCTGCGGCACCTTGCTGATGACTTCGAACCCCACAAAGGCGGCCAGTACGAAAATGATCAGATTGTCCAGCATGGCTGTTGTCGTGTTTTGACTCCGTTGTAAAACCCCGCTTCAGGCGGCCAGCAGCGCCCGCACGCGCTCGTTGACCACCTCGCCGTTGTAGGTTACGCAGGCTCCTTTGAAAATCTCGTCTTCAAAGTCGGGCTTGAAGCCTTCGGGTGTGGTAAATTTCTGGATCATGGCCAGCAACGTCCGCGCGTACATCTGGCTGGCATGTACCGGCATTTCGGCGGGCAGGTTCAGCGGACCGACGATCTGCACGCCGTTGTGCACGACGGTTTCTCCGGGCTTTGTCAGCACACAGTTGCCTCCGCTGGGCGCCGCCAGGTCGATGATGACCGTACCGGGCTGCATGGCCGCCACCGCCTCCTCGGTGATCAGTACCGGCGCCCGGCGGCCCGGCACCTGCGCCGTGGAAATCACCACGTCCGAGCGCCCGATGTGCGGCACCAGCAACTGCGCCTGCTGCCGCTGCTTTTCCTCGGCCAGCGCCTTCGCATAACCTGACACGTCCTGGGCATCAGGCACTTCGAAGGGCAACTCCAGAAATGTGGCGCCCAGGCTCTGCACTTCCTCCTTGACGGCGTCGCGGATGTCGTAGGCCGACACACGCGCGCCCAGCCGCCGCGCCGTGGCGATGGCCTGCAGGCCGGCCACCCCGGCCCCCAGCACGAGCACACTGGCCGGCCGCACCGTTCCGGCCGCCGTGGTCAGCAGCGGGAAGAACTTGGGCAGCAGGTTGGCCGCAATGAGCACCGCTTTGTAGCCGGCCACGGCTGCCATCGCCGAGAGCGCGTCCATCTTCTGCGCCCGCGAAATGCGCGGCACCAGTTCCATGGCCAGCGCCGTTACCCCCTGCCGGGCCAGTTTTTCAACGATCTCCGGGTGATCGAGCGGGCTCAGAAACCCGATGTACACGCTGCCCGAACGCAACAGCGCGATCTCCGCTTCCGAGGGCGGCTGCACGTGCACCACCAGATCGGACGCCCAGGCTTCCTCCCGGGTCACGATCTGGGCTCCGGCTGCTTCGAATTCCGCGTCGGTAATGAACGCGCCGGTCCCCGCTCCTTTCTCCACCCGCACGCTCATTCCCTGCTGCGTGAGGCGCTTTACGACATCGGGCACCAGCGCGACCCGCCGTTCACCGGTGGCCGTTTCGGCCGGAACGCCAATCTGCAAAGCCATAAGATGTCGGACGGCTGGTTGGTTAAAAATTTATGACCGAAAACAGAAGGCCGCACGCCTTTTTCGGATCGTTGTAATAAACACCGAAAAAAGGCGTGCGGCAATGCCTTTTCGACGGTTGATGAATGTATCACACAAAATCAACCGTATCTTTGCTCAAAATAGTCCATGAACGATACGAGTGCTTCGACGGCCTCGATCGGACAGGCGTTGTAAATCGAGGCCCGCAATCCACCCACCGAGCGATGGCCCTTCAGTCCGATGAGACCGGCCTGTTTGGCTTCTGCTACAAAACGCTGTTCCAGTTCTTCAGTGGGCAGCCGGAACGTCACGTTCATCTTCGAGCGCGCGCCCGGTTCGGCCGTCCCACGATAGAAGTCGGTCCGATCGATGCGTTCGTAGAGCAAGGCCGCCTTGCGGTCGTTGATGGCCTCGATGGCCGGCAGCCCGCCCAGCCCTTCCAGCCAGCGCAGCACTTTCTCGACGATATAGACGGCAAAGACCGGCGGCGTGTTAAAGATTTTGCCGGCGTGCGTGCCGTAGTCGAGCATGGTGGGCAGTGGCTGGTTACGTCGCTGCAGGAAATCGTCGCGAATAAGCACCACGGTCACGCCCGCCGGTCCCACGTTTTTCTGCGCACCGGCGTAGATCAACCCGTAGCGCTCCGGCGTGATGCGCCGGCTCAGAAAGTCGCTCGAAGCGTCGCACACCAGCGGCACTTCGGCTTCAGGTTCCGTCTGAAACTGCGTGCCATAGATCGTATTGTTTGAGGTGAAGTGCAGGTAGGCCGCCTTCGGATCCAGATCCCAGGTGGACGGATCCGGAATGTAGCTGAAGTTGCGGTCTTCGCTGCTGGCGGCCACCCGGGCATTGCCCAGGAATTTGGCCTCTTTGTAGGCTTTTTTGGCCCAGGAGCCGGTAATCAGGTAGTCGGCCGACCCGTCTTTTGGCAGGAAGTTCAGCGGCACCTGGTGAAACTGCAGCGAAGCGCCGCCCTGCAGAAAGAGCACGTGCCACTCCTCGCCCAGCCCCAGTAGCTTGCGCAGCAATGCCTTGGCCGAGGCGTCGATCTCCGCGTACTCGGGCGAGCGATGGCTGATCTCCAGAATGGAGGTGCCCAGATTACGGTAAATGGGCAGTTCCTCTTTGACTTCCAGCAGAACGGGCTCGGGCAGCACGGCCGGGCCGGCCGAGAAGTTGTAGACCCGACCGCTTGCCGTGCGATAGACCGGGGTCTGAAGGGCTTCAGGCTGCGTCATGGTTGTCACTCCGGTTTTGTGGTTTCCAGGGGGATCAGTGAAACGGCCAGGACGTCCGGGAGTGCCGCAATGCGCTGCACGACGGCCTCGTCGGGACGTCCGTCGAACCGGATGCGCGCGCAGGCCGCCCGCGCACCGGCAAAGATCAGATTTTCCATTTCCTGCACGTTCCAGTTGGCGCGGCGCACCTCGTCGAGCACCGAAGCCAGCACGCCGACCTTGTCCAGGTGACGCACGGTCAGCAGGTGCGTGGCCGGCGAATGCACTTCGAGATTGACGCAGTTGGGTGCGTGGCCCGTTTCCAGATAGGTCTTGATGATACGAACGACCTCGTCGGCGATCGCTTCCTGCGCCTGCTGCGTCGAAGCGCCGATGTGATGTGTGAAGTACACCTGCGGATGACCGGCCAGCGGATGCGCAAACGAACCCGACTTGGCGGCGGGCTCGCCTTCCATCACGTCGAGCGCGGCCCGGATGCCACGATGCTCCAGGGCCCACGCCAGGGCTTCTTCGTCGACCAGCGAACTCCGACTGGTGTTGATGAAGTAGGCGCCCGGCTTCATGGCCTCGAAGAAGGCCCGGTTGGCCAGATGCCGCGTCTCCGGCGCGGCGGCCAGGTGCATCGTCACGATGTCGGCCTCGGCCGCCACCTCCAGCGGGCTGTTTTTGCGGACGACGCCCAGCTCACGGGCCAGCTCGTCGGTCAGCGAGCGGCTCCAGGCCACCACGGGCATTTCGAAGGCATGGGCGCGGCGAACGACCTCACGGCCGATATGCCCCAGCCCGATCACGCCCAGCGTCCGGCCCTTGAGCCCTCGTCCTTTGCTGTAGGCGGCCTTGTTCCAGCGGCACTCGCGGGCGTCCAGCACGTTTTCCGGAATGAAGCGATCCAGGGCCAGGATCAGTCCGAAGGTGAGTTCGGCCACGGCCACCGCGTTCTTGCCGGGGCAGTTGGCTACGAAGATCCCGCGATCGGAGGCCGCGCCCACGTCGATCGTATCGTAGCCGGCACCGGCCCGGATGATCAGTTCCAGCGCCGGCGCGGCCGCCATCATCTCGGCCGTCACGCGCGTGGAGCGCACGACCAGAATCTCCGGATTTAAAGCAGAAAGCGCTTCCGATAAAGCCGCTTCTTTCAACTCGGGGCGGTTGTGCACGGTAAGCCCCAACTCCCGAAGCGCTTCCAGACAGCGATTTTCCAGTTTGTCGGCCAGAAGTACCTGCATGGCTGTTTCCTCCGTTTTCAGTCAAATACGTGGATGAGCAACCCGCTGCGCAACTTGGGCTCGAACCAGGTCGACTTGGGCGGCATCAGCAGCCCGGCATCGGAGACGGCTATCAGCTCTTCGATGCTGGTCGGGTACATGGCAATCGCCAGCGCCGCCTCGCCGCGGTCGACCATTTCCTTCAACGCGTGCAACCCTCGAATCCCTCCCACAAAGTCCAGATTGGGATCGGTACGCGGATCGGTAATGCCCAGAACAGGCTCCAGAATATGCTCGTTGAGTCGGGCCACATCTAACTGATCGGCCACGGTGCCACGTTGCGTGGGCGGCAGCTCCACCTGGTGCCAGCTACCGTCCAGGTACAGCGTGACGGTGCCTTTAGCCGGTGGCGTGGAATCCGCTACGTTCCGTTCCACCTTCATGCGCGCCTCCAGTGCCTGCAGAAACTCCTCCGGCGACATGGGCAGCCGCCGCACCACCCGGTGGTACGGCAGAATCTGAAGCTGGCTCATGGGAAAGAGCACGGCCGGGAAGATTTCGTACTCGGCCAGCCCCTCTCGTGGCGGCTCCTGCTCGCGCAGCACGGCGGCCGCCCGGGCCGCCGCCGCACACCGGTGATGGCCGTCGGCCACGTAGAGGCGCTCCACCGCACGGAACGCCTCCAGCAGCTCGGACGGATCCTCGGCCTTCCAGACCGTATGGCGCACGCCGTCGTCCGCCACAAAATCATAGAGCGGAGCCTCCTCTGTGATAAGCGCCACCAGTTCATCGATGGCCGGCTGGTCCGGATAGGTCAGCATGACGGGCTCGGCGTGCGCCCGCTGCTCCAGGATGTGCCGGGTACGGTCGGCCTCCTTGTCGGGGCGGGTCTTTTCGTGACGCACGATCCGTCCGTCTTCGTAGGCCGCTACCGGCACGCAGCCAAAGACGCCGGTCTGCACGTGGTTGCCCATCTGCTGCCGGTAGACGTAGAGTGCCGGCTCCGGGTCCTGCACGAATACAGGGCTTTCCCGAAACCGCCGCAGGTTTTCGGCACCCTTGGCGTAGACGGCGTCGTCGTGCTCATCGGTACCCTCCGGCAGATCGATTTCGGGTCGGATCACATGCAGAAAGCTCCAGGGCTTGCCGGCGGCCAGTTGCCGGGCCTCTTCCGTGCTGATCACGTCATAAGGCGGCGAGGCCACCTCGGCGGCCTTCTCCGGCACTGGCCGCACCGCGCGAAAGGGATACAGCAGCGACATGGGTTTTACAGTTTTTGTTTTCCTTGTCTACGTACAGGCAGAAATTAGAAACACGCTCTTTGAAAGTCGTGCGAATCGTGCGGCCTCGCCCCAGAGATTTAGGGAAACCTCGTCGGCGCTGCCCACGTTAAAGGCCTCGGCTCAACACCGCGGGGTGGAGCAGCTGGTAGCTCGTCGGGCTCATAACCCGAAGGTCGCGGGTTCGAATCCCGCCCCCGCTACCACGAAGGCGCCCGGTCATTTACGACCGGGCGCTTTTTTTGCTTTTTCGCCGTTCGTTTTTCGCCGGTCCTGACTTAAGTCTTCCGCGCAACGGCCGATTCTACGGGAGACGGAAACCCCCGTGTGCCCTAACCAACCGTTTAAGTGCCATGCATACCCTGCGACTGTTTACGGTGCTTTCGCTGCTGTTGACCTCCGCCTTCACCCTGTTTCCTGAAACGGAAACGGAAGTCACGCCCATTCAGCAGCTCTTTCTGATCAAGGAACTGAAGCCCGGTATTGCCCGCATCGGCGTGATCTGGGACAAAAACGCGGCCAACCGCGACGAGGTGTTGCCGCAATTGCAGCGCGCCTCGGCAGCCACCGGTATCAAAGTGGTCGTGGGTGAGGTGGCCAGCCTGCAAGAGGTAGCGCCGCAATTTCGGACGTTGCTTCGGGATCATCAGGTCGAAGCGCTCTGGGTGCTGGAAGAAACGGGACTGCTCGGTCAGGCGGCGGCCCGAAGCTTCCTGATCAAAAACGCCACGCAGGCGGGCATGCCGGTCTTTGCGCCTTCGGAGACCTGGCTGAAAGAAGGCGCCTGCGTTACCTGGCGCAAAGATGCCGAAGGGATCCGGCTGGTGGTGAACAAGGCGGTGGCCGAGGCGATGGGCATCACGATCCCGGCCAAGTACCAGGATCGCACGGCCTTCCTGGCCATGAACTGACAAGTTCCACCAGAAGCGACAATCGGTCATGGAACAGCTGCGGACCCATTCACTCCGGGCGCTGCTGACCCGAATGCGTCTGCGCCAGCGGTTTTTATTGCTGCTGGGCGGGCTGGCAGCGCTGACCTTTGTGGCCTTCTTTATATACGGTCAGTACAGCCTTCATGTAACCAAAAAGGAGTTCGCCCAGCGCGGGCATCTCCTGGCCCAGACGCTGGCCAGCCAGAACAGCCTGGCCCTGCTCATGCAGGATGAAGAAGGCCTCCATCAGGCGCTGGAGCAGACGACGGCCTCGGGCTACGCCATCGCGGGCGCCTTCTTCAATCAGGAAGACAGTGCCGTAGCCGCGCAGAATCTGGAGACGTTGCGTCCGGAAGACACGGTGCCGCCCTCCGATACGACGGCCGAAGCACGTCTGCGCTGGAGCGAAACGCGGGCGGGCGTTCCGATCCTGGTGGCTCAGGCGCCCGTCACGCTGGGCGACGGCCAGCACCTCGGACGTGTGCTGGTGGCCGTGCCCGCCGAGGCCGTACAGGCGCAGCAGCGCACCGGCTTCTGGCTGTCGATGCTGATCGCGGCTTTCATCACGCTGGTAGCCTGGATCATCCTGGTGGTCGTCCAGCGCACCGTCGTGCGTCCGGTCGATCAGCTGCGTCAGGCCGCGCAGGCCGTCGAACGGGGCGATCTGAGCGCACGCGTCCACATCGAACAGCAGGACGAAATCGGCCAGCTGGCGGCCTCCTTCAACGCCATGGTCGAGGCCAGCCAGCGCAACATGGAGGCGCTGCGCGAGCAGCAGGAAGCCGCCGAAGCCGCCCGTAGTCAAGCCGAAGCGCTGCGCCGCCAGGCCGAAGAAACCAGCCAGCGCCTGCAGGAACGCTTCCGGCAGATCTCGCAGGTCATTGCCGCCGTCACGCGGGGCGACCTCACCCACCGGCTGGAGGTGCCCGACAATGACGAGGTGGGCGCCCTCATGCGCCAGATCAACCAGATGATCGAAGACCTGACGGCGCTCGTGCGCGAGATCTACACCACCGGCAACGCGCTGGCCGAAGTCGCCCACAACGTTTCGACCTCGGCCGAGGAAATGTCGGCCGGCGCCAGCAGCCAGGCCCAGCAGACCATGGAAGTGGCCACGGCCATCGAGGAGATGACGCAGACGATCGCCTCCTCCTCGAAAAGCGCGCACGAGGCCAACCGTATGGCGCAGCGGGCCTCGGACCTGGCCGCCAGCGGCGAAGAGATCTTCCGCAAAACCACCGAGGGCATGCATCGCATTGCTTCCATCGTCAAAGATTCCACGCAGAAGGTCACAGCCCTCGGCGAGTCCAGTGCGCAGATCGGCGAAATCATTCAGGTCATCAGCAGCATCGCGGACCAGACGAACCTGCTGGCGCTGAACGCCGCCATCGAAGCAGCCCGCGCCGGCGAGCAGGGCCGCGGCTTTGCCGTGGTGGCCGACGAAGTGCGCAAGCTGGCCGAGCGCACCACCAGCGCCACCAAGGAAATCGAACAGATGATCATCCGGATTCAGCAGAATACGGATGAGGTCGTCGATTCGATGACGAAAGGCAACGCCGAAGTCGAAGCCGGTCTGAAACTGGCCGACGAGGCCTCGCACGCCTTCGGCGAAATCCTTCAGGCCATCGATCAGATGGTGCTGATGATCAACCAGATCGCCTCGGCCAGCGAGCAGCAGTCGGCTACGAGCAGTCAGATTTCGCAGAGCGTCGAAGAGATTTCGTCGGTGGCCAACGAAGTCTCGCGGGCCACCTCGGAGCTGGCCGCCACGGCCAACGTGCTGAACCAGCACGTGCAGCAGATGCGCCAGCTCATCGAACGCTTCCGCATCCGGCAGGAAAGCGCCGCAGCCTCGAAGCAGGCCGTAGCCGCAACGACCGGAGACGGGCTGTAACGACACGGGGGGAGGTTACCGGAAAGGCCGTCCGACTTCGCGGGCGGCCTTTCCGGTATTTCAGCGCCAGATTCGATGTACGGTCCAGGCCACGCCAGCCCCCAGCACCGCTCCGGCCAGCACATCGGTGGGATAGTGCACCCCCTTCCAGACGCGCCCGACCGCCACGCTGGTCGCCCAGACGTAAGCCGGCACGACCACATAGACCCGGGGCACTTCCAGGCTCCAGGCCGTCGCCAGCGTAAAGGCCAGCGCCGCATGCCCCGACGGAAACGCATGGGACGAAGGCGGATCGCCACGGGGCGCAATGTCGTCCCAGGCGTCAAACGGACGGTCGCGACGGATCAGCGCCTTCAGCCCGAAAACCAGCACGGTCGTGGCCGCCGTGGCCAGCGTCACACGCTCGGCGGCCGGCCGCTCCACCTGACCCGCCAGCACCCCGCCCCACGCCATCGCCGTCAGCCCGGCAAACATCGGGTAGGCCGTGGCATCGACCGTCTCGAAGTAAGCCGAAGCGACGGGCCCATCCCAGCGGTACGCGGCGCAGAGCAACCGCAGCTCCAGCGCCGGACGATCGCAGGCCGTCTGCGCCCGGACGCCGGCCGTGATCAGGACGGCCAGCATCAGGCCCGACCACAGGCCACGCCGCTTCATTCTTCCAGATAGACCTCGTCCATCTCGGCCCGGCTGCGCGGCGGCTGCACACCCATTGCCTCTTTGACCTGGCGACGGATCTCCTCCTGGAGTTCCGGACGTTCCTTCAGCCAGGCCTTGGCCGCCTCGCGCCCCTGGCCGATACGCTCCTCGCCGTACGCGTACCAGGAGCCGCTCTTCTGGATGATGTTGTATTCGACGGCCAGATCGACCAGCTCGCCCAGCACCGAAATGCCCTCGCCGTAGATGATGTCGAACTCGGCCTCACGGAACGGCGGGGCGACCTTGTTCTTGACGATTTTCACCTTCGTACGGTTACCCACCACCTCGGAGCCCTCTTTGATCGCGCCGATGCGGCGGATGTCCATGCGCACCGAGGCGTAGAACTTCAGGGCCAGTCCGCCCGTGGTCGTCTCGGGGTTGCCATACATCACCCCGATCTTCTGGCGCAACTGGTTGATGAAGATGAGTACGGTGCGCGTGCGGTTGATCGTGCCGGTGAGCTTACGCAGCGCCTGGCTCATCAGACGGGCCTGCAGCCCGACGTGGCTGTCGCCCATGTCGCCCTGAATCTCGGCCTGCGGCACGAGCGCCGCCACCGAGTCGACCACGATCACGTCGAGCGCCCCGCTACGCACGAGCGTATCGCAGATGTTCAGCGCCTGCTCGCCCGTGTCCGGCTGCGCCACCAGCAGGTTGTCCAGGTCAACGCCCAGATTGGCCGCATAGCGGGCATCGAAGGCGTGCTCGGCGTCGATAAACGCGCAGGCACCGCCCAGCTTCTGCGCCTCGGCCATGATGTGCAGCGCCAGCGTCGTCTTACCGGACGACTCCGGCCCGTAGATCTCGATGATCCGTCCCCGGGG
Source organism: Rhodothermus marinus (assembly GCF_009936275.1). Lineage (NCBI taxonomy): Bacteria > Pseudomonadati > Rhodothermota > Rhodothermia > Rhodothermales > Rhodothermaceae > Rhodothermus > Rhodothermus marinus. The sequence goes on from NZ_AP019797.1 coordinate 2,711,309, forward strand.
CACCCCGCCCACACCGAGCGCCGCGTCCAGCGCCAGCGACCCGGTGGGGATCACGTCCACCGAAATGGCCGGCGCATCGCCCAGGCGCATGATGGCGCCCTTGCCGTACTGTTTTTCAATGTGCTTGACCGCCAGCTCCAGTGCCTTCGCCTTTGCCGAATCCTGCGTCGCCATGATTGTTGCGCTTGTTCAGATGGTTGTTGTTAAAGTAGAAAAATTTCGACCACTTGCCAAGATCTGCAACCGGAGCGACACCGGTCTGTCACCCGTACTGCGAAGCGGTCTTCGTGACCTTTTGTTGAAGCAAATGAAGGCGTAAAAGATCCAGGGCGGCGGCCGTTGCCCGTTGCTTGAAGCGTCGCCGTTCGTCCGGCAGGTAGTAGCATCGCGCAAACGCCGTGTGCGTATCAGCCAGGCCGATCCATACGGTACCGACCGGTTTGTCCGGGGTCCCGCCGGTGGGTCCGGCAATTCCCGTGGTCGAGAGTGCCACCTGGGCACCGAGCCGCTCGCGCACGCCCTGCGCCATCTGAATGGCCACGATTTCGCTGACGGCTCCCTCGCGGGCCAGCACCTCGGGGTCAACGCCCAGCACTTCCACTTTTACCGCGTTGTCGTAGGCCACCACCCCGCCCCGGAAGTACGTGGAGGCGCCGCTGACGCTGGTAATGCAGTCGGCCAGATGGCCGCCCGTGCAGCTCTCGGCCACGGCCACGGTAGCTCCCAGCTCCCGAAGCAATCGCCCCACCACGACCTCCAGCGTCTCTTCGTCGAAGCCCACGAAGCGCTCCCCGATCCGCTCCAAGATAAACGATTCCAGCGCCGCCAGCCGCTCCCGGGCTGCTTCGGCCGTCGGAGCTTCCACGGTCAGGCGCAGGCGCACGCCGTAGGGTCCGGGCAGGTAGGCCAGCCGTGTATGTTCATCGAGCAGCGATTCCACTCCGGCCAGGCGCTGCTGCAGGTCCGACTCGCCGATGCCGGTCGTGATCAGCGTGCGGTGCAGCACCACCGGGCGCCCGGGCCGCTGCATCAGACGCGGCAGCACCACCTCGCGCATCATTCGTTGCAGCTCGTGCGGCACGCCGGGCAGCACCGCCACGATGCCCGCTTCGTCCTCCAACCACAGGCCCGGAGCCGTACCCACCGGATTGGGAATCGGCTCGAAACCCTCGGGCACGAGCGCCTGCATCCGGTTGCGCTCGGGCATGGCACGTCCCCGGCGCTTGAAGTGGGCTTCGATCTGTGCCAGCAGCTCCGGACGTAACTGCAGGGGGCGCCCCAGGCAATCGGCCAACGCCTCGCGTGTTCGGTCGTCGTGCGTGGGGCCCAGCCCCCCGCATACGATCACCACCTCAGCCTCGGCACGTGCCAGACGGAGGGCCCGGCAGATGGCCTCCGGATCGTCGCCGACCGCCTCGATACGCACCACGGCAACGCCTTGCGCTGTCAATTCGGCACCCAGCCAGGCCGCGTTCGTGTTGACCGTGGTGCCCGCAAGCAACTCATCCCCGATGGTCAGCAAGATGGCTTTCATCGATCTATTCAGCGTGCGCTTCCGACCAACCGTACGGATCGGCCCGCCAGTCCTCCAGGACAGTCACCGCATGTTCGTCGAGCAGCCCGTGCTCCCGGGCTACTTCCAGCAAAACGGACAGGTTCGTCAGCGTATGCAGGGGGATTTCGGCCTGAGCGAAGCGCATTTCGGCCTCGGGGAAGCCGTAGGTGAAGATGGCAAGCACGGCAAGCACATGGGCATCGGCCGCCATGAGCGCTTCGGCGGCCGCGATCGACGAGCCGCCCGTGGAGATCAGGTCTTCGATCAACACCACCTGTTGCCCCGGCTCCAGACGCCCCTCGATCTGACGGCCCTGTCCGTGCGCTTTCGGCCGGGCGCGCACGTACACCATGGGCAGCTCCAGCCGGTCGGCCAGCCAGGCGGCATGCGGGATGCCGGCCGTGGCCGTGCCGGCAATCACGTCGGGCTCCAGCTCCCAGAACTCGATGATCTGGCGAAACCCTTCGGTAATGGTGCGCCGAAGATGCGGATAGCTGATGAGCAGGCGGTTGTCGCAATACATGGGTGCTTTCAGGCCGGAAGCCCAGGTGAAGGGCCGATCCGGCGAAAACGACACGGCGCCGATCGTCAGCAGCGCCGCCGCTACCTGTCGGGAAAGGGCCTCTTCAGGTGTCATGGCGATACACGATGGTCTGTTTCCACATCCCCTGCACGTACCAGAGTCCGGTCAGCACCGTCAGCGCCACCAGGCCTACAAGCAGCCATAACGGCAGAGGTCCCTCCAGGATCTGCTCCGCATAATGGCCTACTGAGCCCGGAAGCCGGCGCAGCACCAGCAACAGCAGCATCCCGATCAGAAAGACCAGCTGCACGGTGGTCTTGGTTTTCGCCAGCGGGAGCGTGCGCAGGCTCCGGCCACGTGCTTCGGCCCAGGTGCGCAACCCGGTTACCAGCAGATCGCGGGCGGCGATAATCCCGACGGCCCACCAGGGCACCTGTTCGGGCAGCAGAATGGCCAGACAAACAAACGTGCCCAGCACGAGCACCTTGTCGGCAAAAGGATCCAGGAACTGGCCCAGCCGCGAGCGAGCCCGAAAACTACGGGCCAGCTTGCCGTCCAGGTAGTCCGAAATGGCAGCAGCCACAAAAAGCCCCAGCGCGACCAGCTGACCGGTGAAGGTCCCACCGAGCAGCAGCACCAGCAGGACCGGCGTCAGCGCAATACGGGCAATGGTCAGGGCATTTGGCAGATGGCGCATAATGACAGCGAATCCCGATCTCTGCTCGCCTTAAGATACAAACCCGACGCGAAAATCGGTTCGTGCACGAACGTTCACCCCGGCCTCAGGTTCATGCAGCTTTACCGAAGACACGTGCCCGGATGACATTCTGACGCACCCGTTGGCCCGGCACTGTTCTTGAGCAAAGGCCGGCACGGCATCTGAGTGGTGCAATTTGTCGGACCTTTAAAACCATAGTAGTGAACGATGGGCAAGATTATCGGCATCGACCTGGGCACGACGAACTCGGTGGTGGCCGTCATGGAAGGCGGCGAGCCCAAGGTGATCATCAACCCGGAGGGCTCGCGGGTGACGCCATCGGTGGTGGCCTTTACACCGGATGGTGAGCGTCTCGTCGGCGCCCCGGCCAAGCGACAGGCCATTACGAACCCGAAGAACACGATTTTCTCGATCAAGCGCTTCATGGGGCGCTTCTACGACGAGGTGACCGAGGAAATCTCGATGGTGCCCTACAAGGTCGTTCGGGGCGAGAACAACACGGTCCGCGTCGAGGTCGAGGTCGGCGGCGAAAAGCGCCTCTACACGCCGCAGGAGATCTCGGCCATGATTCTGCAGAAGCTGAAGCAGACGGCCGAGGAATACCTGGGCGAGCCGGTGACCGAGGCGGTCATTACGGTGCCGGCTTACTTCAACGACGCGCAGCGGAAGGCCACGAAGGAAGCCGGTGAGATCGCCGGCCTGAAGGTGCGTCGGATTCTCAACGAGCCGACCGCTGCGGCCCTGGCCTACGGGCTGGACAAAAAGGACAAAGAGCTCAAGATCGCCGTCTACGACCTCGGTGGCGGGACCTACGATATCTCGATTCTGGAGCTGGGCGATGGCGTCTTTGAGGTGAAGGCCACGAACGGCGACACGCACCTGGGCGGAGACAACTTCGACCAGCGGCTCATTGACTACATCGCCGACGAATTCCAGAAGCAGGAAGGCATCGACCTGCGGAAAGATCCCATGGCGCTGCAGCGGCTCAAAGAAGCGGCCGAAAAGGCCAAGATCGAGCTGTCCAGCGCCATGAAGACCACGATCAACCTGCCGTTCATCACGGCGACGGCCGAAGGGCCCAAGCACCTGGTCATGGAGATCACGCGCGCCAAGTTCGAGCAGCTGATCGAAGACTTGGTGGCGCGTACGATCCCGCCCATGGAGCAGGCCCTCAAAGACGCCAAGCTTCGCAAGGAGGACATTGACGAGGTCATCCTCGTCGGTGGTTCGACGCGGATTCCGCTGGTGCAGCGGACCGTCGAGGAGTTCTTCGGCAAGAAGGCCAACAAGTCGGTCAACCCCGACGAGGTGGTGGCCATCGGTGCGGCCATCCAGGCCGGCGTCCTCTCGGGCGAAGTGCAGGATGTGCTCCTGCTGGACGTGACGCCGCTGAACCTGGGTATCGAGACGCTCGGCGGCGTGATGACCGTGCTGATTCCGGCCAACACGACGATTCCGACGCGCAAGAGCGAGATCTTCACGACCGCGTCGGACAACCAGACCTCGGTCGAGATCCACGTCCTGCAGGGCAACCGCGAGATGGCGGCCGACAACCGGAGCCTCGGGCGGTTCATCCTCGATGGCATCCCACCCGCTCCGCGTGGTGTGCCGCAGATCGAGGTGACCTTCGACATCGACGCCAACGGCATCCTGCATGTGTCGGCGCGCGACAAGGCCACCGGCAAGGAGCAGTCGATCCGCATCGAAGCCTCCAGCGGTCTGACGCCGGAGGAAATCGAGCGGATGCGCGAGGAGGCGCGCCGGCATGCGGCCGAGGACCGGAAGCGGCGCGAACAGGTCGAAAAGCTCAACCAGGCCGACTCGCTCATTTACATGACCGAAAAGAACCTGCGCGAGTACGGCGACAAGCTGCCGGCCGACAAGCGGGCGAAGATCGAGTCGGCGCTCGAGCGCCTGAAGGAGGTGCACAAGGCGCGCAACTTCGACGAGCTCGACTCGGCGATCGCCCAGCTCAACCAGGCCTGGAACGAGGCCAGCCAGGACCTCTACCGGGCCCAGCAGGCGGCCGGTGCGCAGACGTCCGACGGTGCCTCGGCGCAGGCCGGCTCCGGTGGCGTCCGCGAGGCCGACTATGAGGTGATCGACGAGGACGACAAGGACAAGCAGTAAGCGCGCGTTCGTGCGGTCCGGCCGCTGCGCACTTACTTTGACATAGATGGAGTGTGCAGGCCCCGGTGGTGCAGGCCACCGGGGCTTTTTTTCTGGTGTGCCGCCTCAGTCCGCCGGCAGCCGGAAAAGCCGCCGGGCATTTTCCGTGGTAACCCGCGTCACTTCTTCCAGCGGCACGCCCTTGACTTCGGCCAGCTTCTCGGCCACGTGGCGCACATAGGCCGGCTCGTTGCGCCTGCCGCGATGCGGCACCGGTGCCAGAAACGGGGCATCCGTTTCGAGCACCATCTGCTCCAGCGGTAGCGTGCGCACCAGCTCGGCCAGCCCGCTTTTTTTGAAGGTCAGAATCCCGCCGATGCCCAGCAGAAAACCCAGCTCGGCGGCCGCCTCGGCCACCCAGGCCGGCCCGGTAAAGCAGTGAAAAATGCCGCGCAATCGCTCTGGATGGGCACTGGCCGCCCGCTCCTCCCTGAGGATGCGCACCAGATCTTCCGAAGCTTCCCGGTTGTGCAGAATCAGCGGCAGATCTTTTTCGATGGCCAGGCGGATGTGCTTCCGGAAGAAAAACTGCTGACGTTCATCGAAAGAGCGATCCCAGTAATAGTCCAGACCACTTTCACCCACGGCCACCACCCGCGGGTCGTCACAGAGACGCACGATCTCCTTGAAGTCGGCTTCGGTGGCCGTGCGCGTTTCCGAGGGGTGCAGCGCCGCCATGGCGTACACGCCCGGATAGCGGTCGCAGAGCGCCAGCGCCCGGTGCACCGACGGTACGTCGATGGCCGGCAGGACCATGGCCACCACGCCGGCCTCCCGGGCGCTGGCCACCACCTCGTCGCGATCTTCGTCGAACGCTTCCAGATACAGATGAACGTGCGTGTCGATCAGGGCAACCATAACGCTGCGTCCGGCTGATGGCAGGTTTTGCGCGAACGCACAGACCCGGCGCAGGATCGAAATTCGGCGCACCTTTGACAGGCGCTTCAAATGCCGGAGACGGAACGGGTTGCCCTGCGCTCGAATCTTTGTAACTTGTAGCATCGATCTTCCTGGCACCCACCCGCCGAACCGACGTGTCGTCTTTCCGCCGTCGTCTGGGCCTGAGCCTGCTGCCACTGGTGACACTGGTGGCGCTGTGGCCGGTCGGCCGGATCCTTCATGACAGCTGGGAGGTGGTCCGGCTGACGGGTCAGATGCCCGAAGCGCCACCCGGTGGTTTCGACTGGGTGCACTGGGTGTCGGAAGAGGGGCGCATCGTGGCCGGCTACGTCTTCCCCGGTGGCCCGGCCGCCCGCGCCGGCATCCAGGAAGGCGACGTATTCTACCTGCTGGACTTCCAGCAATTTTTCAACCTGGAAGATCTCAAACAGGCCATCGACGGCCAGCCGCCCGGCAGCGTGCACACCTACGCGCTGTTTCGGGACGGCAACTACCTGGAAGTGCGCGTGCGCTTTACGCGCTACCCCACGTTTCTCTATCCCCTCTCGCCCACGCTCTGGCAGTTTTCGCTCTGGGGGTTTGCGCTGGGTGCCTTTGTGCACGTGCTGGCGCTGCTGCTGCTGTTTCCGCTGGCCCGCCACGGCCGCCGCGCCCGCTTTTCGCTGCTGCTCATCTGCGTTTCGGCGCTCTGGTTCTTCAGCAACCTGGGCCGACTGCTGCAGGTGACCTTTCTGGGGCCGCCTTATCCCGGCGGCCTGCAGGACCGGGTGTTTCAACTGATGACGTTTACCGGTCTGGTCGGCTGGATCGGCTTTCCGGCGCTGCTGCTCCGGCAGATTGTCCATGACCTGCGCCTGCATCGCCCGGCCTTCTACCATCGCATCGGGCACGTGCCACCGCTGGTCCTGGCCGCTGCCGTGGTGCTGACGACCTTCCACCCCGGTGCATTGCCGTTCACACTGGAAGCCCTGATTGCGCCGATTCTGTTCTACGTCTGCTGCTACGTGGGGCTGGCCGCCGGCCTGATCCTGCTGCTTGGCACCGGCCGAAGCACCACTTCCGAAAGCTGGAATCGTTCGGGCAGCTGGCTGACGCTGGCCTTCTCGGTGCTGCTGGGGCTTTCGGTGCTGGACGTCGTGCCGCTTTTTGGGCTGGTCACCGACAGCATGGTGGGCTGGGTCATCGTCGGTGCCCAGCTCCTTGCACTTGCCCCGATCGGGCTGGTCTCGCTGGCCACGCTCAAGCTGGGCAAGGTGGATCTGGTGCTGGAGCGCACGCTCGTGTACGGGACCGTGCTGGGCGCCATCTTTCTGGCCTTCGTCGGCGGCATGTCGCTGATGGAACCCCTGCTGGCCCGGATGAACACCCCCTGGCAGGTGGTGGGCGGCCTGTATGTCGTGCTCCTGCTCGTGCTGTTCGAGCGGCTGGCCCGCTGGCTCCGCCGCGAACTGCCCGCTTTCTTTTCGACGGAGCGCCAGCGCACGCGCCAGCTGCTCAGCCATTTCCAGGAGCAGATGACCCAGCTTTTCAGCTTCGAGGCGCTGGCGCGACGGACCGTCGAGGTCGTGGCCGAGGCGTTTCGGGTGCGCTCCGTGCGCATCTTTTTCCGTCCGGACGAATCGTTGCCCTGGTTTTCGGCCGCCTACCACCCGGAGCCTCCGTATCTGACCGAACGCATCGTGGAAGCGATCTGGCCGCATTTTCGGGAAGAAGGACGCATCTGGGCCCGTAATCCCGAACTGAGCGAAGCCCATCTGCCGCAGGAACTGCAGGCCCTTCTCGAAAGCCGGCATGTGGCCCTGCTCGTCCCTATCCTTGCCAAGCATCGCCCGCTGGGCCTGCTTGCCCTGGGCCCTCGACGCAATCGCCACGAATTTTACAACCTGGAAGACCTGGACCTGCTGCGTATGCTCGGCGGCCAGCTGGCGCTGGCCATCGAACGCCTCTATCTGGTCGAGCGCGAGCGGGCCCTGATCCGTCAGAATGCCGAAGCGCAACTGGTGGCGCTGCGCGCCCAGATCAACCCCCATTTTCTGTTCAATGCGCTCAACACCATCGCCGCGCTGATCAACGAGCACCCGGAAAAGGCCGAAGCCGTGGTCGAGCACCTGGCCGCAATCTTTCGCCACACGCTGAACACGGGCGGCCGGTCGTTCGTCTCGCTGGACGAAGAGCTGCAGCTCGTGAGGCACTATCTGGAAATCGAACGGGCACGCTTCGGGGAGAAGCTTTCGGTCGCCATCGAATGGCCTGCTGAACTGAGCACGTTCCCCGTTCCGGCGTTTTCGGTGCAGACGCTGGCCGAAAACGCCGTCAAACATGGCCTGGAGAAACTACGCACCGGCGGTGCCGTTCAGATCCGGGCCCGGCGCCTCGAAGATGGGCTGGTTGAAATCCTGGTGGCCGACACCGGCGCAGGCATCCCGTGGCTCTGGGAGCAGAACGGACAGCCCGGAGAAGGCCCCCTGCCCTTTTTCGGACTGGGCCTGCGCAACGTCATGGCCCGGCTGGAACAACTCTACGGGCGCCGCGATCTGCTTCGTTTCGAAAGCGCACCGGGACAGGGCACCCGCGTGCGCCTGCTGCTCCCGCCGGTTCCTCAGCCCGAACCGACTTCGCCCGTGAATTAAATTCCCCCAAATGCCATGCTTCGCATCCTGATCGTGGACGACGAACCACCGGCCCGACGCCGATTGCGCAAACTGCTCGAGCCGCTGCGGACTTCCGGCCGCGTGGCGGTCATCGAGGAGGCGAACGACGGCGTCGAGGCCCTCGAAAAACTACAGCAGCAGACGTTCGATCTGTTGCTGCTCGACGTACGCATGCCGGAGCTGGACGGCTTCGAAGTACTCGAACGCATCGATCCGAATCGGCGGCCGTTCGTCGTCTTTACGACGGCCTACGACGACTACGCGCTGAAAGCGTTCGAGGCGCACGCCATCGACTACCTGCTCAAGCCGATCAACCAGGAGCGCCTGCTGGAAGCCGTCGCCCGCGTCGAGCAACTGCAGACCACCGCCCAGCTCCGGGAGCAGGAAGAACGTCTGTCCAGACTCCTGGACTGGCTCGAATCGCAACAGCAACAGGCAGCGCCCGCCCCCGGACCCGCAACGTCGTATCTCGAACAACTGTCGGTTAGCTACCGGGATCGCATCCTGCTCATTCCCGTCACCCGACTGGTCTCCGCCGAAATTCATGACGGCATTACGCGGCTGTATGTGCTGGAGGAAGAGTCCGGAGCGCCGCCGCGGTTGCGCCAGCACGTGGTCAGCTACACGCTGGATCAACTGGAAGCCCGCCTGAATCCGCACGATTTCATGCGGGTGCATCGCTCGGCGATCGTCCAGCTCCGGCACATCCGGGAGCTGATTCCCTGGTTCAGCGGCCGCTACAAACTGAAACTGACCGGAGACCACGAGGTGATCGCCAGCCGCGAACGGTCCAAACTGCTCAAAGAACGGCTTGTACTCTGAGCCATGCTACGACGCCTCCCCATCCTGCTGCTTCTGATCGGCGTGGTGCGGACGCCGGCCGCCCAACCGGTCGATACGCTTCGTGTGCAACTGTTCACCGGGTTTCAGCCCGACGTACTGGCCGTCGAGTCCACCACCGCGGCCCGGATCTATGCGGAAGATTTCGCGCGCCCCCTGCTGCGTCTGCCCGCCGGCGCCATGCTGCTGGTGGATCGCCGGGGCAACGAGCTACGCCTGCGCACGTCTGAGGGGACGATCTTTGCCCGCTGGATCCGCATCTACCCGGAGGAAGGCGGGCACCTGCGCCTGACCGCCCGACGCCCTGGCCAGACGTCCGGCCCGTTCACCTACCCCGGCTGGATCCAGATTGCCCCCGATCCTTCCGGCCTGCAGGTCCTCAATCACGTCGCCCTCGAAGACTACGTGGCGGGCGTGCTGGCCCGCGAGCACCACTTCGACGACCTGGAAAGCACCAAGGCGCTGTCCGTGGCCATCCGTACCTACACGCTGCGTCGCCTGCAGACGAGCGACACGCTGCTGGATCACGCCGCCCACCAGATGTACGAGGGGATCGATCGGGTCACGCCCCTTATCCGCGAGGCCGTCGAGCAGACGCGCGGTGAGGTGCTGACCTATCAGGGGGAATTGATCGAAGCGGTCTATTTTGCCGCCAGCGGCGGCCACACCGCCAACAACGAAGACGTGTGGGACGGGGTACCGCTCCCCTACCTGCGCGGGCGGCCGGATCCGTATGACCGCAACGCCCCCTTTCAACACTGGGAGGCTTCCGTCCCCCGACAGCGCCTGCTGGAAATCCTTTCGCAGAAATATGGTACCCGCATCACCGGTTTTCGCATCGGCACGCACAGCCCGGACGGCCGCGTGGCCACGATCGAACTGCTCCGCGAGCGGGGCGATCCGCTGACGATCCGCGCCAACGAGTTCCGGTTGCTGGTCAACGCGCACTTCGGTCGCCATACGCTGCGCAGCACCTACTTCACAGCCCGACGCCAGGGCGATACCTATCATTTCGAAGGCAAAGGCTTCGGGCACGGCGTGGGGCTCAGTCAGTACGGCGCGCTCGAAATGTCCCGTCAGGGTTATTCGTACCGGGATATTCTGGCCTTTTATTACCCGGGCACCGAACTGCACCTTTACGAAGCCGGGCCTCTGCTGGCCGCCGGTTCGTCTTCGGAGGCGCCCGACGACTTCTCGCCTCCACCGGCCCGCACGCCTGCCGCTTCACCTGAGGTGACCACTCCGGCCGCTTCAGGCGCAACGCGCCCCGTGGTCGCGGTCGGCTGGAGCGCTACCCCCACTCGGACGGTCGAACGTCCCACCCGTCACCGGATCGGCTGGTAGTATGCGACGTGTTCTGTTCTGGCTCGCGCTGGGCCTGAATCTCTGGCTCCAGACTACCCTGGCGCAGGAGCGTCCGCTGCCGCGCTTCCGCACGCAGCAGGACAGCCTCACCGTCTTTCAGTTGCCGCCCGTGCTGGTCGAAGCCACGCGCGGGTTTACGGCCCCCTGGGGCGAGGCGCTTCCCCTGCTCACGCTGGAGCGCCGGCCGCCCGAGGTGCAATTCCGTCCGGCCCTGACGCTGACCGAAACGTTGCACGACCTGCCCGGCCTCTGGCTCAACGATCGCCAGAACTATGCGCTGGGCGAGCGGCTGCTCGTGCGCAGTGCCGGCTGGCAGGCCGCCTTCGGCGTGCGTGGCGTGCAGGTCGTGCTCGACGGCATTCCGCTGACCATGCCCGACGGGCAGGCGGTGCTCGACCCGGTCGATCCGGCTTTCATCCGCCGTGCCGAGCTGCTGCGCGGCCCGGCCGCGCTGTTCTGGGGCAACGGCAGCGCCGGGGCACTGGTGCTCTCGACCTGGCCCGAGCCGATCCGGCCCGGTCTGCGCGTTCGTCTGCTGGGAGGCAGCTACGGCCTGCGTCGTCTGGGCGGCGAGGCCGTGCTGCGCGCCGGTCCGCACGCGCTGGCCTTCCACGCCTCGCACCTGGAGCAGGAAGGCTACCGGGCCCATAGCCAGACCCGCCTGAGCCGTTTCGGCCTGCAGGCCGGTGTTCGGCTGGACGCCCGCTCGCGTCTGCGGGTCACGCTGGCCGGTGCCTGGCTGGATGCCCGGCATCCGGGCGCCCTGACGGCCGACGAACTGGCCCGCGATCCACGCCAGGCCAGTGCCCGCTACGTGGCCACCCATGCCGGCAAAGAAAGCCGGCAGGGCCAGCTCGGCGCGACCTTCGTCCACCGGTTGCCTGCAGGCTGGCTGACGTTCACCACCTTCGCGCTGGTGCGCCATCTGGACAACCCCCTGCCCTTTGCCTACATCCGCCTGCAACGCCAGGCCGCCGGAATGCGCACGACCTGGACGCAGGAGCGCGGCCGCTGGCGCACCGGCCTTGGACTCGACGTCACGCTGCAGGACGACGACCGCCAGAACTTCCCCAACAACAACGGTCGCCCCGGCACGCCGCGCCTGCTTGACCAGCGCGAGCGCGTCGGTGAACTGGCGCTCTTCGGTCTGGCGCGCTATGCCTTCACGCCGCGCCTGCAGGCGCTCGCCGGCCTGCGCCTGAGCTACCTGCACTTCGCCCTGACCGACTACCTGCTCACCAACGGCGACCAGTCCGGCCGCCGCACGTTCAGCGTCTGGACGCCCACGCTGGGACTGACCTACCAGATAATGCCCGGCACGCAGCTTTTTGCCACGCTGGGCACGGCCTTCGAGTCGCCCACCACGACCGAACTGGTCAACCGTCCGGACGGCCGGGGCGGCTTCAATCCCGAGCTGGAGCCGCAATATCTCTACGGCATCGAGCTGGGCGGACGTCGCCGGGGAAGTGCCGTCCAGGCCGATCTGACCCTGTTCTACCAGTGGGTACGCGGCCGCATCATCCCCTTCCAGCTCGAAGGCGATGGCCGCACCTTCTACCGCAACGCCGGCCGCACCCGCCAGTACGGGATCGAACTCTGGCTGCAGGCGCAGCTGACGCCGGCGCTGCAGGCACGGCTGGCCTACACGGGCGCCCGCTATCGGTTCGAGGAAACCGAGCTCCGGGACAAGCGCCTGCCCGGCCTGCCCGAACAGCACCTCGCGCTCACGCTGCAATACCGGAGAGGACCGCTCTGGCTGGAGACGACCGGCACGGCCGTGGGTCCCTGCTATGCCGACGATGCCAACACCGTGCGTGTGGATGGCTACGTCACGCTGGACGTCACGCTGGGACTGGCCCGCTCGCTGTTGCCCGGATTCGACGTGCAGCCGTTCGTCTCCGTGCAGAACGTGCTGGACCGGCGCTACGTGGGCTCCGTCGTGGTCAACGCGGGTGGCGGCCGCTATTTCGAACCCGCCGCCGGCCGCAGCGTTCGCTTCGGGCTGAACCTGAGCACCCCCTGAGCCATGGGCAAGAAGCAAAAAGTGCAGGCGGGCGTCCTGCCCGTGCGCCAGCAGAACGGTCGGATCGAAGTGCTGCTGATCACCTCGCGCACGGTGGGCCGCTGGATCCTGCCCAAGGGCAACGTCAAACGACACCAGACGCCCATCGAAGCGGCCCGCCAGGAAGCCTATGAGGAGGCCGGCATCCGCGGACGCATCGACCCGGAGCTGCTGGGCCGCTACCTGCACGGCCGCCCCGGCGATCAGCGCTGGGTGGAAGTCTATCTGATGACGGTCGAAGAAGAACTGGACGACTGGCCCGAGCGGCACGAGCGCACCCGGCGCTGGATGCCGCTGGACGAAGCCCGGCAGGTCGTCTATGAAGACGGACTCCGGGCGCTGCTCGACCGCCTGCCCGACGAGCTGGCACGCCGCCGTCAGGGACGCAAGCTGAGCCCCCGAGCCTCGCGCCTGCTGGTGGTGCTGGTGCTGCTGGCCTCGCTGGCACTGGCCTTCGGCGGTACGTACTATCTGGCGCGGTTGCTTGCCCGCCCCGAAGTCCAGCAACGCCTGCAGGAACTGGAACGCCAGGAGAATCCCGCTCCTTCGCCCGACTCCGTTCGTTTTTAACAGCCGTTCGCTTCAGAATTCACGCGAGGCAAACGTGGCCGTCCAGCGTGCGTTGTAGTTTCCGGGAGCCTTTTCACAACAGGAAAACAACTGGTTAAGCACTCATGAGCCAGCCACAGGAAAAATACCGGGTCACGATTGCCTACGGAGACGGGATCGGTCCGGAAATCATGCGGGCCACGCTGGCCGTGCTCGAAGCGGCCGGCGCTCCGCTGGAATACGACGTCATTGAAATCGGTGAAAAGGTCTATCGCCAGGGCATTACGTCCGGCATCCCGGACGAAGCCTGGGAGGTGTTGCGCCGCAACCGGGTCTTCCTGAAGGCGCCGATCACCACGCCGCAGGGTGGCGGCTACAAGAGCCTGAACGTGACGATCCGCAAGGCGCTGGGGCTTTTTGCCAACATCCGTCCCACCAAGTCGCTGCACCCTTACGTCGAGACGCCCTACCCCGACATCGACCTGGTGATCGTCCGCGAAAACGAAGAGGACCTGTACGCGGCCATCGAGCACCGACAGACCACCGAGGTGGTGCAGGCGCTCAAGCTGGTCACGCGCCCGGGCAGCGAGGGGATCATCCGCTACGCCTTCGAATATGCTCGCGCCTACGGCCGTCGGAAGGTCACCTGCATGTCGAAGGACAACATCCTGAAGCTGACCGACGGCCTGTTCCACAAAATCTTCGATGAGATTGCCGCCGAGTATCCGGACATTGAATCCGAGCACCGCATCATCGACATCGGCGCGGCGCTTGTGGCCGCCCGACCGGAAACGCTCGACGTGATCGTCACGCTGAACCTGTACGGCGACATTCTGTCGGACATCGCCGCGCAGGTAGCCGGATCAGTGGGACTGGGCGGTTCGGCCAACGTGGGTACGCACGCGGCCATGTTTGAGGCCATCCACGGCTCGGCGCCCGACATTGCCGGCAAGGACATCGCCAACCCGTCCGGCCTGCTCAACGCCGCCGTCATGATGCTCGTGCATCTGGGGCTGGCCGACATCGCCGCCCGGATCGAAAACGCCTGGCTGCGCACGATCGAGGACGGCATCCACACGGCCGACATCTACCGTCCGGGCAAAAGCAAAAAGAAAGTCGGCACCCAGGCCTTCGCCGAGGCTGTCATCGCCCGGCTGGGTCAGGAGCCGCAGCATCTGAAGCCGGTGCACTTCCGCAAGCCGGGCGTTGCCGTGGAGATTCGGCCTACGCCACGTCAGCCCAAGCAGCTCGTGGGCGTGGATGTGTTCATCGACTGGGACGAGGCCGGACGTGATCCGAACGTGCTGGGGCGAAAGCTCGAAGCCCTGGCCGGCGACGCCTTCCGCCTGCGCGTGATCACCAACCGGGGCGTGAAGGTCTATCCCGGCGGCCTGCCCGAGACGTTCTGCACGGATCACTGGCGCTGCCGCTTCGTGGCGGCCGAAGAAGGCGGCACGGTCACGCCTGCACAGATTCTGGAGCTGCTGCGCCGCATTCACGAAGCCGGCCTGGAGTTCATCAAGACCGAGCACCTGTACACGTTCGACGGGCAGCGCGGCTTTTCGCTGGCCCAGGCGGAGTGATGCGAGTTCCCGGGCATCATGGCGCGCGGCATCCCCTGCGCCCCGTCCCCGACTGAAAGCCCGAACGCCTCCCAGCACCGGATCGGGTTCGGCCCGTGCAGGGGAACGCCATCCGATCCCGGCTTCTTTCCATCAGGACGCAGCCGACGTTATGCTTCGCGCAGCAAAGCGAGGGCGCGGTCCGGATAGTCCGTGATCAGGCCGTCCACGCCCAGACGCAAAAGGCGCTGCATGTCGCGCACGCGGTTGACGGTCCAGGGAATCAGGCGCATGCCGCGGGCGTGGACCTCGGCCACCAGCTTTGCCGTGATCAGGCGATAGTCGGGGCCGTACACCTCCGGCACGAACCCCAGCCGCGCCAGCTGGTCTGCCAGCGGCCGGCGATCGTGGTGCTCCACCAGCAGCGACAGCGCCAGCTCCGGAAACAGTCGCCGCGCCACCTGCAGCACGCGCACGTCGAACGACATCAGGGTGGTTCGCGCCGTCACGCCGCAGGCTGCCACGACGGCCTGCACCCGCCGCACGAACGTCTCCGGATCGGGCTGATACTTCCCCTCCCACTCCGGCCGCGACTTGATCTCGATGCTGTAGCGCACCGGTGGGCGGCCCAGTTCGGCCGCGTACACCTCGGCCCGCCGCAGCACATCTTCCAGCCGGGGTTTGGGAGCGGGCACCGGCTCCTGCTGCGGAAAACGCGGATGCCGACGGCTGCCGCAGTCAAAGCGGGCGATCTCCGCGTAGGTCATCCGGTACAGGTTGTAGCGCCGGAACGGTCGCACGGGACGGCCGGACGGCTCCCGGCACAGCGTGGCGGAAAACCAGGGCTCGTGCGATACGACCACCGTGCCGTCGCCCGCAATCACCACATCCATCTCCAGCGCATCCACCCCCAGCTCAATGGCCCGGGCAAAAGCCGGCCAGGTGTTCTCCGGGCGCAATCCCCTGGCTCCTCGGTGCCCCAGAATGTCCGGCGGCACCCGCGTCTCTGTGAAGCCTGTCTCCATTTCACGCAAATGCAAATTTGCCAGAACTTTCCCGTCTCAAAAAATGAGAACTTTTTTCATCTTGCGCGTTCGCTTCACCGGGTCTTTTTTCCTATTTTGGGATGTTCCCCGGCGGAAAATGTCCGCTGCGATCGCATCGTTCTCAATCGGTTCGGCATCAATCATATTCAGCAGAAATGGAAGCAGAAAAACCTCGCATTATTCCTGTCAATATTGAGGAGGAAATGAAATCCTCCTACATCGACTATTCCATGTCGGTGATTGTGGGCCGGGCGTTGCCGGACGTACGCGACGGGCTCAAGCCGGTTCATCGCCGCGTGCTCTACGGCATGTACGAACTCGGCCTGACCTCCAGCGCCCCTTACAAGAAAAGCGCCCGTATCGTCGGCGAGGTGCTCGGTAAGTACCACCCGCACGGCGACGCGGCCGTCTACGACACGATGGTGCGCATGGCGCAGGACTTCGCCATGCGCTATCCGCTGGTCGATGGCCAGGGCAACTTCGGCTCGATCGACGGCGACAGTCCCGCCGCCATGCGCTACACGGAAGCACGGCTGACGCGCCTGGCCGAGGAAATGCTGCGGGACATCGACAAGGACACCGTCGATTTTCAGGATAACTTCGACGGCTCGCTGAAAGAGCCCGTCGTGCTGCCGGCCGCCCTGCCCAACCTGATCGTCAACGGCGCCGACGGCATCGCCGTGGGCATGGCGACCAAGATCCCACCGCACAACCTGGGCGAGGCCGTCGATGCGCTCGTGGCCATGATCGACAACCCGGACATCTCGCTGGACGAGCTGCTGAAGCATCTTCCGGCACCGGACTTCCCCACGGGCGGCATCATCTACGGCTACAGCGGCGTCAGGGAAGCCTACGCCACCGGCCGCGGCCGCATCCTGATCCGCGCACGCATCCACGAAGAGGAGATCCGGCCCGGCCGCATGGCGCTCGTCATCACGGAAATCCCCTATCAGGTCAACAAAAGCAGCCTGATTGAGAAGATCGCGCATCTGGTGCGGGAGCGCCGCATCGACGGCATCACGGACATCCGGGACGAAAGCGACCGCGAAGGCCTGCGCGTCGTGCTGGAGCTGCGCAAAGATGCCGTGCCGCTGGTGATTCAGAACCAGCTCTACAAGTACACGCCCTGCCAGCAGACCTTCGGCGTGAACATGGTGGCGCTGGTGAACGGCCGCCCGCGCACGCTCACGCTCAAAGAACTGATGCGCCATTACCTGGATCACCGGCACGAGGTCGTAACGCGGCGCACCCGCTTCGAGCTGCGCAAGGCCGAGGAGCGCGCCCACATCCTGGAAGGGCTCAAGATCGCGCTCGATCACCTCGACCTCGTCATCAACATCATCCGCTATTCGGCCGACCCGGACGAAGCGCGCCAGCGCCTCATGGAAGGCGTACTGCCTGAACGGCTCACGCCGGAGCAGCGCGAGCGGCTGGGGTTGCCCGTCGAACAGACCTCGCATTTCACGCTCACCGAGGCGCAGGCCAACGCGATCCTCGCCCTGCGGCTGAGTCGCCTGACTGGCCTCGAACGCCAGAAACTCGAAGAAGAATACCGGGCGCTGCTGCAGGAAATCGAGCGCCTGCGCAGCATCCTGGCCAGCGAGCCGCTGCGCTGGCAGATCATCCGGGAAGAGCTGCTCGAGCTGAAGCAGAAGTACGCCGACGCACGGCGTACGGAGATCGACTATGCGGGCGGCGGCGACTTTGCCATCGAGGACCTGATCGAAGACGAGCAGGTGGTGGTCACGCTGTCGCACCAGGGCCTGATCAAAC
Source organism: Rhodothermus marinus (assembly GCF_009936275.1). Taxonomy (NCBI): domain Bacteria; kingdom Pseudomonadati; phylum Rhodothermota; class Rhodothermia; order Rhodothermales; family Rhodothermaceae; genus Rhodothermus; species Rhodothermus marinus. Next base: position 2,729,022 of record NZ_AP019797.1, read on the forward strand.
GCACGCCGGCGCACATCTACCGGCAGCAGGGCCGCGGTGGCGTGGGCATGAAGGCCAGCGGCATGCGGGAAGATGACTACATCGAGCACCTGTTCGCCTGCAAGAACCACGACTATCTGCTCTTTTTCACGGACCACGGCCGTTGCTACTGGCTGCGCGTCTACGACATCCCGGAGGGTAGCCGCACCAGCCTCGGCCGCTCCATCCGCAACCTGATCCAGATCGCGCCCGACGATCGCGTGCGCACCGTGCTGAACATCCGCAAGGAAGACTTCGAAAATCCGGAATTCCTGCGCACGCACTACGTGCTGATGGCCACGCGCCAGGGCCTGGTCAAGAAAACGGAACTGGAAGCCTTCAGCCGTCCGCGGGCCGACGGCATCATCGCCATCGCCTTTGCCGAAGGCGACGAGCTGATCGAAGCGGTGCTGACCGACGGCCGGGCGCACGTGCTGCTGGCCTCTTCGGGCGGGCGCGTTGTGCGCTTCGACGAAGCGGACGTGCGGCCGATGGGCCGCAACACGCGCGGCGTGCGGGGCATTGCGCTGGAGCCCGGCGAGCAGGTCGTGGGCATGGTGGCCGTCGCCCCTGAAGCCTCGCCCTGCATCCTTTCGATCAGCGCCAACGGCTACGGCAAGCGCACCCCGCTGGAAGAGTATCCCGTCCACCGGCGCGGTGGCAAGGGCGTCTGGACCATGAAGATCACGCCGCGCACGGGCCGACTCATCGCCATCAAGGCCGTGCAGGACACCGACGATCTGATGATCATCACCCAGAACGGCCTGATGATCCGCATCCACGTGGCCGACATCAGCCGCATGGGCCGGCACACCCAGGGCGTCCGGCTGATCCAGCTCAAGCCCGGCGACGCCATTGCCGACGTGACACGCCTGGTCACCGAAGCCCAGGAAGACGAAGCGGCCGCCGCACCGGCCATCGTCTGAGGTTGTCGGCGCACGGCAATTCGGATTTATCCTGACGGCGTCGCCTTCCGGGGCGACGCCGTTTTCTGTTGCATCAGCACGCCCAGGTCAGCACCATGGCGGGCATTTCTCCAGAGCAGGAACTCCTGCAAACCATGGTACATTGAGCCAGAAAAGACGTGCTTGAACCAGGTCATCGGCCTGCTCAACCTGGAAGTTATATGATTTTCCGGGCATCATGGTGCATGTGTGCGGCATCCCATGACCCCCTCAGTCGCTTCGCGACAGCTCCCCCTGAAAGCTTATCTTTACCCACAAGTGCCGTGGGATTAGCAGGAGGATACTTAAGATAACCTTTTACCCCAGCGAAGCAATCAAAGAGGAGCCCCAAATGGATACGGAAAACCCTGAGCTTGATGAGCTGTCCGCCTGGCTTGTGCATGAGTTACACGACGTTGCGCTGGGCGATAAGCGTCTGGAGCGGCGACTGCTCACAACAGGCGCCCAACTGGCGGCCAGGCCTTCGGGATCGATCAATCAGGCCTGTGCCGCTTGGGCCGACACCAAGGCCGCCTACCGGCTCTTTGCGAATGCCAAAACGACCGCCGAAAAGATCCGCGCGCCCCATTATCGCCGCACGCGAGAACGCGCCCGGGGGCACCAACTGCTCTTTGCCCTTCAGGATACGACGTACCTGAACTATACCCATCACCCTGCGACGAAAGGCCTGGGGCCCATCGGCACCGCGCAGCAGAAGCTCTCGGGCCTGGTCATGCACACCGCGCTGCTCATGAGCGAGCAGGGTCTTCCGCTCGGATTGACCAGCCAGGCGATCTGGGCGCGTCCGCCTAAGCGCCCCCGGCGCAGCGCGGAAGCACGACGCAAGCTGCCGCTCGAAGCCAAAGAAAGCGCCAAGTGGCTCAAGGCCCTGCGCCAGAGCCGGGCCGTTGTTCCCCCCGAGGCGCAGCTTATCACCATCGGCGACAGCGAGTCGGACCTTTTTGCGCTGTTTGACCAAGCCCGCACCCTGGAGACCGAGCTGCTGGTGCGGGCCGCCCAGAACCGTTCGGTCTGTGAGCCTGAAGTGGGGCGGCTCTGGGAGGTGATGGGCCGGCAGGCGGTGTGCGGTCAGCTGCAGGTGCTTGTCCCGGCCCGCAAAGGGAAGCCGAAACGCCAGGCCCTGGTCACGGTGCGCTTTGCGCCTGTGAGCTTGAAAGCCCCCCAGCACCTGCGCAAAACGATGGGCGACATGCCGCTCTATGCGGTGCTGGTGCAAGAGGAGGCTCCGCCCCGGGATGTCAGCTCCCCTTTGTGCTGGCTTCTTTTGACCACGGTGCCCGTAGATAGTTTTGCCGACGCCGTGGAGCGGATCCGGTGGTACGGCCTGCGCTGGCAGATTGAAGTCTATCACAAGGTGCTCAAATCGGGATGCGGTGTGGAGAAAGCTCAGTTGGCCAGTGTGGAGCGTTTGTTGCCCTATCTGGCCCTTTTGAGCATCATCGCCTGGCGTCTTTTTTGGATGACGCTGCTGGCGCGTCATGCGCCGGAGGCGCCCTGCACGCTGGTTTTGGCCGCACATGAGTGGCAGGCCCTGTATGCCTTCCACCACAAGACCCACCAGGTGCCGGCCCGGCCGCCCACGGTGGGTCAGGTGGTCTTATGGATTGCGCGGCTGGGCGGCTTTTTAGCTCGCAAAAACGATGGTCCTCCGGGTGTCACGGTGCTCTGGCGTGGCTGGCAACGTCTCAGCGATATTGCCGCCGCCTGGCTTGCCTTTCACCCCTCCTGATTTGTGGGTAAAGGTAAGCCCTGCCAGGGAGGGGGCCAGGGGGAGGGTTGCTCCTGCGGGTTGCTGGCACCGACGTTCAGGACGTTGGCGTTGGCGGTTGGCGCCGCTTATTCTGGGCTGAAAGCACGGACACATGGGATGTTGCGCTATCATGTTCCAGTAAATCAGCGATCACATATTACCAATGAGCTCCGAAAAAAAAAACGCAAGCAGAAACATCAGGGCCGCACGTTTACCGTAATCATCGAGCGCGACGCCGCAGGCTATTACGTGGCCAGCGTCCCCGAACTGCGCGGCTGCCACACCCAGGCCAGATCGCTGGATACCCTGATGAAGCGCATTCGAGAAGCCATCGAGTTGTGCCTGGAAGTCGAGGAAGAAATGGAACCGACCGGTGGTGAATTTGTCGGCGTCCAGCAGATCCGGATATGACGCGACAGCCCCGCCTCAAGGGTAACGAACTGATTGCGGCCCTGCGCAAGGCGGGGTTCGAGGTCGTACGCATCAAAGGGAGTCACCGTTTTTTACGACACCCCCGACGGACGCTGCAAGGTCGTCCCCGTCCATCGTGGGGAAATTATTGGTCCAGGTCTGCTCTCAAAAATCCTTCGCGACTGCGAGTTATCCCGAGAAGACCTACTACGACTATTGTAACGAACTCCTGGTGGTGCGGAACACCGGAAAAGGCCGGCCCCGTCCGGGACCGGCCTTTTCCAGTGGTGTGGATTGCATGCGTTCAGGAAGTCGGCTGCTGACGGGCCACGTACTCCAGTGCCCGACGCAACCGACGAAGCCCTTCGTCGATCTCGGCTTCCGTGATGATCAGCGGCGGACGGAAGCGGATCGAGCGCTCGCCACAGCCCAGCACCAGAACGCCCTCTTCCAGGCTCCGCTGGCGCACGGCATCCCGGAAGGCCGGGGTGGGCAGATCGAAGGCACACATGAGCCCACGCCCGCGCACGTTGGTCATGAACGGCAGCGCCTCGGCCATCTCCTCCAGCCGACGCAGCAGGTAGGCGCCCACGCGGGCGGCATTTTCCACGAGCCGATCTTCTTCGATGATTTCCAGAATCCGATCGAAGCGGACCATGTCAGCCAGGTTGCCGCCCCAGGTGGAGTTCAGCCGGCTCGACACATGGAAGACGTTGTCTTCCACTTCGTCCAGCCGCCGCCCGGCCAGAATGCCGCACACCTGGGTCTTTTTGCCAAAGGCAATGATGTCGGGCTGCACGCCGAGCGCCTGGTGCGCCCAGAAGGCGCCTGTGATGCCAACGCCTGTCTGCACTTCGTCGAAGATCAGCAGCGCGTCGTTTTCGTCGGCCAGCTCCCGGAGCGCCTTCAGAAACTCGGGCCGGAAGTGGTTGTCGCCGCCTTCGGCCTGAATGGGCTCGATGATGATGCAGGCGATGTCGTCCTTGTATTCGTAAAAGTACTGCTTGGCCTGACGGATGGCCAGTTGCTCCAGCTTGATCGTGCGCTCCAGGTTTTCCTCGGTGAGCGGGAACGTGAGCTTCGGATTGATGGCGCGCGGCCAGTCGAACTTCGGGAAATACTGGGTCTTGCGCGGATCGAAGGTGTTCGTCAGCGAAAGCGTATAGCCGGTGCGCCCGTGGAACGCCTGGTCGAAGTGCAGCACCCGGTGGCCCACTTCGCGGCGGTAGCCCTTCCGGAAGTTTTTGCGGACTTTCCAGTCGAAGGCCGCCTTGAGCGCATTCTCCACGGCCAGCGCGCCGCCGTCGATGAAAAAGGCATAAGGCAGGTAATCCGGAATGCCCACCCGCTCGAAGGTCTGGACGAATCGGGCCATGTGCACTGTGTAGATGTCCGAGTTCGTCACCTTGTTCAGGGCGGCCTCCATCAGGCGCTTCTTGAAGTCCTCGTCGCCGAGCATTTTGGGATGGTTCATCCCGACCGCGCTCGAGGCGAAGAAGCCGAAAAAGTCGATCAACTCACGGCCGGTAAGCTGATCGTACAGATGCACCCCCTGACTCCGCTCCATGTCGAGCACGATCGGCAACCCGTCGGTCAGCAGGTGGCGGGCCAGGATGGGCCGCACCATTTCCGGAGTAATCTGCTGCATGGTCACATGCTCCATAAGGCACTCCCTTCCGTTTTCCACGACGTTGTTTTTTGCAAAATACGAAAACCGAAACATCCAGACGGGCGCGTAAAGCCGGGAAAACTTGAAAGATCAACGAAAGCGGCATCGGGCCCGGGCCACGCGCTCACGGGATCATTTCGATGGCTGTCGGGTAGCCTTTCCCCGATTTGGATGGGTTGCACTTTTCCGGAAATACAGACCATGGCCCAGCAGCACACCGAGTCGCCGCGTCGTCGCTACCTTCCGGGCGAGATCGAACTGAAGCGCGTGCCCAAGGAGCCCCTCTTTCCTGAGGGGGACGGCGGTTTCTTCGAACTGCCCGTGGTGGATCCGCCGCCGGTGACGAACGAGCGGGGGCGGCGTCCCGCCTGGCTCCGGGCCAAGCTGCCTTACGGCCCCACCTACCGGCGCGTGCTGGACATTGTCGAAACGCACCGGCTGCACACGGTCTGCCAGAGCGCCCGCTGCCCGAACATGGGCGAATGCTGGACGGCCGGCACCGCCACGTTCATGATCCTCGGGAACGTCTGCACGCGCTCGTGCGGCTTCTGCGCGGTCAAGACCGGCCGCCCGGATCCACTGGACTGGGATGAGCCGCGTCGCGTGGCCGAAGCGGTGCGTCTGATGGGCATCCGACACGCCGTGGTTACCTCGGTGGACCGCGACGATCTGGAAGACGGCGGCGCCTCGCTGTTCGCCGAAACGATCCGCCAGATCCGGGCGCTCAACCCGGGCGTGACCGTCGAAGTGCTGATTCCGGACTTTCAGGGCAACTGGGACGCCCTGCAGCTGGTGCTTGACGAGCGCCCGGACATCCTCAATCACAACGTCGAGACGGTGCCGCGCCTCTATCGCCGCGTGCGGCCTCAGGCCCGCTACGAACGCTCGCTGGAACTGCTATGGCGGGCCAAGCAGGCCGGCCTCCGCACCAAGAGCGGGATCATGGTGGGGCTGGGCGAGACAAAGGAAGAAGTGCTGGCCGTGATGGACGACTTCGCGCGGATTCGACTCGACATCATGACGATCGGCCAGTACCTGCAACCCACGCGCATGCACCTGCCCGTCGAGGAGTTCGTGCACCCGGACGTGTTCCGCTGGTACAAAGAAATGGGCGAAGCCAAGGGGATCGGCCACGTCGAAAGCGGCCCCCTGGTCCGCTCCTCCTATCACGCCGAGCGGCACGTGTAATCGGCCGGCTCAGCGTTTTCGGGCCCGGTTGTTCGTCCGGGGCGCGGCGTCCGACTCCAGTCGGTCGGCCAGTTCCTGCCACCTGGCCGGATCGAGCAGGACGGCCACGGCCTTTCCCTGTCGCTGCACGATTACCGGCCCCTGCGCCAGCCGCTGCTTCAACGCATCCGTCGCCTGGAGTCGAATCCTGGAAATGGCTACGGTATCCGCCGATCCTGCACGCGTGCGCCTCATCGTTCCCTTTCAATAACCTCTGGCTTTAACGCAACGTATTACGCCCGACCGATCGATTTTTGCCATCCGTTACCAGTTTATTACGCACCATTTCAGGCACTTCCTGTACCTTGTTACAGGTTGTCATTACAGAACAGACACCACCTGCCATGAAACGCAACGTCGGCACCATCGACCGGGTCCTCCGCGTCGTGATCGCGCTGGTGATCGGGGTGCTGCTGATCACCGGACAGCTCAGCGGTGCGCTGGCCGTCATTCTGGGCATTGTGGCGCTTATTCTGCTGGTAACCGGCCTGGCCGGAAGCTGTCCGCTGTACGCGGCGCTCGGCTTTTCCACCTGTCCGCGGAAGGCGAGCGGTTAAGCGTTTCCCGGAAAAGGCGGGGCGCACACAGGGTGCGCCCCTGCAGACCGGGCCTGCTCATTCGCCCCGAACTTCGGGGCATGCGCTGCTTTCCGGAGCTTATCCCATCCGGAAAAGGGACTGGAATTTCATGGCCATCGGGAGCGAGCCGCTCACCTTGAGCTTGCCCATCATCATGAGCGACATGGGGTTGGCCTCGCCGTTGTTGATCTTGAGCCAGTTCTCGGCGGAGGTGGTGACGGTGACCGTCGGATTTTCGTGTTTGCCTTCTTTGATTTCCAGCGTGCCGTCCTTGATCACCATGTAGTACTCGCCCCCGCCCTCGCCGGTCAGGTTGAGCTGCACAACACCCTCGACACCTGCGGCCTGGTCGGGGAGAAACCGCTCCTTGTAGGATTCGAGCACTTCAGGAATGCTGGTGTACTTCGGCATGGCTGTTTTCGGGTTTGGTGAAAGATTTTTTTTCAATCAGGGCTGGAAAAATCGGTGCCGAACGCCCCTTCGGCGGCCAGTGCCTCGATTTCTTCCGGGGTAAACCCTGCTTCCTGCAGCACCTTGCGGGTATGCGCGCCCAGCGGCGGGCCGGTATGCCGGTAGGCCGGCGGCGTACGCGAAAACTGCACGGGAAAGCCCACCTGTCGCTGCGGCGGCGCATCCGGCCGCGGCACTTCGACGATCAGTCCACGCGCCTGCACCTGCGGGTGCTGTGCCATCTCGTCGAGCGTCAGCACGGGCTCGACGCAAACGTCGCGTTCGGCAAAGACCGCCTGCCATTCGGCCAGCGTCCGCGAAGCGATCACCTGCTGGATTTCTTTCTTGAGCCGCTGCTGGACGGCCGCATCCCACACGTTGTAGCCGTAGGGTGCCAGGTCCGGCCGGCCGATCGCCTCACAGAAGCCTTCCCAGAATTTCGGCTCCAGACCGGCCACGGCCAGATAGCGGCCGTCGCGTGTGCGGTAGCAGTCGTAGAAGCTGCCGCCGTTGAGCGGCTCGGTCTCGTAGCCGGGACGATGTCCGGCGCCCAGCAGGCCGCTGACGGCCAGTCCGTTGAAAGCAATCGTCGTGTCGAGCAGCGCCAGGTCCAGGTACTGGCCCTCTCCGGTGCGCTGTCGGTGCACGACGGCCGCCAGGATGGCCAGCGCGGCAAAAAGCCCCCCGGCCACGTCGGCCAGCGGCACGCCGGAAGGTGCCGGCCCCACTTCGCGGCGGCCGCTGTGGCTCAGCAGACCGGAGAGCGCCTGATAGTTCAGGTCGTGCCCGGCCCGTTCGCGGTAGGGTCCCGTCTGCCCGTAGCCGGTGACGGCGCAGTAAATCAGTGCCGGATTTTCGGCCGCCAGCGTTTCGTAGTCCAGCCCCAGCCGCTGCATGACGCCCGGCCGGAAGCCTTCCACCACGATGTCGTAGTGCCGGACAAGCCGGCGCACTACGTTGGCCGCCTGCGGGTGCTTCAGGTCGAGCGTCACCGAGCGCTTGGAACGATGGACCCAGGCGTAGCCGGCCGACGTGCCGGAGTCGTCGTAAGGGGGCGCCAGGCGCATCAGGTCGGGCCGGTCGGGCGACTCGATGCGCACCACGTCGGCGCCCAGGTCGGCCAGCAGCAGCGTCGCGTACGGCCCGGGCAGTAGCGTGGTGAAGTCCAGCACACGAAGCGAACGCAGCGGTCCGGTCATAGCCCTCACGTGTTGAGCGAGGCCGACACGCTGCGGCCGGCCCCCTGCAGGCTCTGCAGGACCAGCGGCGTCAGCCAGGCGGCCACAGCCTCCGGGGCTTCCTCGCCGGTCAGGCGCTGCCAGCAGTAGACGCCCTGCACCAGTCCGAGACACGCCCGCGCCGCCGTGTCCGGCTCGGTAGTCGCCACAAAAACGCCCTGCTCGATGCCCTCGACAATCACCTCGTTCCAGCAGGTTTCGTACTGCCGGAGCAGCTCCTGCAGGTCGATCGCAAGCACCTCCTGCAGCGCTTCCCGGCCTTCGCACTGCAACAGCAGCCAGCTCTCCTGCTCGGCGGCCAGGCTTTGCAGGTGCTGCGCGATAAGGCGGGTCAGCTTTGCCGCGGGCGAATCGTTGCCCGCGGCAATCTCGCGGGCCTGTTCCAGCAGACGTCGGAGCGGCGTCTCGACGACCGCCCGCACCAGGTCGTCTCTGCTGGCCACGTAGTAGTACAGCGCGCCCCGGGGCACGCCCAGCTCGTCGGCCACATCCTGCAACCGCGTCTGCTGCAGCCCCTTACGTCGGAATACCCGGGCCGCCGCCCGGTAGAGTTCCGCTTCGCGCCGACTTCGTTCCATCGCTGCTCTTCCCGTTTGTCCCCGTTGCCGGCCGGGTTCGGGCAATCCCGAACCCGGCCGGATGGTGTTGTGGTTCAGCGGCCGCCCACCGTGTAGGTCAGGCGGGTGGTGATCAGCCGCCCCATCTTGGGGGCGCCGATGTACTCGCGGTGCTCGTTGTTCAGCACGTTCTGGGCCAGCACGTCGATGCGCAGGCCGGGCGTGAGCCGACGCAGATCGTAGCCCAGCCCCAGATCGAGCAGGAAGTAGCTATCGACGGTGCCCCTGAAAATTCCCGAACGCACCTCGAACTTGTCCACATAGCGCCCGGCCAGGTTGACCGACAGCCCGGACGGATCCGTGTATTCGACCCCGCCGGCCATCTTGTAACGCGGCGCATTCATCGAGATCTCCCGGCCGGTGCCCGGCTCGCCCAGCTCCTCGTCGTCGAAGAAGTTGTCGCTCACCCACGAGAAATTCCCGAACAGCGCCCAGCGCGCATTGGGCGTCCACTGCACGGCCACATCGGCTCCGTAGTAGTCCACATCCCCGAAGTTCACGTAGGAGAGCAGCAACTCGGGCTTGCGATTCGGATCGAAGTTTTCCGTCGGTTCGATCAGACCGATCGGGTTAGCCGCCAGACTTGCCGCCGCCTGACGGTAAATGTTCGCCAGCGCCTGCCGATTCAGACCGTAAGGTTGCAACTCTTCATCCGTAAAAGCATTTGCCACGGCTGTTGCCAGATCGCCTGCCACGCCGGGTGCCACCACCAGCGGCGTAAAGGGCTGCAACTCGCTGATGAAGTTTTTCTTGCGCGTGTAGTACAGGTCGATCGTTACCAGCAACTGGTTGGCGAACAACCCCTTGTAGCCCAGTTCGTAGGAGTTCGTGATCGTCTGGCGGGCGGCCGGGACGTTCTCCAGGCTCGTAAGCACCTCGCCTGACGTGTTCACCATCAATCCAGACGAAAAGCCCTTAATCTGGCTGGCCTTGGCCTTGCTCTGGAGATAGGCCACCAGCGGACCGGGCAACACGCCCTGCGCGGCCAGTCCGGCCGTCACCGCCTGGTAAGCCACGGCCAGCGGAATGCCCACGCCGGGCCAGGCGCGAATGCCGGGAATGAAGCTGGAAGTCTGCACCTGGCTCGGGAAGGTCCAGCCATCGACGGCCCCTACCCCGCGCACGCCGAACGGCCCGCGGTCTTCGATGAACAGATCCAGGAAGAGGTTCACCCCGGGCGGCGTCGTGAAGGCCCGGTTGTAGGTGGTGCGGAAGCTGTGCGTGGGTGAAGGCTTGAAGACAAGTGCCACGCGCGGCGAAAACTGCGTTTTCTGAATCACATCGTCGTAGTCCAGCCGCCCGGCCAGCACCACGTCGAGCTGCTCGGTCAGACGCGTCTCGGACTGAACGTAGCCGCCGATCTCGTTCGTCTCGTCGCGTCCCTCGAAGCGACCGTGGATCGTACCGCCCGTGCGGGGCACCGTTCGCCGGTAATCGGCTCCTACGATGAAGCTCTGGCGGTCGTCCAGCACGCTGAAGCTGTACTGCGCCTGGGCGGCCATCAGAAACGACTTTTCATAGACCTCGACGGGCGTCCGCACAAAGTGCGTGTTGCCGTCGTCATTCTGCGTGTAGAATACCTGTCCGAAGAACCCGCCGGCCTGCAGCCGGAGCTGGCCGAAGTAGTTGGCAAAGTTGTCCGTGGCGTTCTCGCCGGTATTGGCCAGAACCATCTGTTTGATCGAGGAATAGCCGCCGCTTGCCGTCAGCGTGGTCTGCGGCCCCAGCCGGTACTGCAGCGTGCCATAGACGTATCCCTGCCAGGTATCGTAATCGCGCCCCCCCCAGCGCGGGTGAATGGCCTCGAGCAATTCACGATCGTGTGGATCATTCGGGTCCAGTTTCCAGTCCTCACCCTGGCTGTAGTAGCCCACGATCTTGTAGCCCAGTCGGTCGTTGATAACGCCCGCATGGCGCAGCGCGCCCTGGATGATCGAGCGCTCGCCGCCGCCGAGCATCACCGACGTGCCCGGATAGGTCAGCGGATCTTTCGTGATGAAGTGAATCACACCCTGCTCCACGCCGGCCCCGTAGAGTGCCGAGTTGGGACCCCGCACGACTTCGATCCGGGCCAGGTCGATCGGCGCGATGGGCATCGACGAAAACTCATTGATGGCCAGGCTTGGCGTGGTGGCCTGTCGGTAATCGACCAGCGCATAGGTTTTGGCCACGAATACCGAGTTGAAGCCACGCAGCGATACCTGGAAACGATTCAGGCTGGACTGTGAAATGTCCACGCCCGGCGTGTAGCGCAGCGCGGCGGCCGTCGCATGCGTGGCCGTCTGCTCCAGATCGCGCGCGTCGAGCACCGAGATCGACGCGGGCGACTCCAGCACTTTTTCCTGACGGCGCGAGGCCGTCACCACCACGGGGTTCAGGCCGAGTTCGACCGGCGCCAGCGCCAGATCGACCGTTACCGTGGCACCGGCCGTCAGCGTGACCGTACGCCGGGCATCGGCGTAGCCGACGAAGCGGGCTACCACCTCGTAGGTACCGGCCGGCAGGTTTTCCAGCCGATAGCGGCCTTCCAGATCGGTTGCAGCTCCCCGAAAAGCCGCCGTCTCCCCGGGCCGATAAAGCACCACGTTGGCGCCGGGCAACGGATCACCGCTTTCGGCGTCGGTCACCCGGCCCTGCAGCGTGGCCATCGATTGCGCGGCCGCCAGACCGGGAAGGAGCACCAGCGCGGCCAGCAACCAGAGACGCGTGAGCATGTGGGGCATGGTCGTTTTCACAGGTTGGTTAACGGTGTTCACTTCCGGCGTTTATGAATCGTCCTGATCTGGTTTTTCAGGAAAAATTTTTCACGACAATCCGGCGATCTCCCGTTCGCGCTTGACCAGTTCCCGCCGCAGAATCTTACCCGAAAGTGTCTTGGGAATCTGATCGACGAACTCCACGCGCCGGATCTTCTTGTACGGTGCCACCCGCTCGGCCACGTAGGCCATCAGTTCTTCCGCCGTGGCCTGCATGCCGGGCTTGAGCACCACATAGGCCTTGGGCACCTCGCCCGCCTCTTCGTCAGGACTCGGCACGACGGCCACGTCGGCCACGGCCGGATGCCCCTGCAGAATCTCCTCCAGCTCGGCGGGAGCCACCTGATACCCCTTGTACTTGATCAGCTCTTTGACGCGATCGACGATGTACAGATAGCCGTCCTGATCCACACGGGCCACGTCGCCCGTATGCAGCCAGCCTTCCTCGTCAAGCGTGTCGCGCGTGGCCTGCGGGTTCTTCCAGTAGCCCTTCATGACCTGAGGCCCGCGGATCCACAGCTCGCCCGTCTCGCCCTCCGGCACGTCTTCGTGCGTGGCCACATCGACGATCCGGAATTCCGTGTTCGGTACGGCCACGCCCACCGACGAGAGCTTGATCGGAAAGCCGCGCGGCGTGAAGTGCGTCACCGGACTTGTCTCGGTCATGCCGTAGCCCTGGCGCACCGTCACGTTCAGGCGCTCGGCACACTGACGGGCCACCGGCTCGGGCAATGGTGCCGCGCCGGAGTTGACATAGCGGAGACTGGAGAGATCGTACTGATCCACCAGCGGGTGCTTGGCCAGCGCCAGGATGATCGGCGGCACCAGAAAGGCTGTGGTGATTCGATAGCGCTGGAGCAACTCCAGAAACTGCTCCAGATCGAAGCGCGGCATGGTCACCACCGTGGCCCCGGCATGCAGCGCCATGCTCATGATGACCGTCATGCCGTAGATGTGGTAAAACGGCAGAATGCCGATGAGCACCTCGTCGTCCTCGAACTGCTCGACGGCCATCGTCTGGGCAATATTCGCCACGATGTTGTAGTGCGTGAGCATGACGCCTTTGGGACGCCCCGTGGTGCCGCTCGAATACGGCAGCACCACCAGATCTTCGCGCGGGTTGATGTCCACGGCCGGCGGTTCGGTCCCGTGCTGCAGCAGCTCGGCCAGCGGCGTGGCCCCGTCGGCCTCCCCGATGACGATCACCTCCTCCACACCGGTGCGTTCGGCTGCCGCCCGGGCATTTTCCAGAAACAGCGGGAACGTCACCAGAAATCGCGCCCCGGCGTCTTCCAACTGGTGCGCCAGTTCATCGACCGTGTAGAGCGGATTGACCGTCGTCGTGATACCACCGGCCATCGCCACCCCGTAGAAGACCACGGCATACTCCGGCAGATTGGGGCTGTAGAGGGCCAGCACGTCGCCCTTGCGAAAGCCCCGGGCGGCCAGTCCGGCGGCAAAAGCCCGCGCCTGCTCCCGGAGCTGCGCGTAGGTGAGCGTGTGCCCGGTCATTCCCTCGATGAGCGCCGGCTTATCCGGGTGCTCATCTACCCGCTGAAAGACCATCTCCGGAAGCGGGATTTCCGGAATCTCCACATCGGGAAACGGGCTGCGGTAAATATGCATGGCGGATTTTTTCACTGATTGAAAGCGATTCCTTTAGCAAAGCTTCACTATAAAATAAACGCATGTTCACGCTTGTGCAAACCCATTCGGAAGGGATCGGCGACCGTTCAGACAAAAAGATCGGGCATCAATTCGCCCACGGACGGATCGACCGCGTAGGGGGTGAAGTCCGTGACACCCACCTGACGCAGTACGTCTTCGTCGATAAAGAAATTTCCGGTGCACCGGCGACTGGGCTGCGTCAGGATCACGTGCGCCGCATCGGCCACGATCTCGGGCTTGCGGGAGCGCCGCACCATCTCCTCACCGCCCAGCAGGTTGCGCACGGCCGCCGTCGCGATCGTCGTGCGCGGCCAGAGCGCATTGACGGCCACGCCCGCCTCCCGGAATTCCTCGGCCATGCCCAGCACGCACATCGACATGCCGTACTTCGAGAGCGTGTAGGCCAGGTGCGGCGCAAACCAGCGCGGCTCCAGCTTCAGCGGCGGCGACAGCACCAGAATGTGCGGATTCTCGGCCTTCATCAGGTGCGGCAGACAGGCCTGCGAGCAGGCAAACGTGGCGCGCACGTTCACCTGGTGCATCAGGTCAAAGCGCTTCATGGGCGTTTCGAGCGTACCGGCCAGGTAGATCGCGCTGGCATTGTTGACGAGCATGTCGATCCCCCCGAAATGGGCCACGGCCTGCTCCACGGCCTGCTGAATCTGATCCTCGAAGCGCACATCGACCGGGATCGGCAACGCCTCGCCTCCGGCCGCCCGTACCTCCTCGGCCGCCGTGTAGATCGTGCCCGGTAGCTTCGGATGCGGTTCGACGGTCTTGGCCGCAATTACGATACGCGCGCCGTCGCGCGCCGCCCGTAGCGCAATCGCCTTACCGATACCGCGGCTGGCGCCGGTGATGAACAGCACCTTCCCTTTCAGCGACCCGCCGGTTACAAACTCCATGATGCCCCTGGACTTTATTTCACAACTTGTCCATAGTATATTGAACGAGCGTTCATTCTCGCAATCCCCGAAACGATCATGCAGGAAGCCGTCCACGAAGAACTGCTCTTTGAATACGACGGGCCGGTGGCCGTGTTGACGCTGAACCGACCCGAACGGCGCAATGCGCTCAACCGCACGCTGGAAAAAGCGCTGCACGAAGCGTTGCTGCGCGTGCGGGACGATCCCGACATCCGGGCCGTGGTGCTGACCGGCGCCGGACCGGACTTCTGCTCAGGAGCCGACCTGAGTTCGTTTCAGGAGATCCCCTCCCCGGCCTTCGTCCGCCGCCACCTGCTGCAGGTCTATGGCCCCATCGTCGAGCTGATGACCTCCATCGAAAAGCCGATCATCGGGGCCATCAACGGCACGGCGGCCGGGGCCGGCTGCTCGCTGGCGCTGGCCTGCGACCTGCGCATCATGGCCGACGACGCCAGCCTGATGCTGGCCTTCAGCAACATCGGGCTGGTACCCGACATGGGTGCCACGTTCCTGCTGGTACGGCTGGTGGGCTACGCACGGGCTTTCGAGATGGCTGCCGAAGGCCAGCGCATTCCGGCCGGTCGCTGCCTCTCATGGGGGCTGGCCAACCGCATCGTGCCGGCCGACCGCCTGCAAGAAGAAGCACGGCGCTGGGCCCGCGAACTGGCCGCCCGCCCCACGCTGGCGCTGGGCCTGACCAAGACGGCGCTGCACCACGCACTCACGGCCACGCTCCGCGAAGCGATCGCCTACGAGGCGCTGCTCCAGCAGCAGTGCATCCAGAGCCACGACCACCGCGAGGGCATTCAGGCCTTCCTCGAAAAACGTCCCCCTGTGTTCACCGGCAACTGACAATGGAACTCTGGAAGCTGACGGCGCTCGAACTGGGCCGACTGATCGCCCGTCGGGAAGTGCGGGCCGTCGAGGTGGTCACACACTTTCTGGAGCGCATCGAAGCGCTGAACCCCACGATTAACGCCATCGTAACGCTCGACGCCGACGGGGCGCTGGCCGCCGCCCGCGCGGTGGACGAACGACTGGATCGCGGCGAGACGCTCGGACCGCTGGCGGGCGTGCCCGTTACCATCAAGGACCTGACCGAAACGAAGGGCCTGCGCACCACCTACGGCTCGGCGCTGCTGCGCGACCACGTGCCGGACGTCGATGCCGTGCTCGTCGAGCGCCTGCGGCGGGCCGGGCTGCCCATCCTCGGCAAAACGAACACGCCGGAGTTCGGCGGCAAGTTCGACACCGAAAACCGCCTCTTCGGCGCCACGCGCAACCCCTGGAAGCTCGACCACAGCCCGGGCGGCTCCTCGGGCGGAGCGGCCGCCCAGGTGGCCGCCGGGCTCGGACCGATCGCCCACGGCAACGACGGCGGCGGCTCGATTCGCGTACCGGCCTCCTGCTGCGGGGTGTTCGGTCTCAAGCCCCAGTTCGGGCGCGTCCCCTTCTGGCCGCGTCAGGATAGCTGGGCCACGCTGAACCACGAGGGGCCGATCGCCCGGAGCGTGCGCGACGCGGCGGCGCTGCTGGACCTTATGGCCGGACCGGACCCGCGCGACCCCTACAGCCTGCCGGGTCCGGTGCCGTCGTTTCTGGCGGCCTGCGAGGGCGACGTCCGGGGCCTCCGCGTGGCCTGGAGTCCCACGCCCGGCTACGGTCGCGTCGATCCCGAAGTGCAGGCGCTCTGCGAGGCGGCCGCGCGCACCTTCGAAGACCTGGGCTGCCACGTTGAAGAAGCCTCGGCCGGCCTGGACTTCCCCGCCGAGGCGTTTCTGGGCATCATTGTGCCCCGCATGGTGGCCCAGCTCGAACGCGACCTGCCGCCGGGCTTCGTCGAGCAGCTCGACCCCATGCTGGCCGTCTTTCTACCCTACGCCGACCAGCTTTCAGCCCGCGACGTGGCCCGCGCCGAATTCGCCCGTCTGCAGCTCTACGACCGCGTGGAAGCCTTCCTGCAGCGGTACGATCTCTGGCTGCTGCCCGTCATGGCCGCACCCCCGCATCGTTCCGGTGAGTTCGGCCCCACGGAAATCGCCGGACAACCGGTGGAAAGCCCGCTGGAGCCGTTCTTTACGTTTCCGTTCAACCTGACCGGCCATCCGGCCGCCAGTGTGCCCGCCGGCTTCACCCGCGACGGTCTGCCCGTCGGACTTCAGATCGTCGGTCGCCGCTTTGCCGAAACCACCGTGCTGCGTGCGGCGGCCTGCTACGAAGCGGCCCGTCCCTGGGCCGACCGCTGGCCTGAGATCGCGCAACAACCCGGAAAATCCTCATGAGCGAACCGCGTCCGCCATTTACCGCCGACCTGCGCGGCAAGGTGGCCCTCATCACCGGCGCCAGCCGGGGCATCGGCCGGGCCATTGCCGAGGCCTACGCGGCCGCCGGTGCCCGCGTGGTGCTGGCCGCCCGCAAGCCGGAAGGCCTCGAGACGGCGGCCGAAGCGATCCGACAGCGGGGCGGCGAAGCCCTGGCCGTCCCCACGCATACCGGCCACCCGGACGAGGTGGAGGTGCTGGTGGCCCGCGCCGTCGAAGCGTTCGGTGGCATCGACATCCTGGTCAACAACGCCGCCACCAACCCGCACTTTGGCCCCATCCTGACGGCCGAACCCTCCCACTGGGACAAAACCTTCGAGGTGAACGTCAAGGGCTATTTCTACACGGCCCGCGCCTGCCATCCGCACATGAAGCGGCGGGGCGGCGGTAAGATCATCAACGTCGCCTCGATCGCCGGGGTGCGGCCGCAGCCGGGCATGGGCGTCTATTGCGTCACGAAGGCGGCCGTGCTCATGCTGACCGAAGTGCTGGCGGCCGAGCTGGCCTCGGACAACATCCAGGTCAATGCGATCGTGCCCGGCTTCATCCGCACGCGCTTCAGCCGGGTGCTCTGGGAGACGCCCGCCCTGCACGACGCCATCGTCCAACAGATTCCCCAGCGCCGCATGGCCGAGCCCGAAGAACTCGTCGGCCTGGCGCTGTTTCTGGCTTCGAGCGCGTCCGACTACATGACGGGTGCCGCGCTCCCGATCGACGGCGGTCTCCTGATCGGCTACCCACCCATGCCCCTGCCATGAGCACGCAAGCGCTACCCGGTCCCCTGCTTGTCGAGGTGCAGTCGTTCCTCGAAAGCCGCGTTTATCCGCTGGAACGACGGCTGCTGCGGGAAGGATTGCACGCGCTCACCGACGAACTGGAGGCCCTCCGGGCCGAGGTGAAAGCGCGCGGCTGGTGGTGTCCGCCGCTGCCCCGACGGTTGGGCGGCATGGGACTGTCGCTCACCGAATTCGCCCACCTGAGCGAGCGTCTGGGTCGCACGCCGCTGGGCCATTACCTGTTCAACTGCCAGGCGCCCGACATCGGCAACATGGAGCTGCTGCTGGCACACGGCACGCCGGAGCAGCAGGAGCGCTTTCTGCTTCCGCTGGTGCAGGGCAAAATCCGGAGCTGCTTTGCGATGACCGAGCCGGAGCACGCCGGCTCCAATCCGGTCTGGCTCAGCACGACGGCCCGCCGCGAAGGAGACCACTACGTGCTCGACGGCCACAAGTGGTTCGTCACGGGCGCCGACGGGGCCGCCTTTGCCATCGTCATGGCCGTGACCAATCCCGAAGCCGAGCGGCCGCACGAACGGGCCAGCCTGCTGATCGTCCCCACCGACACGCCGGGCTTTCTGCACGTGCGCCGGCTGCCGGTCATGGGCGAACTCGGCGAAGGATGGATGAGCCATTCCGAAGTACGCTTCGAGCGGTGCCGCGTCCCGATGCACTACCGGCTGGGCCCCGAAGGAGCCGGCTTCGCGCTGGCTCAGGAGCGGCTGGGTCCCGGACGAATCCATCATGCCATGCGCTGGATCGGCATCTGCGAGCGGGCGCTGGAGCTGATGTGCCGTCATGCCCTGCGTCGCGAACTGGCGCCCGGTCATGTGCTGGCCGACCAGCAGGTGGTTCGCCACGCCATTGCCGACAGCCGGGCCGAGATCGAAGCCGCCCGCCATCTGGTGCTGGCCACGGCCGAAAAGATCGAACAGGCCGGATCCCACGCGGCCCGCGCCGACATCTCGCTGCTCAAGTTCTACGTGGCGGGGGTGCTGCAGCGGGTGCTCGATCGGGCGCTGCAGGTGCACGGCGCGCTGGGCATGACCGACGACACGATCCTTGCCTTCTGGTACCGCCACGAACGGGCCGCCCGCATCTACGACGGCCCGGACGAGGTGCACCGCGACCTGGTGGCCCGCCTGGAGCTGCGCCGCTACGTGGAACGCTGACCGACTACCCGCCATGTTCGTGCAGGAACCGCCCCGGCTGGACAACACCTACGAGGCCGACAGCCCGCTGCGCGGCTATCTGGCGCGCACGCTCCCCGCCGACGTGCTGCGCGAGATCGAGCCGGAGCTGCAGGAACTGGGCGCGCTGGCCGGCGGTCCGCTCTACCGCCTGCAGCTTGAAGACCGCGCCAGCGAGCCCGTCCACATTCCCTGGAGCGCCTGGGGCGAGCGCATCGACGAAGTGCGGCTGACGCGCGTCTGGCAGGAAGCCGAACCGCTGGCGGTTCGCTTCGGCCTGGTGGCCACGGCCTACGAGCAGGCGCACGGTGCGTTTTCACGCATCCATCAATTTGCCAAAGTGTACCTGTTCGCTCCCTCAACCGACATCTACGCCTGCCCGCTCGCCATGACCGACGGCGCCGCCCGCACGCTGCTCGACAGCGGCAACCGGCGCCTGATCGAGCGGGCGCTGCCCCACCTGACCAGCCGCGACCCCGCCACGTTCTGGACCAGTGGCCAGTGGATGACCGAGCTGACCGGCGGCTCGGACGTCGGCAGCAGCCAGACCGTGGCCCGCCGCGAAGCGGACGGCACCTGGCGCCTCTACGGCCGCAAGTGGTTCGTGTCGGCCATCACGTCGCAGATGGCGCTCATCCTGGCCCGCCCCGAGGGCAATCCCCCCGGCGGTCGGGGCCTGGCGCTGTTTTATGCAGAACTCCGGGACGAACGGGGCCGTCCCCGGGGGTTTCAGATCCTGCGCCTGAAGGACAAGCTGGGCACGCGCAAGCTTCCCACCGCCGAAGTGTTGCTGGAAGGGCTGCCGGCCGAGCCGGTGGCGGGAATGACTCACGGCACGCGGACCATCGCCCCCATGCTGAACGTCACGCGCACCTGGAACGCCATCACGGCCGCCGCCCTCATGCAGCGCGGCCTCCTGCTGGCCCGCGACTATGCCCGGCGACGCGTCGCCTTTGGCCGGCCGCTGGCCGAGCACCCGCTGCACCTCGACACGCTGGCCGGACTCCAGGCCGAAACGGCCGCCGCCTTTCACCTGGCTTTCTGCGTGGCCGAACTTATGGGCCGCGTCGAAACGGACGAGGCTTCCGACGACGAGCGCGCACTATTGCGACTGCTGACGCCGGTGGCCAAGCTGACCACGGCGCGCCAGGCCGTGGCCGTCCTCAGCGAAGTGCTCGAAGCCTTCGGCGGCGCCGGCTACGTCGAAGATACGGGGCTGCCCGTGCTGCTGCGCGACGCCCAGGTGCTGCCCATCTGGGAAGGCACCACGAACGTACTGGCGCTCGACGTGCTGCGCGCGCTCGAAGACACCGGCGGCCTGCAGGCCCTGCACCGCGCCTTCGACGTCTGGCTGCAGGACCTGCCCGACGCACTGGTGCCTCTGGCCCACGAAGCCCGGGCCGCCCTGCAGGCGGCCGACGCCTGGCTGGCCGAAACCGCCAGCGACCCTGTGCGCCTTCAGGCCGATGCCCGCCGCTTTGCGCTCACGCTCGGCCGGAGCACGGCGCTGGCGCTGCTGGTGCGCCAGGCCGCCTGGAGCCAGACGCACGGCGACGAGCGCCCGGCCGCTGCGGCCCGCCGTTTTGCCCGACACGGCGTCAACCTGCTCCCCACGGGCACACTCCCCGCGGACAACCGAATGCTGGCGCTGGACGAGCCGTCCCTGGACGCCCGGTAGGGACATTGTTTTAGGACAGCAACCTCGCGCAAATGGCGCACCCAGACGGCACGGTGCTTTCGTTCTGTGCCCGACTACCAGCATAAAGGCGTTCGTAGTAAGCCACGAAGGCGTCAGCCGACGTAGCGTCACCTGAGACGGCACTACGCTTCGCTCCGTGCCTGACTACAAGCGCGCTGGTCGTGCTTCAAACAGCAGGCTATAAACCTCACCAAAATGCTACAAAGGTTTACAGGTCAAAATCGCGAACTTCTTCGACACTATTTTTCGGAAGACTTCTACAAACGCGCCCTCAGCAAACCTCGAATGCAGACTGACGTGACACCTGGCGACATACCGCTTGGCACCCAAAAAACTGTCAGTGCGCATGAAGGGCATGCCCGAACTGGCCGAAGTCCGTCCTGAAGCCCGCTTCGACGAAGCCCGGCTGGCCGCCTTTCTGCGCGGCAAGCTGCCCGGCACCGAACGGCCGCTGCGCGTGTGGCAGTTCACGGGCGGCGCGGCCAATCTGACCTACCTGCTTGACTACGGCACCCATCAGTATGTGCTCCGACGCTCGCCGCCCGGTCCGCTGCCCCGCGGTGGACACGACATGCGGCGCGAATACACGGTGCTCTCGCGCCTCTGGCGGGCCTATCCGCCGGCACCCCGTGCCTTTCTGTTCTGCGACGATCCCGAGATCGTGGGCACGCCGTTTTTCGTGATGGAGCGACGGCACGGGGTCGTCGTGCGCACTGAGCTGCCCGAGGCTTTTCGGACGCACCCCGAGGCACCACGCCGGATGGCTCTGGCGCTCGTCGATGCGCTGGCCGACCTGCATGCCGTGGACTTCCGGGCCATCGGACTGGCCGACCTGGGCCGCCCCGAGGGGTTTATCGAGCGCCAGATCGAAGGCTGGTGGAAGCGCTGGGAAGCCGCCTGTACGATGGATCTGCCCGACCTGGCGGCCGTCTACGAGTGGCTGCGGGCCAACCGCCCCGCCCGGTCCGAGGCAACGCTGGTGCACAACGACTACAAGCTCGACAACGTGATGTTCGACCCGTCCGATCCGGGCCGCCTGGTGGCCGTCTTCGACTGGGACATGTGCACGCTGGGCGATCCGCTGAGCGATCTGGGTGCGCTGCTGGCCTACTGGGTGCGGCCGGACGATCCGCCTGTCTTTCGCGCGCTCACCACCATGCCGCTGGACGAACGCTTCCCCACACGGGACGAACTGGTGGCCCGTTACGCGGCGCGAACCGGCCGCCCGCTTCCCGACGTGCGCTTTTACCACGTGCTCGGCCTCTACCGCGTCACGGTCATCGTGGCCCAGCTCTACGCCCGCTACGTCCGGGGCCTGAGCCGCGACCCCCGCTATGCCGAGCTCGGCCGGGCGCTGCCCGCCCTGGCCCGCGCCGCCCGCACCGTGGCCGAAACGTGAGGCGCATGACTAACGGCCATCCGTCTTCGGCTCGGCCTCAAACGGAATGTCCAGCGCCCGCACCAGGAAGGCCCATTTGTCTGCTTCCATTTCGATGCGTTTCTGCGTGGGGATGCCGCCGCCGTGCCCGGCCCGCGTCTCGACCCGCAACAGGATAGGGTTGGTGCACCCCTGCGCCCGCTGCAGCGTGGCGGCAAACTTGTACGAATGGGCCGGCACGACGCGGTCGTCATGATCGGCGGTCATAATGAGTGTGGGCGGATAGCAGCGATGCAACCGCACATTGTGCAGCGGCGAGTAGGCATACAGAAAGCGGAAGTGCTCCGGGTTGTCCGGTGAGCCGTACTCCGGCACCCAGGCCCAGCCGATCGTGAACCGGTGATAGCGGAGCATGTCCAGCACCCCCACCTGCACAATCACGGCACCGAACAGCTCCGGCCGCTGCGTGAGCACCGCGCCGGTCAGCAGGCCCCCGTTGCTGGCCCCGCCGATCGCCAGACGCTTCGGCGACGTGTAGCCTTCCCGGATCAGATACTCGGCCGCCGCGATGAAATCGTCAAACACGTTCTGCTTGTTTTCCAGCATACCGGCCCGGTGCCAGGCCTCACCGTACTCGCCGCCACCTCTCAGATTGGCCACCGCGTAGATGCCGCCCAGCTCCAGCCAGACCAGATTGCTCGGATTGAACGAAGGCGTCAGGCTGATATTGAACCCGCCGTAGCCGTACAGATAGACGGGATGCGAACCGTCGCGCACCAGCCCTTTGCGGTGCACCAGAAACATCGGCACGCGCGTGCCATCTTTGCTTCGATAGAAAACCTGGCGTACCTCGTAGCGGCTCGCGTCGAAGTCGATTTCCGGCGCATGGAACACTTCGGTAGTGCCGGTTTCCAGATCGTGCTGGAAGATTGTGGTCGGATAGATAAAGCTGGTAAAGCTGAAAAACAGCTCGGGGTCGTCCGGACGGCCGCTCACGCCCGAGACGCTCCCAATCGTAGGCAATGCGATCGTATCCAGCGGCGTGCCGTCGAGTGCATGCACTGTCAGCCGCGCTTTCACGTCTTCCAGAACCTGCACGACAAGGCGCCCACCGGCCAGCGTCACGGACTGAAGGACCGCTTCGCTTTCCGGGATGAGCGTACGCCAGTTGGCCCGTTCCGGGCGGGTGATATCGATGGCGATCAGGCGACCGTTGGGGGCATCCAGGTTGGTCAGGAAGTAAAACGTCGTGCCCGTGTTGCCCACGAACTCGTAGCTGGCGTCGAAGTCGTCCAGCAGCCGCACCACCGGCCCGTCCGGCTGCGTAAGGTCTTTGTAATAGACGCGATTGCGCGTGTCGGTCCCCTTCCAGACGTTGATGATCAGGTAACGCCCGTCGTGCGTCACCTCGGCGCCGAAACCCAGCTCCGGATCGTCGGGCCGCTCGTAGATCAGCACGTCCTCAGATTGATCCGTTCCCAGCCGGTGGAAGTACAGTTGCTGGTTGCGGTTGGCCGCCGCCAGCGTGTCGTCGGTCGGCTCAGGATAGCGGCTGTAGAAAAATCCGCTGTGATCCGGTGCCCAGGCGGCCCCGCTGAACTTGATCCAGCGAAGTGTTTCGGGAAAGTCCTCCCCTGTTTCCACGTCCCGAATGCGAAACGTACGCCAGTCGGAGCCGGCCTCGCTGAGCCCGTAGACGACGTAACGGCCGTCGCGACTGATGGCCAGCGTCGTCAGCGCTACCGTGCCGTCTTCGGAAAAGGTGTTGGGATCGATCAGCACACGCGGCGTCCCTTCGCGTCCTTCCTGCACGTAAAGCACCGACTGGTTCTGCAGACCGTCGTTTTTGAAAAAGAAGTACCGGCTGCCTTCTGTCTGCGGAAGCCCGTAGCGGGGATAGTTCCAGAGTTCCGTCAGCCGCTGACGAATCCAGTCACGCTGCGGAATGCTGTCGAGGTAGGCAAATGTCAGCGCATTCTGCGCTTCGATCCAGCGGCGGCTCTGCTCGCCATCCAGGTCTTCCAGCCAGCGGTATGGATCGGGTACCGGCACGCCGTGGTAGTCGTCCACTACCGGCATGCGGGGCGTTTCGGGATAGACGATCTCCTGCGCCTGCAGCGTCGGCGCCAGAAGCAGTGCCGCGGTCAGGAAGCAAACGTACGGTCTCATCAGGTTCATTCCTTTGCTTTCCGAAATCCAGAAGCAATTTATCAAACAGTTGCCATAAAGTGAGACGTTGCATCTCTTTTCTAATAGGGGATCGCTGATTCTCTGGTGCATGATGGCGCCCCATTTGCCCAGCATGATCTAACAAACAGACAGGGCGGACACAGCGGTCCGCCCCTACATGGTATGGTAGAAACGTTGTCGTTTGCCTGGTAGGGGCGCACCGTAGTGTGCGCCCGTGCTTTCAGTATGGGGAAAGAGGCGGAATCAGGGGATTCCATGTACATGCACTGGAATATCCGGAAATTAAAGAGTATCAGGCACCTATCTCTTCCAGTTGGTTTCAGCGGTTCAACATCACCCACCGATGACGCACCAGTCGATGCCCTTCGTTCGCGAAGACTTCCATCCGAACCAGGTACATACCGCTGGCCAGGTGTGAAGGCGGCACCCAGACAAACGAATACCTGCCCGCGATCTGTTGTCCTTCGACCAGCCGCGCCACCTCACGGCCCAGCAGGTCGTAGATGCTCAGTCGCACGCGGGCCGTTCGGGCGAGCTGCAGCGGGATCGTCACCGACGCGCGGGCGGGATTGGGATAAGGCGGCAGCAGCTGTACGGTAGGCCCCGGGGCCTCTGATAACCCCGCAGTTTCGGTCAGCACGCGGGGGTGTCCGCTGACCATGTTGACCAGCCCTTCGTAGGTGCGCGTCTGCGTCGAGGTAATCGCCGTCAGCCGGACGTACCAGTAGCTGGAGTCCGGCGACGGCTCCTGATCGGTGTAGTAGCCACCGCCCATGAGCTGCACGACCAGGCTGCGCACGGGAGTGTTCGGGTCGAAAATCAGGGCAAACGTGGGATCGGCCTGGATGGAATCGGCCAGCGCCTGCGCGCCACGGTCGAGCAGCGTGCTCACCGCCTGGTCGCTGTCGATGAACGGCTCGGGCACCGCCGGAATGGTGCCCAGCCCTTCGCCGCTCAACACCGACGTCGTGGCTCCCAGCGGATCGACGCGCACCTGGATGCGCCGCGACTGCGCGGGCGTGTAGAACTCGTAGATCCACGTGTAGGCTCTTCCGGAGCGGCGAGGACTGTTGGCGGCCACCAGGCCGATCAGGTAGGCATCGGCAGCCCGCGCCTGCGCCGAATCGCGGGCCAGCGCCAGCCGCTCGCGGGCCGTAGCCAGCGTAAAGGCGTGCATTTCCAGCGTAATACCGGTAGCGTCGGTGTCTTTCAGCGTGACCGGATCGGGCGCGCCGTCGCCATCGGCATCGTAGTAGCCCAGCGCTTCGATCTCAAGCTGCGCAAGATTTCGGTAGCGCACGGCGACCGGCCAGTAGGTGCCGGGGCGGACGTACTCGACCTGATAGGTGCCCGAGCTACCGGCCACGACGGTTGCCGCCGCCACATCCCAGGCGGCCACGGTCTGCGTGAAGCTCCGGAGCAGAAAGACCACCGTGAAATCGCGCTCGTCCTGCACGGCGGGCGTTTCGGCCTCAAAGACCGGACGGCCCAGTCCCGTGGCTTTGGCCTGCGCCAGCAACGTCCGCAGCGTACGCGCCTGCGCGGTGGACGGCCACGCCCGCTTGGCCGCCGGCGTTGCGATCGTACCCGCCACCTGCAGCGACCCGATCGTGGCAGCCGTCGTGTAGCGCAGCACGTACGGCGCCGTCATGGAGCGATCCTTCGCATTCTGCACGGCAAACACCAGCCAGGTGTAGTCTGTCTCCGCCTCGTGCGTAACGGTATAGACGACCAGATTCGGGCACGTCTGGCCGGCACCGACCGAAGGGCAATCGGTCCGGTTGGGCGTCTCCGGTATCAGATCCACCCGGCGAATGCGCACGGCCCGCCGGGGCTCAAACAGAAAGGCCGTGTTGAAGTCGGTCTGCTGCGAAACCGCATCGTTGAAATAGAACCGGACTTCCGCCTCCAGCGGTACCCTGGCCGTTCCCGAAGCCGGCTCGGAGCGCTCCACGAAGAAAGGCTGCGCGCGCAGCGTCGGACTGCTACTCAGAGCGAAAAGCGCCAGACAGAACAGATACTTTCGCATGGCGGCAACGCGACCAGGTTTTCGTTGCCGCAAAGAAAGGAAACCGGCCTCGCAGATACTATGGCGATCTGGCGCAAACTATGCGCGGGTGCCTTTGCTCAACAGGGCTGCTGGCCGAAGACCAGCTCCAGTTCCCCCTCCGGCGGATGATCCAGCCGCTCGGCGGGGAATTCCCGGTAGATGCGTCCGGCATATTCGAAAGGTCCACAGGAGAAGTAATAGTCGTGCGTGCCGGGCCTCCGGTACAGCACCATGCCTTCTGGCCGTCCCAGCGTGTGATAGAAGCGCTCGAATCGATGCAGAAAGACCTCGACCCGACGCCGACGCACCTCGTCGTCGGAGAAACGGATATGGTACCAGTAACACGTGCCCGAATGAGACGGCCGCGATGTGCCCGAGCGGGCTCGTTCCGGTGTCGGCGATGCAGCAGAAACGGACATCATCCCCCTTGGCAACGTTACGTAGCTTCGCCTTCATCGGGGGGATCGACCGGATCGCGCCGAACTTAAGCCGTTAGGAAGCAGCAATCACGTGAAAAGTTTCAGCCGCCGATGGTGATCATCGGCCGATTGCGCATGCGCGCCAGGTTGTACATGCCGGCATGGCGGGCGTGCTTGCGTCCGACGGCCGCGCTGATCAGCGCCAGCAGCTCTTCGTCGCTGGCGCCCCGGCGCATGGCATCGCGCAGGCTGACCTCAGCCCGACCGAACAGGCACACCTTCAGGCTACCGTCGGCCGTAATGCGCAGCCGGTTGCACCCCTCGCAGAAAGGCTCGGTCATCGACGCGATGAAGCCCAGGCGCCCCTGGTGGCCGGGAATGCGGAACAGCCTCGCCGTTCCGTGCGGATCGAATGCGATGGGTTCGAGTGGATAGCGGGCTTCGATGCGGGCGCGCATCTCGGCGGCCGGTACGAGCTGCGCGTCGTTCCAGCCGTTGCCGTCGAAGGGCATGAACTCGATGAAGCGCACCTCGACGGGCCGGTCTTTCGTCCAGGCGGCAAAGTCCAGCAGCTCGTCGTCGTTGAAGCCCCGGAGCACGACGCAGTTCACCTTGAGCGGGCGGTAGCCCCGCGCAATGGCCAGATCGATGGCGCGCAGCACCTGCTCGAAGCCTTTGCGGCGCGTGAGGATTTCGAAGCGCTCGGGCCGCAGCGTGTCGAGGCTGATGTTGAGCTGGGTCAGACCGGCCGCCTGCAGGCGGTCGAGTTTTTTGGGGAGCAGCAGACCGTTCGTGGTCATGGCCAGCGCCCGGAGCCCCGGAAGGCGGGCCAGCTCGGCCACGATACGCTCGATCCCTTTGCGCAGCAGCGGCTCGCCCCCGGTCAGCCGGATCTTCGTCACGCCCTGCGACACAAACAGACGGGCCAGCCGGATGATTTCCTCGTCGGTCAGCAGATGCTCGGGCGGCGTCCAGTCCAATCCCTCTTCGGGCATGCAGTAGCGGCAGCGCAGGTTGCAGTGTTCGATGAGCGAAATGCGCAGATAGGTGTGGCGCCGGCCAAAGCCATCGGTGAGCACGTCCGCTTCCGAGCGCGCCGGATCGTACGTGAGGCCGAAGTCTTCCGGAACCCGGGCGGGGTCTTCCGCCTGGTTCACGGCCTCGGCGGGTAGAATCGGAAGCGAATAGACCATGACCGCCGCCTGCTGATGAAGCCCCGGGCCTGCTTTCAATTACTCAAAAATTGATGACAAAAGCAAGCTCAGGAGCCGAGCGGTTTTAAAAAGACCGGTTCAAATTCACGCAAAGGCATCCCTTCTTCTGGCGGAATGCGGCGCCGGCTGTCGCGCTCCAGCACCAGTTCGTAAATGATCCGATCGCTCCGGTAAAAGCGCTGCTGGAAGTACACCACCTTATTGCCGCTGGTGCACGAAGTGCGGTCGATGCGGAGCAGTGCCGTTCCCTCGGGCACCTGGAGCAGCCGGGCCACGTCGGCCTCGGCGTTGACCGCTGCGATGCGATAGTAGCCGCGCACGATCGGGATGCCCAGCGCTTCCAGAATGCGGTAGATCGTTTCGTGCTCCAGATCTCTGCCCTCCAGAAACTGCGCGTAGAACGGCGTCAGCCAGGTACGATCGAACGCAAGGGGTTCGTCGTTGCCCAGCCGCAGGCGGTCCAGCCGCACCACCATGGCCCCTTCGGCCACACCCAGACGGCTGGCCACCTCGGCCGAGGCCGGCTCCGGCGCAAAATGCACGACCTGCGAGCGGGCCTGGAGCCCGGCCCGGGCCATATCTTCGGCAAAGTCGGTCAAACGTACCAGTCCCTGCTGAATGTGCGAGGGTTGTTTCACAAAAGAGCCGACGCCCTGACAGCGATAGATCAGCCCTTCGTGCTCCAGCGTCTGCAGCGCCCGACGCACCGTGATCCGGCTCACGCCGAAACGGCGGCTCAACTCGTGCTCGGACGGCAGCCGATCCTGGGGCTTGTAAACGCCCTGCTCGATCTGCTCCCGCAGCCAGTCGCTGAGCTGCTGATGACGGGGTTTTCCTGGTTGAAGCATGCGCTTTGCAGTCTCGTGATCTTTCAAATTAACGACAGAAAACGACGGCGCGGGCTTGAACGCGTTTTTTCACCGGCAATTTCCTTTGAAACCATCGCTTTCCCTGTATCTTTGGGCGCACCTTTTCCTCAAGAACCAGACCTGAATGTCTGACCATGGAACAGACACTGGCGATTCTCAAGCCCGACTGCGTGCGACGGGGCCTCATCGGTGAGGTGATTCGCCGGATCGAAGCGGCCGGCTTTCGCATTCGTGCCATGAAAATGGTGCACCTGACCAAAAAGGAAGCCGAAGGCTTCTACGCGGTGCACCGGGGCCGGCCGTTCTTCGACGAACTGACGACGTTCATGTCGAGCGGTCCCTGCGTGCCGATGGTGCTGGAGAAAGAAAACGCCGTGGCGGACTTCCGGGCGCTCATCGGCGCGACCGACCCGGCCGAGGCGGCCGAAGGCACCATCCGGCGCGAATTTGCCGAATCCAAAGGCCAGAACATCGTGCACGGCTCCGACTCGGTCGAAAATGCCCGCATCGAAATCAACTTTTTCTTCCCGTCGATCGAGCTGGTGGATCGCGGCTAACGGGCTGCTCCTGAGTCTGCTGGTGCTGGCGGGCTGCTTCACTTCGGTGCCTTCCGGGCGCGTGCGGACGGGCGCCGATGTGCTGGCGGCCCGCCATTTCGATCTATTGCAGGGCAAGCGCGTCGGGCTGATCGTGAACCACACGGCCCGCCTCGACACGATGCACCTGATCGACCGGCTGATGGCCGAGCCCGAGGTGCACCTGGTGGCGCTGTTTGCCCCGGAGCATGGCCTGCGGGGCACGGCCGCCGCGGGCGAGGAGATTCGGGACGGCCGCGACGTGCGCACGGGGCTTCCGGTCTACAGCCTCTACGGCGCCACGCGCAAACCGACCCCGGAGATGCTGGCCGGGCTTGATGTGCTCGTGTTCGACCTGCAGGACGTGGGCGCCCGCTGCTACACGTACATCTCGACGCTGGGGCTGGCCATGCAGGCCGCCGCCGAAGCCGGTATCCCCTTCATCGTGCTGGACCGCCCCAACCCGCTCGGAGGCGAGCTGCTCTCCGGCTTCGTGCTGGAGCCGGAACAGGCGTCGTTCGTGGGACTCTACCCGATTCCGCTGGTTTACGGGATGACGATCGGCGAACTGGCCCGCATGATCCAGGGTGAGCGCCTGCTACCGGGCCTGGAGCACCTGGAGCTGATCGTCGTGCCGCTGGAAGGATGGCGCCGCTCCATGCAGTGGCCCGATACCGGTCTGCCCTGGCGGCCGCCCAGCCCCAACCTGCCCACGTTCGAAGCAGCGCTGGCCTATCCGGGTACCGTCTTCTTCGAGGCGGTCGATGGCAGCGAGGGCCGCGGCACCGACGCGCCGTTTCTGCAGGTGGGGACGCCCTGGGCCAACGCGCAGGCGCTGGCCGACACGCTCAATGCCCGCGGGCTGCCCGGCGTGCACTTCGAGCCCGTCACGTTCACGCCGCAATCACGCCCGGGCGCCCCGCATCCCCGCTACGAAGGCCGGCCGCTGCACGGCGTGCGCCTGCACATCACCGACCGCCGGACGTTCCGGCCGGTCGTCACCGGGATCCACCTGCTGCATGCGTTCTATCACCAGGCGCCGCCGGCCTTCCGCGACCCGTTCATTCAACGACCGGACTGGCTGGCCCGACTGGCCGGCACCGATCAGCTTTATGAATGGCTCCGAAACGGGGCCGCTCCTGAAGCGATCGTGGCAAGCTGGGAAAAAGAAGTAGAAGCGTTCCGGCAACGACGCCGGCCCTATCTGCTTTACTGATCGCGCTTCGACGCGCGCGGCCGCCAGAGAATGGCCCAGATCACTTCCAGATAGCCGGCCACGATGATGATCGGCGCGACGTTGCGCGACCAGAAGCCGTCCAGCTCGTGCTCGATGGCCATGATGGCAAAACCCACCACGACCAGCGCAACGCCGATCAACAGCAGGTGATAGTTCCGGCGCGCGAAAACCATGGGCCGGCTGCTCGAAGCGGCCGGGCGTGTGCCGGTTCGGGTAGCGGTGCGTGGACGAGCCATCCTGCTTTTTTCCGGTTTGCTGCTCGGCGAACCTGAAGGCGTCCGTTCAGGTTCCACCCTGCGATGTATTTGTCAACCGTCCGGCGGTCATGCGTTTTGTTCACCTGCTGTACGTCGCCCTGCTGGTGGCCCTGAGCACGACCGGCCTGCACGCGCCGGCCTCCCTCGAAGCCCGCCTGGAAGACGTTCGCGCCCACCTGTCCACCGAACAGGCTTTCTGGGGCCTGTACGTCGCCGACGTGAAAAGCGACCAGGTGCTGGTGGCGCAGAACGCCGAGCAGGGGTTGCTTCCGGCCTCCACGCACAAACTGCTCACCACGGCGGCCGCCCTGGATCTGCTGGGACCGGACTACCGCTATCAGACCGTCCTGTACTTCGTCGGTCAGGTGGACGGCGCCACGCTGCGCGGCGATCTGATCCTGCGCGGCTCGGGCGATCCCACCTTCGGTAGCCCCTCCTGGCCGGGCCCCGACCCGCTCCGAACCTGGGCGCAGGAGCTGGCCCGCATGGGCATTCGCCGCATCGAAGGCCGCCTCATCGGCGACGACAACCGCTTCGACGACCGCCCCTACGCGGACGGCTGGGACATCGACTACGTGACCACGCAGATCAACCTGGGGCTGGGTTTTGCCGTCGGCGGCCTGTCGTACCACGACAACATCGTACGGCTGCGCATGCAGGCCACGCGGCCGGGCGCACCGCTGGCGTTCACGCAGGAGCCCTTCGACTATCTGACCATCGAGAACCGGGCCTATACGGCCGCCCGACGTTACGGCGAGGCCATCCGGATCGAGCGGGCGTTCGCCTCCGAGCAGGTGCGGCTGACCGGTTCGGTCCCGGCCACGTACCGGGGTACGATCGAACTGCCCGTCGCCAATCCGACCCGCTACGCGCTGGCGGCTTTCCGCCATTACCTGGAGCAGGCGGGTATCACCGTGGCGGCCGAGTTGTTCGATGTGGACGAACTACCGGCACCGCCCCGCTACGACCGCCGCCAGGCCCTGCTCGTACACTTTTCGCCCCCGCTGGCCGAGATCGTGCGCGTCATCAACCACCGGAGCCACAATTTCTATGCGGAGCAGGTCTTCCGGACGCTCAGTCCGGACGGCTCGGCCGAAGGAGCCGCCCGACGCATCCGCGCCTTCCTGCAGCGTCAGGGCATCGATACCCGCGGACTGACCATCCGGGACGGCTCGGGGCTTTCCCGCAAGAACCTGGTCCCGCCGGCCGTGCTGGGCCAGTTGCTGGTGGCCATGCAGCACCATCCGAGCCGCGACGCCTTCGTGGCCTCGCTTCCGCAGGGCGGCACGCGCAGGTCGACGCTGGAAGACAGGCTGCACGGCGTTCCGGTCCGGGCCAAAACCGGTTCGCTGCTGCACGTGCGCACGCTGAGCGGGTACCTGACCACCCGCGACGGCCGCACGCTGGCTTTTGCCCTGATGGCGAACAACTTCACCACATCGCCTTCCCGGATCGTGCGCACGCTCGACGAAATGGTCCGTACGCTGCACACCGCTCCCTGAATCATGCCGACGCTCTTGCTTTCTTCCACACAACTCGTCCGCATCCTGCGCACGACCCTGCTGGGCGTACTCGTGGTGGTGCTGCAGTGGCTGGTGCTGAACCGGCTGCGCCTCTGGGGCGCCTACCCGGATGCGGTCCTGCTGTTTGTGGCTTACCTCGGACTGACCTACGGGCGTCGCGCGGGCCTGATCGGAGGCTTTCTCAGCGGCTTTTTGCTGGACGCACTGCTCGACAGCTGGGGGCTGCACGCCCTGGCCAAAAGCCTGATGGGCTTTCTGATCGGCCTGTTCGCCCTGCAAGAGCCGGAGGCCTTCCGACCGACGCTCGGCCAGGCCTTTCTGGGCGGCCTGGTGCTGGCACTGGTGCACAACGGCCTGTTTGTGGCCTTGCTGGCGCTTGCGGCCGGCACCCGCACCGCCTTCATGCTGGAGGCGCTCTGGCTGGGCGGCGCGCTGTACACGGCCTTCCTGAGCGCACTCGTCGTGCTCGTTCGTACGGATTGAACCGTCAAAAAACACCAGGAGCACTATGCCCACCGTCGCTGTGATCGGACTGGGGCGTATGGGACAGCCCATCGCCCGCAATTTGCTGAAAGCCGGCTACGAGGTCGTCGTTTACAACCGCACGCCGGAAAAAGCCGAAGCGCTGGTAAGCGAGGGCGCGCGGTCCGTCTCCACACCGGGC
This sequence comes from Rhodothermus marinus, assembly GCF_009936275.1. NCBI lineage: Bacteria > Pseudomonadati > Rhodothermota > Rhodothermia > Rhodothermales > Rhodothermaceae > Rhodothermus > Rhodothermus marinus. The sequence goes on from NZ_AP019797.1 coordinate 2,761,657, forward strand.
GAAGCCGCTCGAACCACCGGTCTGGTGCTGACCATGGTGGCCGACGATGCGGCGCTGGAAGCTGTCGTGGAAGGGCCTGACGGCCTGCTGGCGCATCTGCCGGCCGGCGGGATCCATGTAGCCATGAGCACCATCAGCCATGAACTTTCAGCGCAGCTGACCCGTCGGCACCAGGAACGCGGCCAGTTTTTTGTCGGTGCGCCCGTCTTCGGACGCCCCGATGCAGCTGCGGCTGCCCGGCTTCGGATCGTGGCTGCCGGTCCGACCGAAGCAATCGAACGCTGCCGCCCGATCCTCGAGGTGCTGGGGAGTCAGCTATTTGTGGTCGGAACGGAGCCGGCGCAGGCCCATCTGGTAAAGCTGGCTGGCAATTTTCTGCTGGCTTCTATGCTGGAAGCGCTGGGCGAAGCGTTTGCGCTCACGCGCAAGGCCGGACTGGCGCCGCAGCAGTTCTTCGAGATCATCGACGCGCTGTTCGGCTCCCCCATCTACCACAACTACGGCCAGCTGATCGCTTCACAGCGCTACACGCCGCCGGGCTTTGCCCTGCCGCTGGGCCTGAAGGACGTGCGTCTGGCCCGCCAGGCGGCCCATGCGCTGCAGGTTCCTATGCCGCTGGCCTCTCTGGTGGGAAACCACTTTGTCGAAGCACTCGCCACCGGGCTGCAGGAAGCCGACTGGGCCGCGCTGGCCGAAATTGCCGCCCGCCATGCTGGCCTGCCACCGGCCGGCGCTTAGCGCATCTGCTCCAGCGCGCGCCGCAGGTCCGACACGATCCCGGCCGCCGTAACCTCCGGGCCGGCACCCGGCCCACGCACCACCAGTGGCGTGCGGCAATAGTAGGCCGTCGTGAAGGCGATCAGGTTGTCGGTGCCCTGCAGGTTGTAGAAGGGCGAGTCGGGTCCGACGGCCTGCACGCCGACGGCCAGGCGGCCGTCTTCGATCCGCCCGATGTAGTGCAGGCGGCGTCCTTCGCGCCGGGCTTCTTCGACGCGCTCGCGCCAGTAGGCATCCTGTTCGCACAGCCGCGCCAGAAATTCCTCCAGGGGCACCTCGCGCAGCTCGTCCGGCACCAGCGGCTGCACTTCCACGTCGCTGCGCTCGACGGGCAGGCCCGCCTCTCGTGCCAGAATGAGCAGCTTGCGTGCCACGTCTTCGCCCGAGAGGTCGTCGCGCGGATCGGGCTCGGTATAACCGGCCGCGCGGGCTGCCCGCACCGCTTCGGAGAAAGGCACCCCTTCGGCCATCTGGTTGAACAGATAGGCCAGTGTGCCCGAAAAGACCCCTTCGATCCGTCGCACGCTGTCGCCGGCCAGCAGCAGATCCTGCAGCGTGGCGATGACCGGAAGTCCGGCCCCGACCGTGGTCTCGTAGCGGTAGGGCACGCGGCGCTCGCGGGCAATCTCACGCAGGCGTCGGTAGAATTCGTACGACAGCGTATTGGCCCGTTTGTTTGGCGTGACGACCGCCACACCGGCCGTGAGCAGGTCCGGGTACCGGCGAGCCACCGCTTCGGAAGCTGTTGCATCGACCACCACGAGGCGACGCGGCCGCTCGGTGGTCAGGAGTTGCACCAGCCGGTCCAGGTCCATGGGCTCCCCTTCGGCACGCAGCCGCTCGCGCGCTTCGTTCCAGGGAATGCCGGCCGGCTGCCAGAGCATGCGTTCGGCGGTTGCCAGACCGGCCAGTCGGAGTTCAAGCCCTTCTTCTTCTTTCAATTGTGGAATCTGGCGGGCCAGCATGTCCAGCAGCGTCCCTCCGATCACGCCGGTCCCGATCAGAAACAGATGGGCGCGCATCGTGCGCAGGATGAACGTCTCGTGCAGGGCCTGCACGGCCCGCTGGGCATCCCGCTGGGCGATGACGGCCGAGATGTTCGTCTCGGCGGCCCCCTGCGCGATCGCCAGCACGTTCACGTTGGCCTGCCCGAGCGCCGAGAACATGCGTCCGGCCAGTCCCGGCTGGTGGCGCATGCGATCGCCCACCACGGAAACCGTCGCGCATTCGGGCACAAGGTAGATGCGCCGGATGCGACCGGTCTCCAGTTCGAAGGCGAACGTGCGCCGGAGCACGTCCAGCGCCGTCTCGGCATCGGCGGCCCGCACCCCCAGGCAGAGACTCTGCTCGCTCGAAGCCTGCGAGACCAGCAATACGTTGATTTTATGCTCGGCCAGCGCCTGGAATGCCCGTCCCGTAAGTCCCGGTGCACCCAGCATACCGGACCCTTCGAGCATGAGCACGGCCACGTCCCGAATGGCCGTCACAGCCCGGACGTACCATGGCGGCGGCGGGGCCTCGGCCGTGATCAGCGTGCCAGGGGCCGCCGGATTCAGCGTGTTGCGAATGCGCAGCGGAATTCCTTTCGCCTGCAGCGGCTCCATGGTGCGCGGGTGCAGCACCTTGGCGCCAAAATAGGCCATCTCGGCCGCTTCCCGGTAGCTCAGGTGCGGCAGCACAAACGCCTCGGGTACCAGGCGGGGATCGGCCGACATTACGCCATCGACATCGGTCCAGATCACCACCAGTTCGGCGTCCAGGGCCGCTCCCAGAATGGTGGCCGTGTAGTCGCTGCCCGAACGTCCCAGCGTGGTGGTCACGCCTTCCGGTGTGGACCCGATAAAGCCGGTGACCACCACGATCTGATCTTCGGGGATGGCGGCAAACCGCTCGCGGATCAGTCGGTTGGTCGTGACAAAATCGACGTTGGCTTCGCCGAAGGTGTCGTCCGTGCGGATCAGCTCGGTAGCTTCGAGCGCGATGGCCTCGCTGCCGGCTGCCCGGAAGGCGGCCGCCACCAGCGGCGCCGAGAGCCGCTCGCCGAAGCTGATGATCGCGTCCCGCGTTCGGGGCGTACACTCGCGCAGCAGGTACAGGCCGTCGAGCAGTTCGGTCAGCGCCTGCCAGTGCGCGTTGAGCTGGGCTTCGAGCGCCGTTCGTTCTTCCGGGAGTACGAGCGCTTCCAGCACCTCCTGATGCCGCTGGCGAAGCGCCTCGATCGTCGTGCGGTGGGCGCCGGTGCGGGCCAGTGCCGCGTCGATGCAGCCCAGCAGCTGGTCGGTCACGCCACCCAGCGCCGAGACCACCACGACGCGCCGAGCCGTTTCCGGCTCGGCCTGCACGAGCTGTACCACGCGCCGGATGCGGTCGGCCGTGGCTACCGATGTACCCCCGAACTTATGCACCCGAACGGGACGCGCTACCGTCATCGTCGTACCGTTAAATTCTGAACAGTTTAGTCGTGGAATTTACAATGAGCCCCGGCGCTTTCCGTTTTAAAGACGCATTAAATCGCTGAAAGCGCTTTGCATCGGAAGCCGTGAAAAAACGGCGCAGGAGCGCGACGGACGTTGACGCGGCCGGAGCTTTTTTCGTAAGATGGCGTTCCAGCGATCGCAACGTGGGGCCATAGCTCAGTTGGTAGAGCGCCACAATGGCATTGTGGAGGTCGCCGGTTCGAATCCGGCTGGCTCCACCAGAAAGCGGGACGTCGCGCACGGCGTCCCGCTTATTTTTTGCTGTCGCTTTTCTCCAGCGCTTTTCGCAAACCCGGTTGGTGCAGGCGAACGGGCTGCGCCCGACGTGCTCCGGCCTTGATGTTCAGCAACTCCACGAACAGCGAAAAGGCCATAGCGCTGTAGATGTACCCGCGCGGGATGTGCTGTCCGAAGCCTTCGGCCACCAGCATCACCCCGATCAGCAGCAGGAAGCTCAGCGCCAGCATCTTGATTGTCGGATGCCGCTCGATGAACCGGGCAATCCCTTCGGCCAGCACCATCATGACGAGCACGGCCAGCACGATGGCCACCACCATGACCGGCACGTGCCGGGCCATGCCCACGGCCGTGATCACCGAATCCAGCGAAAAGACCAGGTCCAGCAGCAGAATCTGCGTGATGACGCCCGCGAAAGACGCCGTTCCGGCCGCCCGATCGACTGCTTCCTCGTCAACCCCTTCCAGTCGGTGATGGATTTCGTGCGTGCTTTTACCGATCAGAAACAGCCCACCCGCCAGCAGGATCAGATCGCGCCCGGAAAACGTCCGCCCCAGCAGCGCAAACAGCGGCGCAGTCAGTCGCATGATCCAGGCGATGCTGAGCAGCAATGCAATACGCCCGGCCATGGCCAGCCCGAGTCCGAGCAGCCGGGCCTTGCGCTGCTGATGCCGAGGAAGACGGCCGGACAGGATCGAGATGAACACGATGTTGTCGATGCCCAGCACGATCTCCAGCGCGGTCAGCGTGGCCAGCGCCGCCCAGGCTTCGGGACTGGTCACCCAGTCGAACATGATGCGATATGCCGTTTGACTTCAGCTTTTCTTCAAAAATAGGCGCTTCGAGCGGCCTCATTCTATGATTTTTTCGTACGCTTCTAACGAAGAAGGCTGGTAGATCCGAGGCTCAAAGCGTAACTTCGCTAAGGCAGAAGCCCTTTTTGTCCTGAAAATTTTTCACAGGAAATCGGAGCCGACCATGCCGACCGCCAAACTTATCCTTGACGATACGACCGTCGAACTGCCCGTCATTGTAGGCACCGAGGGCGAGCGGGCTATCGATATCCGTAAACTCCGGGCTCAGACGGGCTACATCACCTACGATCCTGGTCTGGCGAATACGGGTTCGTGCCAGAGCAGCATCACGTTCATCGACGGCGAGGCCGGGGTGCTGCGCTACCGGGGGTATGCCATCGAAGATCTGGTGGAGCACTCGTCGTTCGTCGAGGTGAGCTACCTGCTCATCTACGGCGAGCTGCCCACACGCGCGCAACTGGAGCAGTTCCAGGACCGGTTGACGCACCACAGCCTGCTCCACGAGGACATGAAGAAGTTCTTCGAGGGCTACCCGCCCAGCGCGCACCCGATGAGCGTGCTCTCGGCCATGGTGGCCTCGCTTTCGACCTACTATCCAGATTCGACGGATCCGGAGGTCACCGAACTCAACATGATCCGACTGCTGGCCAAGCTGAAGACGATTGCCGCCTTCTCCTACAAGAAATCCATCGGCCAGCCCTACATCTATCCGCGCAACGACCTGAGCTACACGGCGGACTTCCTGCACATGATGTTCGCCGTGCCCTCGGAGCCCTACGAGGTGCCGCCGCTCTTCGAGAAGGTTCTGGACGTGCTGCTCATCCTGCACGCCGACCATGAGCAGAACTGCAGCACCTCGACCGTGCGCATGGTGGGGAGCAGTGGCGCCGACCTGTTCGCCTCCATCTCGGCGGGCATCAGCGCGCTGTCCGGTCCGCTGCACGGCGGCGCCAACCAGGCCGTCATCCAGATGCTGGAGGCGATCCGCGAGGACGGCGGCAACTACCAGAAGTACATCGAAAAGGCCAAGGATCCGAACGATCCCTTCCGGCTGATGGGCTTCGGTCACCGCGTTTACAAGAACTTCGACCCGCGGGCGCGGCTGATCAAAAAGCTCGTCGATCAGGTCTTCAACGAAATGGGCATCAACGACCCGCTGCTGGAGATCGCCCAGAAGCTGGAAGAGGCGGCGCTCAAAGACGAATATTTCATCGAGCGCAAGCTGTACCCGAACATCGACTTCTACAGCGGCATCCTGTACCGGGCCATGGGCATCCCGACGAACATGTACACGGTGCTGTTCGCGATGGGCCGCCTGCCCGGCTGGATCGCCCAGTGGAAGGAGATGCGCGAAGACCCGCACACGCGCATTTACCGGCCGCGCCAGATCTACCAGGGTCCCACGCACCGGCCGTACGTCCCTATCGACCAGCGAGGATAAGCGCCCGAGCGGTTACGACGCCTCCCCGCAGCGGGAGGCGTTTTTTATTTCTGCGAAAGGCGCTCGCGGAGAAAGGCCAGCGTGTGCTCGATGAGTTCCTGCGGGGGTTCAGGCACCTCGGCGGCCCGGCGGGTCAGTTCGATCGTCTTGCGATACTGGTCCAGGTAGGCCTGACAGTCGGCGCAGGCCTGGAGGTGCGCCTCGAAGGCCGCCCGCGTCCGCGCATCCAGTGCGCCGTCCAGATAGGCCGCCAGGAAACGGTTCACCTCTTCACAGGTGAGCCGCTTACGGCCCAGCCATTTTTTCAGCCACTGCTTCATACGTCACCTTTCTCAATATGCGGACTGAGCAGGGCCCGCAATGCCTGTCGGGCTCGATGAAGTCGCACGCGCACGGCCCCTTCGCTCAGGTTCAACAGTCGGGCCACTTCCTCAGTAGAGAGTTCCTCAATGTCGCGCAACAGGATGATTTCCCGGTAGCTGTCCGGCAACTGGTCGATGGCCTCCCGGACCAGTCGCCGCAGGTCTTCTCGTTCGGCCAGCACGTCCGGCGGCCAGGGCCGATGGCGCTGCGCGTACATCCCTCGCGAAAAGGTTGGCTGCAACCGGTCCAGGTCGGCCTCGTCCATGGCCTCGTAGCGCCGGTTCTTGCGTAGCAGCACACGGGCCTGGTTCAGCGCAATGCCGTAAAGCCAGGTGGTCAACCGCGCGTCCCCCCGGAAGGTGTCGATGCGTCGAAAGGCCTGTAGGAACGCTTCCTGCATTACGTTGTGGGCATCCTCTTCATTCTCCAGAAAACGCAGCAGGAAGCGAAACAGACGCGGGCTTTCTGCACGCACGAGCGCCTCAAAAGCGGCCGGATCGCCACGCTTCAGCGCCTCCAGATCGTAGGTGGACTGCGTTTCCGGAGCGTCTGGCATAAATACACCTCTGTGTGCCGGTAGGAACCGATATGTTACCAACCATACCTTTTCGGTTCAAGGGGCCCTTCAGCCCGAACGCTCGTTTTCGACCCACTGGACCGCGTGCCGCATGAGCTCGGCCGCCGTCCGAAGCCCCAGCTTGGCCTTGATGCGTGCCCGATAGGATTCGACGGTTTTGACCGAAAGATGCAGTCGCTCGGCGATCTCCCGCGTGCTGAGTCCGCGTCCCGTCAGCTCGAACACTTCCAGCTCCCGGTCGCTGAGCAGTTCCATGGGCGACTGGCCGGTCGTGCGCCTGTGGCCGGTCATGCTCATCAGCAGCCGCTCGCTGACCTCCTGGCTCACGTAGAGCCCTCCGGCCAGCACGCGCCGCACGGCTTTGACGATCACATCGACCGCCTCGATCTTCATCACGTAGCCGCGCGCGCCGGCCCGAATGGCCCGCTCTGCATAGAGTGCTTCGTCATGTCGCGAAATGACCAGCACGGGCAAATCCGGATTCCAGGCATGCAGGTGTTTGATCAGCTCCAGCCCGCTCATGCCCGGCAGCGAGATGTCCACGATGGCCAGATCGGGCCGGACTTCATCCAGCATTCCGAGCGCCTCCTCGGCCGAAGCGGCCTGTCCGCATACCTCCAGATCGGGTTCGGCCTCAAGCGTCAGCGCCAGCCCTTTGCGCACGAGCGGATGATCGTCGACGATCAGGATCCGTTTTTTCATGACGCCTTCAGGGGATCACTTCGGTTTCCGGAAGCACCTGCGACGCATCGGCCGGGAGCACGCGTCCGGTCAGCGGGACGGCCGCGTGCACTTCGGTGCCTCCCTCCTCCCGCCGACGCACTTCCAAATGGCCGCCCAGCAGCCGTGCTCGGTAGTGCATGATGCGCAGGCCCATGCCGGCCGTTTCGGGCAGTTTTTCCGGAATGCCCACGCCGTCGTCGCGCACCCACAGGTGGAGCGCTTCGTCGTCGGCCGCCAGCGTGACGGTGATGGTCTGCGCCCGGCCATGCCGCACGGCGTTGTTGAGCGCCTCCTGCGCGATGCGATACAGGTGCGTGGCCACCATGTTGTCGGCCACCGGCACATCCTTTTCGGCCTCAAAGCGACAGCGTATGCCGAAAAGCTCCTCGGTCTGACGGGTCAGCCGGTAAAGGGCGGCCTGCAGACCGTTGGCTTCCAGCTCGACGGGAATCAGGCCGCGCGCCAGCGTACGGGCCTGCCGGTCGGCCTGGCGGATCAGCTCAGTCAGTTCTTCGAGCTCGCGGGCTTCGGGGCGTCCCTGCGCGGCCAGACGCCGGGCCAGGCTCTGACTGATCAACGCCATGCCGGTCAGCATCTGGCCGAGTCCGTCGTGCAGGTCCTGGCCGATGCTGCGCCGTTCCTCGTCGCTGATGCGCAGGATTTCCTGCTCTAAGCGCCGCGTCTCGGACAGATCGCGCACGATTCCGGTGAACAGCCGCCGATCGGGCAGACGCACCTCGCTGACGGCCAGGTACATCGGAAACGTCGTACCGTCTTTGCGGAGCCCCGTCACCTCGCGTCCCCGGCCGATGATGCGGCGGCGGCCGGTTTCCAGGTAATTGCGGATGTAGCGGTCGTGCTGCTCCCGGTAGGGCGAAGGCATCAGGATCGAGATGTTGCGGCCGATGACCTCCTCGGCCCGGTAGCCGAAGAGGCGTTCGGCGGCCGGATTGAACAGCAGAATACGGCCGGTTTCGTCGATCGTGATGATGGCATCGACCGCCGTTTCCACGATGGCGCGGTAGCGGGCCTCGCTTTCGCGCAGCGCCTCCTCACGCTCCCGGCGTTCGATGGCCGTGGCCAGCACGTGCGCCACCGCCTGCAGAAAGTGCACGTCGTCGTGCGAAAAAGTGCGCGGGCGACAGGTATGGGCTCCCAGTACGCCCCACGAGTGGCCCCCTACAAAGATCGGCACGCTCAGCCCGGCCTGCACGCCGTGGCGTCGGAGCAACTCCGGGCAGGCGAAGCGGTTTTCCCGGGCAAAATCCTCTACGACGACGGGGCCACCGGCGCGAAGCGTGTAGCCGGCCTGCGAGTCGGTGCCGGCCGGCACGCGAAACGTCCCCACCAGTCCATCCTGCCAGCCATAGCCGGCCACCAGGAGAAATTCCCGGCCGTCGGGTAGCAGACGCAGCACCTTGGCCAGTTCGACGCCCAGTGCCGCCGCCACGCGTTCGGTGGCATATTCAAGAAGAAGCGGAAGCGGCATGTTGGCCAGTGCCCGGCGGCCCAGTTCGGCCACGACAGCCTGCTGACCGACTCGCACCTGCAGCTCGCGCTCGATGTCCCACCGTCGCTGGCGGGCCCGTGCCCGCCGCACCAGCAGCCGCAGCCGGGCTTTGAGCAGCGGAGCAGGCGCGCCGAGGTCCAGCAGATCGTCCACGCCCGCACGAAGCAGGCCGTCGAGCGATTCGGGCGTAGTGCGATCGGCCAGGGCGGCCACCAGCACCACCTGTTCACCGCCGGCCGTCGCGCGCACGGCTTCGACCTGCTCACGGAGAACCTCGGGATAGCCGAACAGGATGAGCAGATGCGGAAGCGTCTCAGGAGCCGAAGGAAAAGTGCCGGGATGCAGCGCGACCGTAACCTCCCCTGCTTCGCGGAGCAACTGGCTCAACCGCTGCCCCACGCTCCGCGAAGCGCCCCAGATGCCGACCTGAACGGAAGTCATCGTGCCCCTGACTTACGTGCTACCGGATTGGCTCATGGGAGTATAGCCAACCCTCAGGCGGCACGCAAGCCGGAGCGTCCGGTTCCCGGTAGTACGAGCAGCAGGGCTGCGCTACCGGCGGCGTCCAGTCGCGCCTCCGGCCCCAGCACATAGGCCAGAAACACGAAGAACGCCACCATCAGCACAAACAGCAGCACCAGCGTCACCAGCAACCAGCGGGGGGTGAGTTCGGCCATAGACAACTGCTTTCAGCGGATTCGGATACACTACCCGCTTCAAATAACCGAACCCGCCTGCAATTCGTCAAGTCAGAAAGCCGCAATCAGCACGATGTGATCGCGAAGGGCCGGGCAGCGCTGCAACAGCTCTCTTGTTCGACCGTCCAGCGGACCGGGTCCTTGGGCAAAGCAGAACCGCTCCACCTCAAACCCGGCTTCACTGACCACCTTGCTGAGTGTGTACGGCGTAAACCAGAACCTGTGGTCGGAATTGATAATTTCCAGATGCTGCCGGGCGGCCTGTTGGTTCAGCAATTTCAGTGCATTCGGTACGGTAAGAATCAGGCGATCTACCAGGCCCCGGTATTTTTCATGGATCTGTTGCAGGAAAGCGACCGGATTATCGATATGCTCCAGCACCTCACCCAGTACCATGTAGTCCCAGTGCTCGGCCTTTACCTCATCCGGTACCGGGTCGGTCAGCACATTGTGCCGGTAGATCGGATACCCCAGCCGTTGCGCCACGGCAATGGCCTCTTCATCCACGTCCAGTCCGACACACCGACGGGCCACGCGGGCCAGTTCGGCATGCAGCCAGCGTCCCTGCTGCAGCTTCTGTTCGATCAAAGGCGCATGGTCGGCACAGCCGACGTCCAGAATGGCCTGTCCCTTCACCAGATCCTTCAGCAGCTCCTGCCTGTACACCAGCGGCGCATCGGGATGTGCAATAACAAGTTGCAGTCCGTTATCAAACTTTTCACCTTTCAGATAAGCCTGCCACGTCGAAGGATCAATCCATCCATCGCGTTCATGCAGTGCTGCGCTGTCTGAAGACCGGCCACTAAGGCTAACCGATACCGGTTTAATGGATGCAATCAAACGGTCAATTGCATCTATCTGATCTGTCTGATCGAAATGGTCTATAATCCAGTTTCGATATGCTCTGCTATCGTAATCAGGGGATTGTACAATGTTTACAAACTCCTCAACATTGCGAAACAGCCACGTTTCAGGAAATAGTTTTTCTGCTCCATGAAAATGGTGAACCACCGGCTTGATGCCACAGGCGGCGGCTTCCAGCACGTTGTACGGGCACCCTTCATGTACACTGGTGGAAATCAGAAAATTCTTATCCTCCAGCCAGGCATCGATGTCGTTCACCCATCCCTCCATGATCACATGATCCTGCAGGCCCAGCGTCTGGATCATGTGATTCCAGTAGACTTCAAAGCACGGATCCTGATGCACTCCGGCTACAAAGAGACGATAGCGTTTGTCTTTTTGAACCAACCGGTGAAGGCACTGAAGCAACAGGACAGGATTTTTACGGGGATTGATGTAGCCCACATAGGCCAGATTGAATCCCGGTCCACGTTCTCTGAACGTAAATCGGTCCAGATCTACCCCGTTGAAAATAACCGTACTTTCTACCTGACTGGCGGCCCCGGGGAAATATTGCCAGAAAAGGCGTTGCATGTGTGGCGCCACAAAGATCAGGCGATCCACAAACGCCCAGTTTACCTGGCCCGGCCAGGGCGTAAACACTTCGTACCGGTGCAGCCGGCAAACGACGGCCGCGCGTTTTTCCAGGTGCCGGCTGGCCTCTACGAGGATCTGGTCGCACCATTCGAACCACACCACATCGGCCCAGTCCAGCGCTTCCTGGATCTTCAACAGATCCAGTCGCTGTGTGAAATGATACACGCGCACGTGGTGGCGGCGGGCCAGTCGCTCTTCGATGTCGAAGATGAACTTCGTATGTGGCCCGCATACGAACGCCACCTTGAGCACTTGCTCGCCAGGTTCGGTCGGCTCGCCCAGATAGATGCCGGGATTGGCGTTCAGCGTGGCTTCCCACTGCTTTCGGGCCGCCCGCGCCAGGTCTTTTTCGTATTTGCGTTTCTGCTCGCTGTCGGGAATGGCCTCCTGGTAGCGCAGAAACGTCTCGACCGCCAGATCGAACTGGTTGTAGCGCAGCAGCTGATCGATCAGGTTGAAAAACGCGTTTTCATGGCCGGGATCGGCCTGCAACGCCCGCTCGAAGCATTCGACGGCCCGGTCCAGCTGCCCCAGTTCGGCGTAGGCCAACCCGGCATCGTTCAACGCATAAGGGTTGCTCGGATCCTCTTCCAGAACGGCCTCGAACGTCTGTAAGGCCTGGGGATAGGCCCCTTTCAGAAACAGGTCCTCTCCTTCCAGGAGTCGGGTCTTTAGGTCTTCGCGCATCGCAGATTCTGGCGGTGATGGACCGTGCGTTCACAACTGCTCTGAAACAAATGGATTGCCATCACCGCTCTTCCCGGCGTCGGAAGCGCCCGGATGACGCGGGTCCAGGTTGAAAAAGGCCTGTAATGCGGCAAAAAGCTCGGGATGGCGATGGGCCAGCAGCTCCGGGCGCTCGAAAAAGTTTTCCACCGCCACGGCAAAAAATTCGGCCGCGTTCGTGGCGGCATAGCGCCGGAGCAGGGAGCGTCCCTGCCGGACCTTCACCATTTCCTGTCGGATCAGCCGCCGCCAGGCCTCGGCCGAGGCCGGATCCAGCAGCGTCGGCATACCGTCGGCGTCCAGGTCGCCAAAATCGAACACGTGCGCCAGCTCGTGCAGCACCACGTTGCTGCCATCGTTGGGCACGGCCCAGCCTTCCTCGACGGCTTTCGCCGACAGGATGATCGGCCCCTGGGCATGTGCCATCCCGTCGAATTCGCCCGCCTCGTCTTCGAAATAGTCCGCGTCGAACCGATCCGCATAGAACAGAATGGTGCGGCGCGCGGGCCACTCCCAGTCGGGCCGTCCGTGCAGCAACAGCGCCGCTCCGGCCGCCACGGCCAGCCGGAGTTCGTCGGTCACCTCGACGCCCACCCCCTCGAACCGCTGCTCGGCGAGGAAGAACTGCACATCGCGCTCGAAACGACGGCGCCCCGCCACATCCAGCGCCCGGTAGAAGGGCACGTGCGCCTCGAGCCATCGGCGCCAGGCTTCGGGAAAAGGACGACGGGCCAGACGCCAGCGCCGGAGCGGCTTTCGGGCCCCCACGGCCAGCACCCCCAGCGCCACCACCCCGCCCGGCCAGGCACCGACCCCGGCCCGCAATCCGACCAGCGCGGCCAGACCGCCCAGCACCAGCGCCAGCATCCCGTAAAACCAGACCGTCACCGGCCGTACAATCCGCATAGTATCGCCCGTCTGGTAGCAAACTCAAGGAAAAGTTGCCCGTCTCGCTGGAAAATTATGCCTTTTCCGGACGAATCACGCCCGGCAAATCCGCGCGTTTCCGCACCTGCAACACTGGCAATGCTTTTGCCGGAGGCCTCCTCGGGTTCATTCAGCCATCCTGCCCTGCCCATGCTGTTACGCCTGCAGAATGCCGCGGCGTCGATGACCGAGGCGATCCGCCAGCAGGAACGTCTCGCCAACAACCTGGCCAACGTCAACACGGCCGGCTATAAACAGGAGCGCTTCTTCGTGGAGGCGCTCAACGAACGGCTCGACGCCGAACGCTCGCCGAGAAGCGACCGGCGCCTCACGCAGTGGAACGACCTGACCCAGGGGGCGCTCGAGCACACGGGCAGCCCGCTGGACGTGGCCATCGAAGGCGACGGTTTCTTCGTGGTCACCGATGCGGCGACCGGGGCCACCTTCTACACGCGCGCCGGCCAGTTTCGACTGGACGGGGAAGGTTACCTGCGCACGATCGACGGCCTGCTTGTGGAAGGCGAAGACGGTCCGATCCAGCTCCTGCCCCACGAGCGCAACCGCACGCTTTCGATCAGTCAGGACGGCGTGCTGCGCGCCGACGAACGCGAGGTCGCCCGCCTGCGCATCGTGCGCTTCGCCCGCCCCGAAGCGCTGCAGCGCGTCGAAGGCGCCCGCTTTGCCGCCACCGACCAGGAGCCCCTTCCGGTCGAAACACCCCATCTGCGCCCTGGCTTCCTGGAAAGCAGCAACGTAAATCCGGTGCTCGCCATGACCGAGATGATCGAGCACTTTCACCGCTTCGAGACGCAGCAGAAGGTCATCCAGACCACCGATCAGCTGCTCGGACAGATTACCCGGGATCTCGGAAAGTTCTAAACCATCCGTCGTGCACTTATGCTTCGGGCCCTCCGCACCGCCGCGCTGGGCATGAACGCCCAGCAGACCAACGTCGATAACATCGCCCACAACCTGGCCAACGCCAACACGACGGGCTTCAAAAACGCCCGCGTGGTCTTTCAGGACCTGCTCTACCAGACCGTCCAGACGCCCGGCCAGGAAGAAGCCGAGGGGCTCACGCCACCGGCCTCGCTGCAACTGGGCAGCGGTGTGGCCGTCGTGGCCACCGTGCGCCAGTTCACGCAGGGCAGCCTGGTGGAAACCGGCAACGCACTGGACCTGGCCATCAACGGCGACGGCTTCTTCCAGATTCGGCGGCCAGACGGCACCATCGTTTACACGCGCGACGGCACCTTCACGCTGAACGCCGACGGCACATTCGTCACGCAGACCGGCCTTCCGCTCGAGCCCGAGCTGAGCGTGCCCCCCGATACCATCGAGATTCACATCAGCCAGGATGGCGTCGTGTCGGTCCGGCTGCAGGGCGAGACGGAAAGCGTGGAGATCGGCCGGCTCGAGCTGGCCCGCTTCCCGAACCCGGCCGGCCTGCGGGCCATCGGTGGCAACCTCTACGAGCAGACCGAAGCCAGCGGCTTTCCGATCCTGGGGGCACCCGGTGAGGAGGGCTTCGGCACGGTCAAGCAGGGCTTTCTGGAAGCGGCCAACGTGGACGTCGTGCAGGAGATGGTCAACCTGATCACGGCCCAGCGGGCCTACGAGATCAACTCGAAGATGGTTACCACCACGGAAGAAATGCTCCAGACGGCCAGCCAGATGAAGCGCTGATGATGCGGCTGCTGTGGATCATCGGGCTGTTGCAGGTGCTCGGCCTGCGTCCGGCCGCCGAGCCGGTGGACGTGCGGCTCCGGCACGCGATCGATTCGCTGCTGGCCGATGCGTTTCCCGCGCTGGTCGGCCATCTGGAGCCGCGCCTGGTGCGCTATCAGGCCGCCGAATCCGATCGGATTCAGTTGCGTCTGCCGCCGGCCGTCGACGATCCCACGGGCTCCCTGCAGGTCGAGATCTGGACGCCTGACCCCCGCGGCGCATGGCGCAAGGCGGGCTGGGCCCTGTTCTACGTGGCCCGGTACGACTCGGTCATCGTCGCCCGCCAGGCGCTCCGCCGCGACGAGCCGGTCAATCCAGGCGCCCTGGAGATCATCTGGCAGGAAACCACCCGGCTCCGGACACCTCCGCTGACCCCGACCCGGCTTCGCCAGCTCCAGCGGCAGGGGCCGCTGCTGGCCGTGCGCTCCGTAGCGGCCGGACAGGTCCTGCGCGCCGACGATCTGCGCCCGCCCTATGCCGTCCAGACCGGCGAAACCGTCTGGATGCACTATCGCCGGGGCGGCATTCTGTTGCGCCTGCGCTGCCAGGCCCGCGCGGCCGGCTTCGTGGGCGACGTGATCGAACTGTACGCGCCCCAGACGCGGGCCACCTATCGAGGCCGCATCGTGGCTCCCGGACTGGTGGAATGGATCGCCACCCTGCAACCATACGAACCGCATTGACCCATGCGTGCCCTTTTGCTTGCATTGAGTCTGCTGCTGCCCGGCCTCTCGGCCGTGGCCCAGTCGTCCCTGTATGCCGACTTCCGCGCGGTGCGTCCGGGCGACGTCATCACGATCATCCTGGCCGAGCGCACCGCCGCCCAGCGCGAGAGCAACTTCGAACATCTGGCCAATGCCAAAATCGGCGGCGCCGGCGCCGTCAGCGGCACGCTGGGCGGCAAGTTCAGCGCCGACGCAACGTTTTCGCGCGAGAGCAAGGCCAACAACGAAACGCTCCAGCGCGACCTGCTCGAGGGCACCGTCACGGCGCTTGTCGTGGGCATCGACTCCACCACGGGCAACCTGCTCATCCGGGGCGAACGCAAACTCAACATCAACGGCGTCACGCACCTGATGCGCATTTCCGGCACGGTGCGGCCCTACGACGTGCGCTACGACAACACGGTGTTTTCCTACCAGATTGCCAACGCGCATATCGAGTACCGACAGAGCGGCCTGCCGCGCAAGTTCTTCCGTCCGGGCTTCCTGACGCGTCTGGGCGCCCTGGCGCTGATCGGTGCCGCCATTGCCCTCGGGGTTCAGTAAACGAGCGGAAAGTGCCATGCGTCGGCTGATTTTGCTCGGACTGTTGCTGTTGCTGCTGCCGCTCCTGCCCGCCCGGGGTCAGGACGCCGGACAGGCACGCCTGAAGGATCTAATCACGGTGGAAGGCGCCGCGCCGATCCAGCTCATCGGCTACGGGCTGGTGGTGGGACTGGACCGCACGGGCGACCGGGCCCGCGGCCAGCGCGGCTCGCCCTACACGGTGCAGAGCATCGCCAACATGCTGCGCCGCTTCGGGATCACCGTCGATCCCAACCTGCTGCAGGCCCGGAATGCCGCCGCCGTCATGGTGACGGCCACGCTGGATCCGTTTGCGGCGCCGGGCACGCGCCTGGATGTGACCGTCTCGGCGCTGGGCGACGCCCGCTCGCTCTCCGGCGGCGTCCTGCTCCAGACCCCCCTGCAGGATCCCACCACCGGGCAGGTGTATGCCATCGCGCAGGGGCCCGTATCGACCGGCGCCGTGCTCGCCTCCAGTTTCGGTTCTTCGGTCCAGATCAACCACACGAACACGGGCCGCGTGCCGGGCGGTGCCGTGGTGACGGCCGCCCCGCCGGTCACGCTCGGCGGGCCGCAACTGGGCCTGGTGCTCAAACGGCCCGACTTCGTAAACGCCACGCGCATTGCCGAAGCCATTAACGGCCGCTACCCGAACACGGCCGAGGTGGTGCACGCCGGACTGGTGCGCGTCAACCTCCCCAACGGCGTCAACAACCCCGCGCAACTGCTGGCCGAACTGGAGCCGTTGACCATCGACGTGGACATCCCGGCGCGGGTCGTCATCAACGAACGCACGGGCACCATCGTGGCCGGTGGCAACGTGCGCATCAGCGAAGTGATGATCACCTACGGCAGCCTGGTCATTTCCACCCAGGCCGAGCCGTTCGTGGCCCAGCCGCCCCCCTTCAGCCAGGGCGAAACGGTCACCGGCGCACGTGCCACCATCGACGTGCAGGAAGAAGTGGCCCGCTCGGTGGTGCTGGGTCCCAACGCCGACGTCGCCCAGCTGGCCGCCGCCCTCAACGAGCTGGGGCTGACCGCCCGCGACATCATCGCCATCTTTCAGGCCATCGAACGCGCCGGAGCCCTCCAGGGAGAACTGGTCATTCTGTAAGCCATGATCGAGCAAATTCAACCATCGCCGGGACCCACCGGCAGCGCCGCCCTGCTGGGCGTGCGCCGGCCGCATACGCCCGAAGAGGCCGCCCGCCAGTTTGAAGAGATCCTGCTGCGCCAGTTTGTGCAGGCGATGACGCGCGACCTCTTCCGCGCGTCGCTGAGCGGCGACGAAGCACCCGGCTGGCTGGGCTCCTACCGCGACACGCAGCGCGACGTGCTGACCGACGTACTGGCCCGCCACCTGGCCGAGCAGGGCCGACTGGGCATCGCCGAACTGCTCCTGCGCCAGTGGCGGCAGGCCGGACACCTTTCCGCGAACGAATCGGAGACGAACCCATGAGCGTCCCGTCCAACATCCTGCAGCAGTTTATCGAAGCGATCGAAGAAGAATTGCACCTGCTGGGCCAACTCGAACAGAGCTTCGAAGCTCAGCTCGAAGCCCTGCGACGCCACGACCACGAAGCGCTGGAACAGGCGGCCATGCAGACCAGCGAGCTGGTCACCCGGCTCGAACGCCTTCAGCAGAAGCGCGCCGGCAAGGGACGCCTGCTGCGCCGCATGTTGAAGCTGGAGCTGACGGCCTCGACCGAGCAGCTGCTGGCCGCCCTCGAAGCCCGCCCGGAAACGCAGGCGGCCGCCCATACGCTTCGCGGATTGCAGCAGCGGCTCCAGGGGCAGCTCCAGCAGACACGCCAGCGCTGCGAATCGCTTGAGTTTTCGCTGAAATACGCGATACAAATAGGACAGGAGCTGCTGGAATTGCTGCAGGCGTTGGACCAGCCCGCCAGCCGCGTGTACACCCCCACCGGACAGACCCGGCAGGCCAGCCCGCAACGATCCGTCGTCAATCGCCTGGGGTAAGCAATGAGCCTGAATCAACTGTTCAGCCTGACGCGCCGCTCGTTCCAGACGATCCAGGCGGCGATGAACACCGTCGGGCAGAACGTAGCCAATGCCAACACCGAGGGCTACGCGCGCCGGCGCGTGACATTACAGGCCGTCAACATCCGGGATACGGGCCTTTACACGGCCCTTCCGCCCCGCTCGGCCACCGGGATGGGCGTTTCGGTGGCCACCTACGAACGCCTGCGCGATCACCTGCTCGACGTGGCCGCCTGGGACGCCCGCGCCAGCCTGGGCGCCTCCGACGAAGAAACGCGCATCTACCAGGTACTGGAAAGCCTGCTGGCCGCCGACGACGACACCGGTCTGGCCGCTCTGCTGAACGATTTCTGGAACCGCTGGAGCGACCTGGCCGACAACCCCACCGACACGGGCGTCCGCGAAGCGCTGCGCGGCCAGGCTCAGACGCTCATCGACACATTCCACCGGCTGGCCCGCGATCTGGACACGCTCACCACCCAGACCACCGAAACGCTGCGCGACGCCGTCGATCAGGCCAACAGCCTGCTCGAAGAGCTGGCCTCGCTCAACGCCACGATCCAGGCCGCCCGCCAGAAAGGCAATCCGGATCTGGTGGCCGAAGACCGCCGCGACCAGCTCGTCCATGAGCTGGCCGAGCTGCTCCCTGTCCAGGTCCACGCCCTGGAAGACGGTTCCTATCAGCTCACCGTCAATGGCATGGCGCTCGTGCAGGGCGACCGGGTCATGCCGCTGACGCTGGACCTGAGCGGCGGCACGCCCTCGCTGACCTTCGGCAACACGGGCATCGCCTTCCGGGCACCCGAGGGGCAGGACGGCCGCATCGGTGCCCAGTTGCGTATGCTGACGCAGACGATCCCCGACGTGCGTCAGCGGCTCGACACGCTGGCCGCCACGCTGGTCAACGAGGTCAACAGCCGCCATGCAAGCGGCTACGGCCTCGACGGCCTGACCGGCCGCGCCTTCTTCGATCCGGCCGGAACCACGGCTTCCACGATCGCCCTGTCGGCCGACGTACTGGCCGACAGCCGCGCCATCGCCGCCTCGGGCGACCCCACCGCCCCGGGCGACAACAGCATCGCCCTCCAGATTGCCGGACTGCGCGACGCCCTGCTCTTCAACGGCGGCACCGAAACGGCCGAAACCTACGCGATCAACCTGGCCGGAAGCATCGGCGCGGCCGCGAAAGACGCTACGGGCCGCCTGGAGCGCTCGCGGGCGACCATCGACCACCTGGACGCGCTCCAGCAGGGCGTCATGGGCGTCTCGCTCGACGAAGAGCTGACCAACATGATCCGTTTCCAGCAGGCTTACGCGGCCACCGCGCGCGTGCTGGACACCGCCCGGAGCATGATGGACACGCTGCTGAACCTCTGAAGTAGTCGGCCATGGATCCGCTCAACGTTGCCTTTACCCGCCAGCAGAGCCTCTATCAGGCCCTGGCCGAGCGCCAGATTCAGGAGCGCCGGCTGGAGCTGGCCCGGCTGCAGGAGCAGATGGCGACCGGCCGCCGCGTCAACCGTCCCTCCGACGACCCGGGCGCCTACACCCGGAGTCAGGCGCTGCGCCGGCTGGCCCAGCGCTACGACCAGCACGAGCGCACGCTGACCATCGGACGGGCCTGGCTGACCGCCACCGAAGACGCTCTCTCGACGCTCGTCGATCTCTTCAACAGCGCCTACGAAGAAGGCGTGCGCATGGCCACCGATACGGCCTCGACGGCCGACCGCGCCACCACGGCCGACGTGCTCGAACAGCGCCTGCAGGCCGTGCTCGACCAGCTCAACGCCCGCCACAACGGCGAATACCTGTTCGCCGGCACCCGCACCACCACGCAACCCTTCCAGCTCAGCGGCGGCACCGTCGTCTATAACGGCAACGACCAGACGCGCCTGCTGGAAATTGCACCCGGTCTCCAGATCGCCATCAATCTGACGGGCAACGATGTCTGGGAAGTGGACGAAAACGGCGACAGCGTCACGGACTTCACCATCACCGAGGCCTGGCAGGACCTGATCGATGCACTCCGGGCCGACGACACGACGCAGATTCAGAACGCCATGGCCCGGGTGGAAGCCGCGCGCGATCACCTGCTCGATCGTATCGCGCAGGTGGGCGAAACCTCCCGCCGTCTGTCGATGGCCGAGACGGAACTGCAGGACGCCCGCCTGCGCCTCGAATCGCAGCGAAGCGATCTGGAAGACGCCGACTTTGCCGAAATCGCCGTCAAACTGCAGCGCAATCAGCTCAGTCTCGAAGCCACCCTCCAGGTAACCTCCCGCCTGCTGCAAACCAGCCTGCTGAACTATCTGGCGCCATGATGCACGGATCGTTTCTGGAAAACTTTCGCCTGCCGCTGCCCGCATTTGAGCGGACGGAGCAGCTCGGTGAGCGGCTACGTGCGCTCTGGGAAGCCGTCCGCCGCCGGGAATCCCGACGCGTGCTGACCCAGGCCGCTCCCCTGCTGGCCCTGCCCGAGATGGCGGCTCCCGAAGCGCGTGCGGCACTCCTCAATGCGCTGGGGGCCGCGCGCATGCAGCTTCGCCACTACGAAGCGGCCGAGCGCATGCTGCGGCTCTCGCTGGCCGCCCTGCCCACCCAGTGGATGGCCACGCGCCTGCTCGTGCACGTCTGCGAAGTGCAGCGACGCTACGAAATGGCCTACGATCTGCTGGAGCACCTGCGGGGACGGCCGGCCATGGCTTCCTGGGACGAGCCGCTTTCCGACACGGAATGGCATCTGGGCATGGCAGCGCTGGCCTGGCGGCTGCGCCGGTGGAAAGTCGTCAGCACGCACGTGCGTGCCGCTTTCCCGAAGGTTACCGAGATGCCGCCAGCGCTGCAGGCCGACCTGCTGCGCCTGGCTTTCTACCGGGAGCGTCCCGCCGAGGCACTGGCCATGGCCCGCCACCTGCTCGAACAGCAACCCGACGAGCAGGCCGTCGATACGCTGCTGCAGACGTTCGTCCAGCAGGGCTGGAAACAGGAAGCCTGCATGCTCTACCGCCAGGCCTACCAGCGCTACCCGGAGAGCGAACGCTTTCGCCGACGCCTGGTAGCGCTCTGCCTGCAGACCGGTGCCGTCGAAGAGGCGCGCCGACTGGCCCGCCTGGGCGCGCTCTCGCTGGATGTCGAACCATAACCCACCGAACCGATGCACGCGGCGCGTCCGACCCTGAGCCGACTGGAACTGCGCTGTCCACCGCTTCCCCAGACACTGGTGGAAGCCATGAAATTGCTCAACCGGCCCGATCAGCTCGAAGTGAAGCCGATCACCCGGCTGGTGGAGCGTGACCCCGTCGTAGTGGCCCGCCTGCTGCAGATCGTCAACTCGGCCTACTACGGGCTGCGCCGCACGGTCAGCAGCGTCGAACGCGCCGTGGTGCTGCTGGGGCCGGTCAGTGTGGCCGGCATCATCGTGGGCATGCACATGCTGCGGCTGCGCACCACGCTGCCCGGTTCGGCCATGGCCTGCTTCAACCGACTGGCCCAGCACTGCCAGGCCACCGCCTTTCTGGCCCGCCACCTGCTCGAGACGGTGTTGCCCCGCCTGAGCGGCCAGACGGGCGTGGGCTTCACGGCCGGCCTGCTGCATGATTTCGGCAAAATCATTCTGATCTATAACTTTCCCCATGAAGCCGTCGGCTTCTACGAGCAGCAACGCCTGCAAAACGAAGTGCAGGCCAGCGACGAGCGCCACCTGGAGCAGCTTCTGTTCGGTTGCGACCACACCGAGGCCGGCGAATACGTGGCGCGCAAGCTGAACTTTCCCGATGTGCTCGTCGATGTGATCCGCTACCACCACGCGCCCCACCAGACGCCCGCTACCAGCGAGGCCTACATGATCACGCCGGCCGTGGCCGTGGCCGACCTGGTCGCCCGCACCATGGGCTACGCCTTCACGCACCCGCTGAGTCCGGAGCAGTGCCTGGAGCATCCGGCCTGGCAACTGCTGCTAAAGCGTTACAAACTGAGTGACTGGACTCCCCAAAGCCTGTTGGCCCACCTGCAGGAGCAGCAGGAATTCCTGGACCAGCACGTGCAACATCTGAGCCTCCCCAACCCGCTCCAGCATAACCGACGCGCCCTATGAAACTGCTGCTGATCGAACCCTCCCAGCTTCGTTGCCGCATCAGCAACCTGCTGCGGCTGGGCGGCATCGAAGATGTCACCGAAGCGACGAGCAGCACCGAAGCGCTCCGGCTGCTGCAGAAACAGGTTTTCGATCTGCTGCTCATCGGTCCCACCGTGAAGGACCCTTCCGGTCTGGAATTGCTGCGCCGCGTGCGCCAGATGGAAGGCCATGAAGATACGGCCGCGCTGATCTTTCTGGACATGCCCACCGACGAACTCGTGCTGGAAGCGGCCGAACTGGACGTGCAGGGCATCATCGTGGTGCCTTTTGAAGACGACTACCTGCTCTACCGCGTGCGCGAGACGCTGCGCAAGCTGCGCCAGCGCCGGCTGCAGGCCGAAAAGCCCGCCTACCGCAAGCGCCTGCACCTGGTTACTTCTTCCAGTCCCGGCAAATCCTCCACGACATAGGAGGAACCGTTTCCAAAATGCCCGCCGGTCTTCTCATTCAGCGCCTCGGGCCGTAGATTTCCGGGCAAGACCTTCAGCCGTAAACCAATCCGGCTCGCCCATGCACCTGACGTGGCTCGACGGCGTGCTGATCGCCGCCTATTTCGTCTTTTCGCTGGGAATCGCGCTGTATTACTATCGCCGCGCCGGAAAAGACACGTCGGAGTTTTTCCTCTCCGGCCGCAGCATGCCCTGGTGGCTGGCGGGCACCAGCATGGTGGCCACCACGTTCGCGGCCGACACGCCGCTGGCCGTCTCGGAGCTGGTAGCCTACAACGGCATCGCGGGCAACTGGCTCTGGTGGAATTTCGCGTTGGGTGGCGTGCTCACCGTGTTTTTCTTCGCCCGGCTCTGGCGGCGCAGCGGCGTGCTGACCGACGTCGAGTTCGTCGAACTGCGCTACAGCGGACCGGCCGCTGCCTGGCTGCGCGGCATCAAGGCCGTCTACTTCGGCCTGCTGATGAACGTGATCATCATCGGCTGGGTGTCGCTCGCCATGGAAACGGTGATCGACGTGCTGTTTCCGGGGCTGACGCTCTTCGGCCGCGCGTCGTTCACATTGCTGGGCATCAAAATGAGCGCCTCGCTGGTGCTCGTCGGACTGCTGGTCCTGCTGGTGGGCGTCTACTCGCTGATTTCCGGGCTGTGGGGGGTGGCCGTCACCGACCTGTTTCAGTTCGTGCTGGCCATGGTGGGCACCACGCTGCTGGCCTTCTTTGCGCTGGACTTGCCCGAAGTGGGCGGTCTGGCCGGACTGAAAGCCCGCCTTCCGGAGACCACCTTCCGCATGCTGCCCACCATCGGCGAGGCGGCGCAGGGCGCGGGCGTGCTGGCGCTCTCGGCTGCCGCCTTTGCGGCCTACGTGGGCGTGCAGTGGTGGGCGAGCTGGTATCCGGGCGCCGAGCCGGGCGGCGGCGGTTACATCGCCCAGCGCATGCTGGGAGCGAAGGACGAGCGACACGCCGTGTTCTCCGTGCTCTGGTTCAACATCGCCCACTACTGCCTGCGGCCCTGGCCCTGGATCCTGACCGCTCTGGTGGCGCTGCTGCTCTTTCCGGACGAAAACCCCCGCGCCGCCTACGTGCTCGTCATGCGCGACACGCTGCCCCCGGGCCTGCTGGGCCTGCTGTTTGCCGCCTTTCTGGCCGCCTTCATGAGCACGGTCTCGACCCAGCTCAACTGGGGCGTCTCGTACCTGGTCAACGACGGCTGGCGCCGCTTTGTGCGCCCCGACGCCGACGAAAAGCACTACGTGCGCGTCGGGCGCGTGCTGACCTTCCTGTTGGCCGTCGTCAGCGTGCTGGTCACCACCCAGCTCGAATCCATCAGCGGCGCCTGGAGCCTGATTCTGACCGCCTCGGGTGGGCTGGGCCTTGTGCTGATCCTGCGCTGGTACTGGTGGCGCGTCAACGCCTGGAGCGAACTGACGGCCACGCTCGTACCGCTATTTCTGGCCGGGCTGGCCCTGCTGGGGGTGCCCGTGCCGGGGCTGCTGGATCCCTTCCCCACCAACCTGTTCGCCGTTGTCGCCTACACGACGCTGGCCTGGGTGACCGTCACGCTCTTCACACCACCGACCGACACGGCCACGCTCGACGCCTTCTATCGCCGGGTGCGTCCCGCCGGACCCGGCTGGCGTCCCATCGCCGCCCGCCATCCCGACATCTACCCCGATACTTCGCTGGGCACGCTGGCCCTCGACTGGCTGGCCGGCGTCGTGCTCGTCTACAGCACGCTGTTCGGCATCGGCCAGCTCCTGGTGGGTTCGGCCGGGCTGGGCCTGTTGCTGCTGGCCGTGGCCGTCGGTGCCGGCGCGTTTCTCTGGCGCCATCTGCGCCATCAGTTGCCCCACCCTACCCCGGCTTCGCGAAACGTCCCGCCGGCCGATTGAGTATCAGAGGGGCGTTTACGAAGCAGCCGTCACAGCAGGCACCATGCACAAGTTTCGGGGGGAACTGATCATCGTCGGCGATCGCGTGCTGATCGAGCCGGACGAAGGGGAACGCCAGACGCAGACCGGCCTGTACCTGCCGGCCACCGTGGTGGAACGCGAGCGCGTGGGCACAGGCCGCGTCGTCAAGGTGGGGCCGGGCTATTTGATGCCCAACCCGGAATACTCCGAAAGCGAACCCTGGGCCTCGCACAAGGAGGCCGTCCGCTACCTGCCGCTGCAGGCCCAGCCCGGCGATTACGCTTTCTTTCTGAAAAAGGATGCCATCGAACTGACCTACGAAAACCGCAACTACGTGATCGTCCCCCACAGCGCCATTCTGGCCCTGGTGCGCCCGCACACCGAAGACATTCTGGAGAACCTGGACGACCTGGAAGACCTGGACGATTTGCTCAATTCATAGCCATTTCTCCGAAATGGTCGTTTAGTCGGCAAAGCCGCCACCCGTTCGCGGTCAGGGTGTCGTTCAGATAACCCGCTTTCCCTCACAGCCTGGTGCGCAGACGCCTTTGCTCCCTGGTATCGCTATCCCATCTGCTCCCACCAGGGCCGATCTTCGTCGAGCGCTACGGAAGCAGCGGGCGGCGGGGTATGGACGACGGAAGGCGGCGGTGGCACCGGGGGCGTCGGTGCCGACTCGGGTGAGGGCAAAGGGCGCAACCGCAGCAGGTAGGCCAGATAATGGGCGAACGTCAGCGGAGGAAGGGCGGCCAGCCGTTGGGACACCTGCTCCCGTTCTGTCTGCTGCACCTGCATGCGCTCGAGCAGCCGCTGCCGCTCTTCCTCGAAGCGGGCCAGCCGCTGGCGCACGTAGCGCTCCAGACGCAGTTCTTCGGCGGGCGAAAGCCGATCGGGCAGTTCGTCCCGGTAGCGAGCGACCAGTCCGGCCCGCCAGAGGTTGACACGGGCGCGCGTCTCGTCGCTGAGCTGACGGGCACGGGCCACCCGCTCGGGCGTGGCCTGATAGGCGTTGCGAATGCCGGCCGCCTTGAGCCGGATCACCACCTTGTGCGACAGCCCTTCGAACTGCGCGGCCTCGTCGATGAAATGATACTTCAGCCGATCATACAGCGCCTCCTCGCGCAATTCCTCCAGCCGCCGCATCCGGAGCGTCTGCTGTTGCGTGAGAAACGTACGGCGCTCCACGTCGATCCGGTCGAGCTGCCGGTGCAGCCGCTCCAGCAGGCGGTCGAAGAAGGCCAGTTCGCGCCGGAGCCGCCGCCGACGTCGCACGATCGGAAGCCGTCGGTAATGCATCAGCGCCAGCCCCAGCGCCGCCAGTCCCCCGATCCCCCACACGATGGTGCCCGCGGTGAGCCCGACCGCAAGCGTCAGGCCCGCTCCGAGCGCCCCCGTGCCCAGCACGCCCGGAAGCCAGGCCCGTTCGAAACGACTGCGTGCCTCGGATGGCCGCCGACGCGGCCTGCGCCGCCGAGGACGGACGGACCCGGTCTTTACCGCGCCCTCGTGCACCTCGGCCAGCGAGGGCACCTGCTCGGGCTCCAGGTGACAGGCCTGTCGAAGCAGCGTCACCAGCGGCCGGATCGGCTCCAGCCCGGCCAGCTCCTGAAACAGCGGCGAGCGGTCCGGTGCGTAAAAGTCGCCCGCCCGGAACAGCAGCGCTTCGTCGAGCGGGTAGCGACGTCCCAGTTCCGGTCGGTGCTGCAATGCCTGCAGCGCCGTGTAGATGACCAGCGCCGGAAAGCGATCGATCCAGGGCCCGAAGTCCGCCTCGCTTCGATCCGGGTGCTGGTAGTTGCGATGGCCGAGTTCGGGGCTTTTGCGACCGCGCAGCGCCGGCACGTACACCGCGTCGTAATCGACCAGCGTGAGCTTCAATTCGTCCGATTCCTGCGCGACGAGCACGTTGCCGTGCTGCAGGTCGCCGTGGGCCATCTCGGCCGCCTCCAGCCGGGCCACAAGCGCCACCCAGGCCTCGACCAGGCGCGCGAGCACCTCCGGCGCGTCCAGGTGTTCGGCCACGAAGCGGTTGAGCGGCACACCCTCGGCCCAGTCCATTTTCAAGAGCGGCCAGGTCTGCTCGTCCACCCGAATGCCGGCTTCCTGAAACGCAAAGTCCACGAAAGGAAGCGACGGGTGGCGCTCCAGATGTCGGGCCAGCGCCCGGTAACGCTCGGCCAGGTCCGGCACCGGAGCGTGGAAGCAGCGCACGGCCCACCGTCGCGCACGCCCCTGCAGCACGAACACGGTCGCAAAGGCCCCGCTGATCGCCCGGGGCAGTCCCAGCGCGTCCACCTCGGGCGTGGCCTGTTGCAGCTCCGGATCGGTGAAGGCCGTCTCCGGAAACTGCACCGCCTCGCGGTACTGACCGGGTGTGGGGAATGCCGGCATGGCGTCAGGGCAACCGTCCGTTGCGTACCGCTTCAAGTAATGCTTCCAGCGCGGCTTCTCGTTCCCGCTGCGCTTCCTGGGCCCGGTACACCTCGGGCTCGGCCGCCCGCTCGGCACAGTCGGCCAGCGGGCAACGCTCGCAGGTCAGGTTGACCTCCAGATCCGGCAGCGCCGGGTCCTGCGCAAAATGTACCTGCTCGCGGCAATGCGCGTCCAGCAGAAAGCCGATCGCCACACAGGCATTCTGCTCGGGCGTGAGCACCAGCGGACGCGCCAGCGCAACGGTAAAGAACGTGGCGTCTTCGTTGATGAAATGCATGCGGGCCGCTGCCACCAGCGGATCGCCTCCCGGGTCCGGCGGGGGCGTCTGCGCGGCCAGCCGACGCAGCAGTTGAATGGCCACCCAGCGGCGGCAGTAGTGCTCGCCCAGTCCGATCCCGTGCGGCACCGGCACCCGCGACAGGTTGAAGACCTTCGTGAGCTGGAAGCGGTCGGTGCCCGGCCGATGGAACAGCCGCAGGAAAAAGAGCTCCCGCAGGCCGAAGTGCTGCGGGAGCAGTTCGGTCAGCCGGTAGCAGAGCATTTCGGGCGTGGCGCCGTAGCGTTTCAGAAAGGCCCGGAGCACGGCCCCGTCCCAGTGCGGGTAGCTCAGGAAGGTGCGCAGATCGGCGCAGAGCGTGGCTTCGTCGAGCAGCAGCGCACCGGCGAAGTAGGAAGCCCGGAAGTTGTTGAGCACCTGGTCGAACGACTCGACGCGCAGCCAGGACGAGGTGATCGCCCGCTCCTTCAGGTCCAGAAACCGATAGCCCAGCTCACGGGCCAGGATGAAGGCCTGCTGCGCCGGCAGCAACCGGCCGTTGACGAACAGTACCGGCTGCGGCCCTTCGGCAAAGACGGAGCGAAAACCGTGCAGCACGGGATGACGCGGAAGCGTCTCCGTGTCGATCCGGTAGCCGTAGTCTTCTTCCAGGATCCGACGCAGGCGTTCGGGCGGAATCGGCTCGCCGGCGGGCAGGTCATACTCTGTCCGAAACGCGCGCGCGGCCTCTTCCAGCTCCGGGAAGTAGTTGTTGTGCAGTTGCTGGTAGGAGCGCAGCGCGGCAAACAGGAAGTGCTCTACCTGCACGTCGTACATCTTCCCGATCTCCAGGAAGGTGCGCACGAGCGCCCCGGCCTTCGTGGGCTGGTCCGTAAAGAGCTGGAAGAGATCTTCAGGCGTCAGGCCAAACAGCTCGAAGGGAAACTCCTGCACGAAAGCAGACGAAAAGACCACGGCCAGCGGATCGAGCCGCTCGTCGAGGCGGGGTGAGATCAGTTCCTCGTAGGAGACGGAAAAGACCGAAGCCAGGTCGATGAGTTTGTCAGGTTTCGGAAATTTTTTGCCCTTTTCGATCTCGCTCAGGTAGGAGACGGAGAGTCCGGCCCGCGAGGCCACATCCTGGAGCGTCAGGCCGCGTTGCTGGCGGAGCGCTTTGAGTTTCAGGCCAAGGACGAAGCGTACCAGGTCGGCGTTGAGTTCCATGAGACAGCTCGCGTGCAGTGTCAGGACCGCCCAGTTAACGAACAAGTCGGGCGAAAGTCCCTTTTGTGAAATTTCTGTGTTAGCGAAATTTCGCTATTGACATGTCAGTTCGCTGAACGTATGGTATCACCAGACGCTTCCAATTATCAACCAACCTCGCAGTCGCCATGCGTGCCTCCATCACTGCAGCCAGAGCTGCCCGTCTCGAAGCCGAATGGCGGTCTAATCCCCGCTGGCAGGGCATCCACCGCCCCTACTCCGCCGAAGATGTGCTTCGCCTCCGCGGTTCGGTCGAAATCGCCTATACGCTGGCCGACCGCGGCGCCCGTCGCCTCTGGGAACTGTTCCACACCGAACCCTACGTGGCCGCGCTCGGCGCCCTGACCGGCAACCAGGCCATGCAACAGGTCAAAGCCGGCCTCAAGGCCATCTATGTCAGCGGCTGGCAGGTGGCCGCCGACGCCAATCTGGCCGGTCAGATGTACCCCGACCAGAGCCTCTATCCTTCCAACAGCGTCCCGGCCCTCGTGCGCCGCATCAACAACACGCTGCTGCGCGCCGACCAGATTCACCATGCCGAAGGCGACGATTCGATCGACTGGCTTGTGCCCATCGTGGCCGACGCCGAGGCCGGCTTCGGCGGTCCGCTCCATGCCTTCGAGCTGACCAAGGCGCTCATCGAAGCCGGCGCCGCCGGGGTCCACTTCGAAGACCAGCTCGCCTCCGAAAAGAAATGCGGCCACCTGGGCGGCAAGGTGCTCGTCCCCACCGGCCAGTTCATCCAGACGCTGATTGCCGCCCGCCTGGCCGCCGACGTCATGGGCGTGCCCACCATCATCATCGCCCGCACCGACGCCAACGCCGCCACGCTGCTCACCAGCGACATCGACGAGCGGGATCGCCCCTTCCTCACCGGCGAACGCACGCCCGAAGGCTTCTTCCGCGTCCGTGCCGGTCTCGACCAGGCCATCGCCCGTGCCCTGGCCTATGCGCCCTACGCCGACATGATCTGGTGCGAGACCTCCACGCCCGACCTGGACGAAGCCCGGCGCTTCGCCGAGGCCATTCACCGCGAATACCCCGGTAAACTGCTGGCCTACAACTGCTCGCCGTCGTTCAACTGGAAAAAGCACCTCGACGAGGCCACCATCGCCCGCTTCCAGCGGGAGCTGGCCGCAATGGGCTACAAGTTCCAGTTCATCACGCTGGCCGGCTTCCACACGCTCAACTATGCCATGTTCGAGCTGGCCTACGACTACGCACGCGAGGGCATGCCGGCCTACGTGCGCCTGCAGGAGAAGGAGTTTGCCGCCATGGAGAAGGGCTTCACGGCCGTGCGGCATCAGCGTGAGGTGGGCACCGGCTACTTCGACGCCGTGCGGACGGTGATCACCGGGGAGCAGGCCAGCACGGTGGCCCTGGCCGGTTCCACCGAGGCGCAGCAGTTCCACTGAGCGTCCGCCTACCGGGGACAGTGCACCACCACGGCGGCCACGTCGTCGTTGCGCAGGGCGCGACGGCGGCGGGCCGCCGTAACGTGTCGGGCCAGTTCGCCGGTCGTCAGACGCAGCGGCAGCGTCGGATCGTCGCCCAGCAGCCAGGCACCCAGCGCATCGGTGGCCAGCACGAACGCATCGCCCGGAAGCCATTGCGCTTCAGTGACTTCAACAGGAGGTGGCATGCCATCATCCCGGCTACCGAGTAGCACCGGGCGGTGGTGAAACCGGCTCGGGTCGTCGATCGGCCAGGCCGCAAGCAGCCGGGTTCCGCGCAGGTGAAGCAGCACGGCATCGCCAACGGCCACGGCCCGCCAGGTGCCGTCCGGTTGCACCACGAGTCCCAGCAGCGCGGCGTGGGCGCCTTCTTCCAGCTTGGCCGCCACGTACCAGGGGAGCGTCTCAGGCACCTCGGGTTGCCAGGCGGCGCGCCAGTCCGCAAGCCGGTGCTGCAGCGCCTCGGATGTGGCGGGCAGATCGCGGCAGAAGCACTGCACCAGGTGGCGCGCCCAGGCGCCCGAAAAGGCCGACTCGGTAGCCCCATCCGCCACGGCCGCCGCAAACGGCCAGCCGGGCCGCACGGCGAAGGCATCTTCGCACGCGGTGGGTGCGGCGCCGTCCCGCGGCAGCCAGAACGTACGCACCAGCGGCGCGCGCATGGCCGGCTCAGCGCAGCGTGCTCGGACGCGTGCCGATCTCCAGAAAGCGCACCAGCGCCACCGGATCGGCATTGAACACGAAGCCGCGTGTGTCCATCGTCACGCGGTAGCCCTCCTGTTCGGCCGCCGCCCGCATCGTAAAGGGCAGCAGGCTCGACATCTGGAACAGCAGCACCGCGTACTCGTCGCGCGGCAACTCATCGACGCTGGAAGGCAGCTCGACGGCCGGCTCCTCGGACGACGAGAGATGCACGTTGAAAAGCAGCGTCTCGCCGTCGTCGGTGGCAAAGCTCCGGAGCTGTTGCGCGTAGCGCAGCGGATCGCCGTCGGTGGCCTCCCCATCGGTGATGTTGATCACGATGGGCGGGAAGGAATGCGGGTGCAGGTCGATCCAGGTCCGCACCATCGAGGCGGCCAGGTCGAGCGCCTGGCACATGGGCGTGCCGTTTTTCGCATGGGGATCGAACCAGACCGGAAATTTGACGCGTTGCTCCACGAAGCCGCCTTTACCGTCCGGCACTTTCTTCAGGCGCTCTTCCAGGCGAAGTGGCCGCTCGGCCAGGTGGCTGATCGGCACCAGGTCGCCCGCCACCCGGTACTCCTCGGCGGGACGAATCAACGGCTGCACACGTTCGCCGTAGCCGATCACCCCCACGTAGAAGTAGTCGCGCACGCCGTCTTCCTTGGCGCAGCGCAGAATCAGATTCTGCAGCAGACGGTTGACCACGTCGGCCAGCACCCGCGCCTTGCTCGGCGCGGCATCGCCCCGCTGCTCGGCCCCGCCGAACGGCTCCTGCATCGAAGCCGACTGATCCAGCAAAAACAGAATGGCCGTCGGCGAGGTCCGGCTGATTTCCGCAGAGTACGCCATCTATGCTCGTCTATGGCTGGTTTTCAGAAGACACACACCGGATAAAGAACACACGAAGGCGGGAAAGGTTGTCCCGCTGTTTGCCGAAGGAAATGACGGGCGGACACACAGGCGCACCTTACCACCAACATCTCCGACAGGGACGGACCTTTGCGTCCGCCCGGCTCATCGGACGCCGGAGGGCGCCCCTATCCCAAACGCTCCTCCCCGGTCGTATTTGACCACGAACGTGCGTTTGTAGCGAGCCGGAGAAGCGTCAGCCGGAATGACGCTTTTTTGAAACGGCACTTCGCTTCGCTCCGTGCCGAACTACGAACGATATACGCTCTGGCAAACGTTCAGCGGATGCGTGCCAGCAGACGACGGGCTTCCTCCTGGTAGGTCGTGTCGTCGGGTTCGGTGGGCGGTAGGGCCAGGGCCCTTTCCAGTTCATGAACGGCCCCTTCGCGATCGCCCAGTCGCAGCAGCGTACGGCCCAGCTCCAGGTGGTGTACCACGCGCTCGCGGAGGGCCAGCGCCCGCCGGAAGTCCTCGGCCGCTTCCTCCAGCGAGGCATCCGGAAGCCCACCGTAGATCAGGCGGACCAGCGTGCGCTCGAAAAAGTTGAGCGTGGCGACTTCGTAGTGCCAGCGACCGCGCAGGTGGTAGGCGATGTCGTCGTTCGGATCGAGCGCGAGTGCGCGGTCGATATAGGCGCGGATCTGGCGGGCACGCTCCACCTTGTCCCGCGGACCGGAGACCAGCGCCAGCCGTCCGGCGGCGATGGCGGCCGCCACGTAGGCGCGGCTGTTGAGCGAGTCGGCGGCAATGGCGGCGCGGGCATCCTTCAGCCCCAGCCGGTACAATTCGCGCCGGCGCTCTTTATCGCGAGCGCGCAGGCCGAGTTCGACGCGCACGCGCGACCGACGCCAGAGCAGTTCGGCGGCGTTCGGGTTGCGTTGCAGACTGTCGTCCAGCAGCGCCAGCGCCTCCTCGAAAGCCCCCTGTTGCCACAGACTGTCCACGTGGGCCAGCCACAGGCCGTCCTGGGCCCACCCTACCTTCGCGCCAAGCAGCCAGAGCGCAACGATCAGCAGTCGGGTTTTGCCCGAACGCACCGTTCCTTCAGGATTTGCCCGTGGTGGTTCTGGGCCGAAGATACGGCTGCACGTCCTCAAGGGCCATATCTTCCCAGCTTCCGTCTTCGTACTGAATCCAGACGCGCCGTTTGAAGATGTCCAGCTTCTGGACCGTCCCCCGACCGCGCTCGGTCTCGACCGGCGTGTCCACCGGTGGAAAGTCTTTCAGCGCGGCCATGTACTGTTCCAGTTCGTAGTTCAGGCAGCACTTCAGCCGGCCGCACTGGCCGCTCAGGCGGGCCGGGTTCAGCGGCAGGTTCTGAATCTTGGCCGTCTGGGTGGCCACCGGCTTGAACTCCTGCAGCCAGGTGGAACAGCAGAGTTCACGACCACAGGAGCCGATGCCCCCGATGCGGGCCGCCTCGTCGCGAGCGCCGATCTGACGCAGCTCGACGCGCGTGCGAAACGTACGGGCCAGCTCGCGCACCAGTTGTCGGAAGTCCACGCGATGATCGGCCGTGAAGTAGAAGGTGATCTTCTTGTGATCGAATTGCCATTCGGCATCGACCAGCTTCATGGGAAGCCCCAGCCGTTCGATGGCCTCGCGGGCGATGTAGAACGCCTCGATCTCCTGCTGTTTGTTGGCTTCCCAGCGGTCGATGTCGTCGAGCGTGGCCAGACGCACGATGCGCGGGAACTCGGCATCGTCGTCGAGCCCCTTGGCACGCACGCGCAGGCGGACGAGCTCGCCGGTCAGGTGGACGATCCCGAAGTGCACGCCCCGATCCGCTTCCACGATCACGTAGTCCCCTGCCTGAAGGTCCAGTCGATCCACGTTGCGGTAAAGTCCTTTGCGGCGGCCTTTGAAGCGGACCTCCACGATGTCGTAGGTCGGATAGGGGCCGCTGAGGTGACTCAGCCAGTCGAACACGTGCAGCGAGGGGCAGCCGTTGCCGGAGGCGCACCCGCCGCCGCATCCCCCTCCCTGCACGCACGCACTACCACAGGCCATGGTCTATGATCAGGCAGATTTTTCGAAGCCAGCGTGTCTCTGATAGACCCGCGCGGACCTCAAGGTTCCGCGGCTCAGGCCAGTCCGAGCGCCAGCGGGTCGTCCAGCGCCGGCACGAGGCGCTCCGGTGCCCGGCCGTGCATGGCGTCGCGCAACGCCGCGGCCAGCACGCTCAGCACCAGAAACGGCTGCACGTTCCGCTCGATCAACTCGAGCGCTTCTTCGAGCAGTCGTGCCATACCCTCCAGGTCGGCTTCGGGCAGGTTCTGGCAGAAGCGCCGGATGGCCTCCTGCTGGTCCAGGTTGACCAGCTCGGCTCCGTCGCCGAGCGTCCGAAACAACACCAGGTCGCGCACCCAGCCCAGCATGAGCTGTAGCAATCCCTTGAGGCGCTCGCGTCCCAGCGCGCTCAACTGTTCCACCAGATCGACCAGCGCCTCGCTGTGGAAGCGGTAGGCCTGGCGCAGGAAGGCCAGCGCCTGCTCACGGTCGGCCTGCAGCACCTCGTTTTCGAGCAGGTCGAGCGCCCGGCTGTAGGAGCCGTCGGCCATGCGCGCCAGCACCATGGCCCGCGCTTCGTCCACCCCCTCTCGCTCCACAAGGGCCTGTGCGATCGCCTCGGCCGGCAGTGGATCGAACCGGAGGTGCTGGCAGCGCGAGCGAACGGTGGGCAGCAGATGATCGGGACGAGACGTGGTCAGGATGAACACCGTCTGCGGGCCCGGTTCTTCCAGCAGCTTCAGGAAAGCGTTGGCCGCCTCGACCCGCATCCGGTCGGCATCGATCAGGATGGCGACTTTGTAGCGGCCTTCCAATGGTTTGAAGCTGACGCTGCGCCGGAGCGATTCGTTGATACGGGCCACGGAATAGAACGCCTGCTTGTTGGACGCCCGCGTCGGGTCGTCCAGCACGGGCCGGCGAATGTAATCCACGGTGGCGTAGGGCTCGGCGGCCAGTCGTTGCAGACGTTCGTAGAGGTCGTCCGGGTCGGCGTCGCTGGGATGCGGCAGCATCACCTGAACGTCCGGGTGAATCAGGCGCTGCACCTTGGTACAGGGCACGCACTGGCCGCACGGATCGCTCCCACCCTGCTCGCACTGCAGCGCCTGCGCGAAGGTCAATGCAGCCGCC
Source organism: Rhodothermus marinus (assembly GCF_009936275.1). NCBI lineage: Bacteria > Pseudomonadati > Rhodothermota > Rhodothermia > Rhodothermales > Rhodothermaceae > Rhodothermus > Rhodothermus marinus. Next base: position 2,796,079 of record NZ_AP019797.1, read on the forward strand.
CGCTTGCCCGTCCCGTCGGGGCCGTAGAACAGATAGGCGTGGGCCACGCGCTGCTGCGCCAGCGCCCGCCGCAACGCCTCGACGACGCGTTCCTGTCCGATGATGCGATCCCAGGTCATGGGCCTGTCGTTTTGCACGCTATTAACGGGACGGGCCGAAACAAAGTGCCCGCCTTGCTCATTGGCAAGGACGCTTGCGGGAACGTTGGTGCCCGCCGTAATTTCAAGTAAAGGCGTCTGGCGCGGTAGCTCAGTCGGTTAGAGCGTCGGATTCATAACCCGGAGGTCGAGGGTTCGAATCCCTCCCGCGCCACCACGAAAAAAGCGCCCCGACGGCGAATCGGGGCGCTTTTCGTTTATGGATCGCAAGACTCAGGCCTCCTGCATGGCCTCGGCCTCGGCCACGACTTTCTCCTGCACGTGGCGCGGCATGGGCTCGTAGTGGCTGAAGCGGGCCCGATGGATACCGCGTCCCTGCGTGAGCGAGCGCAGCGTCGTGGCGTAGCGGTACAGCTCGGCCTCGGGCACGTAGGCCTTGATCTTCTGGAAGACGCCTTCCGTCTCGATCCCCTGAATGCGGGCGCGGCGCGTGTTCAGATCGCCCATCACGTCACCGGTGAAGGCGTCGGGCACGATCACCTCCACCTCGTCGATGGGCTCCAGCAGCACGGGTTGCGCTTTCTTGAACGCCTCGCGGAAGGCCATGCGGGCGGCCGTCTTGAAGGCCGCCTCGTTGGAGTCGACCGGGTGCATACCGCCGTGGTAGATGATCACGCGCACGTCGCCCACCGGATAGCCCGCGATCGGACCGTTCTGCATGGCCTCCAGCACGCCTTTCTGGATGGCGCCGAAGAACCGCTTCATGTCGATGACGCCTCCCACGATCGCATCGACGAAGTGCACGCGCGCGCCCCAGTTCGTCTCGACGGTCACCTCGCCGCGCACGGTGATGTCCGAGGGCGGCTGGAACGGTTCGGTCAACGGCTCGATGTGGATGGAAATGTCGGCGAACTGTCCGGCACCGCCCGTCTGCTTCTTGTGGCGGTAGGAGGTGCGGGCGCTCGTCTGGATCGTCTCCCGGTAGGCTACCTTCGGCTTGACGAACTCCACCTCCACGCCAAAGCGGTTCTTGAGCCGGAAACGGGCGATCTCCAGGTGCATCTCGCCCTGTCCGGCCAGCACGATCTGGCGCAACAGCGGATCCTGAATGATCTTCAGCGAGGGATCCTCCTCGACGAGCTGGTGCAGCCCCTGCATCATCTTGTCTTCGTCGCCCTCGCGGAGCGGGCGCACGGCCACCGCGTAGCGCGGCTCGGGGAATTCGATGGGCGGCAGCACGTAGGACGTCCCTTTGGGCCGGAGCGTGTTGTTCGTGTGCGTGTCGCGGAGCTTGACCGTGGCGCCCAGATCGCCGGCCACCATGCGCGGGACGGCCTCCCGCTCACGCCCGTTCATGGCATAGAGCGTACCCAGCCGCTCCATGGTGCCGGTCTGGGCGTTTTCCAGGTCCATCCCCTGCTCCAGCGTGCCCGAGTAGACGCGGAAGTAGGAGAAATCGCCCACATGCTGCTCGGCCATCGTGCGGAAGATGAAGGCCACCGGCGGCCCCGACGGATCGGGCGCCAGCGTGCCGCCGTCCACCAGCTTCGCGGGTGGCATGTCGGCGGGCGAGGGTGCCACGTTGACCAGAAAACTCAGCAGCCGCGAGATGCCGATCACCTCGGTGGCGCTCACCACGAAGATCGGGAAGAGCTGTCGGCGGATCATGGCCGCCCGGAGCCCCTTGCGCATTTCGTCTTCGGTAAGCGTGCCCTTCTCGAAGTAGAGCTCCATCAGGCCCTCATCGTTTTCCGCAATGTCTTCGATGAGCGCCGTATGGAGCTCTTCCGCCTCCTCGCGGAAGGCCGGATCGATCTCGTTTTCCTCCGGCGTGAGGCTGCCTTTCGGGTAGGTGAGCTGCTTCATGTGCAGCACGTCGATGATCGTGCGCGTGCCCGTCCCGGCCGGAATTTGCACCACCGTGGCCCCGCGCCCGAACCGTTCCTTGATCTGCGCTACCAGCGTACGGAAATCGGACTCGGCCCGGTCCAGGTGGTTGACCACGAACATCGACGGAATCTCCTGCTTGAGACCGTACTCCCAGGCCAGCTCCGTGCCCACCTGGACGCCTTCGACAGCGTTCATCACGTAGATGGCCAGATCCGCCACCCGGAGCGCGGCCAGTACTTCTCCGACGAAGTCCGGGTAGCCCGGCGTGTCGAGCACATTGATTTTATGGTCCTGCCAGGGCACATGCAGCAGCGACGTGAAGACCGACATGCCGCGCTCCTTCTCGCTGGGGTGGTAGTCGCTGACCGTGTTGCCCTCTTCGATCGACCCCATGCGCGAGATGACGCCGGCCGTGTAGAGCATCGCCTCGGCCAGCATTGTTTTACCGCTCCCCTGGTGTCCGACCAGCGCAACGTTACGAATGTGCGTGGCTTCGTAGACCTTCATAGGCACCTCCTGCTGGTTTGGAACCGGGCCGAAGCGCTTTCATGAACGCCCCGCAAAACCCCGGCTGTTTTCGGAAAAGAACTGTCCCTTTCGGGTTTTGTTTAAGATACAAGCGAATCCGAAATAGTCAAGCCGACCGCTGCATGAAACCCCTACTGCTTGCTCTGGAAACGGCCACGGACGTGTGCGGGGTGGCCCTGTTTGCGGGCGAAGCGCTCTGCTTCGAGGCCATCCTGCAGCGCGGACGTGTCCATTCCGAGCAGTTGGCTCCGCTGATTGCCAATGCCCTGGAGCGGTGCGCGCTGCAGGCTGCCGATCTGGACGCCGTGGCCGTCTCCATGGGGCCGGGCTCCTACACGGGCCTCCGCGTGGGCGTCAGCACGGCCAAAGGACTGGCCGAAGCGACCGGTGCCCGGCTGATCGGGGTACCCACGCTGGAGGCACTGGCTGCCTCGGTCACGCCCTACGCTGCGGCCGGCGACGTCGTCGTCCCGCTGCTGAACTCGCGCCGTACCGAGGTGTACACGGCCGCCTACCGGATCACGTCTGATGCCACGCTGGAGTTGCTGGCCGAACCCGCTGCGCTGGAAGCGGCCTCGGTGCCCGACTGGCTGCCACGGCCGGACGACGGCGGCCACCTCTGGCTGGTGGGCGAAGGCACGGCACGCGTGGCAGCGCACCTGACCGAGCCGCCCGCTTCGCTCCGGCTGCTCGATCCCCTGCAGCACAACCTGCGGGCCTTCTGGGTGGGGCGGCTCGGACTGGAACGCTACCGGTCCGGACGCTTCGAGGATGTGGCGAGCTTCGAGCCCTTCTACCTGAAGGATTTTGTGGCAAAGCCGCACCGCCGCGCGCCGGCCGCTTCCCTTTCCTCCTGAATTTTTGTATGCTACAGACCCTCCCCAACGAGTTTTGCAGCAACATGGCCTGGTTCAAGCGCAAGACGCAGGGCATTCTGACCTCCCGCGACGAGCAGATCGACGTTCCGGAAGGCCAGTGGGAAAAGTGTCCCGAGTGCTCCCACATCCTGCACCGGCGTGAGTTGGCCGAGCATGCCCGCGTGTGCCCGAAGTGCGGGCATCATTTTCCCATGACGAGCCTGGACTACTTCCGGCTCATCTTCGACGAAGGACGCTTCACGCTGCACGACCAGCACCTGACCTCGGCCGACCCGCTGGAGTTCGTCGATCGCAAGCCGTACACCGTGCGCCTCGAAGAAGCCCGGCGCCAGACCGGCCTCAACGAGGCGGCGCAACGGGCCACCGGCACGGTGGGCGGCCACCGCATCTCGGCGGCTGCGCTGGACTTCCGCTTCATCGGGGGCTCGATGGGTTCAGTCGTGGGCGAGGTTGTCGCCCGCGCCATCAAGACGGCCTACACCGAACGGATCCCGCTCCTGATCATCTCCCAGAGCGGCGGCGCCCGCATGATGGAAGGCATCCTCAGCCTGATGCAGATGGCCAAGACGGCCGCGCTGCTCACCCGGCTCGATGAAGCACGGCTTCCTTATATCTCTCTGATGACAAACCCCACCACGGGCGGCGTGACGGCTTCGTTCGCCATGCTGGGCGACATCAACCTGGCCGAGCCCGGCGCTCTGATCGGCTTTGCCGGCCCGCGCGTCATCCGTCAGGCGGTGGGCCAGGACCTGCCGCCCGGCTTCCAGAGCGCCGAGTTTCTGCGGGAGCACGGCTTTCTGGACGACATCGTGGATCGTCGCCAGCTCCGGCGCTACCTGATTCACCTGCTGGATTTGCTGCTGGAATCCGGCGCCCCCTTGCCCGAAACCCCGTCGTCGTCGTAGCTTTACCTGTGGTCTGCTTTTTGATTGCCAGCATGCACGCAAGCCCAACCCGCTGGAGTCGTATCGCGCGAGCGCTACCACATCGAAGCATCCTTCCATAACCGGCCTGTGCCCTTCCCCGCGGGGAAGGCAAGGTGGGCGAACGTCCGGAAAGAACGCACCCAGTCCGGTTGGTCATGAGCGAAGCGCTGCGTGCCGGGAAATTCTGGAGCGGGTTGGTACTGTTGCTGGTGGGTGGGTTGCTGCTGCCCGGACTGCACACGCCGACCGGCACCTGGGCGCTGCATGCCCAGACGCTGCCCGATAGCCTGCAGGCCGACTCGTCCCGCATCGACACGCTGCACACGCCGCGCGCCGACCGCCTGCTGCCGCGCCGCACACGCGATCTCCCTTACGCTCGACTCTGGCCACGCACCGCTTCGCTGACGGCACTACGTCCGAGCACCTGGAAGCGTGAGGTCACGCTCGACTCGACCCGTCTGGTCTATCACATCCACGAGCGCCTCGGCCAGACCGACGTGCGCGTGCCCGTCACACTCGACTTCGAGCACTATCGACAACTACGGCTGCGCCAGGCGCTGCGCCAGAACTGGGGCACCGTCCAGACCCAGCGGCAACGCCAGGCCAGCCAGCGGCGCCGGGGCGGTCTGGGCGTGAGCATCGCGCTGCCCGGTGGCCGACAGAGCGCCTTCACCACGATCTTCGGCCGCCCCGAGGTGGACCTGCGCGTCAACGGCCAGGCCAACATCAATGCCGGCTTCAACTACCGCAAAAGCGACCAGCAGGTGGCCTTTTCTGGCCGCGCCGCCCAGCTCGACCCGGACTTCAAGCAGGACCTGCGACTGGGCATCACCGGCACCATCGGCGACAAACTCCGCGTCAACGTCAACTGGGACACGAACAACCAGTTCGACTACCAGAACCAGCTTCGCCTTGAGTACACCGGCTACGAAGACGAGATCATCCAGCGCATCGAGGCCGGCAACGTCATGCTGCAGACCCCCTCCCAGCTCATCCGGGGCGGCCAGAGCCTGTTCGGCATCAAGGCACAATTCCAGCTCGGCGGCCTGCAGCTGACCACCGTGGCCAGCCAGCAGGAAGGTCAGTCCAACTCGCTGACGATCAGCGGCGGCGCGCAGACCACCACGTTCGACCTGCAGCCCACCGACTACGACGACGGCCGCCACTTTTTCCTGGCCTACTACTTCCGCAACCGCTGGGAGGACGCACTCTCCGATCCCCCAAACATCCGCGTGGCCAACGGCTTCGAGCGCATCACCGAGATCGAGGTCTGGAAGCTGGTCTATCCGGTGCGCGACGACGAGAACGTGCGCCAGGTGGTGGCCATCGTCGATCTGGGCGAGCCCGAGGAGTTGCTGACGCTGGCCGATGCCTACACGCGCGACGATGCCGGCGCTCTGCCTGACAACCGCAACGACCGCTACGACGACACGCCCGGCGGCGAAGTCGATACCTACCTGCGCAACGGCCAGGCCAACGCGGCGGCCTACCTGAAGGACCAGCGCGGCCTGAGCGAAGACGACTTCCAGATCGGCCGCTTCAAACGCCTGGAGCCCGGCCGCGACTACACCTACGACGAAGTGCTCGGCTACATCTCGCTCACGCAACGCCTGCAGGAAAACGAGGCGCTGGCCGTCGCCTTCCGCTACCGGGCGGGCGGCCGCATCTATCAGGTGGGCGACTTCTCGTCGGAGACGGGCGGCGCCGGCGGCGGCCAGGACGAAGACCGCCTCGTGCTCAAGCTGCTACGGCCGAGCCAGCTTCGCCAGCCTTCGCCCACCACCGGCTACAACCCGGCCGTCTGGTACCTGGAGCTGCGCAACCTCTACCGCCTGCCCGGTCGCGGCATCAACCCCGAGGATTTCGAACTGGAGATCTACTACCAGCCGCCCGGCAAGACCGCCCAGAAGTTCCTGACCGAGCTGGGCGCTCAGCGCACGCTGCTGCAACTGCTCGGCCTGGACCGCCTCAACCAGGATCAGGCGCCCGTGCCCGACAACCGGTTCGACTTTCTGACCAGCATCACGATCGACCCCGGCGAGGGCCTGCTCATCTTCCCCTTCCTGGAGCCCTTCGGTAAGCGCCTCGAACAGCTCATCGAAGCCACCGAGCTGCCCGACGATCAGAAAGCGGCCCTCGAAGACCGCTACGTCTTCCGCGATCTCTACACCCAGAAAAAGGAAAACGCCCGCCGCAACACGCAGCACAACGTCTATCGCATCCAGGGCTCCTACAAGAGCGCCGTGCAGGACTTCTACGACCTGCAGGCCTACGCCGGACTGGTCGAAGGCTCCGTGCGCGTCACCTCGGGCGGCACCCCGCTGCAGGAAGGCGTCGACTTCGTCGTCGATTACCAGAGCGGCACGGTGCGTATCATCAACCCGGCCTACCTCACACCCGGCCGGGAAATTCAGATCTCCTACGAACAGAACGCGCTGTTCAATCTGCAGAAAAAGACGCTGCTGGGCCTGCGGGCCGACTACACGCTGGGCGAAAACCTGGCGCTGGGCGCCACCATGATGCGCCTGAGCCAGAAATCGCCCGTCGACAAGTTCCGCCTGGGCGAAGAGCCCATCAGTAACATGATCTGGGGTGTCGACGGCTCGTTTACGGCCCAGCCGCGCTGGCTCACGTATGCACTCGACGCGCTGCCCCTGATCCAGACCAAAGAGCCCAGCGAGGTGTCTTTTTCCGGCGAGTTCGCTCAGCTCCGGCCCGGTCACGGCGAGACGCTGGCCTTCGAGCGCACGCGCCGCGAGCTGCGCGACAACAACCGCGACTTCCCGGCCGACGAGCTGAAGGGCATCTCCTACATCGACGACTTCGAGGGCTTCGAAACCACCTTCTCGCTCAAGCAGCCCGGAAGCTGGCGACTGGCCTCGCCCCCCGATTCGATCGCCCGCTACCCGGCCGGCTTTGTCGGAAGCCTGTACGACTCGCTGCGCACCACCTGGCGCGGCGTCTTCGCCTGGTATCAGCTCAGCGAGGTGCTGGTGGCCGACCTGGCCCGCCGCGCGCCGGTCTACGACCCGGAGGCCGTCCGTCCCGTGCTCATCACCGACGTCTTCCCCAACCGGGACGTCCGCGGCGAGCTGAACCAGACGCTGCCCACGCTCGACGTGTACTTCAACCCCTACCGCCGCGGCCCCTACAACTACACGACCGAGCTGGAAGACTTCCTCAGCCATCCCGAGGAGGTCTGGGGCGGCATGATGCAACGCCTGCCCGAAGGCTACACGGATTTCAATCTCAAAAACATCGAGTTTATCGAATTCATCTTCCGCCCCTTCCCCGAAAACCCCGAGCGCGACGCCGGCCCCGATGCTAAACTGTACATCGATCTGGGCTCCATCTCCGAGGATGTGATTCCCAACGGCAAGCTCAATGCGGAGGACGGCCTGTCGATGACCGATCCGACTTCCGGCTTCCGGGGCGACCAGTGGAGCCGCTATCCGACCAGCATCCAGAACAACTCGGTGGACCTGGACCTGAGCCTGCGCCGCACCGAAGACCTGGGCCTCGACGGACTCGCCTCCTATGATCCTTCGGCCTATCCGGAGATCTACACGGAGGCCTTCCACTTCCGGCGCTTCCTCGAAGCCCTCGATCCCAACAACCCGGATCCCCGTTACCGGGCCGAACGTGCCCGCGCGCTACGCGACCCCTCCGGCGACGACTATCAGAGCTTCGACAACGAAGCCTTCTTTAGCGACCCGGAGCTGTTCCCGCCCGAACTCTACCCGAACGGCGTCCCGCTCCAGGAGCGCTTTGCCCACTACTTCCCCGGCCTGGAGCTGAACGCCTACGAAACCCAGAATCAGCTCGCCACGAACGCCTCCGTACGGCGCGGCAACTCCCGCATCCCCGACACCGAAGACCTGAACTTCAACGCTTCGATAGATACGGACAACAGCTACTTCGAGTACGAAATACCGCTCAGCAAAGCCGTGCTCGACTCGCTGGCCCGGCCGGACCGCGAGGACGACTACATCGTCGGCGCTATCACCAACAGCAAGGGTGAGACCTGGTATCAGGTGCGCATCCCGGTGCGCAACTACACGCGCCGCGTGGGAAATATTCAGGATTTCTCGCTGATCGAGTCGATCCGGGTATGGACCACGGGCCACCGCGTGCCCATCACGCTGCGCTTCGCCACGTTCGAACTGGTGGGTAGCCAGTGGCGCAAGGCCGAAGAGGTGGCCGTCGAGGAGCAGACGCCCTCGGACACGCTCTTCACGAACACGCGCGTCAGCATTTCCAGCGTCAACAACGAAGAAAATCCCGACATCTACCGCACGCCCAACGGGGCCATCATCAGCCAGGTGCGGACGGCCAGCGGCGTCGTGCGCAATGCCCGCGAACAGGCCCTGGTGCTGCGCGTCGAGAACCTCTTCCCCGGCCACCAGCGCGGCATCTACAAGACCTTCACCCAGGGGCTGGATCTGCTCAAGTACTCGAACCTGCGCATGTTCGTCCACCTGCACGGCCGCCTGGGCGACGGCACGCCGCTCGAAGCACTGGCCCAGCAGGACCCCGAAGCCGCCCGTCAGAAGGTGCGGCTCTTCGTGCGGCTGGGCTCGAACGCCAGCGGCGACTACTACGAGTACGAACAGCCGCTCATGCCCAGTTCGGTCACCTCGGGCAACAGCGACGAGCTGTGGCAGACCTTCCAGCGCTGGGGCGACCGGGTCATCGACCTGAACTCGGTCAACATCCTGCTGGGCGCGCTCAACGAGCTGAAAATCGCCCGCGATGCGGCAGGCTTCCCGGCCGACAGTGTCTTCTGGAACGAAATTGACGGACGCCCCACGGCCCCGGGCGTGCCCGACGCGGATGAATTCGCGCCGCCGGGCACGCGCCTGGCCGTCAAGGGCAACCCTTCGCTGGGGCGGATCACGATGATCATCGTCGGCGTGCGCAATCCGGCACCGCCGGGTAGTGCCGACCCGCGCGACCGGCTCGAAGAGGTGGTGGTCTGGCTCAACGAACTGCGCGTCTCGGGCTACGACGAGAAGAACGGCTACGCGGCTGTGGCCAACGTGAACCTGAAGCTGGCCGATCTGGGCCGCGTCCGGGCCAACTTCCGCATGCAGACCGACGGCTTCGGCTCGCTTTCGAGCACGCTGGGCGAGCGCGAACAGACGAACCAGCAGAGCTGGAGCATCGCCACCGACTTCAACCTGGACCGTCTGCTCCCCCGTCGCTACGGCTGGTCGATCCCCTTCTCGCTGCAACTGCAGTCCAGTACCTCCACGCCCCGCTTCGACCCGGCCCGCGGCGACGTGCGCGTCGAGGAAGTGCTCAACCAGATCGAACGGGATACCACGCTCTCTCGCCGCGAGCGGGAGCTGCAACGTCAGGACGTCATCGAGCGTGTGCAGACGCATTCGTTCACGCGCTCCTACAGCTTCCGCATCCAGAAGCAGGGCTCCCGCTCCTGGCTGATGCGCACGCTGGTGGACGGGCTCAGCTTCAGCTATGCCTTTGCCGAAACCCAGGCCCGGAGCCCCACCCTGCGCTTTCAGAATTCCTGGCGCTGGAATACCGCGCTGAGCTATCGGCTGAACATCCGGCGTCCGCGCACGGTGCGGCCGTTCTGGTTCCTCGACGACCTGCCGCTTGTGGGGCTGCTGGGCGACCTGCGCTTCAACTACCTGCCCCAGAGCCTCTCCTGGTCCGGCAATGCCAGCCGCAACTTCTCGGGGAGCCAGGACCGTCCGACCGTCCTGCCCGGCCAGGGCAATCCCGAGCTTCCGGACCTGGTCGCCAACCCGATTCGCGAGCAGCACAGCCTGGCCCACAGCCGCACCTTCAGCCTGCAGTACAACCCCTTCACCTTCCTGAACCTGAGCTTCGACACGAACACCCGGCAGAGCCTCAACGCGATCAGCGTCGACACGGTCTACCAGGTCGTTCTGCCCGACACGGTGCTGCGCGGGCTGACGATAGCCGAGGCGCTGGCCCGGGGGCTTGTGGACTCGGCGGACGTCGGCGTGCGGGCTTTCGAGCAGTACCGACTGCACCCGGTGCCCGTCCGGCGCGTCATGCAGCGCATCCTGGACGGCGCCGAGGGCCTGCGCACCGACAACTACCAGCAGCGCTTTACGGCCGTGCTGCGTCCCAACCTGCGCACGCGCTGGATGCAACTACAGGACCTCAACTACACGGCCCAATTCAGCTGGCAGAACGGCTCCATCCAGCGCAACACGGGCGCCAGCGTGTCGAACCAGGCCAGTCTGAGCAGCGGCCTGACGCTTCGTCCTCGCGAACTGTGGCGAAAATTCGCCTTCTACCGCAAGCTGGAAGAGCAGGAGCGCCAGTCCGGTCAACGCCGCCGCCAGCCCCGCACCGAAGAAGAGGAAGACAAGCCGAAGCCGCTGATCCGACCGCCCAATCCAATCGTGCTGCTGCGGCGGCTCTTTCTGGCCGTCACCGGTATCGAAAACCTGCAGATCACCGGCCGCGCCAACTGGAGCAGCGCTTCGAGCAACGTCGGGCGCGGTCCGATCGACAGCGTGCAGGTGGCCTATAGCCTGCTCGACGCGCTGCGCGGACGGGGGCCGTCGGTGGGCTACCGCTTCGGCCTGGACCGCCGCGTCGATCTCGCCAACCGCGTGCTGGATCCCAGCCTCCAGGTATCCGACGCACTCAACAACGATTACGAGCTGCGCGCTTCTACCACCCTGCAGCTCAGTCCGAACCTGCAGGTGTCGCTCAACTGGAGTGTCAACTGGAACAAGCGGACCGACTATTCCTATCGGCCGGTGGAAGGGGGCGGCGTCGATACCACGATGACCGAACGCGGCACCAGTCGGGCCTCGATCTGGGCCTTCGGTGCTTCGTATCTGGAGCTGTTCCGCCGCCAGCTCGATACCTACCGCCGGGACCTCAGCCGGGCTACCGATCCGTCCGAAATCGGCGACGAAAACGGCGACGGACGCGTGGCGCTGACCAATGCCTCGGTGGTGGCCGACTTCCGGCGCGCCTTCATGCACACGCCCGGCCTGCTGGGCACCCATACGCCCATTCCCCTGCCCGGCTGGCAACTCACCTACTCGGGACTGTCGAACTGGCCGCTCTTCCGGCGCCTGGCCCAGAGCGTCACGATCCGCCACGGTTACAGCGCCGACTACAGCGCCGACTACCGCACCAACCTGAATGCGCTGACCGACGACCCGGAAGCCGCCTTCGGCACGTTTGCGCTGGGCGGCCGCCGCATCCGCTACCGCTTCTCCCGCTACGAGGTGAGCGCCGTCCGCATCAATGAGCGCTACCAGCCATTGATCGGGCTCGACATCACCTGGAAAAACCGCCTGCAGACGAACCTGGCCTGGTCGAAAAGCCGCTCCTACTCGCTTTCAACCAACAACGAAGTGAACGCAAGCGCCACTGGCGAGCTGGCCTTTACGCTCAGCTACCAGGTGCAGGGCCTGCGCATTCCGTTCCTGCCCATCAAGCGCCTGAACAACCGCGTCGGCATCAGCCTGAACATCGCCCGCTCGTCCACCGAGGAGCGGCGCTTTTCGCTTTTCCGGGCCATGCAGGCCGCCGCCGACGATCCGGACGCATTCGATCCGAAAGACGCCCTGAGCCCGGACTTCGCGCCCATCCTCACTTCGTGGACACGCACCACGATTGCGCCCCAGATCTCCTATCAGTTCAGCAACCGCGTCTCGGCCAGCTTCCAGTTGCGCTACGAGCGCTTCGAAAGCGCCGACAGCCGCGTGCCTTCGTCCACGACCATGCAGGGCGGGTTCAACATTCGCGTGAGCATCTCGAACTGAGGGCACGTCGGCCGCCGCCCGGCGTAAAAGGCCGCGCAAACCTTCGAAGTACTGCCATGGCCGAACCGGTTGTCGTGTGTCATCTGGGGCGCGTGGCCTATAAGCCCACCTGGGACCTGCAGAAGCTTCTGCAGGCCCGGCTGGTGGCGGCCAAGCGCCAGGAGCCCCCGCAGCGTATCCCGCATGTGTTTCTGCTGGTCGAGCACCCGCCCGTCTATACGCTGGGCAAAAACGGCCGTCTGGACCACCTCCTGCTAACCGAAGAAGCGCTGCGTGCCCGCGGCGCCGAGTTTTTCCACATCGACCGGGGCGGCGACATCACCTTCCACGGTCCCGGCCAGCTCGTGGGCTATCCCATCCTGGACCTGGACCGCTTTTTCACCGACATTCATCGCTACCTGCGCGAACTGGAAGAGACGATCATCCGCACCTGTGCGGACTACGGCCTGCAGGCCGGACGTGTGGCCGGCCGCACCGGCGTATGGATCGGACCGGACGCCCGGGGTCCCGAGCGAAAGATCTGCGCCATGGGCATCCGCTGCAGCCGCTGGGTGACGATGCACGGATTCGCATTCAACCTGAACACCGATCTGCGCTATTTCTCCTACATCGTGCCCTGCGGCATTGCGGATCGGGGCGTGACGTCGCTGGCCGCCGAACTGGGCCGCCCCGTCGATGAGGCCGAGGTGCGCGCGCGTCTGCTCCGCCACTTTGCCGAACGCTTCGAGGCGGCGCTGACCATCCACGAGGGCGACGAAGCGTTTGCGTTTCTGGAAGATTATCTCGAAAAAGAAAACATTGCCGCTTGGGTTAAAGCGGACGCCGTCGTATCATAGGAAACGGAACCGAAACCGGCCGTTTCGGTTGTCTGTGCATCGCTTCGTCAACCTGCAAGGCTGGCCATGGCTGCTTTTGATCTCGATCACTTCACGCGCCAGTTGATCGCCGAAGCCCTCTTCTACGACGAGGAGTACGGCGCGCTGGGCAACCTCAGCCTGGTCGATCCGCGCGAGGGGAAAGAGCGATTTATCGCCTCCTACGTGCCGGAGGAAGGACATTTCACGATTGAGGAGGCGACGGCGTGGGAGCCGGGCGAGGTCGATGAGGAGGTGGGCTACGCGCTGGCGGTCGATTCTCGCGAGTACGGCATCTACGACACGCCCGAGGCGGCGGCCGAGGCGTTGCTGGCGCTGGCCCGTGAGCACGACCTGCTCCCGAGCATCACGCTCCTTTTCGAGGAGGACGAGGTGAGCTAAGGCCGTAGTGCCTGCCAGAGGCTCCAGGCCAGCACGCCCCACCCCAGGATGAAGGCCGTGCCGCCCAGCGGGGCCACGGCGCCCAGCCACGGCGTGTCGGTGAGCACCAGCACGTAGAGGCTGCCGGAAAAGAGCACGATCCCGGCCAGGAAGCACCATCCGGCCACGGTCAGCCCCGGCACGTTCAGCCGATATACCAACCAGCCGGTCACTAACAGGGCCAGTGCGTGATACATCTGGTAGCGCACGCCCGTCTCGAACGTCTGCAGCCGCTCGGGGCTGACGCGCGGCGCCAGCCCGTGTGCGGCAAACGCCCCCAGGGCCACCGCCAGGCCGGCCAGCATGGCACCCAGCACCAGAAACGTACGGGCCATCGTCGCTGCTCTGGTTGGTTGCGGGTTGCTCCGGCTACGTCGGCACCCGACGGGCGTTTCGGGTTCGGCTATTCTTCAGGAACGCGAATCTCGAATGTAAAGACACGGCCGTTGAGCTTCAGCGTGTAGCTGCCGGGCGCCAGACTGTCGGCCAGCATCAGGTAGAAGCGAAAAGGCCGTACCACCGGCCGGCAACGCCTGCGCTGTGGTCGGCGCATCCAGAGCTGGACGTGAAGCAGATGGCCCGTCCGTTCCTGCGCGACGCTGTCCAGCTCCGAACAGGCATCGGGAAGATTGCCTTTGATCAGCAATTCGACGGGCACCGCCTGCACTGTCGGCGACAGATCCGGTCGAAAAGGCCCCGGGCGGACGTGGACGGTATCGATCGGGGCCGGATAGTGCCAGTAGCTCCGGGTTGAATCCGGAGGAGCCAGCGAAAGCGTCACCCGACCGTCCGGGGCCTGTCCCGTGTAGCGGTGCCCGAACCGGTCGTCCGGAGCCAACAGGCGGGGGCCGGTGCAGGCGCTCCAGAGCGCCAGGATCAGCAGTCCGTGCCCCCACCGCACCCGCACGTTCGCCAGGGATTAGCCTGCTGCTGTGGCTACCGGCTCCTGCAGGAGCTGCACGTCGGCGCCGGAGCGATCTTCGGCGACCTGCTCCTGCGGCGCGTCGCCCCAGAGCCGCTCCAGCGCATAGAACGCCCGCTTCTCGGGCGTGAAGATGTGCACCACCACATCGACATAATCGAGCACAACCCACTGCAGGTGCTCCCGTCCCTCCACGTGCCAGGGACGTTCCTGACAGTGCTGCTCGATCCGTTCTTCAATCGCTTCGGCAATCGCGCGAATCTGCAGGTCCGACTGTCCGGTGCAGAGCACGAAATAATCGGCCACGCCACTGACCTGGCGCATGTCCATCACCACCAGGTCCTGCGCCTTTTTGTCCAGCGCGGCATCGACGGCGTGCCGCGCCAGCACCCGCGACGGGTAGTGCACGCGATGCCGACGATCCGACTGCATCCCTTTGGTCTGAAGCTTCGTCATTCCTCCTCGTTTTCGTTCGACTTACTCTCGAAACGGTGCCAGTTGTGCATAATCTTTCCCAATTATGACGGAGGCATCCAGAAAGAGATCCGGCTGAATCTGCTGACGCACCCGTTTCTCGGGAATGCCCAGCACGGCGGCCACTTTGCGGGCGGCCTCCAGATCACCCACCCGATCGATCACCAGCGAGTGAGGCACGTCGAAAGACGTGTAGTCGCCCATTTCCACGACATCAAAGCCATGCGCCCGCAGATAGCGCGTCGTGCGCGCCGCTACACCGTCCACCCCGCACCCGTTGCGCACCTCGAGCTGGATGATGTCGCCCACCAGATGGGCCGGATTGGCTTCCCGGACCGGATCGACACGTGGCGCCAGCAGGCGCACGCCCAGCGCGTACAGCAGCACCCCGACGCTCCCGACCAGAAGAATGAGCAGCAGATTTTCGAGCCTTCTGGAACGCCTCTTTTCCCCGCGCCTCGTCTTTTTCGTCATAGCGCACGGTCAGCAGGTGCGCGCGTCGCCCTCAGTGGTCGTTCCAGAACAGGGCCCGCTCTGAACTCCGAAACGGATAATAGCCATACGGCGCCATGAAGTAGCCGTACGGACTCTGCCGCACGGTGAACTGGAACAGCATGTTCTCGCGCGGCCGGTAGGCAATTTCGGCATTGCGCAGGAAGATCTGCGGGCGTCGGTTCAGGCCCAGACTACCACCAAATGGCGAATGCGCCACGCCAATATCTACCCGCGCCGCCAGCTTGTCGCTGAACTGCCAGAGCATCGAGTTCGTGTAGACGCCCAGCGAGTAGCTGTAGCCGCCGATGGTGCCCATGCTCATCTCGTAGGAGTGCTGCATGCGGAAATGCTCCGGGCTGAACAGATCGCTCAGCGAAAAGCCGGTGCCCGGATTGTAAAGCCGTATCGGCGCGCGCTGCACGGCCGAAGAAACATCGGCGCGAAGCTGCGCCTGCGCCGGGGCGGTCACGCCCAGCAGCACCACCAGGCCGATCAGCAGGAAGGTCTTACGCATGGCTTTTTCTGCGGTTAGGAGCGTCGTGCTTATAGTGTACATGATCCGGCCGTCATTGTCAAGAACGGTGTTTACGGTCAATTGTTGCCCGGATGGAAACCTTTCGCGCGCTGTTGCATGCCTTTCAGCCCTGAACGTGTTTGTAGCCGATCGATCCGTGATCACGCAGGCTCGCGTCATTCTCGGCATCGAAACGTCGTGCGACGACACGGCCGCGGCCGTGGTCGTCAAGGGTAAGCTGCGCTCGAACGTGGTTGCTTCCCAGCAGCGCACGCACCTGCGCTACGGCGGCGTAGTGCCCGAACTGGCCTCGCGTGACCACCAGCGACGCATCGTTCCGGTCGTGCGCCAGGCGCTGCAGGAAGCCGGCCTGACGCCCCGCGACCTGGACGCCATCGCCGTCACCTATGGCCCGGGACTGGTCGGCTCGCTGCTGGTGGGCCTGAGCTTTGCCAAAGCCTTTGCGCTGGGACTGGGGCGTCCGCTCATCGGGGTCAACCACCTGGAAGGCCACATCTACTCGGTCTTCATCGAGCCGCCTTCGCCGCCGTTTCCCTACCTGTGCCTGATCGTCTCCGGCGGGCACACCCAGCTCATGCGCGTCGATGAAGGCTTCCGCCACACCCTGCTGGGACGCACGCGCGACGACGCGGCCGGCGAGGCCTTCGACAAGGTCGCCCGCCTGCTGGGACTGGGCTATCCGGGTGGACCGGAAATCGACCGGTTGGCCCGCCAGGGCGATCCGAACTTTGTGGCCTTCCCACGCCCGCGCCTGGAAGGCTACGACTTCTCGTTCAGTGGTCTGAAAACGGCCGTGCGCTACTACCTCGATCAGTTCCCGGAGGCCGAGCGGGCCCGTCTGCTCGCGCAGCATCGCGCCGATCTCTGCGCCGCGTTTCAGCAGGCCGTTGTCGATGTATTGATCGACGCCCTGCGGCGGGCCATTCAGGATACCGGTCTCCGGCACGTGGCCATCGTGGGCGGCGTCTCGGCCAACTCGGCGTTGCGTGCTGCCGCCCAGGCGCTGGCCGAGGAGCTGGACGTCCGGTTGTATATTCCACCGCTGGCCTACTGCATGGACAACGCGGCCATGATCGCCATCACCGGTTACTTCAAGGCATGCGCCGGGCTCGAAAGCCCGCTGACGCTGGCGGCCGTCCCGGCGCTGACCGTCTGAAACCTGGTTTCTTTCGATCGCCTATGTCGCTCGAACAGCTCCACAGCGCCATCGACCACGCCCAGAACCACCGTCCGGAGCTGCCGGAGTCGCCCACCGAGGCGGACATGATCCCCTGGCGTCGTCGCATCGACGAGATCGACCGGGCGATCCTACGCCTGCTCAACGAACGCGCCCGCTGCGCCAACATCATCGGCTACATCAAGAAGAAGCTGGGCCTGCCCGTCTACGTGCCCGAGCGCGAAGAGGAGGTGCTGCGCAACGTGCTGGCGGCCAACGAAGGGCCGCTCTCCAACGAAGCCGTCCGCCGTCTGTTCGAGCGCGTGATCGACGAAACGCGCGCGCTGGAACGCCAGAAATACCAGGATCTCCCCCCGGAAGCTGAATGAAGCGCTGGATTGCTGGAGCCGTACTGGTCCTGTTGCTGCTGGCCGGTGGATTGGTCTGGATCGCGCTGGCGCCCAACACCCCGCCGTTCGAAGGCACGCGCGGCGTGAAGATCCCCCGGGCGGCGAGCTTCGAGCAGGTGGTGGATTCGCTGCAGGCGGCGGGCATCCTGCGCCATCGCGCCTCGTTCGTCTGGCTGGCCCGCCTGACCGGATGGCACCGCCAGATCAAAGCGGGCTACTACACGTTCGAGGCCGGCGCGTCCAACTACCACCTACTCAGTGTCCTGCGCCGGGGCCTGCAGACGCCCGTCCGGGTGACCATCCCGCCGGGCTCACGGGCCGAGGTGGTGGCGGCCGTCGTCTGCCGGACGCTCGCCTGCGTGCCCGACTCCCTGCTGGCCGCGCTGCGCGACAGCAGCCTGGCCGCCGAACTGGGAACCGACACGCTGCACCTCTTCGGGCGCCTGCTGCCCGACACCTACTTCTTCTACTGGCTCACCGACCCACGCACGGTGATCCGGCGCGTACATCAGCACTTCCTCGACTTCTTCACACCCGAACGGCGCGCCCGCGCCGACAGCCTGGGGCTGTCCATCGACGAAGTCGTCACGCTGGCCTCCATCGTCGAATGGGAAGCCGGACCGGAAGAGCGTCCCCGCATTGCGGGGGTCTACCTGAACCGCCTGCGCCGGGGCATGCCGCTGCAGGCCGACCCGACCGTACAGTACGCCGTTCTTCAACTGGAAGGCCAGAAGCGCCGCCTGCTCTTTGCCGACTACCAGATCGACCATCCCTACAACACGTATCGCTTTCGCGGCCTGCCACCCGGCCCGATCACCAATCCTTCCCCCGACGCCATCGACGCCGTGCTGCATGCCGAACGGCACGACTACCTGTACTTCGTGGCCGATGGCGAAGGCGGACACGTCTTCAGCCGCACCTTCCGGGAGCACGTGCGCGCGGCCAACCGCTACCGCCGCCTCATGGAACAGCGCCGACGCCAGGCCCGCGACACTACCGACGGCGGGGCGGACGGGTAGCCCGGGCACGCGGCGGCTGGAACGTGTAGGTCAGTCCGATCACGAATCGATTCCGCCGCACCTCTTCGCGCACATAGGGCGGCCGCTCCACGTCGCCGTAGGGCTGATAGTAGTCGTCGAACTGCTCCTGCGCCCAGCCGATGTTCAGCCGAAACGACTCGGCCAGTTGAATGGAAACGCCCAGCGAACCGAAAACGCGTCGGCGATCGGCCTCCGCCTCCCGGATTTCCGATTTATGGGGATCCGGAAAAACGGCCACACCACCGTAGAGCGTGGTACCGCCCATCTGGTAGGCCAGTCCCAGCCGGGTATTGACCACCGGCTCCATCGTGTCCCGCACCTGGCGGTTCAGGTCCTGGATGAAGCTGCGGTTGGTGGACGCATCGAAGCGCATCTGCGACCAGTCGACCAGCTCCAGGTCCAGTCCCACGTGGAGTTGCCGGGTCTGGTAGGCAACGCCCGCCCTAAGCCGCCAGGGCGTGCGGATTTCGTAGTCGAATGAGCCCGTGCCGGCATCGCCGGGCTGGCCGCCATACCGAAGCGAGCCGCCTTCGTCGAAGAAGGTCTCCAGTTCGGTACCGTAGTCTTCCTGCACGGAGAAAAAGACCGGCGTTTCCACGCCGACACCCAGCCGCCAGCTCGGCGAGAGCCGCGCCGACAGCCCTGCCCGCACGCTGAAGCCCTGCAGGTCCGACTCGAAATAATCCTGCGCAAGCAGGTAGTCAAATCCGTACAGAAATCCCCCTTCGACCGCTACGGCATACAGGTCCGGCGTGTTCTCGTTGCGGAAATCGTCCTCCTCGTACTGGCGCTCGAAGCGATAGGAGCCGGTGACGATCCCGACCGAAAGCCCCAGAAACAGGTCGGGGGCTGCTTCGATGGCTCCGCCGAAGCTCAGCTCATGCAACCCGCCCTCTTCGGTCACTTCGCCGGTCTGCCGAATGGTGGTTCCGGGCGCCACGGCCTGATAGAATGGATAGCGTCCGGCTTCATATTCCGAAGGCAGAAATTCGATCGCCCCGGCCTGATAGGCGATGAAGGGAATGTCGCTGTTGAACTGAAGCGCGCCGTCCGAAGTCACCGTGTATTCGTCCGGATACGGAAGGTAGGAGTCGGTGATCGAGTTGGCGTCGTTGTCGCCCTGGAAGTAGAGGCGGCGGGTGAAGTCGGCCACGCGGGCGTAGGCCATACCCAGTACGAGCGACCCGCGCACGGTGGGCACCTTGTAGACGGCCACCAGGTGATCCAGGTTGGTGGCGCGTAGCTCGCTTTCCCAGTCGAAGCGATTGCCGGGCACATGGTAGGTGGCCGCATCACGGGCATTCAGCCAGGTCAATCCGCCGGACACTTCCGAGGCCCGGTAGTAGCCCAGCCCGGCCGGATTGCTGAACAGCGCGCCATAGTCGGCCAGTCCGGCCGCGCTGGCGCCGCTCATGGCCGTCAGGCGTGCACCGACGCCCGGGAGTCGCTGCGAAAAACGCCAGGCGTCATCCACGGTCTGCGCATGGGCCTGCATTACCAGCAGCATCAGCAGGCAGAGTCCACTCGAAAGGGATCGAACGGCGTACTTCATGGTCCGCATTCATGCCTGGTGAAAGAGGTTACCCGATCGGCTGCGCCGCCTCCATGCGAAAGCCCGCGCCGGTCGGCCCTGACGCGGGCTCGGTTGCGAGAAGCCTTCCGCCATACGATTCAGGCGATCAGTGGCCGCCCCTGGAACTACCGCGTCCACCGCTGCTCCGGGCCGGCGCCCGGCTGCCGCTCGATGGACGGCTTCCGGAGGAACGGACGGCCGGAGCCGGACGCGGCGCCGGTGCCGACTGCACCCGCGGCGCAGGAGCACTGGAACGCGGCGGCGTGGTCTGCATCTGCGGCGCAGGCGGCGTCGCACGCACCGTCGTCCGGGAGCGTTCCGGCGCCGAGGTCCGCACCTGCGGCGGAGGGGGCGTCGGGCGAATCACCGTCGACGAACGCTCCGGTGCCGAGGTCTGGATGGCCGGCGCCCGGTAGGTGCGCCCCGCTTCCGGGCGGTACTGCAGCTCCTGTCGGTCGTCGTTGCCCCCACGCGGCCGCGTGCGCGTCGTGGAACGGGCGGGCTGGTCGCCCGAACGCGTGGCCGGGGCCCGCTCCGTCCGCGGCGTCGTGCCCTGCGTACTCGGCTGGCGCGTCACCGTGGGCCGCTGCGATTCAGGCCGCACCGCCGCACCGCGATCGCCGGAACGCGACGCTTCGCGCGTCACGGTCGAACGACTCCGCTCACCGGAGCGCGTTGCCTCGCGCGTCACAGTCGAGCGCCCGGTCGTCGTACGAGGCCGCTCGGAGCTGCGCACCTGCGTGTCGCGCGTGCGCGTTACCGTGCGGGCACGCGTCTGCGTTGCCTCCTGCGTGGTACGCCGCTCCACACCGGTCGACGAACTGCGCGGCGTCACCGCCGTGCTCCGCGTGGTGCGGACGACCGACCGCGTGCGCATGTCGTCGCGCTCGTAGCCGCTCCGCCCCACGGTGCGCGGGCTGCGACCGATCCAGGCGCTACGCCCCAGCGACGAACCCCGCGGCGCATAATTCCAGACGACGCGTCCCCGATAGGGCGCATAGAAATGGTAGTGATAGCCCGGGGCGTACGCCCACCAGTAGTAAGGGCTGTAGTAGTAATAGCCGAATCCGTAGAACCAGTAATGGCCGTGGTAAACCGGCGGCCAGTAGAAGAACGGATCGCCGAAGTAGAAGCTCAGCCGGAAGCGAAACGACGGTCCGTAGTAGAAGGGGTCACAGTAGAACGGATCGTAGTAAAACGGATCGAAGCAGTCGTAGTAGAAGAACGGATCGCCGTAGAAGCGGGCAAAATAGCGGCGGTAGTAATACGGCGAACGGTCGTAGTAGTAGTACTCCTTGATGACCGTGCTGTCGTCGTCGTAGCGTTCGACGATGACCCGATCCGGCTGCCGTTCGTAGGCTTCTTCTTCCTCGTAATAGACCCGCTCGGTGGCCGCCAGCTGCGTGTAGCAGCCCGTCAGTCCCAGCAGAAGCAGGCCGGCCAGCAGCAGGCTCCAGAAACTACCGCGGGCCGGTTCCGTTGTGTGAAGGCGTTGCAGCAGGCGGTTCATGGCTCGGGCCCGGTCTGGTTAACGGGGTGTTCACGGTGTTAACGTCGGGGCATTGCAAAAGGTTTGGCGGCTTGCCTGCAAGCACCCGCGCCCCTATATTCGCGGACGCTTTCCTGATAAAAAAAGAACCAAATTGCAGGCCGAAATCGACTTTTGCGGCGCTTGAAGCGTTAGAGAGCCGCCGACGGTTTGTCGTGTCCTGTTTTGCTTTCAACCGCTGTACAGTATGGCTGACGTCATCACACCGCGCTCGGTCGACTACGCCCAGTGGTACGTCGATGTCGTGCGGGCGGCCAAGCTGGCCGACTACTCGCCCGTGCGGGGCTGCATGATCATCCTTCCCAACGGCTATGCGCTCTGGGAGAACATGCGGGCCGTACTCGACCGCATGTTCAAAGAAACCGGCCACGAAAACGCCTATTTCCCGCTGTTCATCCCGCAATCGTTTCTGGCGAAAGAGGCCGAGCACGTCGAAGGCTTCGCCAAGGAGTGCGCCGTGGTGACGCACTCCCGGCTGAAGATCGACGAACAGGGTCAGCTCATTCCCGATCCGGAATCGAAGCTCGAAGAAAACCTGATCGTCCGTCCCACCAGCGAGACGATCATCTGGGACGCGTTCAGCCGCTGGATTCAGTCGTGGCGCGACCTGCCCATCCTGATCAACCAGTGGGCGAACGTGGTGCGCTGGGAAATGCGCACGCGGCTGTTCCTGCGCACCATGGAATTCCTCTGGCAGGAAGGTCACACGGCCCACGCCACCCGGGAGGAGGCCATCGAGGAGGCGCTGCGCATTCTGGACATCTACACGACGTTCGCCGAAGAGTACATGGCCATGCCGGTCATTCAGGGCGTCAAGACGCCCAGCGAGCGCTTTGCCGGTGCGGTCGATACTTATTGCATCGAGGCGCTCATGCAGGACGGCCGGGCGCTGCAGGCCGGCACCAGCCACTTCCTGGGCCAGAACTTCGCAAAAGCGTTCGACTGCAAGTTTCAGAACAAAAACAACGAACTCGAATACGTCTGGGCCACCTCGTGGGGCGTTTCGACGCGCCTGATCGGGGCGCTGGTCATGACGCATTCGGACGATCAGGGGCTGGTCCTGCCGCCGCGTCTGGCGCCCACCCAGGTGGTGATCATCCCCATCTTCCGCAACGACGTTGAAAAGTCGGCCGTACTGGAGCAGGCCGGGCGCATCGAGCGCGAGCTGAAAGATGCCGGCTTCACGGTCAAGCTCGACGCACGCGAGACGCACCGGCCCGGCTGGAAGTTCAACGAATACGAGGTGCAGGGCGTCCCGGTGCGCGTGGCCATCGGTCCCCGCGACGTCGAGCAGGGCACGGTCGAACTGGCCCGCCGCGACACACGCACCAAGGAGACGGTGCCACAGGAGGGCCTGGCCGAGCGCGTGCGCACGCTGCTCGAAGACATCCAGCAGAACCTGCTGGCGCGGGCCCGCGCCTTCCGCGACGAGATGACCACGCGCGTCGACACCTACGAGGAATTCAAGGAGGTGCTGGAAGAAAAGGGCGGCTTCATCCTGGCCCACTGGGACGGCACGCCGGAAACCGAAGCGCGCATCAAGGAAGAAACCAGGGCGACCATTCGCTGCATCCCGCTCGATCGCGATGCCGAAGCGCTCGGCACGCGCGAGGAAGGCCGCGACATGCTGACCGGCAAGCCGTCCAAACAGCGCGTGGTTTTTGCCAAGGCCTATTGAAATCGGGGCTCTGCCGTCGATAACTTCAAGCAAACATAACCATCCGCCACCCGCCTGCCTTGATTGCTACGACGATTGCTGTAACTGTCACCTGAGATGCCCTGAACGGGCAGGCGTGGTATGGTTCGTCTGTTTGCTTTTCTTCTGGGGCTCATTCCGGCGGCCGCACTGGCGCAGGGCTGGGGCCGTGTGGCCGGACGTGTCACCGATGCCGAGACGGGCGCGCCGCTGGCCGCCGTGACCGTGCTCGTCGACGGTACCAACTACGGCACAGCCACCGACGAAGCCGGCCGCTACCAGCTCCGCCTGCCGGCCGGACGCTACGTGCTCCGCTTTTCGGCCATCGGCTACGCCACGCGGCGCGACTCGGTGACGATCGTGCGCGACGAGACGACCTGGCTCGACGTGGCCCTGGCCGTCGAAGTCGTCGAACTGGAAGACGTGACCGTCGAGGCGCGGGCCGCCGAGACCGAAGCGGGCGTCTTTACCATCGATCCGGAAACCGCCCAGCGCATTCCGGCTCCGCTCAGCAGCGGTTTCCGGGCGCTGAAGGTGCTACCCGGCGTCGTCTCCAACAACGAACTCTCCTACCAGTACTCGGTCCGGGGCGGCGGCTACAACGAAAACCTGGTCTTTATCGACGGCTTCGAGGTGTACCTGCCCTTCCGCGCCCAGAAGGGCGAGCAGGAAGGGCTGGGCCTGCTGAATCTGGCACTGGCCGAACAGGTGACGCTCTATGCGGGGGGCTTTCCGGCTCGATACGGCGGCAAGCTCTCCTCGGCGCTGGAAGTGCGCTACCGGCGTCCCTATCAGGAGCCACTGCGCGGCTCGGCCACGCTCTCGCTGCTCGATGCCGGGCTGGCGGCCGGCTCCTCGGCACTTGACGGCAAGATCGGCTGGATGCTCGGTGTCCGAAAGGCGCGCGCCCGCCGCTTTTTCAGCACCCAGGAACTCAAGGGCAACTACCAGCCGGATTACACCGACCTTCAGGGTACGCTGACCTTCCGCCCCTCCGCCCGCCATACGATCGAGCTGCTCGGCATCGCGGCCCACCACGACTTCCTGCTCGATCCCGGCACACGCAAGACCTACTTCGGCACGGTCAGTTTCGACCCGACGAAACCGTCCGATCTGGAATCCATCTGGCTGAGCTACGAAGGTGAGGAACGTGCGGGCTTCCGGACGTATTTCGGCGGCGCGCGCCTGTCGAGCTGGCTGGGGCCGGGCGTGCGGCTCTCGCACGAAGCCGCCTACTTTGAAACCGTGGAAAGTGAATCCCGTGACGTCAGCGCCAATGCGGTGCTCTACCAGGTGGACCCCGGCAGCGGCGAGCATGTGCCCGAGGGGGCTGCGCGTCAGCAGGACCTGGCCGACAACCAGGTGCGCGTGCAGACCTGGACGGCCGCCCAGCGCTGGCAGTTTTACCCGCACCGTCACGCAATCGAGGCGGGCGCTTACGTGCGCCACCTGGTCTTTACCGACCGACTCGACGAACTCTCGGCGGCCGTCGGCGCCGATCCGTCCGGCCAGGGGCTGCTGCGCGTGGTGCTCGACAGCCTCAATGCTCGCGCCCGCCTCGGCACCTGGCAGGCCGGCGGCTACGTGCAGGACGCCATCGAACTTTTACCTGAAAACCGCCTGCTCGTCACGGTGGGCGCCCGCCTGGACTATTTCGACTTCAACGGCGAGTGGACCGTCTCGCCCCGCCTGTCGGTTCGCTACAGAGCCTCCGACGTACTCACGCTCACCGGCGCCTGGGGCATCTACTACCAGCCGCCCTCCTACCAGGAGCTGCGCGGCCAGCCCAACCCGGAGCAGCCCCTGCGCGACCAGCTCAACCGCAACCTGAAGGCCCAGCGGGCGCACCTCGTGGTGGCCGGCGCCGAGTACTTTCTGCCTCGCAAGCGGCTCTACCTTCGCGCCGAAGCCTACTGGAAGGACCTGGACCGCCTGATCTCCTACGAAGTCGAAAACGTACACCTGGAGTACAGCGGCTTCAACGACAGCTACGGCTACGCCTACGGGCTCGATCTGCAGGTGCGCGGCGAGTTTGTGCCCGGCGTCGAAAGCTGGGTGAACTACGGTTTCCTCGTCACGCGCGAGCACTTCCTGCCGGCCTACGAGAACGACTACAACCGGGGCTGGCGGCCGCGCCCCACCGACCAGCGACATACGCTGTCGCTGTTCGTGCAGGACTATGTGCCGGGCGATCCGACCTGGAAGCTGCACCTGCGCATTCTGTTCGGAAGCGGCCTGCCCTACACGCCCCCGGTACCCGGCCGCCGCGTGGGCACCTACGTGGCTCAGGTGCCCGGCCCCCGCATGTCGGCCCGCTACCCGGAATACCGGCGCGTAGACATGGGCGCCACCAAAGAACTGGAGCTGACCCGCCTGCCCGACGGAAGGCCGGTCTATCTGGAGCTGAGCGGCGAACTGCTCAACGTGTTCGACATGACGAACACGGTCGATTACACCTGGATTCCCGGCCAGAACGGCATCTGGAAACGCATTCCCACCCGCCTCACGCCCCGCACGTTCAACCTCCGCCTCCGCGTCCGTTTCTGACCGCATAGCCGCACCCCGCGCCTTCGTCATGACCGGAGCAGCCTCAGCCCGGGCGGCGCGCTACTCCTCGCGGCGCACCTCGTAGGCAATCAGGCGGTCGGACATCATCACAGGCAGGTAGAGGCGCTGCTGCTCCGGCACGTAGTCGAAGTCGGCCGTGCCCTGGCTGACCTCGACGAGCACCTGCAGCGAGTCGATCGTGGGGTCGTAGAAAAAGACGCGGGCCGCGCCCCAGTCCGACAGGAAAAAGCCGCCGTCGGCCGGTTCCACGCCGTCGATCCCACCCAGTGGCCGCACGGCGCCCAGTGGACGCGGTGTACGATCCGCATAGGCGACGGCGTGCAGGTAGCGCACACCTCCCGGACGGGCAGCACTGCTGTCGGCCGCGGCCACCACCAGATAGTCCGGCAGCGCGTAGATGCCGTTCGGCGAGCGAAGCAGCGGCGAATCGAGCCAGACCGTCAGCGAGTCGCCCTGCAGCCGGTAGATGCGGTGCGTCTGGGAATCGGAGACGTACACGTTGCCGGCCGTGTCGGCCGTCACGTCGTTCAGGAAGCGTGCGCCCGGTGCCCCGTAGCGGGCGGTGATCTGTCCGGTGGCCGGATCGATTTCGACGAGCGTATCGATGTCGGCCACATAGAGCCGTCCCCGGCTGAGCGCCATACCCTTGGGCGCATGCAGGCCGGTCACCCAGCGGGCCTGCAACAGTACCCCGTCGGGTGCAATGCGACTGATGTAGCCGTTGCCGTCCTTTTCCGTCGGCCCGCCGTTGATGTTCGACACATAGATCACGTTCGCAACCGAATCGAACAGGGCCGATTCGGGTCGGGCCAGGCTGTCGCTCACCTCCCAGACCGGCGTCAGCGTCCAGTGTGTCACCACGGGCGAAGGTGCCAGCTGGCAGGCACTCAGCAGAACCAGCAGGGTGGCAATTTCCCGGGACATGGCGGCCGTCTGGATCGTTTCCGGTAGCCGCTTCAAGGTGAGCTGCCGATTACCGGACGAAGCCGTACTTCTGGCTCAAAGTCCCAGCCGATGCAGCAGATACTCCAGGCGAGCCCGCCAGCCCAGACCGTAGCCGTAGCGGGCGGCCGTGCCACGTCCCAGATGATGCACGTAGGTTTCGATTGGAAACGAAATCAGCCGATAACCGGCCTGTTCGGCCGCCCGAAAGTTTCGAATCGTCGGAAGGCCGTGGTGGATGAACGGCGGCAGTCGGAAGTAGAAGTCGCGACGCAGCAGCATGTGCGGGGTGGTGAGCACGGGCATTCCTCCCGGCTTCCGGAAGCCCCGGCGCCGATCCACCTCGACGACGCGACCGGCCCCATAAGCCATCGGATCGGCCTCCAGCGCCGCGATCATCGGTTCCAGAAAGCCGCCCCGCCGCGTCTCCGTGTCGCTGTCGAAAAAGTACACGTAGGGTGTCGAGACCGTCTCCATGGCCCGATGCATGGCCGGGCCGTGATAGATGTTTTCGGGCAGCCAGAGCGCCCGCGTCGTCCCTTCCCCTTCGGTCAGGAGCTGCTCGATGACCGTGCGGGAGTGATCCCGGGAGCCGTTATCGACGATCAGCAGCGATACGTCCGGGTAGTAGTGCCGGAAGGAACGCACGGCCACTTCCAGCAGCTCGGGCGTCTGGTAGTTGACGACGACGGCCGTAACGGGCAGCGACATGGCCCTGCAGGTTGCAACAAAAAAGGCGACGAGCCTGCAACGCCGGCCCGTCGCCCGTGGATTCCGTTCGGATGGGCTCAGCGTTCGACGCGTCCGGAGCCCGTGCCCTGCGCCAGCTTCTCCACCTCCTCCACACTCACCAGATTGAAATCCCCCGGAATCGTCTGCTTCAAACACGACGCCGCCACCGCAAACTCCAACGCCTCCCGCGTGTCACCCTTCGTCAACATACCGTAAATCAACCCACCCGCAAACGCATCCCCTCCCCCTACCCGGTCCACCAACTGGATCTCATACCGACGCGACCGATAACCCTCCCGACAATCCCGATCGTCCAACAACAACGCACTCCAGCCGTTGACCGACGCCGAATAACTCTCCCGAAGCGTGATCGCCACCGCCTCAAACCCAAACGTCCGCTTCAGCTCCTGCGCCAGCTCCCGATAGGCCGCCTCCTCCAGCTTCCCCGCCTCCACGTCCACCCCCTTCGGCTTAATCCCCAGGCTCTTCTCCGCGTCCTCCTCGTTCCCTATGCACACGTCCACGTATTCCATCAACGACCGCATCACCCGCTGCGCCTCCTCCACGCTCCAGAGCTTGGCCCGGTAGTTCAAATCCGCACTCACCTTCACCCCCAGCCGACGCGCCACCTCCAGCGCCCGACGAAGCTCCGAGCGCACCGCCTCGCCCAGCGCCGGCGTGATCCCCGTCCAGTGAAACCACCGCGCCCCCTCCAGCACTCGTTCCCAGTCGATCTCCCCTTCGCGAAGCGTCGTGATCGCCGCATGCGCCCGGTCGTAAATCACCTTCGAAGGCCGCTGACTGGCCCCCGTCTCCAGAAAGTAAATCCCGATCCGATCCCCGCCCCGCACGATGAAATCCGTCCGCACCCCGAACCGACGCAGATGATTGACCGCCGCCTGACCAATCTCGTGCTTGGGAAGCTTCGTCACGAAGTAACTCTCCAACCCGTAGTTGGCCAGCGATACGGCCACGTTCGCCTCCCCGCCTCCGAACGTCACCTCGAACGTCGACGCCTGCACAAACCGACTGAAACCCGGCGTCGACAGCCGCAACATGATCTCTCCAAACGTGACAACTTTCATGGCTGCTGCTCCGATTGGTTACTGGGCCCGTGCCTGACGAATGCTTTCCACGAGCGTGCGTGCGTTTTCGGTGAGCTTCTCCCAGCGCCCCTCGGCGATCGCCGCACGGTCCAGCAGCGCGCTGCCCACCCCCACCGCACACGCCCCCGCCCGAAGCCACTCGCCCGCGTTCGTGAGCGTCACCCCACCGGTGGGCATCAGCTTGAGCTGCGGCATCGGCGCTTTAATCGCCTTGAAAAACGCCATCCCCACCACGTCGGCCGGAAACACCTTCACGATGTCGGCCCCGGCCTCGTGCGCCGCCAGAATCTCCGTCGGCGTAAAGGCGCCCGGAAGCGCCGGCACGTCGTAGCGGTGCGCCGTCTGGATGATCTCCGGCTTGAAGACCGGACTGACCACGTAGCGGGCCCCGGCTTCGATGACCAGGCGGGCCGTCTCGGCGTCGAGCACGCTCCCGGCGCCCACCAGCGCCACGTCGCCCAGGCGACGCGCGACTTCTTCGATCATCTGAAAGGCGCGCGGCACGCTCATCGTGATTTCGATGGCCGTCACGCCGCCCTCGCAGATGGCTTCCACCACGCGCACCAGGCGCTCGGGGTCGCTCATGCGGATGACGGCCACCGCCCCGCGCCGGATCAATTCCGAAACAATCTCGTGGCGCATGGCTCTTTACCAGTTGAACATGGTGCCGTCTTCCTTGCGGTTGACGGGCAGATAGGCGCGCTCGTACGGATAGCGCGCCGCCAGCTCCTCGTTGAAGTCCACGCCCAGCCCCGGCGCATCGCCCGGATGCAGGTAGCCATCCTGGAAGTAGTAGGCATGCGGGAAGACCTCGTCGGTCTCGGGCGTGTGGCGCATGTATTCCTGGATGCCGAAGTTGGGCACCCACAGGTCGAAGTGCAGCGCGGCCGCCATCGTGATGGGCGACAGGTCCGTCGCCCCGTGGAAGCCCGTGCGCACGTGGTAGAGTTCGGCCAGCGCCGCCACCTTGCGCATGTGCGTGATGCCGCCGCCGCGCAGGACGGACGTCCGCAGATAGTCGATGAGCTGCTCGGTGATGAGCAGATGCGCGTCGTAGATCGAATTGAACACCTCCCCGACGGCCAGCGGCGTGGTAGTGTGCTGGCGAATCCACCGGAAGCTCTCCTGCAGCTCGGCCGGCACCGGGTCTTCGAGCCAGAACAGATGGTAGGGCTCCAGCTCTTTACCCAGGCGGGCCGCCTCGATGGGCGTCAGCCGGTGGTGGACGTCGTGCAGCAGGTGCACATCGTCGCCGTAGACATCGCGCAGGCGCTGGAAGAGTTTGGGAATGAAGTTCAGATACTTTTCGGTGGACCAGATGTGTTCGGGCGGCAGGCCCTTTTCGGCAGGCTCGTAGAAGAGCTTTCCGCGCCCGACTCCGTAGGTGGTGGGCAGGCCCGGGATGCCGCATTGCGCCCGCACGGCCTTGTAGCCCATCTCCAGGTAGCGGCCCACCTCATCGACGACCTCTTCGATGTCGCCGCCGCTGGCGTGGCCGTAGACCATCACACCGTAGCGGCTGGGTCCCCCCAGCAGGTTGTAAACGGGCGTGTTCAGCGCCTTGCCTTTGATGTCCCAGAGCGCCATATCGACGGCCGCGATGGCGCTCATCGTGACCGGACCGCGCCGCCAGTAAGCCCCTTTGTACAGGTACTGCCAGATGTCTTCGATCTGGAACGGATCGCGGCCGATCAGGCAGGGAATCACATGTTCTTCGAGATAGGCGACGACGGCCATTTCCCGGCCGTTCAGCGTGGCATCGCCCAGCCCGTAGATGCCTTCGTCCGTGTAGAGCTTCAGCGTAACGAAGTTGCGGCCGGGCGAGCAGACGAACACCTTTCCATCGGTGATCTTCATAGACGACTTCTATTAGCGGTTGATGGTTATTCGACATATCCAAAGACACGAGGCATCCAGAGGCTCAGCTCCGGCAGGTACGTCACCAGCAGCAGTGCGATGATCATCGCCGCGTACATGGGCAAGAGCGAGCGCAGCACGCGCGTCATGGGCGTCTGCGTCACGCCCAGTCCCACGAACAGCACGGTCCCCACGGGTGGCGTGCAGAGTCCGATGCAGAGATTGAGCACCAGGATGATCCCGAAGTGAATGGGATCGATGCCCAAATTCAGCGCCACCGGCAGAAAGATCGGGGTGAAAATCAGCACGGCGGGCGTCATGTCCATGAACGTCCCGACGGCCAGCAGCACGAAGTTGATGATCAGCAGAATCAGAATCTTGTTGTCGGTCAGGGCCAGCAGCGCCTGGCTGACGCCCTGGGGAATCTGCTCGTAGGCCAGGATCCACGACATGGCCATCGAAGTGGCGATGAGCAGCAGCACGATGGCGGTCGTGGAAGAAGCTTCGAGCAGCACGCGGGGTAGATCCCGCAGCCGCAACTCGCGGTAGAGCAGCGCCAGAATCAGCGCGTAGAGCACGGCCACGGCGGCCGCCTCGGTGGCCGTGAAGATGCCCCCGATGATACCGCCGATCACGATCACCAGCAGCAGCAGGCTGGGGGCAGCCTCCCAGAACGTGGTCCATAGACGGCGGAGGCTGGGCCGACCGGCCACCGGGTAGCGCCGCTTCCAGGCGATCCAGCCGGCCACGAGCATGAGCAGCAGACCGAGAAGAATGCCCGGAACGTAGCCCGCCAGAAACAGCGCAGCGATCGACGTACCGCCCGAGGCCAGCGAATAGACGATCAGGATGTTGCTGGGTGGAATGAGCAGGCCGGTAGTGGCCGAGGTGACGTTGACCGCCACGCTGTAGCCCTTGTCGTACCCCTCGCGCTCCATGTGCGGCGCCATGATGCTGCCGATGGCCGAGGCGGCGGCCGCCGCCGAACCCGAGATCGCCCCGAAGAGCATGGCCGCCAGGATGTTCACGTGCGCCAGCGCACCCGGCAACATACCCAGCGCCGCTTCGGCGAAGTTCACCAGTCGCCGGGCAATGCCGCCCCGGTTCATCAGATGCCCGGCCAGAATGAAAAACGGAATGGCCAGCAGCGTGAACGAATCGAGTCCGGTGGCGATGCGCTGCGCCTCGGTGGTCAGCGCCGGGGCCAGCGGCATGCTCGGCAGCATGGTCAGGATCGTGGCCAGCCCGATGCAGACCGCGATCGGCACGCCCAGCAGCAACAGCACCGCAAAGGAGACGACCAGAATCAGGACGGCGATCCACTCCATGAGTCCGGCTGTTTATTCGGCAGGGTCTGGTGGGTCCACCGGTGCCCCGGCGGTTCGCAGCGCCCGCACGCCCTTCCAGAGGTAGTAGCTCGAATAAAACCCGATAAAAGCCCCGCTCAGCGGGAGCACCAGGTACACGTACCCCAGGGGTACCTGCAGCGCGGCCGAGATCTGCCCCAGGTAGAGCATCAGCCACACCAGCCGCGCACCGCCCACAATCAGCAGCAGGGCAAAAGCCAGCGTGCACGCCTCGATGATCAGTTCAAGAATCTGTCGCTGTCGCCCCTGAAGGCGTCCCGGCAACAGATCGACGGCCAGATGCAGGTGCTGTCCCGCCGCATAGCTTCCGCCCAAGAGCCCCAGCCAGATCAACAGGAAGCGCGCCAGTTCCTCGGTGTACGAGCTCGGATCGCGCAGCACAAAGCGCGTAAACACCTGCCAGAGCACGTCCAGCACCAGCACCGCCATGATGACGATGACCAGACTGGCCAGCACGCGATCGATCACCTGCTTGAGACGCTCCATGTCACTCGACGGCTTTGATGCGCGCGATGAGCCGGTTCAGCTCCGGGCGATTCCGATACTGTTCGTAAATCGGCTGCACTTTCTCGACAAACGGTTGCTTGTCCGGATAAATGATCTCGACGCCGGCCTCCTGCACGGCCCGCAGCGCTTCCTCGGTGGATTCTTTCCAGAGCTGCTTCTGGTATTGCGCCGACTCCATCGCCGCTTCCTGCACCCACTGCCGCTGCTGCGGGGTGAGCCGATTCCACACGTGCAGGCTGATCAGCAGCACGTCGGGGATCGACGTGTGCTCGTCGAGTGTGTAGAAACGGGCCACCTCGTAGTGGTGCGACAGGTAGAACGACGGCGGATTGTTCTCGGCACCGTCCACAATGCCCTGCTGCAACGCCGTGAAGACCTCACCCCAGGGAATCGGCGTGGCCGAAGCGCCCATCAGGTTGACCATCTGAATCTGCGTGGGGCTTTCCAGCGTGCGAATCTTCAGCCCCCGCAAGTCGTCGGGTGTGTAGATGGGCCGCGTGACCGTGTAAAAACTCCGGCTCCCGGCGTCGTAGTAGCAGAGCCCGCGCAGCAGCACACGCTCGCCGGCCAGCAGCAGCTCCTGCCCGATGGGTCCTTCGAGCACCTTGAACCGGTGCGTGTCGTCCCGGAAGAGATAGGGCAGGCTGAACACCTGATACTCCGGCACGAAGCCCTCCAGCACGGCCGCCGACACTTTGGCCATGGCCAGGCTCCCGATCTGAAGCAGCTCCAGCAGCTCACGCTCCGAGCCCAGCTGCTGGCTCGGATAGACCACCACGCGGATGGTACCGCCGGACTTCTCCTCCAGGCGCTCGCCCAGATAGACCATGGCCCTGTGCACCGAGTGCGTGGGGCCCAGCGCATGCGCCAGCCGCAGCACGAGCACGTCCTGCGACCGGGAAGCGCATCCGGCCAGCACCAGCGCCAGCAATACCGGCACCCACGCACGCAACAGCATTCGCATCGGACCTGCGTCGATTCGTTCCTTAACCGTTTAAGCTAACATTTCGTTGTGATTCTGTCAAGGCTCCCGCCGGGCACCCTGCGATTTTATTGAAGACACGTGCACCTGCCTCCCTTCCTATCGAGCCCCGCCGCCCGGGCTTTCCTGTACAAGTAGAAAGCCCGCGCCCGCTTTTCACAGGAGCTTCACCAGACAATTCCCTTCCGGAACGCGCTCGCTTATCGGAACAGCAGATAGCAGAGCAGACCGGTGAGTACCACCACGGCCAGCAGGAGCAGCAGCACCGGCCCCATCGGAAGCACCGGCGGTACCGGATGACGCCAGGACATGGCTATCTGTCGTTGGTGGTTTGATCGGACCAGACGGAAGCAGGCAGTTCGCCCAGCACGGTGTGCAGTGTATTACGGGCGACGTACCAGGCGGCCAGAACCGCCTCGCGCTCGGCAACCCGGGGCACATGCCCGTCGGCCAGCGCCGCGGTCAGCTCTTCCAGATTCTCCGTGGGTTGGCAAAAAGCTCCAGGCTGCTGGCCAGCGGCACCGCGCATTGCCAGTAACGTCGCAAGGGGGCTTTTTTGCTAAGTGGAACATCGTGGAAAATCAGAAAAGCGCGCAGCGCAGCTTTGAGCGCCTGGAGCGTCTGCTCCGCTGCCTCGCCCCAGTGCTGTGATCGACGCTGTTGCAGCAGCCTGGCCGCCTTCTGAAGCAGCATGCGCGTCAGGTCCAGCCGCTCGTTCAGCGGCAACGAAACAGGCTCCATCGTTTCGTTCAGGAAGCCCGATGGTGTCGGTTGGCGATCAGGATGCGCGGCCAGAGCAGCCGCGCCCAGCCTACAACGGCGAGCAGTTCGAGCAGGCGACCGGCCGTCTGCACCTCCCGGACGGCGCCCATCGCGCCGACAACAACCAGCCACACGCCCATTGCCAGTAATCCGCCGGCCGCCCAAGCGCCCCGGTCCGGCGGTCGCTCACCGCGCGTCCGGGGTAGAATCCACCAGGCCACCGCCACGGCAAACAGCACCATGAAGCCCAGCAGCACCAGCTCGACGTGCACCGTCAGCAGACCGGGCAGAGCCGGTAGCCATCCGGCCTTGTGCACCAGCAGCCAGGCGCCCGCCGTAAAGCCCAGCAGCAGATGCACCAGCGACAGACGAACCAGCCAGTAGCTTGCGGGCGGCATGGCTCAGCGGCGTTTGACCCGGGTCCACAGATAGCCGGCCATGAGCGCGCCGGCCGTCCACTGCAGCAGCGCCGAAAGCGCCAGCAGTATCTTCCACAGGGGCGCGGCCGTCCAGGCAATGGCCGGCTCGGCCACCAGGCGTAGCAGGATGCCCGCATTGAGCAGCGGATAGGCTGCGCGCGCCAGCGCCTGCGGGCCGTAGGGCCGGGCGCGCGAATGCCGCGGAAACAGCCAGAACGCCACGCCGAAGATCAACTGCGTCAGCCAGCCCACCGTCAGCAGGTGAATCCACGCAGGCCAGAGCAGGCCCTGCCAGAACGACGCGCCGCCCTCGGCCGGCCATACGATCACCACCCCCAGCAGCAACGCCAGCGCCAGATAGGCCAGGGCCGTCTTGACGTACCAGCGCGAAAGGTCAGGCATAGGCGTCGAAGGTCTGCTTGCGCCGTCGCCGCTGCTCCACCCACGTGGTCCCGACGGTAACCCCCAGAAAGATCAGGATCGCCAGCGCGTTCAGCAAGCCGCCCCAGCGTCGCCAGAGCAGCAGACCGGCTACATTCCCCACAAGGCGCACGATCAGCGCAGCGTGCAGAAGTACCAGGTGTCCGTAGAAAAACGGTCGCCAGGCCACGGGCACGCCCAGCACCGACGGAAAGATGATCGGCGCGTGTCCGAAGACCATGCTGAAAACGAAGCCCACCAGCACCGCATGCAGGGCCGCATCGTACCACGGTCCGGCCACGAGCTGTCCGCGCACGAGCATCACGAGCCCGCCCACCACGAGCCAGCCGTAGCCCAGCAGCAGGCACCAGGCGATAAAGCGCGTCAATCCCGGCTGGCGTACCGTGTGGCGGGCCACGTCGTAGCGCAGCAGCCAGAGCGCCAGCAGGATCAGCGTGGCGCCCGTCAGGTGCCAGGCCAGCGGCGGATGTACGAACGTCAGCAGCAGGCTCAGTCCGTAGAGCCCGACGATGCCCAGAAACTGATGCTCGACGCGGGCGCCGTGCAGCAGCATGCGGCTGAGTTCAAGGCGCTCGCCGGCGATCGTCAGCACCAGAAACGCCATCCACCAGGGCACCACTGCCGGCACCGGCTGTCCGAGCAGCCAGGCTGCATTGCCGACGATCAGCGCGACGGCTCCGGCGGCCATCACCAGCAGAAACGACGCGCGTTGAATGCGCAGGGCCGCCGCAAAAATCCCGACCAGCCCCAGGCTTCCCAGCGTCAGCAGCAGCGGTCCGGCCAGCCGACTGCCGGCCAGGGTCAGCAGCGCGCCCAGTCCGCAGAGTGCCGGCACGGCGTAGGCCGGCGGTCGATCCAGCGCCACGGCCCGCTCCAGGCTGATCAGCGTCCCGAAAAAGCCCGCAATCATCAGCGGTCCATGCAGCAGGGCCAGGGAAGGCGCCACGCCGAGCTGCCAGCCCAGCCGCTCCAGTCCGGCCGCCAGACCCGTCAGCAGGGCCACCATGCCGAGCGCCAGCAGGGGAAAGCGCCGTTTCATAAGTCCGTCGCGGCTTTGCGAAGCAGATAGTCGCGGAGCACCACGGCCTGGTTGTGCTCCGGATCGCGCGCGCCGTAGCAGAGCGTCAGCCGCCCCGCGCGGGCACGCTCGAGCAACCAGCGCACCCCTTCCGGATTGGCCTCCAGTTCGGCCTCGTAGCGGCGTCGGAATTCCTCCCAGCGGGCCGGATCGTGCCCGAACCAGCGCCGCAGCGCGTCGCTCGGCGCCACGTCCTTCCGCCAGGCGTCCAGCGCAGCGGCGTCTTTTCTCAAGCCACGGGGCCAGAGCCGATCGACCAGCACCCGGAAGCCGTCGTCCGGCGCCGGCGGCTCGTAACCCCGTTTGATCCGGATATCCATCGCAACTCGACGATGGACGATTCAAGTGGCCTGTTCGGCCAGTGCGGCTTCTACCTCCACATGATCGGCCGCAGTGGGTGGCGGCGAGACCACCGCCAGCGCCACCAGCCGCGTGTGCGCCCGCACGCTCCGCGGCGTCCCGGCCGGCACGCACACCACCGAGCCCGGTCCCACCACACCTTCCTTCTCCCCGGCAATGACCAGTCCGTGACCCTCCAGCACGGTCAGGACCAGATCCACGCCCGGCGTGTGCAGCGGAATCTGCTGGCCGGGCTCAAAACACACGAGCTGCACCTTCAGTCGGTCGTTCTGCGCCAGCGGTACCGGCCGAAAACGTTCCGGATCGAACTGCACCCACTCGGCCGCCCTCAGAATCATCGGATCCATGGCTTTTTCCATGTTTTGCCCTTTACATGCCGCCACGCACCAGCAACACGGCCAGCGCCAGGATCGCCAGCGACAGCAGCGTCATCAGGCGCCCCAGGTAGCTGGCCACGCAGCGCAGGTGCTCGGCCGACGCCTCGCCGCGCTCCAGGAGTTGCATGGTACGCGGCCCCAGATAGAAATCGTGCACGGCGCTGATGCCCATTACGAGCAGCACCAGCACCAGCTTCCAGGCCAGCGTACGTCCCCAGGGCCCCTGCCAGAGCGCTCCGGAAAACAGGTCGTCCCAGCCATAGCCCCGATAGCCGATGTTCACGATCCCCGTGATCACCAGCAGCAGCAACACCGTCCAGCCGATCCACCGGAAGCGCAGGCCGAGCTGATAGAGCATGGCCGTCCGCACCGGGGCAAATTCCGGGCGGCGCAGCAGGGGCACCACGGCCACGCCCAGAAAAATCATCGAGCCGATCCAGACGGTGGCCGCCAGAATGTGCAGCCACACGGAAAACAGATACCAGCCGGACATCTTACGACGCCTCCGATACGTCCCAGGTCAGAATGTCTCTCTCCGATTTGGGTCGGTTGCGCCACGCCTCGGCCTCGGGCAGCGGCGCTTTCTTCTGCGTGATGTTGAAGCCCTGCGCCTTCCACTGCTCGGCCAGGTACCGATTCCACTCGATGTAGTGCTGCCATTCCTCCGGCACCTCGTCGTCCGGATAGATGGCCTCGGTGGGGCATACCGGCACGCAGGCGTTGCAGTCGATGCATTCGTCCGGATGAATCGCCAGGAAGTTCGGCCCCTCGTAGAAGGCGTCCACCGGGCAGACTTCGACGCAGTCGGTGTACTTGCAGTTGATGCAGGGCTCGCAGACGACGTAGGGCATGGCTACCAGAGGGTTTAAGGTGACGGTTGGAATTCGCCGGGGCGATAGAACCAGATTTCCCAGTCGTCGCCTTCGCCGCGGGCGATCCAGTGCGCCCAGCCTTTCAGGCGCATCACGCCGAAAAGCGGCACGGGCTTGAACGTCGCCCGCAGGCGAAGCACGTGACCGGGCGGTACGCGACCGGCCGTTTCCATGATCAGCGAAAACGGCTCGCCGCCGCTCCGCAGAATCGGCCGCACGTCCAGTTCCACAAACCGGTCTTCCGAAAGCCCGGCCAGAAAGGCCGGGGGTTGCGAGACGGTTTCCGACATGGCTTTCCCGGGTTTTCAGTAGGAACGCGCGTACATCGGAAAGCGATAGCGCCGCACCTCGGGATCGATCATGTAGGGCGACCAGGGGGGCTCCCAGACCAGCTCGATGATGCCCCGCCGGATGCCCGGCGTGCGCTGCAGCACCCGGGCGACTTCCTGCTTGATATAGCTCGACATCGGACAGGCCGGCGTGGTCATCGTGAGCTTGATCTCGACGGTGCCGTCGGGCGACACCTGCAGATCGTAGATCAATCCCAGATCCACAATGTTCAAACCGACTTCGGGGTCGATCACCGAACGCAGGCGCTCGACCACCTCCAGTCGGGATGGTACCGGCGTGCTCATGATTCCGCCTCCCGTTTTTCCACCTGAACGCGCCAGACCTCCGGTCCGCGCTCCAGGTAGGTGAATCGAAACGCTTCGGCGCCCTGCTCGGCCAGCAGCGTGTAGTACATGCACGAAGGCTCGTGGTCCACG
Organism: Rhodothermus marinus; assembly: GCF_009936275.1. NCBI lineage: Bacteria > Pseudomonadati > Rhodothermota > Rhodothermia > Rhodothermales > Rhodothermaceae > Rhodothermus > Rhodothermus marinus. Next base: position 2,834,465 of record NZ_AP019797.1, read on the forward strand.
ACCAGCTCGAGCACTTCGCCCGGTGCCAGCTGCCGGTAGGCGCCCATGATGGTTTCCAGACGCGCCCGTGGCGGCACGGGCCGCACGTCCAGCACAAGGTCGGGCGTTGCAGTCCTGGTCTTCATGATGCCGCTATGCCGGTTTGCAGCAGGCGACGCGCCCGGGGAAACAGAATGTTGTTCTCGCGATGCACGTGGCGATGCATGTCGGCTTCGAGCGCCTGGAGCCCTTCCAGAAGCGCTCGGAAGCTGCTGCAGGCCCATTCGGGCGGCCGATAGTTCCCGGAAAGCATCCGCAACCGGTGCAGCGCCTCGCCGGCCGCATCGTGCTCCTGTTCGGCCTGCACGAGCAGCGGCTCCAGCTCGGCCGCGGCGTCGGCCGAGCCCTCCTCCAGCGCCCGGATCAGCGGAAAGATCGCTTCTTCCTCGCTGCGCATGTGGGCCTCCAGCTCCAGCTTCAGCCGCCCGAACACCTCGCGGGCTTCGTGCAGCCAGGTGCCCTGATGCCCGTGCACCTGGGCGACCCGGTCCATCAGCGCGCTCAACCGCGGCAGCTCGCGACGCAAGTACGCATGGTGTGTCGCGACGATATGGTCGATCAGGTCGGCCAGCGGCCGCGTGCGCCAGTCGACGGCGGGTTCGTCGGCCGCCTCAGTCGTTTCCAGGGCGTCCAGCACGGCCGCCACCGTGGCCGGATCCAGCCCGCGCTCCCGACAGGCGGCTTCCAGTGAGCGATCACCGCCGCAGCAGTAGTCCAGTCCCAGGCGGTCGAACAGCGCCGCCCGCCGCTCGTCGGCGGCCACCAGCTCGCCGAGCGTCTTGCTTAAAAGCTCCGACATGGCTTTTTCATGGTTTGGTTCGGGTGAACTGCTTGTTTTCAAAGGGCCTGAAGTCAACGTCCGGGCACTGCTATCTCGAAACCCCGGCACGCGCCTGTCGGGCGGCTGCGGTTCCACATCCCCAACCGCGCCGTCGCAGCAGCCACGTCTCCCACGCCGGAAGTCGATCCGGGCCGGACGGAATCAGCGCCACCGTACCGGTGTAACCGGCCAGGGTCAGCGCCGCCAGAAACGCCCCGACGCCGGTCGGTGCCCCGGCCTCCTGTCCTTCGGGTCCACTCCCCGGAAGCCGCACATGGGCCAGCGTGGGGAGCGTCTGCGCCAGCACCACCCGCCAGGTGCCCTGCTGCAGCGCCTCGGGCTCCGGCTGATAGCAGGTGAACATCCCCTGTTGTTGCGCCCATGCCACGGCCTGCTCGACTTCGGCCAGGTCGCTCCCGTGCACCAGCGCCGCCCGTACCGGACGGGGCAACTCCTCGACCGGCGCCCGGAGCAACAGCCCGGCGCCCAGGCGATGCGCCTCGCCGGCCCAGGTCATCAGTTCGCTCAGCCGTGGCCGCCCCGGCAGCGCCAGCCAGTAGACGGGCACCGGTGGCACGACCGCTTCGTCGCCGGCCTCGATCGGACAGCGCAGCGACTCGTACCGATGACCCTGCCCCCGGCCGAGCACCAGCTCCAGCCCGGCCAGCGCCCGACGCCGGCAGGCCACGCCCAGTTCGTCGAGCGTGGCCGCCGGCAACGCATCGCTGCTGAGCAACAGCTTCATGCCCGCACCCGCGTAATGCGTACGCGCCAGACCTCAGGCCCCTGCTCCAGGTACTCCCACGTAAACTGGCCGCTGCGCTCAAACTCGAACTGATAGCGCAGCGGCACCGGATCGTGATCGTTCACCAGCACGAACGACTCGCCCGGCGCCAGTGCATCGAACGTGGCGAAGATCGTGGCGTGCTTCTCACGCGGCGGAATCGGCCGCACGTCCAGCGTCTTTTCGGTCTGCGTGCTCATGGTTGCATTCAGGTTATCAATTCAGGACAAAAGACACCTCAAATGTACACGCGCCACCGCTCCATGTCAAGTTTTAGAAGGAAAAAATCTTTTTTATTGACAGAAGCTCCACGAACCCGTAGTTTACGGGCGGGCTACGGGTAAAACGAAGCGGTGTAATGGCGACCTGGACACTCCTGGGCTCCGAGACGAAACGCCAGCTCCTGTTGCTGCTCAAGCGACGCGGGCAGCTCACGCTCGACGAAGCGGAGGAGGCCACCGGACTGACGCGCCCCACGCTTCGGGAGCACCTGACGCAGCTCGAGCGGGACGGCCTTGTGCGTCGCAGCACCGAACGCCGGGGGCGCGGCCGGCCGCGCCTGCTGTACCGACTCACGCCGGCCGGTGCCCAGCTTTTTCCGAACCGGGACGGCATGCTCCTGGGCCGTCTGCTGGACTTCCTGAAGGAAGAAGGAGCCGAGGAGCTGCTCCGCCGCTTCTTCGAGCGCTACTGGGACGAGCGCCTGCAGGCGGCCCGGCAGCGGCTGACGTCCGCGCAGACGCCGGAAGCACGGCTGGCCGCGCTGCGTGATTTTCTGGAAGAAGAGGGGTTCATGCCCGAGATCGTCGTGTCCGAGCAGGGCGTGGAGATCCGCGAGTGCAACTGTCCGTTTGCCGAAACCGTCCGGCACACGCGTCTTCCCTGCTACCTGGAAGCTCGCTTTTTCGAGCAGCTGCTCGGCCGAGAGGCCGTCCGCGTCGCCTACATCCCCGACGGCAGCCCGGCGTGCAGCTATGCGTTCGATTCCCCGTCCAAGGCGGCTCAATAGGGCGTGCGGTCGGGGTGGTCGAGCCAGGCCTGAAACGGAGCCCAGGCGTCGCGGTCGGGCACGTGAATGAACGGAATGCGGCGTTCGGGTCCCGGTCGTTCCAGTTCGTCGTAGATCAGCGCGTCGTCGAAGCCAGCGCGGGCGGCGTCGTGGCGGGTGGCGGCGTAGAAGACGCGGGCCGGTCGCGCCCAGTAGATGGCGCCCAGGCACATCGGGCACGGCTCGCAGGAGGTGTACAGGTCGCAGCCGCTCAGCTGAAAGTGTCCCAGGCGGCGACAGGCCTCGCGGATGGCCACGATCTCGGCGTGGGCGGTCGGGTCGTTGTCGGTGGTGACCCGGTTCGTCCCGACGGCCAGGATCTCGTCGTCACGTACCACCAGCGCGGCAAACGGCCCGCCGCCCCGGCGGACGTTCGCTTCGGCCAGACGGATCACTTCGCGGATGAAGGCTTCCGGGTTCATGGGCTGTCGAGTTTGCCGATGGGACGCCACACGTGGCCGGGCTCGAGGATGCGGTGCTGGCCGGTGGGGCCTTCGCTGCCGGCCGCGTAGGGTTCGGGCGCCCCGTGCTGCCAGGCCTTCAGCACGGGATCGAGTACGCGCCAGGCCCATTCCACCTCGTCGTGTCGCAGAAAGTGTGTGCGGTCGCCGCGCACGACGTCGAGCAGCAGCTGCTCGTAGGCGCTGAACTCGGGCTCGTCGTCCTGGCGGAACGGGGCCGAGAGCACCAGGTGGCGGGCGTTGAGCTGGAGTCCGGGTGCCCGGGCCCAGGCGTACAGGTCAATGCATTCGGAAGGCTTCAGCCGAAAGATCAGCCAGTTGGCGCTCAGTCCTTCGAGCGGCGTCTGCCGGAACAGGTGCGTGGGCACTTCGCGAAAGCCGATGGCCACCTCGGAGTAATCGGCCCGCAGGCGTTTGCCGCTACGCAGATAGAAAGGCACGCCCTTCCAGCGCCAGGTGTCCACAAAAAACTTGACGGCGGCGAACGTCTCGGTGCGCGAATCGCGCGGGATGTTCGGTTCCTCGCGGTAGCCGGGCACCTGCTGGCCCTGCACGGTGCCGGCCGCATACTGTCCCCGTGCGGCGAAGCGCTCGACGGCCGTCTCGGGGATGGGTCGGACGGCCCGCAGCACCTCCACCTTGTGGTCGCGCAGCACTTCGGGGTGCCAGACGGCCGGCGGCTCCATGGCCGTGAGCGTGAAGAGCTGCATCAGGTGGTTCTGCAGCATGTCGCGCAGCGCACCGGCCTGATCGTAGTAGCGCCAGCGGCCCTCCAGGCCCAGCGTTTCGGCCACCGTGATCTGCACCTGTTCGACGTGGGCCGTATTCCAGACCGGTTCAATAAACCGGTTGGCAAAGCGGAAGACCATCAGGTTCTGGACGGTCTCCTTGCCCAGATAATGATCGATGCGGTACACCTGGCTTTCCTGCCAGTAGCGATGGATCTGGCGGTGTAGCGCCAGAGCCGATTCGAGGTCCGAGCCGAACGGTTTTTCGATGACGATGCGGCGCCAGCCGCCCTCCTCGCGGTGCAGTCCGGCCTGCCCCAGAGCCTCGGCGGCCTCGCCGAAAAGTCCGGGGGGAAGCGCCAGGTAAAAGATGGCCGGGCCGTCCACCAGTTCGGCCAGTCCCTGCAGGTGGTCGGCGTGCAGCTCGCCGGAGCGGTAGCTCAGGCGCGCGGCCAGCTCCTTCCAGGATTTGCGGTCGAAAGCTTCCCGGGCGAACTCCTTCAGGCTTTTCTCGAGGTGTTCGCGGAAGCGCTCGTCGGTCCATTCGCTGCGGCCGTAGCCCACGATGCGCCGGGGCTGCCACTGCGCCCGGACGAACAGCCGGTAGATGGCCGGCATGAGCAACCGGCGCGTCAGGTCGCCGGTGGCCCCCAGAATGACCAGCGTGACGTCGTTTCCGTTCGTCATGGTTCCACCATGTCAGCAGCTTCGCGATCGGCCAGAATGGTGAGCGTCGGCACCGTCAGCCGCCGGGGCGGAAGGTCGTCTCCTGCCAGCAGGCGCCGGAGTGCTTCGCGCTTGGAGGCGCCGGTCACCAGCAGCAGCGCCGTCTCGGTCTGCGAAAGGGCCTGCAGCGTCAGCGTAATGCGCTCGGGTGGAGGCTTGGGCGCCTGGCGAACGGGCGCCACCAGGCCGGTGGCCTCCAGTGCGGGATGGCCCGGAAACAGGCTGGCCGTGTGTCCGTCTTCGCCCAGGCCGAGCAACACCACGCGAAAAGGGAGCAGCAGGGCCACCAGCGCTTCGGCCTCCCGAGCCCCCCGTTCAGGTCCCAGTTCGGCCGGAAGTCGCACCAGCCGGTAGCCACGATCGCCCAGCGCCTCGGCCAGCATGCGGTCGTTGCGTTCGAGGTGATCGGGTGGCACGCAGCGCTCGTCGGTGGGCACCAGCGTGATGGTCGGCCAGGGAAGGTCCATCCCGGCCACCATACGATAGGCCGGCCGCGGCGTGTTGCCGCCGGCCAGCGCCGCCGTTCCGCCCTCCGCGAGCGCCTGCGCCAGTCGCTGCGCTGCCGTTCGACAGGCGGTCCCGGCATCCGGGTAGACTTCCAACTGCAGGTGCGGTCCGTTCATGACGCCGCCCGTTGCACGGGATGCCCGCCGAACGCATGGCGCAGCGCGGCCAGCAGCCGGTCGCCGTAGCGCTCCGGGTCCTGGCTGGCAAACCGCCGGAACAGCGCGGCCGCGATCGTATCGACGGGCACGCCCAGATCGACGGCTTCCTGGACGGTCCAGCGTCCTTCGCCCGAATCGGCCACCACCGGCGCAATGTCGGCCAGCGAGGCATCCTCGCGAAGCACCCCGGCAATCAGGTCGAGCAGGAAGCTCCGGATGATCGTGCCGTGGCGCCAGGCTTCGGCGATGGCGGCCAGGTCGAGCTGGAAAGGCGCCTTGGCCTTGAGCAAAGCGAAGCCCTCGGCGTAGGCCTGCATCAGGGCGTATTCGATCCCGTTGTGGACCATCTTGACGAAATGGCCGGCTCCGACGGGTCCGGCGTGCACCCAGCCGCGATCGGGTCCCGGTGCCAGGTGTTCCAGGATGGGACGCAGACGCTCGATCGCCTCGGGCGGGCCGCCCGCCATAAGGCCGTAGCCTTCCCGCTCGCCCCAGAGTCCGCCCGAGACGCCCACATCGGCAAACAGCAGGCCGCGAGCCTGCAGCGTTTCGGCGCGGCGGAGCGTGTCGCGGTAGTACGAGTTGCCGCCCTCCACGATCAGATCGCCGGCCGCAAGGAGCGGGGCAAGCTGCGCCAGCACCTGATCGACGGGATCGCCGGCCGGCACCATGAGCCAGACCGTCCGCGGCGGTTTCAGCGCCTCCACCAGCGCTTCCAGGCGGTCCACCGTTTCGATACCGTCCTGTGCAAGGCGAGCGCGGGCTTCCGGGTTCGGGTCGTACCCCACCACACGCACTCCGGCGCGGTGCAGTCGCCGACTCATCCCGGCGCCCATGCGCCCCAGTCCGATCATGCCCAGTTCCATCATGCGCTTCGCTTTTTTGCTACACAATACGGCAGGCTGAGCTTTTCCGCCAGCACGCGGGAGCTTTCAAAAAATTCATCAGTAACTCTTTACGAAACGATTGCATTCTGCCATGCGAAGGGTCATCTGCCGGAGCTGGAAGGCGCTGCTGGGAGGGTTGTTGCTTTTTCCGGTAAGCCTCTACGCCCAGTCGGCCGCGCAACTCGTCGACGAAGGGGACGACTGGCTGGCCCGCGGCGCCTATCAGGAAGCCGAGGAGACGTATCGCGAAGCGCTGGAGCTGGACGCCACCTACCTGCCCGCCTATCTGGGCATGATTCGCCTGGCCATGGCCCGCGAAAACTGGCACGAAGCCAGCGACTGGGCCGGCAGGGCGCTAAAGATCGATTCGTCCAGCCTCGCCGTGCATTACTTTCTGGGGATCAGCGAGCGCGAGCGGGCGCAGTACCAGACGCCCTTCCAGTTCACGCACCGCCGCGAGTCGCGCAAGCACTTCGAGTGGGTGCTGGCCCGCGACAGCCTCTACCGGGACGTGCTCTACCAGTACGCGCTGCTCTACCGACAGGACGGGGACTATCCCCGGGCCATCACCCTGGCCGAGGCGCAGGTGCGGCTGCGGCCCGATCTGGAGGAGGCGGCCATCGGACTTTTCCGCATCTATCAGAGCTATCTGAACCACACCGATCTGGACACGGCCGGACGCTGGCTGGCGCAGCATCCCACCGACTATGCCCGCTTTTTCGAGGCGGAACGTCTGCGTCGGCTGGGACGGCTCCGGGAAGCCGACGCCGCGCTTCGGGCACTCGAACGCCCTGATTTTCCCTGGCCCCTTCAGGCCATCGCGCTGATCCGGGCCCGCGTCTGGGCCGCGCTCGACCGGCCCGACTCGGTGCAGGCGATCATCGACCGCGCCATCCGTACCATCAACGGACCGCTGGCCGCCCGCTTTCTCTTTGAAGACTTCAAATACATCTTCAACCTGCAGGAACTGGAGACCTACCGGCGGCTGCAGACGCCCGAGGAATACCGCGCCTTTTTCCAGGCCTTCTGGGAGCGGCGCGACCCGATGCCCGGCCGCCCGGTCAACGTCCGGCTCGTCGAGCACTACCGCCGGCTGCTGGTGGCCGAGCGCGACTACGCATACGACGGCCCGCGCCTCTGGCACAACAACCCGGACAAATTCGGCGAGCTGAACCTGCCGCCCACCTATCACCTGAACCACGAGTTCAACGACAAAGGGTTGATCTACATCCGACATGGCCCGCCGGACGACCGGATCGTGACGGTCAGGGGTGAGGCCAATACGTTTCGTTCGGGTTCGCTGTGGCGCGAGCGGGAATTCGGCATGGGCTGGGTGCCGAACGAGTCGTGGCGTTACTATCGTCCGCGCATGGACTTTCACTTCGTGATCGACGAAGGTGCCACGGGCAACAACTGGCGGCTGACGCCCGTGCTGGCCAACGCGCAGATGATCGCAGACCGGGAGATCTGGGGACCGCCCTACTCCCGCATCATGAGCACGCTGCGCACGAAGTGGGAGGTTGAGGCCGGACTGCGCCCGTTCCAGCCCACCACGCTGGAGCTTTTCGAACTCCGCGAGGAGATGGCGGCCGAAAGCCGGGCGGCCTACACGCAGGGGCTTACGTCCGATCAGCACCGCTGGCCGGCCGACCTGGTGCCGCTCCCGCTGGAGGTGCTGCCCGTGGCCTTCCGGGGCGACAGCGGCCGCACCGAGGTGAACGTGTACTACGCGCTGCCGGCCGCGCCTTTCCGCGAGGTGACCGGCCGCCGCAGTGGCTACACGCCGGCCGAAGTGGGCTTTGCCGTGCACGACGCCGCCTGGCACCCGCTCGTGGCGCAGGTCCAGCAGCGCACAATCCCCATCCTCCCCGATCCGACGGCGGCCATCAACGACTTCATGGCGGTGGCGCTGGCGCCCGGCACCTATCGGCTGACGCTGCACGGCCGCTCGCTCGAGGCCGAACGCCTGCAGGGAAGCGTGCAGATCGAACTGGAGGTGCCGGACCTGAGCGGGCCGGGCCTGCAGATGAGCGACCTGCTGCCCGCCTGGCGCATGGAACCCGCCTCGGGCGCCAGCCGCTTCGTGCGCAACGGCTGGCACCTGTGGCCCAATCCGCTGCGCCGCTTTTCGGTACGCCAGCCGGTCTATCTCTACTTCGAAATCTACGGCCTTACGCCCGACACGCAGGGCCGCACCCGCTACACCACCGAGTACATCCTTCGCCCCACGAAACCCCGTAAGAAGTTTCTGGGGCTTTTCGGCGGAGACGACCGGCCCGTACTTCGCCTCAAAAGCACGCACGAAGACACCCGGACCGACCTCGACGAGCACGCCGAACTGGACGTCAGCCGCGTCGATCCGGGCGACTACGTGCTGGAAGTCCGCATCACCGACGAACGCAGTGGCGCCACCGTCAGCCGCACGCTGGCACTGACCCTGACCGAGTAGGCGCCCGTTTTGTCCGCGACCAGCCCCTTACCATTCGTCCTCGTAGCCGGGGCGGTTGTAGATCTCCGACCAGTCGCGGTGCCCCTCGGTATAGGCCCCCAGACACCAGGTGAACATGAAGTGCACGGGCGGCGGGGCAATCGTGTCGTGGTAGCCGGGCGTGACGTTGATGGCCTGTTCGTCGAAAATGTGCACGTAGGTGCTCACCGGATCCTCAGGCCGGGCGCAGTTCTGGAGCACGAACGGCGTATCGCCGGGGATTTCGCTCTCGCAGCGGAAGTGATAGATCTCTTCCTTGGCCCGGTCGCCCAGCCCGAACGGCCCGTCCGGTCCGTGAAAGTGGGGCGGATAGCTGCCCACGCCGCCCGGCTGGGCCAGGTAGGTGTCACCGAAAAGCAGACGGCAGGCCTGCACGTTCTGATCGACCAGCTTGTAGACGGTGCGGCGTGTCATGGGCCGTTTGCGCCCCAGATCGGCGGCCAGCTCGGTGCCCTCGATGTCCCGGTGACGCACCAGCTGCACGGGGTACTCCGTATGGCATTCGATGGCCCGGAATTCGCTCACGTCGGCCAGCGGACCGTCGGCCTCGACCACCACCCGACGCCCCAGCCCCACGTAGAGCACGTCGCCCTTGCCCAGCGTATAGGTCTGGCCGTCCACAGTGAGCCGGGCCTGCCCCCGGTTCACGTAGAAGACCGCCTCCTCGGTGTCGCCGAGTTGCACCGGGATCGGTGCGTAGCCGGGCGCGTCCGGCTGCAGCGCAATCCGGGCAAAGCGCAGAAAACGGAAGCTGGAGTTTTCGCCGGTGATGATCTCCTCGCGTCGGTTGAGCGCCGGCCGGGCGTCGAACAGCTCGACGGTGCGTGGCGCTTCCTCGCCGGGCATGATCGCCCGTCCGGTCAGCCGTCGCTGAGCCGGCGTTTTCGGTTCCGTCGTTACGAAGGGTCCGATGTCACGGGGTGGTACCATGGGTCGCTGTTGGTCTGATGGTTCAACGTTCAGGCGGCGGCCGGAATGAACTGATCGATCCGGTAGGTTTTACGCACCAGGTCGTAGGCCATGGCGCGCGCCATACGCCGGGCATCCGACATGTCGATGATATGGCGGGCGACCAGCCGCGCCAGGTAGTTTGCATCGATCCGGCGGGCCAGATCGTGACGAGCCGGAATCGAGCAGAACGCCCGCGTATCGTCGTTGAAACCGGCCGTGTTGTAAATGCTGGCCGTCTCGGTGATCCACTCGCGGTAGCGCATGATGCCCTCGATACTGTCGTGGAACCACCAGGCCGGCCCGATCTTGAGCGCCGGGTAGTGCCCGGCCAGCGGCGCCAGCTCGCGCGAGTAGGTGGATTCGTCCAGCGTGAAAACGATCACCGTCAGGCGCGGATCGTTGCCGTAGGTGACGAGCAGTTCGCGCAGGTTGTAGGTGAACTCGGCCTGCACGGGGATGTCGCCGCCTTTGTCGGGGCCGAACCGCTCATAAATGTACGTATTGTGGTTGTAGAACGCACCGGCATGAATCTGCATGACCAGCCCGTCTTCCAGGCTCATGCGGGCCATTTCCATGAGCAGGTGCGCCTCGAAGTCGGCCTGGTCGGCCTCGGTCGCCTCGCCGCGCAGCGCCTTCTGAAAGAGTGTTTCGGCCTGTTCAGGCGCAAGGCGGTGCGTGCGCGGCACCAGCACGGCATGGTCCGTGGCGAAGGCCCCCATTTCCTTGAAGAAAGCCCGACGATTCTCCAGCGCCCGGATGAAATCCTCGTAGCTCCGGATCGAAAAGCCGCAGCGCTGCTCGAGCAGTTGCAGGTGTTCGTGCCAGTCGGGCCGGGCGATTTTGAAGACGGCATCCGGACGGAAGCAGGGAGCCACCCGCCCGGGCCAGCCCGAAGCGCGAATGGCCTGGTGGTGTTCGAGCGTGTCGGTGGCGGCGTCCGTTGTGGTCAGGATCTCGATATTGAAGCGCTCGAAAAGCGCCCGTGGCCGGTACTCGGGCGATTGCAGCCGCTCCAGAATGTGGTCGTAGACGTACTGGGCCGACTCGCCATCGAGCTTGTAGGGCACCTCGAAAACCTCGGCAAATTCGTAGTCGAGCCAGGCGCCCGTGGGCGTGCCGGCAAACAGATAGTAATGTTCGGCGAAGATCTGCCAGATCTTGCGCGGGTCGGTCTCGACCGGCTGCCCGTCGCGCCGCGGAATGCCCAGCGCTTCCAGCGGAATGCCCTGAGAGTAAAGCAGCCGGAAGATGTAGTGGTCCGGTTTGATGATCAGCGACGTCGGTTCCGGGAAGGGCTCGTTCGTCGCCAGAATGGCCGGATCCACATGGCCGTGCGGACACACCAGCGGGAAGGTGCGCATCTCTTCATAGAGTTCCCGCGCTATCCGACGCACCGTCGGATCCGGATCGAAGTACCGATCGGGATGCAGACGAAGCGGTTCCATGTTGCTCGCTCCAGGAAGGTTGGTCGCTACTTAACGGGTTAAGTTATCGATTTTATCCTGAAATGCCAACCCCCGATGCAGATTTCTCCGGTCCTTTTACAGTCCGAGCTGTCGCAGAAAGATCGGAAGCGCCCGCGGCTCCAGCAACAGCGTCAGCAGCAGGCCGCCCAGCGCTCCGCCCAGATGCGCCTCGTGGGCGATGCCCCCTTCTTCGATCCCGCGCCGCACGGCGTAGATCGAGAGCACCACGTACCCGATCGCGAACAGCACGGCCGGAATGCCCACCGGGAAAAAGAACAGATAGATACGGTCGAACGGAAAGAACAAACAGTAGCCGAAAAGCAGGCCGCTGATGGCGCCCGAAGCCCCGACGGCCGCGTAGGTGGGCCGATTGCGGTGCAGCCAGAGCGACAGGCCGTGCCCGGCCAGCTCGGCCCCGAAGTAGATGAGCAGAAACCGCACGGGCCCCATCAGCACTTCCATGGGCCGCCCGAAGAAAAACAGCGTGATCATGTTGAAGGCCAGGTGAGCCCAGCCCACATGCACGAAGCCGGCCGTGATCATCCGGTAGTATTCGCGGCCGCGCAGGATGTGTAGCGGGCGAAACGCCCACCGGTCGATCAGCGACGGATCGACCAGCAGCGCATAGCCGCTCACCAGCAGGTTGATCAGAATCAGCAGCGTGGTCCAGGGTGTCTCCAGGAACATGGGAAAAGGCGGTTACGCTCCAGAAAATTCAATGCGAAGTGTCCGCTCAACGCCCGAGTAAACGCTCCGGATTCACCGACACCGTCGTATCTTGAAGCCCATGGAGATGGAAACGCCCACAACGTTTGCCGCGCTGGCGCTCCGGCTGGGTGTGGCGCTGGCCATCGGTCTGATGGTGGGGCTGCAACGCGAGTTTGCCCACCGCCAGGAGCAGAACGCCCGCGCCGGGCTGTTCGCCGGTGCCCGCACCTTCACACTGATCAGCCTGCTGGGCGCCACCTCCGGACTGGCGGCCGACCTGCTGCAGGCCCCTTTCGTGGTGCTGCTCACGCTGGCGGCCGTAGGCGCATTGCTGACCGTCGCTCACTACATCGGGGCTCAGCGCGGCGACATCGGCCTGACCACCGAGATGGCGGGCCTGCTGACGTTTCTGATCGGCCTGCTCTGCTATCTGGATCGGCTCGTGCTGGCCGCCGCGCTGGGCGTGGGGCTGACGTGGCTGCTCACGCTCAAGCCGCAGACACGCCTGCTGGCCGAGCGCATCTCGCGCGAGGACGTCTACGCCACGCTGAAGTTCGGGCTGATCACGGTGGTGCTGCTGCCGCTGCTGCCCGACCGCAGCTACGGGCCACCGCCGTTCGACGTGCTCGTGCCACGTGAGATCTGGCTGATGGTCGTGTTCATCTCGGCCATCAGCTTTCTGGGTTACGTGCTCACGCAGGTGCTCGGTGCCCGTCGCGGACTCGGCCTGACCGGACTGCTGGGCGGGCTGGCCTCCAGCACGGCCCTGACGCTCAGCATGGCCCGCCGCAGCCACGACTGGCCCCGGCTGACACCCACCGTGGCCGCCTCCATCCTGCTGGCCTGGGCCGCCATGGTCGTGCGCCTGGCGCTCATTCTGGCCGTGCTTTCTCCCGCCCTGCTTGAAGCGACGGCCCTGCCACTGGGCGCCTCGCTGTTGCTCGGCGCCGCCTACGGCGTCTTCCTGTATCGCCACCGGTTGCCGCGTCCCTCCGACGCCGAAGCGCCCCTGAAGAACCCGTTCGAACTGAAGCCCGCGCTGCTTTTCGGCCTGCTCTACGCCCTCATTCTACTGCTGGCCAACACGGCCCGGCTCTACCTGGGCGCCTCGGGAGTGTACGCCTCGAGCCTGATCGGCGGGGCTGCCGACAGCGACGCCGTGGTGCTCTCGGTGGCCCAGCTCACACGTACCGGGACCGGCCTGCCGCTCGAGATTGCCGCCCGCTCTGTGATTCTGGCCACCGTCGCCAACACGGTCGTCAAGGCCGGACTGGTCTGGACGCTCGGCGCCCCGGACCTTCGCCGCCCGATCCTGATCGGTCTGCTGGCCTACACGCTGCCCGCCCTGCTGCTGGTCTGGCTCGTGTAGCGTCAGACCGAAACGCCGGCCACGTGCCGGATGAGCGACCGAAAGATGCCCAGGCCGTCCTCGCTGCCCAGCAGCGCCTCCACGCAGCGCTCCGGATGCGGCATCATGCCGAGCACGTTGCGCTGCTCATTCACGATGCCGGCAATGTTGTGCGCCGAGCCGTTGGGATTGGCCGCCTCGGTAATGCGCCCGTCCGGCTCGCAGTAGCGGAACACCACCTGGCCGTTCGCCTCCAGGCGTTCGAGCACCTCCTTCGGAGCGAAGTAGTTACCCTCGCCGTGCGCGATCGGAATGCGCAGCACCTGGCCGGGCTGCAGCGCGTTCGTGAAGGGTGTGTCGGTCTGCTCCACGCGGACGTGCACGTACTTGCAGATGAAGCGCAGCGATGCGTTACGCAGCAGCACGCCGGGCAACAGGCCGCTTTCGCAGAGCACCTGAAATCCGTTGCAGATGCCGATGACCGGTCCCCCCTCGCGGGCAAACCGGATCACGTCCTGCATGATCGGCGAAAAGCGAGCGATGGCGCCCGGCCGCAGATAGTCGCCATATGAAAAGCCGCCGGGCACGATCACCACGTCCACATCCCCCAGCTTCGTCTCCTTGTGCCAGATGAAACGGGCCTCCTGCCCGGCTACGTGCTTGACGGCATGGTAGGCGTCGTGGTCGCAGTTGGAGCCCGGAAATACCAGAATGCCAAACCGAACGGCCATGCGTGTGCTCGGATCGTTGGTGCTGCTTCCAAAGAAGTCGCCAGGTGCAACGCCCGAGGCGCGGGCGGGTTCGTGCGACAGAAAAGCCCGATCCGCCGGGGCGGATCGGGCCGGCACGTCCGGGTTTTCCGGAAAGCTCAGGCGCCTTCCTGCACGGCTTCGATGTCGATCAGCAGCGTCACCTCGCGGCCCACCACCACACCACCGGCCTCGGTAAGCCGGTTCCACTGCAGGCCGTAGTCGAAGCGATCGATCGTGCCGCGAGCCGTGAAAGCCGCCCGCAGCTCGCCCTGCATGCCCTGAGCCGTCCCCAGAAACTCTACATCCAGCACCACCTCTTTCGTCACATCCTTGATCGTCAGATCGCCCACGAGCTGGAACTTGTTGCCCTGAATGTTGCGCACCTCCTTGCTGACGAAGCGGATCTCCGGGTACTTCTCGGCGTCGAAAAAGTCGGGCGAGCGCAGGTGATTGTCGCGCCGCTCGATGCCCGTGTTGATGCTGGCCACGCGGATGGTGGCGGTCGCCTTCAGGGTGCTCAGGTCGTTCGGGTCGAACTGCAACGTGGCGTCGTAGTCCTCAAAGACGCCGTTCACGAAGCTGATGCCCAGGTGACGCACCCGGAAACCGATCGAGCTGTGCGCCTTGTCGATCGTCCAGTTAAGAACCTCACGGGTGGGCGCCTCGGTCGGCTGCCAGAAGCCGGCCAGCGCGATCAGCGCCGGCACCAGGAGTAAACGAAAAGCACGCATAGGCTTCCTCCGGTTGGTTGATGGTTGTCAGGTGTGCGTGAGTGGCACGGGTCGTTGAAATGTTACACCACCGACCGGGTTGCCGGCAAGCCCGAATTGAAAAGCGGATATAAAAAATTTGTTACAACAAGTTTTTTTTTGATTGCCACGAAGCCCATGGACGCGCTCGAGTACCTGCTGTCGCTGCCTCGCTTTGCGGATCAGGGGCATGCCGCCTACCGGCCGGGGCTGGAGCGCATGGAGGCGTTGCTGGCGGCCATGGGCGCGCCGCATCGGGCCTACCCGTGCGTGCACATTGCCGGCACGAACGGCAAGGGATCGACGGCCTCGCTGCTGGCGGCCATCGCCCGGGCGGCCGGGTACCGGGTGGGGCTGCACACCTCACCGCATCTCTGGCATGTCGGCGAGCGCATGCGCATCGACGGCATCCCGGCGCCCACGACGTGGCTGGAGAAGGCTGTGGCCCGCTGTCGCCCGCTTTTCGAGCAGGTGCAGCCCAGCTTTTTTGAGGCCACGGTGGCGCTCAGCTTTCTGTACTTTGCCGAGCAGCAGGTCGATCTGGCCGTGGTGGAAGTGGGACTGGGCGGGCGGCTCGACGCCACGAACGTCGTGCAGCCCCGCCTGGCCGTGATCACGTCGATCGGGCTGGATCACACGGACATCCTGGGCGAGACGATCGAGGCGATCACACGCGAAAAGGCCGGTATCATCAAGCCGGGCGTGCCTGTGCTCACGGGCGCCACGCAACCCGAAGCGCTGGCTGTTATTCGCGAAACCGCCGCCCGTCAGCAGGCTCCGCTGCACTATCTCTGGGAAGAAGTGCACCTGGAGCAGGTGGCGCCGGAGACGGTCTTCATGCGGCTGACGGCTCGAACCCCGGTGCGTCGTTACGAAGACCTGGAGGTAGGACTGCTTGGCCGGCACCAGGCCGCCAACGCGCTGCTGGCGATCCGGGCGGCCGAACTGGTGTTGCCCGAGGTACTGGACGATCCCCGGCCGATCCGCCAGGGTCTGCGCGAGGTCCGGCAACTGAGCGGCCTGCGCGGCCGGTTCGACGTGCTGCAGACCCGGCCGCTGGTCGTGGCCGACGTGGCGCACAATCCGGACGGCCTGGCGGCCGTGCTGGCAACCATCGACGCGCTGCATCCGCCCGGCACCGGCCGTCGATACGCAATCTGGAGCGCCCTGCGCGACAAAGACGCTCCTACGATGGCCGGACAACTGGTCCAGGCCGGCTTTGCCGTCTATGTCGCTGCCCTCGAAAGCCCGCGCGCCTGGTCGGCGGTCGAGCTGGTTGCAATGGTGCAGCAGGCCGGTGGTCAGGTGCCGGGTGTCGGAACCGTCGCTTCCGGCTGGCAGTTACTGCAAAAGCGGCTACAGACGAACGATGTGCTGTTGATCACAGGCTCGCATCAGGTGGTGGCCGCTCTTCCACCGGTGCTCTGGCAAAGCGCCTCGATTGCAGGCGTCGGTTGGTGCGGATAGGCCACAACGTCGAACGCAGGCCCCATTACCGGCTTCGTCGCCGGAAGTTAAATTTTCCCGAAATGATCCGATTTTCTGGTTGACTTTCTGCCAGAAGATGCTAATTTTGCAACCGGTGGTCGCGCGGATCCCAGCCTGCCTGCGGGTCTGCCTTTCTCAGCAGGCCGACCACGAACTGCAAAGCCCCCCGAACCCAAGCAGGTAAAAACAACACAACCTTCAGCCTGCCACACAGAGCTTTCCTCAGTATCCAAAACCAGTGCTTCTCTCATGAAGATCTCCGAACTTCAGGCCAAGAAAATCAGCGAACTGCGCGAGCTGGCCCGCGAACTGGGCCTCACGGGATACTCGACGCTTCGGAAGCAGGATCTGATTTACCGCATTCTGGAAGCCCAGGCGGAAGCGGAAGCCGGACGCCCGAACGGAGCGGCTCGCCGGGCCGCCACGACGCAGGAATCCACCGACGTGGCCCCGAAGGAAGAAGTGGCCGAAACGGTGAGCGAGGACGCCGGTGACGAAACCGTCGAGGCCGAAGCTCCGGCGGCGGAAACGCAGGCCGAAGCCACCCGCGAAGATCGGCGCGCCTGGCGCGAGCGTCGGGGTCGGCGCGGACGCGTCGACATGCGCTATGCCGACTGGGACGAGCGCCGGCGCCGTGTCTATGAGGGACGGCCCGCCTACATGGCCAATTACGACCCCGGCAAGACCGAGCTGGAGGGCATGATCATCAAAAGCGGCGTGCTGGAGATCATGCCCGACGGCTACGGCTTCCTGCGTTCGCCCGATTACAACTACCTGCCCGGTCCCGACGACATCTACGTATCGCCCTCGCAGATCAAGCGCTTCAGCCTGCGCCTGGGCGACACGATCGAAGGGCTGGTGCGGCCGCCCAAAGAAGGCGAGCGCTTCTTCGCGTTGATTCAGGTGCACAAGGTCAACGGCCGGCCGCCCGAGGAAATGGAAGAGCGGCAGAGCTTCGACTACCTCACGCCGCTCTATCCGACAGAGCAGATCCGGCTGGAGACTTCGCCCAACGAATACAGCACGCGCATTCTGGACCTGTTTGCGCCGATCGGGAAAGGCCAGCGCGGGCTGATCGTGGCCCCGCCCAAGACGGGCAAGACCATCCTGCTGCAGAAAATCGCCAACGCCATCACGACGAACCACCCGGAGATCTACCTGATCATCCTGCTGGTGGACGAGCGGCCCGAGGAGGTCACCGACATGGAGCGAAACGTCAAGGCCGAGGTGATCTCCTCGACGTTCGACCAGGATCCGGAGCGACACGTCGAGGTGGCCGACATCGTGCTGGAGAAGGCCAAGCGGCTGGTCGAGGCCAAGCAGGACGTGGTGATCCTGCTCGACTCGATCACGCGGCTGGCCCGCGCGCACAACGCGGTCACGCCCAGCACCGGCAAGACGCTCTCGGGTGGTATCGAGGCCGGCGCGCTGCGCGGTCCCAAGCGGTTCTTCGGCGCGGCCCGTAACGTCGAAGAGGGCGGCTCGCTGACGATCATCGGCACGGCGCTGATCGAGACCGGCAGCCGCATGGACGAGGTGATCTTCGAAGAATTCAAGGGAACCGGCAACATGGAGCTGGTGCTCGACCGGCAGCTGGCCGACCGGCGCATTTTCCCGGCCATTCACCTGATCAAGTCGGGCACGCGCCGCGAAGAGCTGCTCATTCCCGAGGCCAAGCTGCATCGCATCTGGCTCCTGCGCAAGATTCTGGCCGACATGGATCCGGTCGAGGCCATGATCTTCCTGCTGGAGAAGATGCGGGGCACACGGAGCAACGACGAGTTCCTGGTTACGATGAACTCCTGAGCACCTCTGGCCACGCTACAGGGGACCCTGCCTCCGGGTGGGGTCCCTTTTTTGTTGAATTCAAAAAGCAGAAAGCGCTTCCGAACAGTTTTTTTGTATCTTGCAACATTCCGGTAATGATCAAGAAGTTCGGCCGATGGGAAGCCTGCTCGTTCTCCTGCTCGCGCTGCTGACGTTCAATCCTCGACCGTTTCCACGTTACCCCGCCATCGATCCATCCGGACAGCAGATCGTCTTCTCCTATCAGGGAGACCTGTGGCTGGTCCCGGTTACCGGCGGCATGGCCCAGCGCCTGACCGTCCATCCTGCCTACGAAGTCTACCCGCGCTGGAGTCCGGACGGCCGACGCATTGCCTTCACCAGCGATCGCTACGGCCACGACGACCTGTTCGTCATGGAGCTGTTCGGTGGCCCCCCGCGCCGCCTCACCTACCATTCGGCCGAGGACATCCTGACCGACTGGACACGCGACGGCCGTCTGCTTTTCCAGACGCGACGCCTGTTCGTTCAGGTCGAGCGTGAGGCCGAAATTCATGCCATCCCCGACACCGGCGGCACGCCGGTGCGCATCCTCGACGCCACGGGCTTTCAGGCCACGCTCTCGCCGGACGGCCGCTTTCTGGCCTTCGAGCGCGGCTCCAACGCCACCTGGCGCCGGGGCTACCGCGGTTCGGCCGACCGCGACCTCTGGCTCTTCGATCTGCAGAACCGCACGTTCCGTCGCCTGACCGACTTCGACGGCAACGACTACCTGCCGGCCTGGGCCGGTCCGCGTACGCTGCTGTTCATCAGCGAGCGCGACGGCACCTACAACCTGTACCGCCTGCCTCTGAACGAAGACGGCATGCCGCAGGGCGCTCCGGAGCAACTCACGCACTTTGAGGGGGACGGTGTCCGCTACTTCACGGTCAGCGCCGACGGCCGGACCATTGCCTTCGAGCGTCAGACCGACCTCTACGTGCTCACGCTTCCCGAGGGCACCCCGCGCCGCCTGGAGATTCAGATTCCCTACGACGAGCGCTTCGATCCGGTGGAACGCCGCACCTTCACGTCCGAGGCCACCGAATATGCGCTCTCACCCGACGGCCGGTACGTCGCCTTTGTCGTCCGCGGCGAGCTGTTCCTGCGCCGTAACGATCCCGACGACAACCGCACGGTGCGCCTGACGCGCCACCCGTGGCGCGACCGAGAGCCCGCCTGGCTCAACGATTCGACGCTCGTGTTCGTCTCGGACCGCGCCGGCCAGTACGACCTGTACCTGCTGCGGGCGGCCGACGCGGGGACTTCCGACCTGTTCGAAAGCCTCACGCACACCGTCGTGCGCCTGACCGACACGCCGGAGGACGAACGCGAACCGGTCGTTGCGCCGGACGACCGCCATCTCGTGTTCCGCCGGGGGCGCGGCACACTGCTGCTGGCCCGCGTCGAAGGCGATCGCCTTCGGATCACGCGCACACTGCTCGACGGCTGGGCCACGCCTGAAGACGTTGCCTGGAGTCCCGACAGCCGCTGGATCGCCTACAGCCTGCCTGACCTTGACTTCAACACAGAGGTCTACATTCAGCCCATCGACGGAAGCCATCCGCCCGTCAACGTCAGCCAGCACCCCAGGCCCGACACGCACCCGGTCTGGAGTCCTGACGGCTCCAAACTCGCCTTTCTGTCGCCGCGTAGCTCCGGCGACGTAGACGTGTGGTTTGCCTGGTTGCGCCGGGCCGACTGGGAACGCACCGAAGAGGAATGGGAGGCCCTTGAAAAGCAATCCGACCGTAAGCGCCGCGATACGCTCACCGGCCCCATTCAGATCGACCTGGAGCGCATCCACGAGCGGCTCCGCCGCGTGACCGCCCTGCCTGGCAACGAAGCCGAACTGGCCGTTTCGAAAGATGGCGAAACCTTCTACTTTGTGGCCAATCGGGGCGGCCGCACGCAGGACTACGAAGCCGAAGTGGACCTCTACCGCATCCGCTGGGACGGGTCCGAACTGAAGCGCCTCACCGAGAACGACACGGATCCCCGCCAGGTGCGGCTCAGCCGCGACGGCAAGTACCTGTTCTTCCTGCGGCCTTCGGGTCAGCTCGTGCGGCTCAATCCGGAGAACGGCCGCCAGGAAACGCTGCGCTTTGAAGCGCGCATGGAAATCGACTACCGCGAGGAGCGTCGCCAGATCTTCGAGGAAGCCTGGCGCACGCTGGCGCAGGGCTTCTACGACCCGCAGTTCCACGGCGTCGACTGGCGGGCGCTCCACGACAAATACCTGCCCTGGGCGCTACAGGCTTCGACGAACCGGGACTTCCGCGACGTCTTCTCCTGGATGCTCGGCGAACTGAACGCCAGTCACCTGGGCATTTCCGGTCCCGATCGGGCCGAGACGCAGCGCGAACGTACCGGCCTGCTGGGCGTGGAGGTCGAGCCCGTGCCAGACGGCGTGCGCATCCGGCATGTGGTGCCACGTTCGCCGGCCGACCGCGAGGAAAGCCGCCTGCATGTGGGCGAGGTCATTACGGCCGTCGACGGCACACCCGTAGCCGAAGTGGACAACTTTTACCGCCTGCTGGTCGATAAAGTGGACGCGCGTGTGCGGCTGACGGTGCGTGCGCCGGACGGCCGGACCCGTACCGTGATCATCCGCCCGGTCGGATCCCTGAACGAAGCGCTCTACGAAGAATGGGTGGCCACGCGGCGTGCGCTGACCGAACGCTACAGCAACGGCCGCCTGGGCTACATCCACGTGCAGGGCATGAACTGGCCCAGCTTCGAGCGCTTCGAGCGCGAACTGGTGGCCAGCGGCCAGGGCAAAGAAGGGTTGATCATCGACGTGCGCTATAACGGCGGCGGCTGGACGACCGACTACCTGCTGACGGTGCTGACCGTCCGCCGCCACGCCTATACGATTCCGCGTGGGGCCGCCGAGCGGCTGGATCTGCCCGATCGCCGCGCCTTTCGCGCCCATTACCCCTTCGGTGAGCGGCTGCCCTTTGCGGCCTGGACGAAACCCGTGGCCGCCCTCTGCAACCAGAACAGTTTTTCCAACGCCGAGATCTTTTCGCACGCCTTTAAGAACCTGGGGCTGGGGCCGCTGGTAGGCGTGCCCACCTTCGGCGCAGTCATCTCGACCGGCGGTGTGGGACTCATCGACGGATCGTTCGTTCGCCTGCCGTTCCGCGGCTGGTTCGTTTACGCCGACGACACGAACATGGAGAACGGTCCGGCCGTACCCGACATCATCGTCGAGGAAGCACCCGACAGCAAAGCGCGGGGAGAGGATCCCCAGCTCCGGGCGGCCGTCGAAGCACTGCTGGCCCGTATCGACGCCCGAAACACCGAGGAAACCCACTAAAACCGCAAATAAATCATGCCCTCGCGAATCAAACTCGTCCTGTTCGATATGGACGGCGTGCTGGTGGACGTGTCGCGCTCCTACCGGCGCGCCATCGAAGAGACGGTCGAGCACTTTACGGGACGCAAGATCACCCCGGCCACCATCCAGCGCTACAAAAACGCCGGCGGCTTCAACGACGACTGGAAGCTGACGCACACGATCATCCTCGACATCGGCATGCAGGTGCCCTTCAGCCGCGTGGTGCAGGAGTTCCAGCGGCGCTACCGGGGTGAGCACTGGGACGGTTTCATTGCCCAGGAGCCGCCCCTGATTCAGACGCAGACGCTCCAGCACCTGCGCCGGCAGGGTTATCTGATGGGGATCGTCACGGGCCGCCCCGAGGCCGAGGCGCGCTGGACGATCGAGCGCTTCGGCTGGCAACCCTACTTTCCGCTGCTGGTGGCCATGGAGCACCAGGACGGCCGGGGCAAGCCCGATCCGTACCCGATTCGGCGAGCGCTGGCCATGCTGGAGGCCGTCGGCATGCCGATCACGCCCTCCGAAGCCGTCTACGTGGGCGATTCGGTCGACGACATGATCGCCGCCCAGGCGGCCGGCGTCCTGCCCATCGGCGTCATTCCGCCCTATCTGGACGCCGAGACGCACGGGGCCCTGCTGCGCGAGCGCGGCGCCCGCTATCTGCTGAACCGCACCGACGAGTTGCCCGAGCTGCTGGCCGAGCTGGAGGCGGCTTCGGTGCGCCGCGCCTCCTGAAGCCGGGAACGCAGCGTGCGCGTGCGGCGTGTGCAGCGGCGTCGTAGCCGCAACCCGAGCGCAGGCGCCCATGAAAATCGCACTGGCGCAGATCAATCCGATCGTCGGAGACCTGCAGGGCAACCGCCGCAAGATCGTCGACTTCGCGCACCAGGCCTATCGCCAGGGCGCCGAACTGGTCATCTTCCCAGAAATGTGTGTGGCGGGCTATCCACCACAGGACCTTCTTGACATGCCCGCCTTTATCGAAGCCGTTGCCCATACAGTCGAAACCATTGCGCTGGAAGTACCCCGCGAGCTGGGCGTGATTCTGGGTGCACCGATCCGCAACGAAAGCCCGGTGGGCAAGCGACTCTTCAACGCGGCCCTGCTGCTGGAGGGCGGACGCATCGTGGCCCGCGTCCCGAAGCGGCTGCTGCCTACCTACGACGTATTCGACGAATACCGCTACTTCGAGCCCGGTCCGCCCCAGCCGGTCGTCGCGTGGCGCGGCCTGCGCATCGGGCTGCACATCTGCGAGGACATGTGGAATAACGAGGACTGGGCGCCCTACCATCTCTACGACGAAAACCCGATCGACGAGCTGGCGGCTCAGGGCGTCGATCTGTTCGTCAACATCAGCGCATCTCCCTTCTCGCTGGGCAAGCACGACGAGCGCAGCCGGATTATCGAGGGCATCTGCCGCGAACACGGCGTCCCGTTCATCTATGTGAACCAGGTGGGCGCCAACACCGAGCTGATCTTCGACGGCGACAGCCGGGTCCATGCGCCGGACGGTTCCATTCTGCTGTGCGCTCCGTCGTTTCAGGAGGCACTGCTGATCTGGGACACCGAAGCGCACTATGCCCCCTACGTACACCGGCACACCGAGATCGAAGACCTGCACGACGCACTGGTGCTGGGCATCCGGGATTACTTCTACAAAACCGGCGCTTTCGAGAAGGTGGTGCTCGGACTTTCCGGCGGGATCGATTCGGCCGTGGTCTGTGCACTGGCCGTTGCCGCGCTGGGACCGGAACGGGTCGTCGGCGTGGCCATGCCCTCAAAGTACTCCTCGCCCGAATCGGTCGAAGACGCCCGCCAGCTCGCCGAAAACCTGGGCATCACGTTTCACATCATTCCGATCATGCCGGCCGTCGATGCCTTTCGGGAAATGCTACGTCCGGTCTTCGACGACCTGCCGGAAGACGTGACGGAGGAGAACATCCAGGCGCGTGTGCGTGGCGTCACGCTCATGGCGCTGTCGAACAAGTTCCGCTATCTGCTGCTCTCGACGGGCAACAAAAGTGAAATGGCCGTCGGCTACGTGACACTTTATGGCGACACGAACGGCGGGCTGGCCGTGCTGGCCGACGTCTACAAGACGCAGGTCTACCGCCTGGCCCGTTACATCAACGCCCGAGCGGGTCGCTACGTCATCCCCGAGCGCATCCTGACCAAGCCGCCTTCGGCCGAGCTGCGTCCGGGCCAGAAAGACACCGACTCACTGCCGCCCTACGAAGTGCTGGACGTGATCCTGCAGCGTTACATCGAACGCCGGGAGGAAGTGGACGAAATCGTGGCGGCCACCGGGTTCGACCGGGCGCTGGTGGCCGACATCCTGCGCCGCGTGGACCGCAACGAGTACAAGCGACGTCAGACGCCACCGGGTCTGCGCGTAACGGGCAAGGCTTTCGGCATCGGGCGCCGCCTGCCTATCGTCATGCGCTGGAATCGGGCCGTGCTCGAAGAGGTGCGCCGCAACCACACGGCGGCCCTGCAAACCCATTCGGAGCGCGCGTCATGATTGCCTACGTGTCGGGCAAGCTGGCCGCCAAAAAGCTGACCGAGGTGGTGGTAGACGTCCACGGCCTGGGCTACCGGCTTCTGATTCCCACGTCCACCTACGAAGTGCTGCCGGAGGTCGGCGCTCCGGTGCACCTGCTGACGCACTACTACGTGCGGGAAGATGCCGTGCTGCTGTTCGGGTTTGCGACCGAGGCCGAGCGCGCGCTGTTCGAGGTGCTGCTGGGCGTGTCGGGCGTCGGACCCCGGCTGGCGCTGGCGGCCCTGTCGGCGTTGTCGCCGGCACAGATTCACGAAGCGGTCACCACGGGCGACGTGCAGACGCTGAAGCGCATCCCCGGCGTGGGCCAACGACTGGCCGAGCGGCTGATCGTGGAACTACGCGACCGGCTGGCACTGCTGGATCTGGCCGAACTGACGCCTGCGGGCGTGGACGATGTGCGTGCGCAGGCCCGCGCCGACGCACTGGCGGCGCTGGAGGCGCTGGGCCTGCCCCGTGCGGCCGCCGAGCGCAGCCTGCGCAAAGTGCTCCGGGAGCATCCGGGCATTCAGTCGGCCGAAGAACTCATCCGCCTGGCCCTGCGCGAGCACGGCGGCTAAGCCTGCTGGTGCTGCGACATGCCGTTCGTGGTGGCACGGGTTGCGGCCGCCTCGGACCGGCACCGCGGGATGATCACGGTAAAGATGCTGCCGATGCCCGGCTGGCTTTCCACATAGATCTGTCCGTTCAACATGCGCACGATGCGCTGCACGATGGTCAGCCCCAGCCCGCTGGATGCCTGCTTGAACTCCTCGAAGATGACCGACTGCAACTCTTCCGGAATGCCGATCCCCGTGTCGGCCACCTGGAGCTGCACGGTCTCCGCGTCGCCTTCGAGCAGCACGGTCACGCTGCCTTCTTCGGTGAACTTGATCGCATTGTGCACCAGGTTCTTGACCAATCGCTCCCAGAGCCCTTCGTCCACGCAGGCGATCAATGCGGGCTCGCTGCTCTGCACCGTGAGTTCCAGCTTTTTGTCGCGGGCCAGCGGCGCCAGTTCGTCGACCACCGCCCGTGTGGCGGCCACCACATCCAGGTCCTGATGCCGCACGCGCACGGTACCGGCTTCCAGGCACGACATGTAGAGCAGTGCGTCTAGCGTGTCGAGCAGCCGCTGCCCGCTCTGCTTGATGACCTGGGCCATCTCGCGGTGCATCGGATCTTTCAGTTCCTCTTCCAGGATCTGCGCGTAGCCCAGAATGCCGGCCAGCGGCGTGCGGATCTCATGGTTCATGTTCGCCAGAAAAGTACTCTTCAGGCGGGCCATCTCCTCGGCAGCCTCCTTGGCGGCCACCAGCACGGCCTGATGTTCCTGCACGCGCGTCAGCATTTCGTTGAAGGTTGCGGCCAGCTCCCGCAGTTCCACGGGACCTTCGACCGGCACGCGCACCGAGTAGTCGTGCGTTTCGGCCACCGAGCGGGCCACCCGGCGCAGATGGTCCAGCGGGCGCGTGATCCGGCGCTGCAGCAGCGCCACCAGGATCATGCTGATGCCCAGCGACAGCAGGATCACGCTACCGCCGACGGAGGCATAACGCACCATGCGATCCTGCCAGCCCAGCAGGCGAGCCTGCAGGTACACGTAGCCCTGCGTCTGGCCTTCCCAGTGCACCGGCTCTACGTGGCGTAGCGTTTCCCGGTCGCTGCCGGACGTCGGGAGCCGTGCAGGTAGCGCCGTCGCGGGAAGGCCGCCGAGGTACCAGGCAAACAGCCGCCCGTCGGCCGTGTACAGCGCGGCGAACTGCACAGCGGGGATGCTGCGCACGCCTGCCAGCGTCTCGATGGCTGCCCGCGCATCCTGAAAGACCAGCGGTGCCACGCTGTGTTCGGCCAGCACCCGCCCCAGCACCTCCAGCTCACGCGCTTTCTCGCGCCGGAACTGGGCCAGATCGTAGAAGGCAAACAGCACCCCGTTCAGCAGCAGGATGACCGTGCAGGTCCAGAGCACGATCAGAAGGAGCTGTGCCTTGAGCGAACAACGATCTACGAGCTTCATCCTGCTTCCTCGTAGATTCGGGCCAGCCGGAGCAGACGGGCACTCAGTTGCAGGCCTGCCCGGCGGGCCGCCGTGATGTTGATTTCAAACTGAATTCGGTTTTTCTCTTCCACCAACCGCACCATGCCGCCCTGCTTCAGGAAATCCTCTCCTTCCCCGACCGTCAACACCGGTTGATTTTGCAGCTGCTTCAGCAAAGTCTGCAGGACCTGCTTCGGCATCGGCCCCATAAACACGAGATGACACCCTCGAGCCGAAGCGCCGGCAGGCAGATGGCGGATTTCCAGCGGTCGGTTGTGGACGGTTTTGCCCTGCAGCTGCTCCAGCGCACTTCCGAACGGGTCTTTCCCCAGAATGCACAGCCGGATGGGCGTCGCCGCATCGCCCAGAACCTCTTCCGGCCAGGAGCTGAACTGGGCAAAATGATAAAGGAATGTTACCTTGACCCGGGCTTTTTCCGCCGGTATCGACTGATCCGTTCCGATTCCTGTGAAGCCTGCCACCAGCAGCAATAGCACACCCAGCAGACGGCCACCCGGTTGAAGACGCATCGTTCAGCCGGCACATTGTTCAAACAGACTGCTAAAGGGGTATCGGCTGGAAAGGCTTTCGATTAAAATTATCGGGAATCCTGCTGAAATTTGTGCAGAACCTGTCCGGTAAGAGAAGAAGTGATCTGGTAAACCTACGCTTTGCTGCATGCCTGACCACAAGCACGAATGCGTTTGTAGTAAGCCACGAAGGCGCCAGCCGAAGTGGCGCTTCCCGTTCGGCACTTCGCTTCGCTCCGTGCCGGACTACAAGCGCGTTTTCCCCCGGGCTTACACGTCTGTGATCGCCCCAGTTGCGCGTGCTCCCTGAAACCATTCTTGAAAGACCTGCGCGCCCTTCAGAAATGCAGCACCAGCTCGAACGAAGCCTGACGGCCCAGGTCGTACACGTCGACCGGCGCGAAGGCGAAACGCCGGGGCAGACGCTCGCCGACCAGCACGAGCACGGGCGCGCGATACCAGGGATTGGCGCGATCGAACAGGTTGAACAGGCCCAGCCGTAGCTCGGCCGTAACGACGGGCATCCGAGAGCGGCTCGTCAGCGTCAGGTCCATGCGATGGTAGGGCCCCAGCCGCTCCGGTTGATTCAGGTCTGTGTAGTGCTCGGTGTTGGGTGGACCGGATGCAGAAAACCAGGCCACCGTAAGCGCGCTGCCCGGCCAGAGCGGCACGTCCAGATAAGTCCGAAGCTGATGGCGCCGGTCCCAGGGGGCCGGATACCAGGCGCCGCCGTTCAGCGCGTCGTGGGCCAGGTCGACCCGGCTCAGCGCATAGGCCAGCGTGGCCCGGAACGCCCCGAGCGGCTGATCCAGCAGCATCTCCAGCCCGTAGGCCCGGCTGCGCGCGCCGGTAAGCCAGGGCGTCGTCGTTTCGGGGTCGCGCGTGATCAGGAAGAAAGGCGCCACGACCTCGTGCTGCCATACGTTCGCAAAGCGACGGGCGTAAGCGTCAAGCTGCAGACGCGTGCGTCCCGGCCGGAGCTGCACGCCTGCGCTCACGTTGTCCACCACGGTCGGCGGCTGGTTCCGCCCGGTCAGCAGCCAGATGCCCGTGCTGTTCATGTTTTCGAAGGCCAGGTGGTGCAGAAACTGATAGTTCCGGCTGAAGCCGACGCCGGCCGACCACTGGCCTTCGGGGTGCAGCGTCAGCTGAAGTCGAGGCGAAAGGCGGACGTACGGCCCCGTCGAGAAGGCATGGAGCCGGAGTCCGGCCAGCACCTTCAACAGGGCACCTGTGCGTCCTTCGTACTGCAGAAAGGCGTCCGTCTGGACCGCCCGCTGCTTTTCCGCGAAGGGACGAGACCGAACGGCCGAATGTTCTTCGTACGAAAGATCCAGATGCTGTAGCGTGTAGCCCAGCGTCCAGTAACCGGCCTCTTGCGCCACCTGTAAGGCCTGCTCCCAGCGCCACTCGGTCAGGGCGTTCGTGTAAGCGAACGGCGCCAGCCGCCGAAACAGCTTCTGAAGGCCGCCCCCGGTGAAGGCGTACAGGAAGTCGTCTTTCGTGTAGCGGCTCTCGTAGGCGGTGGTTGCCAGCAGCGTCTCCAGGTGCAACGCCGCGCCCATTCGGTAGGTGAGCCGGGCGCTGGCCGTGCGGTTGGTCCAGCGCTGCCGGGTTTCGACGTCCATCCATTCAAAATCGGAGGGGCGCGCATCCCAGCGCGGCATCAGGCGCTGGGCCTGCTGGCGGGCATCGTCCCCGCCCAGGTAGCCGCTCAGCGTCAGGCGCACCGGCCCGCCTTCGAGCCGAAGCTTGCCGTGCAGATCGTAAAACGTAGCGGCCGAGGGGCCCAGCTCCAGCAGACGGGCCTCCAGATCGGCCACGTTCGGGGGAAGGGGTCCGGTGGGGCGTGCCACGTCGAGCCCGAACGCCACGAGTCGGTCGTTGCCGGGCCAGCCGAGTGCATCGAGCAGCGAGCGGCGTCCGGCCAGCAGCCAGCTTCCCGAGCGGCCCAGCGGTCCTTCTACCAGCAGACGCCCGGCCACGTTGCTCACGCCGGCCACGCTCTGAGGGCGCTGGTAGCTGCCGCTGCGCGTCACGAAGGCAAGCGTTCCGCCGGGCGGGGCCGCGTAGGTGGCCGGCGCCACGTCGTAGAAAAAGCCGACCGCCTGGAGGGCGTCCGGGTTGAACGCGTCGAACAGGCCAAACAGATGCGAAGGATGGTAGACGGGCACGCCGTCGAGCAGCACCTGGAAGCCGTCGGTCTGGCTGCCCCGCACGGTCAACCCATCGAGCCCGATGGCCAGTCCGACGGCCGGCAGCGCCTGGAGCGCCCGGAGCACGCCGCGCTCGCCGAACGGCGCGAACCGTGCGGGTTGCACCAGCCGCTGCCAGGTGGTATCGATCCCGTCGAGCCAGGCGGCGCTTCCCACGATGAGCACGGCGGGGAGCGCCTCGGTCCGGGGCGCGAGCGTGAGCGTCAGCGGGCGGGATGTTTCGCGCACGGCCAGCACAACGGTTTGCGATTCGTAGCCCACGTACGAGGCGGTCAGCGTCAGCGTATCGCATGCGGCCGGCAGTGCTACCGTCGCGACAAACCGCCCTTCGGCATCGGCCATAGTGCCCCACAGCCGACCGTTCGCCCACCAGGAAATTGTCGCGTAGGGCAGCGGCAGCCCGGTCGCCGCATCGCGCACCTGCCCCTCGATCGAGACGTTGCGCGAGGGGGCTTCCAGCAATAGAAGCTGGCGCCGCGCCGTGTCGGCCTCCAGGACAAGCCCCTGCCGGGCCAGCTCGCGCGTGAGTGCTTCGATGAGATGGGCTTCGGTCGTCTGCAGCGTGACGGTGCGCCCTTCGACGAGCGCGTCACGATAGAGCACCTGATAGCCGCTGCGCCGGGCCACGTCGTCGAGCACCTGGCGGAGTGGCACTTCCTGATAAACGACCGGCTGGGCCCGGACCGCCCCCGCCAGGCCCAGCAGACTGACCATGAGGATCATTCGGCACGCGATCCTACCGCCCCGCATCGGCTTCGAACCGGTAGTGCTTCGGCGCGACCTCGACGAAGCGACCGCCCAGCACCCGTCCCAGATCCTGCAATACCTGCGGCAGGCTGTCGAGCGTCAGCGTGCCGCTGAGCGTCTGCGACGCGTAGGGTTCCGGCAGCGTGAGCCGTACGCCGAAGTGATGCGCCAGCTCGACGGCCACCTGCGCGGCCGGCTCCTGCACAAAGGTCAGCCGCCCCTGCAACCAGTCCAGGTAGGTTTCGGCCGGAGCCGGCTCCGGCGGCGTCAGGTGTCCGTCGGCCGTCAGGCGGCTGCGCTGGCCGTCGGTGAGCACCTGCTGCTGGCCGCGCGGCCCTTCTATCCGGAGCCGTCCTGTCTCCAGAAAAACCTCCACCCCGTCCCAGGTACGCACGTCGAAACGCGTGCCCAGCACCGTAACGCGGACCGCTCCGGCCTCCACCTGAAACTGCCGCTCCGGCCGGTGCACCACATCGAAGAACGCCTCGCCCTCCAGACGGTAGCGCAGGACGGTTTCCGAAGCGGCCAGCCGGTAGAGCTGCGAATGCGGCCGCAACGTGATCTGCGAGCCGTCCGGAGCCGTGTACACCTCCGACATGGTCCCGGCCGAAGCCACCAGCACGGGCACGCTTTCTTTTTCCTCATACAGCCACCAGCCCAGACCGGCCGCCAGCAGCACCACCGCCACGACCAGCGCCCGACGCCAGTACAGGCGGCGAACCTGCGGTCTGCGCTGCGGTGCCCGGTTGGCCGCCTGCCGATGCATCCGCGCCGCGATCCCCTGCCAGATCCGCTCGCTTCGCTCCGGCGGCACGGCCGGGGCCGCCTCGTCGGCCAGCGCCAGCAGCGCCCGGCCCAGCGGATCGTCGGCCAGTTCCGGGTCGGACGCCAGCGGACGCCCTTCCTCCCGGAGCTGCCCGATCCGCCGGGCCAGCGCTTCGTCACGGTCGCTATGGGACGGTCGCTTCATCATCGGTAAAGATACAAGGTCGGGGTGCCCGGTGGACGCCCCGCCCGGTTTTTCTTACGAATCCCGCTTCACGTCACCGGTACCCAGGAAGATGCGGTAGGTCTGCGGAATGCCGTAGAAGCGCACCAGAGCCGAACCGTCGCCGTTCATCTCGATGGTGCCTTCCACCTCATGCACCACCTCTTTGTCGCCCGTGCGCTTGACCATCCGTACTTCGTAGGCCAGCGTGCCGTAGGTCAGATGCTCCAGCGAATCGGTCGCCGACGGCTTGAGGATGTAAACCGGCCCGTCGGTCACCAGGTGTGCCCGGAATTCCATCTCCACTTCCTGCCCTTTGTCGTTCACGAAATGCCGGGCGCCCTCCATCTGCTGCTCACCCTCGAAGGTGATCGTGTCGCTTTCGGCCTCCAGGCCCTCGACGTGCCAGGTGGCCCGACGCTCGAACGACGAACTCCGTTCGTTGCCCGAAGGCGTCCGATGGGCCACCGAACCTTTGCGGAAGCCCTCGAACTCGATCGAGGCGATCCGTTCACGTTCGGCCCGCGGATGGGCGATGAACTGCCCCTCGCTGTCCTTGAAGACGTACTTCAGCAGCGCTTCGATGGACTTCTGGAAGTTGGGGCGGGACACTTCATGGATGAAGTAAATCGTGTGCGTACCCGTCGTCGAGTCGTAATCGACGCGGAAGCCCCGCCGCATGCCGCGCCAGTAGCGCGGGTTCTGGACCTCGTCGCCATTTTTCGAGGCGACGCTGCCCGTCAGGTAGTACATGCCGTTCTGGTCGAACGTGGCCGTGGCGTCGTACAGGTCGGTCATCATGCCGTCGCTCTGATCGGCCAGCGACTGCGCTACGATTTCGGCCACGGCTTGCGCATCTTCTTCGCTGAGCGCCGTCTCGTTGCCGCTCTGCAGCGCGTCGCAGGCTGCCAGCGAAAGGGCCAGCAGCAACGTCAGTCCACCGTGATAGAACCGCTTCATCGCACACCTCCTGTGGTCTGGTGATTCGGATGGTACGACAGGCCGGCCTGCTGTCGGCCGGCTACTTCCTGTACACGAAAGACGACCGCTACCCCCATCCGAATCCCCAAAAATCCAGAGCGCTTATGCGACGTGTCGCCCGAACCCCGGAAGCGCCCGCCAGAAACTGCGCCAGCCCGTGCATCATTACGCCGGGCAAACGGCCACGTCCTCACCACGGCGGGCAGCCCGCGGTGTCCGCCCCGTCGCACCCGTCGGCTCATGTCCGCTCCATGGGGTGGCGCCATCATGCATGATGGTGCTGTGGCCATCCAGCGCGGAACGGGCGGTTGTGTTCGAAGCGCGCTTGCTCGCTCCCGATTGCCGGAAGGCCGCACGCAAAAAAACAACCCGTGGCGGCCGCCGAACGACCGACCGCCACGGGTTGACGCCCTCTATGGATCGCCTACCTCAGCGCACCCGGACCAACCGGCCCGTGAACACCTCGTGCGTACCGCCGGGCGACGCTACCAGCACCCGGTACACGTACATGCCGGCGGCCAGGTCGTCCACTTCCAGTTGCAGGCACCGTGCCCGTCCTGCTTCCAGCCGCGAGCGCGGCACGCGCCGCACCAGCCGCCCCAGCATATCGTACACCTCCACCGCCACCTGCGACGAAGCCGGAAGGTCCAGCAGCAGCTCCACGACGCCCGCACGCACCGGGTTGGGATATGGACCGTAGAAACTCAGCGGAACGGGTTCTGCAGAAGAAACCGCAACCGGAACCACTTCGCCCGGTTGCATCTCCAGCGCGCCGATGTCGCACCGGGCCGCGCCGTCTTCGTCGCCGTCCTGCGGCCGCGCCACCCCCCGAAGGTCCTCGGTCGGACACACACTGTCGTCTCCCGCATCCAGCGCCGGGCTGTCGGCAATAAGCCGGTAAATACCCGTCGAGTCGTCCGTCACCACCAGACGCGCATCACGCCCTATGATGTTACCGTTCTGCCCGTCCTGCAGGCCGCAGGTATTGGAAGGATCCTGAATCAGGTTGTATGGAGAAGCAGGATCGATCGTCCCCACACAATCCCCGCCGGAATTGCCGGCAAACAGACTGTTTTTGAAGGTCGGGTAACTCAACCCTTCGCTGTAATAGCCACCGCCCTCCGAGGCTTCGTTTGCCACGATGGAAACATTGTGCCAGTCCAACGGACTACTGTCTTTGTTATAAATGCCGCCTCCCTTGCTTGTTGCACGATTCTGAAAGAACAAAACGTTGATAAGCTTGACATTATTTGAAGAATAATTGTACATACCACCACCATCATAAGTAGCAGAGTTATTCGAGATGGTAACATTCGTCATCGTCACAGCGCCTTCATAATTGTTCACACCACCACCATAAGTAGCAGAATTATTTGAGATGGTCACATCCGTCATCGTCACAGCGCCATAATAATTGCTCACACCACCACCATCAGCAGCAGAGTTATTCGAGATGGTCACATCCGTGTCACAGCGCCATAAGAATTGTACACACCACCACCACGATCAGCAGAGTTATTTGCGATGGTAACATGTGTCAACGCTGGGCTTCCATAGCTGATATACACCCCTCCTCCCCTGTCTGCTGTATCACTACCATTTGCCAGCCCCTGCCGGATGATAAATCCATCCAGCACAGCGGTCGAATCAACATTTTCAGCCACCACCACATGATAGGCATTATTTCCCCGCAGCACATCAGGAATTCCATCCCCATCCGAATCGACATCATTCTGATCCAGATCTCCGCTCAGCACCGTCGGGTTGGCTTCCCAGTCGCGCTGGGAGCGGTCGGTTTCGGTGCCGGCGAAGCCGCCATAAATGGCCACGCCCCTTTTCATCCGGAACGACAGCGTCCGGTCGTTGTCCGTCAGCCCGGTGCCCTCGTCGGGGTAGTACACCCCCGCCGCCACCCAGATTTCATCGCCTGCCTGCGCCGCCGCCAGCGCATCCTGGAGCGACGTGCAGGCATCGGCCCAGGAACTGCCATTGTTGGTCCATCGCTTCATCAACAGAAGTGGCAGAAAACACGGGCATCGGCCCAGGAACTCCCATCGTTGGCCCCCGTCGCGTCTTTTTTCACGTAGATGATCCGCTGCGCCTGGGCGCTCGTGCCCAAAAGCAATGCCACCATCAGCCCGGTGGCCAGACCTCGTAGCATGCGTACTATGACTGCCCTATCGATTGGTGAACCCATCAGGAAACAAAAGGACCACTCCGCAACCGATCAGCACCTGCTTCCGGGAAGTGCCAGTTTTCCAGACGGGCCCCGTTCCTCACAACCGCAGAGGCACACCCCGGGGTACTTTCGGAATATATCGGCGATCGTCCGGCAACGCAAGCATCGCCGCCTGCAACGGCATTGCTTCAGACCGTATGCCTACGGCACCCGCTTTTGCAAAAACAACGTGACGACGTCCCGACTGATCAGCAACAATGCCTTCGCTTTATCCTTCAGGCGCCTTGAAGAAAGGTCCCGTTTCCATGCGGTCCAGTAGCCTCGCCGCTCGCAAAGCAACACCTCGAAGCCCGCACGTCCCACAAGCGTGTGTATATCGCGCAGGGAAAACGTATAGGGATGCCCTTTGTCGATTCGCAGAAGCTCAATCCAGAACCGCACGAATTTTCCCCAGCGATGATAGATATTCTGTCTGAAATAGAAGCAACCTCCCGGAACCAGCACCCGATGGATTTCTGCGATAACCTGAACCGGATCCTGGCAATGATCCAGCACATTGTCCATGATCACCAGATCGAAGCTTTCGCTCTCGAAGGGTAACGCTTCGCCCATACCCCTGTGATACACAACCTGCGGATCCCGGTACTTTCTGAACTTCTCAACGGACCTGAAGAAATCTTCCAGCGGATCTATGGCGTGTCGATAGCCGGAAGGCAGGTGGGTGACAATGCCTGCAGCCCCACTACCTACCTCCAGGATACGCGTATCCTGTTGTATCGTAAAAAAAGGCGCGATTCTCCTGATCAGATCCTCGGCATAGGTCCTGTAATAACGCAGATCCGTCCTGTCAGCAACGTGCTGCCACCAGTCTCGTTCGTAACGCTGGGCAAGCTGCCAGCGCTGCCGGTCGTTTTTTCGCATAGTCCCTGGCGTTTCGTCCGTCTATGAAAGATACGGTCTTTCGAAGACGGCTTTCCACGCAACGGCAAAGGGATCGACATTTTCCGGCCATGCTCATCATCGCGGCCCGTGAACAGGACGGCGGGCGGGGCGTTGCCTCTGGCAAAACAGAACCCCGGGTATGATTCCCCGCGAGCTGTTTCAGAAGATCCGGCGGCTGGAGGTGCGCACGCGCGGGCTGGTCGACAGCCTCTTCGGCGGCGAATACCACACGGCCTTCAAAGGACAGGGGATCACCTTTGCCGAAGTGCGGCCCTACCAGATCGGCGACGACGTGCGCACGATCGACTGGAACGTCTCGGCCCGCATGGGCGCGCCCTACGTGAAGCTGTTCGAAGAAGAACGGGAGCAGACGCTGCTGCTCGTGGTCGATGTGTCGGGCTCGCAGGGCTTCGGCGTGCGCGGCCGCACGAAGCGCGAGCTGGCCGCCGAGATCTGCGCCGTGCTCGGCTTCAGCGCGCTGCGCAACCACGACCGCGTGGGATTGCTGCTGTTTTCGGACCGGATCGAAGCGTTCGTGCCACCGCGCAAGGGACGTCGGCACGTGCTCCGGCTCGTGCGCGACCTCTACGCCTGCCGCCCCGGCTCGACGCGCACGGACCTGCGCGTGGCGCTCGACTACCTGATGCGCGTGCTGCACCGCCGCGCCATCATCCTGCTCCTGAGCGACTTTCTGGACATGCCGGACTTCGAGCGGCCGCTGCGGGCCCTGGCCCGGCGCCACGACGTGGTGGCACTCCAGCTCCAGGACCCCGTCGAGCAGACCTGGCCCGCCGTGGGGCTGGTCGAACTCGTCGATGCCGAGACCGGCCGACGCCGCTGGATCGACACGCGCAGCGCCCGCGTGCGCGCACACCTGGCCGAGCAGGCCCGCCGCCGACAGGCCGAACTGGAGGCCTGCTTCCGCCGCCTGCAGATCGACCACGTGTGCCTGCGCACCGACGCCGACTACGTGGAACCGCTGCTGGCCTTTTTCCACCGCCGCAACCGCCGTCGCTGATGCGCCACCTGCTGCTCGGACTGCTGCTTCTGCTGGGCTCGGCCGCGGCCGCACGCGGCCAGACGCCGCCCGAAGCCTACCTGTCGGCCGACACGGTGGCCGTCGGCGAACACTTCACGCTGACGCTGCACGTCGAACGTCCCGCCACCGCCCGACTGGAAGTGCCCACCGACAGCCTGCTGGGCGACCTGTACGTGCTCGAAGGGCCGCTGCGCTACAGCCGCCCGCTTGGCGGCGGCCGCCTGCGCGACAGCATCGTCTACGTGGTCACCACGTTCGCGCTCGACTCGGCACGGGTGCCGCCGCTGCCACTCGTGCTCCACACCGAGACCGAACGGTACCGGCTGACCACACCGCCGCTCCGGGTGGCCGTCCGGTCCATCGTCCCGCCGGACGCCGAAGACATTCGCGACCTGGCCCCGCTCGTGGAGTTTCCGGCCGCCCGGTGGCCCTGGCTGGCGGGTACCGCCCTGCTGGCGCTGTTGCTCGGGCTGGCCGCCTACCTCTGGCTGCGGCGACGACGTTCGGTCGTTCCGCCCCCACCGCCCCCGGCGCCCCGTCCCGATCCCTACCGGGTGGCCCTGGAACAACTGGCCGCGCTGGAGCCGCTGGCCGCACAGACGCCCGTCAAGCCTTTCTATGTGGCGCTGGCCGACGTGCTGCGCGGCTATCTGGAAGATCGCCTGGCGCTTCCGGCCCGCCACCTGACCACGCGCGAACTCATCGCTCACCTCGAGCGGTATCCCTCCCGGCACGTGGCCGGGCTGGCCGTGCCGATCCGACAGGTGCTCGAAGCGGCTGATCTGGTCAAATTCGCCGGTCGCACCTATCCGCCCGAGTACAACCGCCAGGTGCTGGCCGTCACCCGCACCCTGATCGAACGGCTGGAACTGAGCGTCCGGGTCGGCACTTCGACCCCGTCGGACGGTTCACCCATGCACGCAGTCCGATCCGGAAAGTCAT
This sequence comes from Rhodothermus marinus, assembly GCF_009936275.1. Lineage (NCBI taxonomy): Bacteria > Pseudomonadati > Rhodothermota > Rhodothermia > Rhodothermales > Rhodothermaceae > Rhodothermus > Rhodothermus marinus. The sequence continues at coordinate 2,870,881 of NZ_AP019797.1, forward strand.
GAGTAAAGAAACCTTCGCCTTCCCTCCAGAACTGATCGAACGGCTGGCGCGGGCGCGTTCGGTGGCCGTGCTGACGGGTGCGGGCATCAGCGCCGAAAGCGGTGTGCCGACATTCCGCGACCCCGGCGGCCTCTGGGAACGCTTTCGACCCGAGGAACTGGCCAACGTGCAGGCTTTCCTGCGCAACCCCGATCTCGTGCAGCGCTGGTACGCCTACCGCCGCAGGCTCGTCCGCGAAGTACAGCCCAACCCGGGGCATTATGCGCTGGTGGAACTGGAACGCATGGTGCCGGACTTCACGCTCATCACACAGAACGTGGACAACCTGCACCGCCGGGCCGGTAGCCAGCACGTCGTGGAGCTGCACGGCAACCTGCTGCGCAGCTACTGCATCGACTGCGGCCGCCCGGCCGACGAAGTGGATCTGGAAGCGGCCGCCGAAGGTAAGCCTGCCCGTTGTCCGACCTGCGGCGGGCTGATCCGGCCGGATGTGGTCTGGTTCGGCGAAATGCTCCCGGAAGAAGCTCTGGCCGAAGCCTACGCTGCCTGCGAACGAGCCGAGGTGTTTCTGAGCGTCGGCACCAGCGCCGTGGTTTATCCGGCCGCCGGGCTCCCGCTCGAAGCGAAGCGGGCCGGCGCCTACGTGGCCGAAATCAACCTGCAGCCGAGCGCCATCGCGGACGAAATGGATGCGCTACTGCTGGGCAAGGCCGGCGAGATTCTGCCCGCGCTCGTCGAAGCCGTCCGCCAGGCACGCGACGCCGGCTGACGCCGCCCCGGCTCATCTGAAAAAGGCGAAAAGAATGGCGAGAAGCGTGCCGAGCTGACCCACCCAGAAGATAAACATCCACCGAATCAGGTCGGCGCGCATCCCGGCCATCTGGGTGCTCAACTTCACCTCCAGGCGAGCGACCTCTTCGGTGATGCGGTGATCCAACCGTTTTTCTGTCTCGGCCAGCAATACCTCCAGCCGAGCCACTTCCTCCGCAATTCGTTTATCCAGTCGGGCGCCCTCCTCGGTCACCCGCCGCTCAAAGCGTTCTTCCAGAATGCCCAGCAGGTTGTCCCGCTCGTGATGGGCTGCTTCGTTCAAAAGCGCGATGAGCGCCTCGACGCCATCGTCGCCAAGCTTCTCACGCAGAACTTTCGGAACGGTCAGAATCGCCATAAGCCCGGAGTGGAAAATGCCGCTTCAGAGGAAATTCACGTATTTTCAGGAAAGTTCCTCATCTACTTTCTCAATAGCGCATGTGAGCAAGCACGGGCGCACACGACGGTGCGCCCCTACAGATCCTTGACGTAGGGGCGGACCCCTGTGTCCGCCCGATCATACCCGCCGGATCACGTCCGCCACACGGGGTGTGGCATCCTCAGGCACCAGTTCAGCGATCCCTTATCAGCAATCACCTCGCAGAACAAAAAAAGCCCTGACCAACGCCAGGGCCTTCGTTCAAGGCAGCGCCATGGTTCAACTGGTCGCCTGAACGGCTTCGACGCGGGTGATCTCGGGAACGGCCCGCTTGAGCACCTGTTCGATCCCGGCGCGAAGCGTCATCAGGCTCATGGGACAGGTGCCGCAGGCGCCCAGCAATTCCAGCTCGACCACGTAGTCTTCGGTCACGTTCAGCAGCCGCACCGATCCGCCGTCGGTCATCAGATAGGGGCGGATCATGTCGAGCGCTTCTTCGATGCGGCGATGGAGTTCCGGGTCGTCGGGCGCCAGCGGTCCGGTCGTGTGGGTGGTTTTCGTATCGGCCATGATGCGCACAGTTGCGTCTGCTGCTTTCAGAAAAACCCCTTAGCCGACGAATTGTTGCCGGTTTAGCGATAGAGGATCTCGACCCGCTGCGTCGGGGGCTGCTCGGCGTTGCGCAGGTTGACCTGTTCGACCACCTGCTCGGCCAGCCGGTAGAATGCCCTGGCCGAGGCGCTTTCGGGCTCGGCCAGCACGATCGGCTTGCCGAGGTCGCCGCCCTCGCGCACGGCTTCTTCGATGGGGATTTCGCCCAGGAAGGGCACGTCCAGTTCCTCGGCCAGCCGACGGGCGCCCCCACGCCCGAAGATGTAGTATTTGCGGTCGGGCAGATCCGGCGGTGAGAAATAGGCCATGTTTTCGACGATACCCAGCACGGGCACCTGCACGTTGTGGAACATGGCCACGCCCTTGCGGGCGTCGGCCAGTGCCACCGGCTGCGGGGTCGAGACGATGACGGCGCCGGTCAGTGCGATGGACTGGACGATGGTCAGCGGCACGTCGCCCGTACCCGGCGGCAGGTCGAGGATCAGGTAGTCGAGCTCACCCCAGTCGGCTTCGCCCAGAAACTGGCGCAGCGCCTTGGCCACCATGGGACCGCGCCAGATGACGGCCTGTTCGGGATCGACGATGAAGCCCATCGAGAGCAGGCGCACGTTGTGCCGCACCAGCGGCACGATCTTGCGCTGCTCGTTGACGCGCGGCTTTTCGTCGCGCACGCCGAACATGGTGGGCACCGACGGCCCGTAGATGTCGGCGTCGAGCAGGCCCACGACGTAGCCCTGCTGCGCCAGCGCCACGGCCAGGTTGACGGCCACCGTGCTTTTGCCCACGCCGCCCTTGCCGGAGGCCACCGCGATGAAGTTCAGCACGCCTTCGGGTTGCACCGACGGCATGGGGCCGCCGCCCTGCACCTCCAGGCCGATCATTTCGGCGTCGGTGTCGATCTGCACCGCCAGTTCCGGTCCGAAGGCTTCCTGCAGCAGCTTCCGGCACTGCTCGGGCGCCTGCCGGGCGAAGTCGGTATCAGGCCGGTTGAAGACCAGCGTAAACGAAACGCGTCCGTCTTCCACACGCAGGTTGCGCACCATCTTGAGCCGCACGATGTCGCGGCCGCGCTCCGGCTCGACGACGCGCGCGAGCACACGCAGCACTTCCTGAGGGGTGGGCATGGCGCTGAGGGTTCTGGCTTGTTCAGGGTGGCGCGAGTTGGGACCGCAGCCTGCCCGAATTGTTCCATTTCAGCGGCGGGCCAGATGGCGAAGGATCAGTCCGTGCCGCAGTCCGAAGGGGCTGACGTGGCAGACCTGCCAGCCGCCCCAGGCCATGACTTCGTGCAACAACAGCGCGCCCATCGGGAGCACATCGGCCCGGCCGGCCAGCAGTTCGGGCCAGAGCGCCCGCACGGCATCGGTCGGCATCTGCAGCAATCGGTCGCGCCAGGCGGCTACGGCGGCACGCGTCAGCGCAACCGGCGCCGGAAGCGGGAAGCGGCGCGCCTCCAGCGCGGCCAGCGACACGCAGGTACCGGCTACCCCCACCAGCACCGGTGCCGACGGCGGAATGATTTCGGCCAGCACTTTCCGGATCTGGCGCTGCGCCTCGGCAACGGCCTCAAGCGGTGGGGGCATTTCCGAAAAACAGCGCTCGGTCAGGCGCACCGTGCCGAGCGGCAGGCTCCGGGCAAACGTAATGGCGACGGTACCGTCAGGCCGACGCGTGCCCGCCACCAGCTCGGTCGAGCCGCCGCCGATGTCCACGGCCAGGCAGGGCCCTTCGGGCAGGCCGGGGGCGGCCAGCGCACCGGCCAGGCTCCACCGGGCTTCCTCGTCGCCGGAGATCACTTCGAGCTCGACGCCCAGCACTTCGCGCACCACTTCGGCCACAGCCTGCGCGTTGCGGGCTTCGCGCGTGGCACTGGTAGCCGCCACGATGCAGGCTTCGACGGCATGCGCCCGGAGCGCGTCGCGATAGGCTTCCAGCGTGCGGTGGAGTCGCTCCAGCGCGGCCGGACCGATCGTGCCGGTACGCTCCAGTCCTTCTCCCAACCGCACGAACCGCTCGGCCTCGTAGCGGGGTTGCAGCCGCCCGTCGGCCACCTCGGCGATGAGCAGCAGGGCCGTATTGGTGCCCAGGTCGATCGCGGCCAGCCGCACGGTTTCAGACCGTTCGTTTCAGCATGACGGCCCACCAGGCGTTCTCCGTCGCCTCGTGGATGGGCTCCAGATCGTGCGCGGCCGCCGTCTCCAGCATCAGCTCGCGCTCCTCGCGCAGCAGCCCTGAGAGCAGCACGTAGCCGGTGGGACGCACCTTTTCCCGAAAAGCCGGCAGCAACTCGCAGAGCACGCGCCGGTGAATGTTGGCGAGAATCAGATCGAAGTCGCGCTCGGGCACCACCTCGATGGATCCCTGTCGGAACTCGACGCGGTCGGCCACGCCGTTGCGGGCGAAGTTTTCCTGCGCATTTTCGGCCGCCCAGGGGTCGATGTCGAACGCAATGGCCGAGCCGGCCCCCAGCTTCAGCGCGGCAATGGTCAGAATGCCCGTTCCGGTGCCGGCGTCGAGCACCCGGGCGCCCGGCTCCACGCAGTCGGGCAGCATCTGCAGCAGCAGACGCGTACTTTCGTGGTAGCCGGTGCCGAAGCTCATTTTCGGATCGATCTCCAGCACGATGTGCGTGGCGTAGGCCTCGGGCACGGCATGCCAGCTCGGCTTGATCAGAAACGGTCCGACCGCGATGGGCTGCAGCTGCGACTCCCAGCGGGCGTTCCAGTTTTCCGGCTCGATCGTGCGCACCTCGATCTCGTCGGGCAGTCCCTGACGACGCAGCAGGTCACGCACGGCTTCCCGGACGGCCGCCCGCCACTGGGAGGCCGGCATGTAGGCTTTCAGACGATCGGGTTCCTCCCAGAAGGCCTCGAAACCCAGCGCGTCGAGCTGAATGACCAGCGGATCGTGGAGCGCCTCGGGCACGGGCAGCACCACCTCGATCGTCGGTTCACTGATTGAGACGCTCAATCCGGAGTCCCCAGGCTTCGGGTTCATCGGGTGCCGGATATTCGAACTGTCCATAGGCATGCGAAAAATCGGTCCGAAAATGCGCCGTGTAGGAGCCGGGCGGCAGCGTCAGCGTCGTGTCGGCCAGCCGGTTACGCGCATCACCACCGGCCGGGCGTGTGTGTTCCCAGGTCATCTCCCAGACGACCTCGCCCGTGCCGGTGCGTTCGATCCAGCCGTAATCGTACCGTCCGCTGATCGACAGTTCGCCCACCGCCCGGATGCGCAGCCGCGTGGGCCGGTCTAAAGTAAACGCCTGAACGCGATGTTCGTTGTTGCCGACGCGGGTCAGATCGACGAGCACCCGACCGGCAGGCAGCGGCGCGACGGTCGTGGTCGGCGGGCTTTCGGAAGTCGGCGGGGCCGCCTCGTCCAACAGGTGCAGTGCCTCCGGACCGGGCGCAAGCACGAAGAGCGTCACGCCCCAGCGCTCGGGGTGCTCGGGTTGTCCGTTGCGCCAGTCGCCGTAGGCATGGGAGTCGTCCGTGCGGTAGTGCAGCGTGTAGCGGCCGGGCCCGAGCACGAGCGCGGCAATTTCCAGGCGGTTGTTGGGATGGCCGCCGGCCGGGACCGAGTGGCTGCGGCGCATTTCCCAGACCACGGCGCCCGTGCTGTCGGTCAGCCAGGCATAGTCGTAGCGGCGATTGCGGGTGCCCAGCTCGCCCAGTGCATAGAGCAGGACTGACACGCTGTCGGCCGCGACGAAGTCGGCGCGGCGATTTTCATCGTTGCCGACGGCCGTCAGTTGCAGGACAGGCTGCAGCCGCTCCCAGGGATCGAAAAGGGCCACGCTTGTGTCTTCCGGATGCATCCGCCAGAGCGTCAGCCCCCAGGCGGCCGGATCGAGCGGTGGGTTGAAGCGCCAGTTGCCGAAGGCGTGGGCGTCGTCGGTCTGAAACCAGGCGCGATAGAGGCCGGGCGCCAGCGTCAGCGTGTCCAGCACCTGTCGGTTGCCGTGCCAGCCACCGGCCGGGCGGGTCTGCGCGTAGGTCATCTCCCAGACGCGCCGGCCTTCAGGAAGCTGCTCGATCCATCCGTAGTCGGCCGGCTCCGGATCGAACTCGCCCACCGCATAAAGGCGGACGCGCGTGGGGGCCTGCACCTCCAGCAGCACCATGCGGGCCATGGCCGAAGGCATGGGCGCGGCGGTCCAGAGCAGCGCCGGTCCGCCGGGAGGCAGTGGCCGATCGTCTTCCAGTCGAAGCGCGGCCACGTCGTCCAGCACCTGAAAGCGCAGCGTCCAGTCGCGACGACTGCGTGCCCAGGGCGCTTCGGGCGAGAGCCAGGCCCAGAAACCGGTGCGGCGTGACACGTCGCCCTGCGTGGTGAAAAAGACATCGTAGCGGCCGGGTGCCAGGCGAAGCGTATCGCGCACCCGGAAGCGCAGCGACTCGGTGCCGGGCGGCGGTTGCATCTGCCAGACGACGTGCCGATCGGCCGTGCGCAGCAGCCAGCCATAGGCGGCCGGTGCCGCTTCTTGCCCTTCGCCCGATCGGGCCCCGACGCCTTCCAGCACCAACCGGACCGGACGCGCGACCACCAGCACGCGGTGGTACAGGGCACCCGGCGCCATGTCGGCAAACACGACGACCTCGCCGGCCGGATGCGCCCGTCGCTGGCAGGCACGCAGGCCCACCAGCAACGCCAGCAACACCAGCACGACAAGCTGCCAGCGGATAAACGTGGTTCGCGACATGGCAGGGCCTCACCGGTTCGGGATCGGGCGTACGCGCACCGTCGGCCAAAAGTTACAACGACGTATACGCGCCGCCCTGCCCCTGGCGTTGTATTGATCAGAAAAAAAGCGTAACAAAGGCCCGCCGTTTTCAGTATGATGCAGACGACCGCGCACAGGCGGGCTTCGGATCGAGATTGCTTCGCGCCACGGAATTTTTCAGGTCTGCATGATACGCAACGTGACGATTCCCTCGCTGCAGCAGACGGAGATGCTGCTTCAGCAACGGCGCACCCGCCTGTTTCTGCTGTTGCCGTTCTTCGGGACCGGCTACATTCTGTCGGTTGTCTTTCATCTGCTGACCTGGAAGTCGGGCACGCCGCCCTCGACCTGGGTCCGTCTGTTCTACTACGACGGGCTCATGCTGATCACCTACGGCGCGTTGTGGCTGCTGCTCTGGGGCGAGACGCACCAGCGCGGCACCTCCCCGACGCGCACGTTCTGGAGTCTGACCGTCGCCTCGCTGCTTTTCCTGGGGCTTGGCTATCTGGTGCTGCGCATCGGCCGTCCGTCCGGCGATCTGGCTCTGTCGGCGCCGGTCACCGGCTTCGCCTACGAGACGGGCGTGCCGCTGACCTGGGCGGCCGTCGTGCAGATGAACGTGCTGGCCCTGCTCGAGGCGCTGCTGGCCTTCTGGCTGCTGCTGCAACTTCGGGGGCTGGTCCTGTTCAAACGCACGCGCCAGAGCGAGCGGAGCTGGCGCTGGATGCTGATCACCATGGCCGGCTCGGCCCTGCTGGTCGATCTACTCCAGCCGGGCGAATTCGTGCTGGCGCTGCTGCTGAGCCTGCCGGTCGGGCTCATGCTGCGCAATGCTTTTCGCGTCGCCTGGATTCTGTATCTGACCTTTCGCCAGAAGCTGCTGAACCTGGGGCTGACCGTGCTGGCCACCGGCGCACTGTCGGGCACGCTGGCCTTCACCAGCGGCCCGGCCCACGAATACGTCTGGCACTACAGCCCGGCCCTGAGCAGCTTCGTCAACCTGAGCCTGGCCTTTGGCATTCTCTATCTGGTCACCTCGTTTCTGTCGCTGCTCTTTCACCTGCCCACGACGGGCGCCTTTCAGCGGAAGGTGGACGAACTGGCCGCGCTCCATGCACTGATGCAGATGGTCAGCCAGGTGTTCGACGTGGAGCGGCTGACCGAGACGATCGTCCGGCTACCGGTCGAAGCCGGCGTGGCGCAGGCCGCCTGGCTGGCCCTGCCGGACTTTCAGACGACGTTCCGGCCCCGGATCGTGGCAGCTTACAACCTGCCGGAAGGTCAGACCCCGGAGGCGCTCGTGGACGTCGAAGCACTCTATCAGGAGGTGGCCACGCGGCGACAGTTTCTGTTGCTGGAGCAGGCGCTGACCGATCACCGGGTGCGGGCCCGGCCGGAGCACGGCATCGGCAGCCTGCTGGTCGTGCCGCTGATTGCCCGCAACGAGCTGCTGGGTGTGCTGTTCGTCACGCGCGAGGTGGCCTACGGCTTCGAACAGGACGACATTGAGGCCATCTCGGTGTTTGCCACGCAGGCGGCCCTCGCCCTCGACAACGCCCGCCTGCTCAGCGAACGTCTGGAAAAAGAGCGCCTGGCACGCGAGCTGGCCATCGCACGCGACGTGCAGCGCCGCCTGCTCCCCCAGCAACTTCCCCGACTTCCCGGCCTGCAGATCGTGGCCTCCAGCGTCCCGGCCCAGGAAGTGGGCGGCGACTACTACGACCTGCTCCAGCTCGACGACCATCGGCTGGCCTTCATCGTGGCCGACGTGGCCGGCAAGGGGACCTCGGCCGCCTTCTACATGGCCGAACTGCAGGGCATCTTCCGGGCTCTGAGTCCGCTCAACCCCGATCCGGTGGTTTTTCTGACGCAGGCCAATCAGGCGCTCTTCGAAACACTGGAGCGTAAGGCGTTCATCTCGGCCGTTTATGGCGTGTTCGATGTGGCAAAAGGCATGGTGACGCTGGCCCGCGCCGGCCATCCGCCCCCGATTCTCCTGCGCCCACACGCACCGCCGCGTCTGCTTCGACTCCAGGGATTGGGGCTGGGACTGGACCGGGGCGAACTCTTCCGCCGCACGCTGCAGCCCTGTACGCTCTCGCTTCAGGCCGGCGACCGCCTGCTGCTGTACACCGACGGCCTGATCGAAAGCCGCAACGACCGGGGCGAAGCCTTCGGCTACGATCGTCTGCTCCAGACCCTCGAAGCGCACGCACGGGACACCGCCGTGTCGTTGCACCGCCATCTACTCGAAGCGCTGGCGCAGTTTACCGGCCATCCCGCCTATGATGACGACCTGACCCTTGTTATCTTCCAGTGGCAGGAAGTGCCGATGCTTCAGGAAGCGCGGGACCGTCAGGACATGCAGGCGCAGACCGCCGGAGCGTCGGCCTCGACCGCCCAACCCTCGCAGCCTTCGAAGCAAGCGCCATGAGCAATTTTTCGGTAGGATTCCGACAGCACGACGGCGTGCAGATTCTGGATCTGCACGGAGAACTCGACGCGCACACGGCTCCGGAGCTGGAGGCCGCCCTACAACAGTGCCTGCAGAACGGCCACTACAACATTTTGATCAACGGGCGCGACCTGGACTACATCTCCAGCGCCGGGCTGGGCGTGTTTATGGCCTACATCGAAGAGATCCGCGAGAAAGGCGGTGATCTGAAGATTGCCGAACTCAAACCCGGCGTGTACAACGTGTTCGACCTGCTGGGTTTTCCGCTGCTGTTCGACATTCTGCCCTCGGAAACCGAAGCCCTGGAGCGTTTCGCCCGGGGCGAACGCCCGGCGCTTCCATCCTCCTGAGTAATCGGAGCCCGCCGTGAGCCGCGCGCTTTACACCCTCCGGATTCCCAGCTCGACGCGCTACCTGCAGACGGTACGGCGCTTCGTGGAGCGGCATGCTCGCGCGGCCGGCCTTTCGGAGGAGGCGATCGAGCGGCTCAAACTGGCCGTCGATGAAGCCTGCACGAACATCATCAAACACGCCTACAAGGGACGTCCGGACCGGCCCATCGACGTGGCCGTGCTGCTCGAGCCGGACCGCTTCGTCGTACGCATCCGCGACCAGGGCGAAGCGTTCGATCCGACCCGCTACCGCGCGCCCGATCTGCGCACGCTCATCCGGAAGCGTCAGGGCGGCGGTCTGGGCGTGCGGCTGATCCATCAGCTCATGGACGAGGTCACCTACCGGAGCCAGGGACGCTACAACGAAGTGCAGCTCATCAAATACCTGACCCCTTCCGACACGGCCCTGCCGCCCTCGGCCAGCGCCTGAGCTACCGCCGTCCCCGATAGAGCGACGCGATCCCGAACGTCAGTGGCTTCCACTGCAGATCCCGAAAGCCCACCTTTTCCATACGGCGCAGAAAATCCGGGCCGTCCGGGAAGGCCTCAACGGAGGCCGGCAGGTAGCGATAGGCTCCTTCGTCGCGCGACAGCCAGGCGCCGATGCGCGGCAGCACGTGATGGGCATACCAGCGGTAGAGCGTGCGAATGACCGGTGTGCGCGGGCGGCTGAACTCCAGCACCACCAGCACCCCGCCCGGCCGCAGGACCCGGTAGCTCTCGCGCAGTCCGCGCTCCAGGTTTTCGAAGTTGCGCACGCCGAAGGCCACCAGCACCGCATCGAACTGGGCGTCGGAAAACGGCAGCTTCTCCGCGTCGCCCCTGCGCAGCACCACGCGCTCGCTCAGCCCCAGCCGATCCACTTTCTGCCGGCCGACCTGCAACATCGATTCGGCGATGTCCACCCCTACGACACGCTCGACGGGCAGGCGACGTGCCACCTCGATCGCCAGGTCGGCCGTGCCGGTGGCCACGTCCAGCACACGCCGCGGCTGCTCCGGCGCGATCATTTCCACGGCCCGCCGCCGCCAGCGCCGATCGATGCCGGCGCTCAGGATGCGGTTGAGCAGGTCGTAGCGCGGCGCGATGGCATCGAACATGGCCGCCACCTGCCGCTTTTTGCCCCGCTTCTCTCCAATCGGCGGATAGTGCTTGCGACGACGCGGCATCAGCCCAGCAACTGGGTCAGCTTGAGCAGCTCGTAATCTATGGTTTTCTTGCGGCTGTAGACGTGCTTGAGCGGCGTGAGTTTGATCTCGCCGTTGACCACGCCTACCATCACGTTCGTGTGTCCCTGCAGTAGCGCCTCGACGGCCGCCGACCCCAGCCGACTGGCCAACACGCGGTCGCGCGCCGTGGGCGAGCCACCCCGCTGCGTATGCCCCAGAATGCACACCCGTAGATCGATCTTAGCGAAGGCCGGATCCTCACGTAGCTCCTGAGCAATCTGCGTGGCACCGCCGTGTTCGTCACCTTCAGCCACCACAACGATCGATGAGCGGGACTGGGCCGACATCAACGAAAGAATGCGTTCCTTGATCTCCTCGATGTCGGTGAACGTCTCCGGAATCAGCACCATCTCCGCCCCGCTGCCGATGCCACAGTTCAGCGCGATGAAACCGGCGTCGCGCCCCATCACCTCGACCAGAAACAGCCGGTCGTGCGCATCGGCCGTGTCGCGAATGCGGTCGATGTTCTGAATGGCCGTGTTCATGGCCGTATCGAAGCCAATCGTCTCGTCGGTGCCGAACAGGTCGTTGTCGATCGTGCCCGGGCACCCGACGATCGGAATGTGGTGTTCCTCATAGAAGACGGCGGCCCCACGAAACGTCCCATCGCCCCCGATGGCCACCAGCGCATCGATGCCGGCCTTGCGGAGCTGCTCGGCCGCCTTCGCCCGGCCTTCGGGAGTCATGAAGGCCTTCGAGCGGGCACTTTTGAGAATGGTCCCGCCGAGTTGCAGGATGTTCGACACGGAGCGGCCGTCCATTTCCACGAAGTCGCCCTCGATCATGCCGGCATAACCACGCCGGATACCCACCACCTCCAGATCGTGGGCAATGGCCGTGCGCACCACGGCCCGGATGCAGGCGTTCATGCCGGGGGCATCGCCACCGCTGGTGAAGACCCCGATACGTCGAATTTCTTCCATAGGGCGCCTGTCTGGTTGTGTGCATCTGTGGGCAACCGGAAGCGTCTGCTTTACCGCCGACGCGGATCGAGCGGACGCGCCACGACAATGCCCACCTGGGCGGGGTTGTTCTGCACGTACGTTTGAAGATCCGGCGAAACCCTGACGCCACCCTGTGGCGAGGCGTGCAACAGTCCACGCCGACCATCCGCACCTACATAGACAAGCCCGACGTGCACCACGTCGAGCGTCGGCTCGCGGGCCACGAAGGCCACGATGTCGCCGGGCTGCAGACGCTCTGCGATACGGCGTATTTCATCGCGGGGCAATACGAAGCGTTCCCGTGCGCTCAGCGCTTCCTCGACGCGCCGGATGCACTGCCAGGTGCTGTCGGCCGCCAGGTGCGGATACAACGTGCGGTGCTCGCTCATGAAGCGAATGCGGCGCCGCATGGGTCGGCCACCCAGTTCGCGGGTGATGTCGCGCACCAGCCCGCGCCGGGCGTTGTCGTCGATCCAGTCGGTAAAGTAATGGAGCCGGCTGCAGTAGCCGTTCATCCGGCCGTCGCGGTAGCGCAACTGTTCTACGCGTTGCTGCAAGCCGGTCAGCGTCGTGTCGCCCAGCACCACGCCCTGCGCCAGCGCCAGCACGCTCTCGACGAACAGCACGCAGTCGAAGCGGTCGAGCGGCGTCAGCAACGTCTCGGCCGGAGCAGCGTCGAGCATTCCGGCGGCGTACGGAGCGCCCCGGAGCTGCAGACCCAGCGCCTGCATGACCTCACCCAGCGGTCGCGCCGCCAGCTGCTCCTGACGGGCGTGGCGCATCAATTCGGTAAAACGAGCCTGCAGGGCCGAGTCCGGTCCGACCACCAGCAGACTTCCGATCAGCAATAGCGTCCAGCTCATGGCTCCAAGTTACGAACATCCGACGCCCAGCGCACCGGCAGCGCCACGGCCTCGGCCAGCCGCTGCTCAAAATCTGCCCGCGAGATCTCCTCGGCGCCAAACTGATGAAAGTGGGGCGTCAGGAACTGGATGTCCAGCAGGCGAAAACCCTGCCGTCGCAGGTGCGCCACCAGATGCACCAGCGCCACCTTGGAAGCCTCCGAGACCCGATGAAACATCGACTCGCCGAAGAACGCCCCGCCGATGCAGACGCCGAACAGCCCTCCGACCAGCCGCCCTTCCTGCCAGCATTCGACGCTGTGGGCATGCCCCACCCGGTGCAATGCCCGGTACATGTCCGCAAGCGCCGGTGCGATCCACGTCTGTGGACGGTCGGCGCAGGCGGCCACCACGTCGTCGAAGGCCCGGTCGAACGTCACCTGAAAAACGCCGCGCCGCACCAGGCGGGCCAGGTTGCGCGGCACGTGGAAGCGATCAAGGGGAAGAATCGCCCGCGGGTCCGGCGCATACCAGTAGATACGTCCGTCCTCCGGATCGGCCATCGGAAAATAGCCCTGCCGATAGGCTGCCAGTACCTGAAGCAGGAGCCGTTCTTCCCCGGGAGACCGCCCCGCCGGTTTCTTCATGGCGGTGTGTCCATGCTATTCCCCCAGCAGCTCGCGCAGGCGCTGTTCGATGATCTGCTGGCGGTAGCGTTCCCGCTCGCTCAGACGCGCTCGAAGCAGACGGAGCTGCTGTTCGAGCCGGGCGATCTCGCGACGCCGGTTTTCCTGTTTGCGTTCAAAGACCTGTTCCAGTTGCCGGCGCAACTCGGCGATGGCCTGCTCGCGCTCCGGCCCCTCCGGCATCTGTCGGATCCGCATGGCCTGAAGCTGCAGGGTCTCTTCCCAGTGCCATTCTTCCGCGATCTGCCGGGCCAGCTCGGCATCCTGCTGCTGCACGTGCCTCAGATACGTTTCCCACTCCAGGCGTGGAAGCAGCCGCACCTGCTCCGAAAGTGCAGCGGCCCGCCGCCGGAGGGCTTCCAGACGTTCTTCCAGTGCCGCCGTGCGCACCTGGCGCCACGTTTCCATGTTCCGAGAAAGGCGCTCGGCCTCTTCCTGCAGCGCCCGCGCCTGTTCGATCAGCTCCGCCATGACCGCCTCCATCCGGTCGGTCGTATCGCCAGAGGCCGGCGGTGCCGGGATGAAAATCTCCCGGTCAAACAGCTGCTGCGGCGCAACCGGCACAATCCGGTCCCCTTTCACCTGGAAGAACTGTCCGTTCAGGGAAAAGACCGGGCTTTCGTCACCGAAGAACTGAAGCTGCAACGACAGGTCCGACGTGATTGTCGCTCGTTCGGCCTGCAGGTCGAATGCGACCGGCTGGCCGTCCAGCCAGACCTTTCCGTTCCGGATCTCGAGCGTGCGCTGCGCAAGCGCACCGCCGGCGCCGAGCGCCAGCATCAACCCGATCAACAAGCAGCACCGGACAGGTCCGCGACGGTTCATGGCGATCCACCCCGGGTTTGCGGTTCAGTGGTTGCGCCGGGAAGCAGGGACCAGACCCGGTCGGCCACTGCCGGTCGGCCATGCCTCGAGCGGCAAAGCCGGCTCCCATTCGGGCGTGCTCCGGGCCTCCAGCAATTGCAGCTGACGGTAGATCTGCTGCACTGCCTCCCGGTCATCCCACCGGAGCAACATCTGTGGCGGTTCAGAGCGGGCAGCGGCTTCCGCCTGCGCCATCAGGTGGAGCCAGGCTTGCAGTTCGACGGGTTCCGGCGTGGTAGGAACCTGCTCGGCCACCACCACGCCCGGCCGCTCCAGCGGCTGGTCGGTCCAGAACCGGTACCAGACGCCGCCGACCATCACCAGCAGCGTCAGGGCCCCGGCGGCCACACGCCAGCGCCAGCGACGTAGCCCCCGGCGTGCCGGCCGGTCGGCGGCCACCGGCCGGGCGGCCGCCGCCACGATCCGATCGATGACGGCCGGATCGGGCCGACGGCGCGGCCGCGTATCCAGCCAGCCCTTCACCTCCTGCAACGCCCGCCATTCGGCCGCCAGCTCCGGATCCTCCTCGGGCGCCACGCCGTTGGGCAGTGCCTCGCCGTAGAGCAGGCGGATCAGATGCAGCCGCTTGTCTTCCATCGAACCCGGTACTTCCTGCCGTGGTAGCCGTTTGCTCATTCCGAAGCCGGTTGTTTCTGAGGCTGCAGCATCATTTTGCGCAGATTGATCAGCGCGTAGCGCATGCGTCCCAGCGCCGTGTTGATCGAGACGCCGGTCAGCTCGGCGATCTCCCGGAAGGTCAGCTCCGCCTCCTGGCGCAGCAACAGCACCTCGCGTTGCTCGGGCGGCAGGCGTTCGATGCAGGCGGCCAGGCGTTCCTGCAGCTCGGCCTCTTCCAGCAGCTCATCGGCGCCGGGCGTCTCGTCCGGCAACCGATCCCAGAAGCTTCCGCCTTCCTCGCCGTCTTCCGGCGTTACATCCTGCCAGCGCCGTCGGCTGCGCAGGTAGTCGAGCGCCGCATTGCGGGCGATGCGCAGCACCCAGGCCAGCCAGCGTCCCTGACGCGTGTAGGACGCCCGCTCCTGGCGGAGCGCCGCCAGCACGCGCAGGAAGGTTTCCTGAAACAGGTCATTGGCCACCTCCGGGTCGCGCACCATCCCGAGCAGATAGCCGTAGATCCGCTCCTGATGGCGCTCGACCAGCCGGCGAAACGCCTGCGCGTCGCCCCGCTCCAGGTAGGCCGCGACCAGTTGATCGTCGGTAGGATGCATCCGCAGGTCTGACTTCCGGAAGATGCCTGCGCAGACACCTTCCTTAACGAAGAATCCCGGGGTTTTATTGTTTACCCGGCCCGGAGTTCGCGAAACCCCCGAAACGTCCGGGTGTTAGTGCTACGCCCTGAAGCAACCGACCTAAAAAGGCGATGGCGGAACGTTCGACCCCGGCAACTCAGCCCCGCACCAACGGCCAGACGGGCCGCACCTTTGGCTTCGAGACGCGCATGCTGCACGCGGGCCACATCCCCGACGCCGTCACGGGCGCCCGCGCTGTGCCGATCTACCAGACGACCTCCTACGTCTTCGACGACGTGGACTACGCGGCCCAGCTCTTCGAGCTCAAGCAGTACGGCAACATCTACACGCGTATCAACAATCCCACGACGGCCGTTTTCGAAGAGCGCATGGCCTCGCTCGAAAACGGCACCGGGGCCGTGGCCACCTCCAGCGGCATGGCAGCCCAGTTTCTGACGTTGATGACGCTGCTGCAACCGGGCGATGAGATCGTCGCCTCCAAGCACCTGTACGGCGGCACCAAGACCCAGCTCACCCACACTATCAAAAAGCTGGGCGTGACAGTCCACTTCGTCGATCCGACGGACTTCGATGCCTGGGAGGCTGCCATCACGCCCCGCACGCGGGCGCTCTACGGCGAGACGATCGGTAACCCGCAGGGTAGTATCCTCGACATCGAGCGGCTGGCCGAACTGGCCCACGCGCACCGGATCCCGCTCATCGTCGATAACACGTTCGCCACGCCGTACCTGTGCCGACCTATCGACTGGGGTGCCGACATCGTCGTACACTCGGCCACCAAGTTCATCGGCGGGCACGGCAACTCGATCGGCGGTGTGGTCGTCGAAGCCGGCACGTTCGACTACAGCCACTTTCCCACGATCGCCGAGCCGTCGCCCTCCTACCACGGCCTGCGTTTCTACGACACGTTCGGCCATCACGGCTTTCTGATGAAGCTCCGGGCCGAAACGCTGCGCGACGTGGGCGCCTGCCTGTCGCCCTTCAATGCGTTCCTGCTCATTCAGGGACTGGAGACGCTCTCGATCCGCATGGAGCGGCACGTGGCCAACGCCCGCGCCGTGGCCGAATTTCTGAAGGATCATCCGAAAGTGGCCTGGGTGGCCTATGCCGGCCTGCCCGACAGCCCCTACTACGAACTGGCCCAGAAGTACACGCCGCTGGGTCCGGGCGCCGTCTTCACGTTCGGGCTCAAGTACGGCAGCGAAGGGCCGCGCGCGGCCGGCAAGAAGTTCATCGAATCGCTCCAGCTCTTTTCGCACCTGGCCAACGTGGGCGACGTGCGCAGCCTGGTGATCCACCCGGCCACGACCACACACCAGCAGCTTTCGGACGAGGAACTGGAAGAAGCGGGCATCAAGCCCGAAATGATTCGCCTGTCGATCGGACTGGAAACCCTGGAGGACCTGCTATGGGACTTGGATCAGGCCCTGCATGCGATCTGACGCTGAACTCGATCCTGCCGCCTGAGCTGCGGGAAAAGTACCAGAACCCGGCCGTCATCCGGAAAGTGCTGGCCGAGTCGCGCACGATCGCGATCGTCGGACTCTCGACGGACCGGCAGAAGGCCAGCCACTTCGTGGCCACTTATCTGCAGTATGCCGGCTACCGGATCATTCCGGTACATCCCCGTGCCAAGGAAATTCTGGGCGAGCGGGCCTACCCGGACCTGCTGAGCATCCCGGAGCCGGTCGATGTGGTGGACGTGTTCCGTCCGGCCCACGAGTGCCCCGAGTACGCCCGCCAGGCCGTGGAGATCGGCGCCAAGACGCTCTGGCTGCAGCTTCGCATCGTGAGCCTCGAGGCGGCGCAGATTGCCGAGGCGGGCGGGCTGCAGGTGGTGATGGACCGGTGCATCAAGATGGAGCACGGCCGCTACAACGGCAGCATGCACTGGGTGGGCATGAACACGGGCATCATCACGGCCCGTCGCGCCCGCCGCTGGTTCTAAAGCACCAGGTCCAGCGCTTCGTGGAGCGAACGCACGCCCACGACCTCCAGGCCGTCGGGACGCAGCAACCCTTTCAGGTGATGGGCGGGCACGAGCGCCTGCCGAAAGCCCAGTCGGGCGGCCTCGCGCAGGCGAACGTCCAGCTGTCCCACACCCCGGATCTCGCCGCCCAGCCCGACCTCGCCGATCAGCACCGTGCCGGTATCGGCCGGGATGTCCCGAAACGACGAGGCCACGGCCACCAGCACGCCCAGATCGGCGGCCGGCTCCTCCAGTCGCAGCCCGCCCACCACGTTCACGAACACGTCGTGGGCGGCCAGCCGCAACCCTTCCCGCTTTTCGAGCACGGCCAGCAGCATCTGTAGCCGTCGGTAGTCGAAGCCGGTTGCATTGCGCTGGGGCGTGCCGTAGGCCGTGGGTGTCACGAGCGCCTGGATCTCGACGAGCACCGGTCGCGTGCCTTCGAGCGTGCAGACCACCGTCGAGCCGCTGGTACCGTAACGCCGCTCCGACAGAAACAGCGCGCTGGGGTTGTCGACGGCCCGCAGGCCGGTTTCGTGCATCTCGAAGACGCCGATCTCGTGCGTGGCACCAAAGCGATTCTTGACGGCCCGTAGAATCCGGTAGGCGTGGTGGCGGTCGCCTTCGAAGTAGAGCACCGTATCGACCATGTGCTCCAGCACGCGCGGGCCCGCAATGGCGCCCTCTTTGGTCACGTGCCCCACCAGAAAGACCGGCACGTGCGTCGTCTTGGCATAATGCATGAGCAGCGCGGCGCTTTCGCGCACCTGACTGACCGAACCCGGCGCGCTTTCCAGCTCGGGCCGGTAGACGGTCTGGATCGAATCGACCACGAGCACATCCGGCGCGACCCGGCGGGCAGCCTCCAGAATCGCCTCCAGGTTCGTTTCGGCCAGCAGCAGCAGGTTGTCGCCTTCGACGCCCAGCCGGCGGGCCCGCAGCCGCACCTGGCGGACGGACTCCTCGCCCGTCACGTAGAGCACGCGCCGATCGGGTAGATAGCGGGCCAGCTCGGTCATCAGCGTACTCTTGCCGATACCGGGATCGCCCGCCAGCAGGATCAGCGAGCCCGGCACGATGCCGCCGCCGAGCACCCGGTCCAGTTCGGCTACGCCGGTCACCAGCCGTGCCTCTGCTTCGAGCGGCACGGCCGAGAGCGGCACCGGATCGGCGCCCGGCGCCTCCGCCACGCGACGCGGCACGCGCGCCTTCACCGGCGTCGGCACCGTCTCCTCCACCATCGTATTCCACCCGCCGCAGTCCGGGCAGCGGCCCATCCAGCGCGGCGCTTCGTAGCCGCAGGCCTGACAGACGTATCGCGTCGATGAACGCGCCATGAGATTTGTCCCCAGGTGAAACCCCTTCTTCGCTCCTCGTGTTACGTTCGCCTGGCTACCGGCGGCTTCCTGCACGGAAGCCCTGCTTGCACACGCTCACGGGCTGGCGAAGTTGCGTCGCATGCAAAGCGCACTGTCACGGTTTTTGCTACCCTTCCGGGCACTGGGCCAGTACACGTTGCTGCTCGTTCACGCGTTCTCGGCCCTGGGCGAATTCAAGACGTACCGGAAGAACCTGTTCGATCAGATGGTGCGCATCGGGATCGATTCGATTCCGATCGTGTCGATGGCCGCTGCGTTCTCCGGCGCGGTGATGACCGTGCAGACCGCCTATCAGCTCGTCTCGCCGTTCATTCCCAAAACGGTGATCGGGGCCGTCGTGGCGCCCTCGATGATCCTGGAGCTGGCCGTGGTGGTGACGGGCTTCATCCTGGCCGGACGCGTGGGCGCCCGTATCGCCGCCGAGCTGGGCACCATGCGCGTGACCGAGCAGATCGACGCGCTCGAAGCCATGGGCCTGAACTCGGTCAGTTACCTGGTGGTCCCCCGTGTGCTGGCCGGTGTGATCATGTTGCCGGTGCTCTACGTGATCGCCACGTTCGTCGGGATCGTGTCCGGTATCCTGGTGGCCAACATCGGCGGATTTCTCTCAACGGGCGAGTTTCTGCAGGGTGCCCGCCAGTTTTTCAAGCCGTTCGACCCGATTTTCGGCGTGATCAAAGCCTTCGTGTTCGGCTTCGTGATCACATCGATTTCCTGCTACAAAGGGTATTTCACGCAGGGCGGCGCCGAGGGCGTCGGACGCAGCACCACGCAGGCGGCCGTCTTGAGCTGTGTGTACATCCTGGTGGCCGATCTGGTCCTGGCCGTTCTATTGCTGTAGCGCCATGATTCGCGTAGAACATCTCTACAAGAGTTTCGACGACCGGCCCGTGCTGGTGGACGTCTCGCTGGAGATTCGCGACGGCGAGACGCTGGCGATCATTGGCCGCTCGGGTTCGGGCAAAAGCGTCCTGATGAAGCATCTGATCGGCCTGCTCAAACCCGACCGGGGCCGCGTGCTCGTCGATGGCGTGGACATCAACGCGATCTCTTACGAGGAGCTGCGCCGGATTCGCCGCCAGTTCGGAGTGCTGTTCCAGAGCGGTGCGCTGTTCGACTCGATGAACGCCTTCGAGAACGTGGCCTTCCCGCTGCGCACGTTCACCAGTCTGTCGGAAGAAGAAATCCGGCGGCGTGTGCAGGAGTGCCTGGAGCTGGTGCAGTTGCCGGACGTCGGTCCCAAGATGCCCGATGAGCTTTCGGGCGGCATGAAGAAACGCGTGGCGCTGGCCCGCGCCATCGCCCTCCAGCCTCGCTACGTGATCTACGATGAGCCCACCACGGGACTCGACCCGGAGACGGCCAACGCGATCGACGAATTGATCCGCGACCTGAACCACCGGCTCAACGTAACGGGCATCGTCGTCACGCACGACATGCACTCGGTGCTTTCCGTGGCCGATCGTGTGGCCTTCCTCTATCAGGGACGCATGCACTGGGTGGGCACCATCGAAGAGTTGCACCGCAGCGACGACCCGACCCTGCTTGCCTTCGTGAAAGCCAGCGAGTACCAGATTGGTCAACCGATCCCCCGAAGCGCATGAACGCGACCATGACTTCTTATCGCAACGAGATCAAAGTAGGCGTGGCGCTGGTAGTGGCCGCGCTGATTCTGTTTTTCGGCACCCGTTTTCTGCTCAACCTGCCCCTGTTTGAGACAACGGCCACCTATGAGACGCTGCTACCGGACGCCAGCGGGCTGGTGGACGGCAGCGTGGTGCGCCTGAAAGGCGTGGTGGTCGGTCGGGTGACGGACGTGCGCTACGATCCGCAGAGCGGCATGGCCCGCGTGCGATTTCAGATCAACGGCAGCATTCCCCTGCCGGAAGGCTCCTATACGCGCATCGCCGGGCTGGCCATGTTCGGCAACGTGGAAATGGAGATCGTTCCCGGCCCCGCCGGCAACCCGCCGCTGCGGCCGGGCAGCCGGCTACCGGCCCATACCGATGGCGGGCTGGACGCGCTGGTCGAAGAGGCCCCCGCCGTGCTCGAACGTCTGAACACACTGCTGGGACGCTTCGACGTGGCCGCCGAGGCCGCCGCCACCCAGCTCAGTGCCCCGGGCAGCGACCTGCGCCAGACGCTGCTGGCCCTCCGCCAGAGCAGCCAGACGCTGGCCACCCTGCTCCAGCGCGAGCAGCAACACATCGAGCGCACGCTGGAAAACCTCGCGGCCACCTCCACGCAATTGCGCGACGCCACCGGCCCCACGGCCGACTCCATTCAGGCCGCCGCCGCGCAACTCCGCCACCTGCTGCGCCGCCTGGACGCCAGCACGGCCTCGCTGGAGCAGGCCACCGCTTCGCTCGACCTGATCCTGGACCACATCGCCAGCGGCCAGGGTACGCTTGGCCGTCTCATCTACGACGAAACGCTCTACCTGAAGCTCGACACGACGCTCACCGGCCTGAACCGCATCCTGCGCGACTTCGAGACGAACCCCGGCCGCTACCTGCGTGAACTCCGCCTGATCGATGTGTTCTGAGGCGATGGTGCCCGGCGCTTCGATCAATCCCAGATGGGCCAGTACACGCCGAAGCGCAGCCGTCGCGCCGGCAGCGGATAGACGGGGACCAGCAGAGTGCCCGGTTGCAGCGCGGTGCCGCTGGTGAAGTTTTCCCACACGAGGAACAGTTTCGCCGTGCGTAGCCCGGCCTCTACGTAGAGATCCAGCGTTCCGGAAGGTCCGAGGCGGCGTGCGTCCGGCTCGGGCAGCGCGAGCAGCCCCGTGGGAGCGTGCAGCTGGCGACTCCGGAAGGGCGTCCAGTAGCGCCCGAGCAGGTATACGTCGGTGTCCAGCTCCTGAAACAGCAGCAGCCGCGCCCCCAGCCGCACCTGCACCAGCCATTCGGGCAGTGCCCCGGCCTGACGGCGGTGCCCTGTCGAAGCACCGGGGTTGTGCGTCCGAAAGGTGGTCACATGCCCCTCGGCGTAGAGTCCACGCCGGACCGTTCGGCGCCAGCCAAACCCGAACGTCAGCCCACCCTGCACAAGCGGCTGTGGAAGCACCTGCACCTGTACCGTATCGCCTTCCCCGACGGCATAGAGATCCGGAACAGCCTCCAGTCGGGTCGCAAAGCCCTCGAGTTGCCAGGTGAACGGATCGGCCTCATGCTGCACACCGAGCCGTACGCGTACGATACGACCGCCCCGGCAATCCGCACAGGGCTGGAGCAAGCCGCCCCAGCCGGTACGAAACACCCGGGGCACTTCGGGATGGTGCAGGCTCAGGTGCAACCCGGGGCGCAGGCGGCCGCGGGTTCGCGTCAGCGCCAGCGCACCGTCCAGGCCGAAGCGCCCGTCCTGCCGAAACACCTGTCCCTGCAGGGCCAGACGCCAGAAGCGCCAGCGCAGCGTATCGGCGGCCAGCAGCCGGAGCTGCGTGCGTCCCTGCCCGGCAATCGACGTGTCAGGCCAGGCGTCGAGCCGGCGCAGCCGGTCCCACCGTCCTTCCAGTCGCCAGATGATACCTCCCAGCGGTTGCTCCAGCAGAAAACCGTAGCGATTCGTCCTCGCGGTGAGCGTGTCCAGCTCGGGATTGCGGTAGCGGAACGTCTGGGCCGTCCAGTAGGCCGAGACCGTCAGCGGCGCCTCGGCCAGACCGGTGCGTGCGCGCAACGTCAGGGCCAGATCGTTGCGGATCGTCTGACGTCGCGCGGCCGGATAGCGGACCGTCGCACCGAAGGGTTCGTAAATCGTCTCAAACGCGCCGCCCGGATGAGGCAGCACGCCGCCATGCGCTCCCACCTGTGCCCGATGGTGCAGGTTCATCAGTTCCAGCGCCCAGTCGCGCTGCTGATAGCGCAGTCGCGTCAGCACCTGACGTCCCCGGCGTAATCGGCTTCCCGGATAGGCCCCCTGCATGGCATGACCGCCATAGCCAAAGAGTAGCTGGAGCAAGCCCGGCCGTCCCCCGAGCGCCAGCCGCCGGTTCTGCACGTGGAGCGCCATGATGCTCTGCAGTCCGTCGCCGCCCGTGCGGTAGCGCAGCTCCGTCAGCGGCCGTGGCGCTCCGTAGGGACGCAGCTCGGTATGGACCGTCTCCGGCGCCCCATCGACAGGCGTTCCGCTCCGGATCGGGTTCAGAAAAAAAAGCGGAAGCAGTTCGTAGGCTGGGCGTCCCGTAACGGGATCTTCGAAAGGGCGGCCGTCCAGGCGCAGGCCGATCAGATGCGGCGGCAGGCCGTCCGGACTCCACCCCTCGGGCCAGCCCAGCAGCCGAAAGGCATAGGTGAAGGTGCTCGGCTGTCGGCTCAGCAGATCCGTCACGTGCAGCAGCGGCAGACGGGCCGGCAGCGTGTCGCTCACGGCCTCGCCCCACAGGATGCGTCCAAAACCCACGGGCGGGCGCCCACCGGCCGTGTCGGCCGGGACCTGCGCCGCGGCCGGTAACGCCAGTAGCAGCGCCAGCCCGATCCATACCGCCCGTTCATTCATCGGGAAACAGGCCGAACAGCCGGCTTTCCACACGACGGATCACCTCCCGCCGATCTTCCTCCCTGTTCACAAAATCCAGCTCGTCCACGTCGATGATCATCTTGGGTCCCAGATCGTAACGGGCGATCCAGTCCTCGTAGTGCCGGTTGAGCCGCTCCAGGTATTCGATCCGGATGGCCGTCTCGTAAGGCCGCCCGCGCGCCTGAATGTGCCGCACCAGCGTCGGCACCGACGCTCGCAGGTAGATCAGCAGATGCGGCGGCTTCAGAAACGAGGTCATGATTTCGAACAGCGCCACGTAGTTTTCGTAGTCGCGCTGCGACATCAACCCCATCTCGTACAGGTTGCGGGCGAAGATTTCGGCGTCCTCGTAAATCGATCGGTCCTGCACCACCGAATGCGGCGAGGCTTCGATCTGGCGCTGCTGGCGAAAGCGGCTCGACAGAAAGAAAATCTGCAGGTTGAAAGACCAGCGCCGCATGTCGTTGTAAAAATCGGCCAGGTAAGGATTGTCGTCC
The DNA here is from genome assembly GCF_009936275.1 of Rhodothermus marinus. Taxonomy (NCBI): domain Bacteria; kingdom Pseudomonadati; phylum Rhodothermota; class Rhodothermia; order Rhodothermales; family Rhodothermaceae; genus Rhodothermus; species Rhodothermus marinus. The sequence goes on from NZ_AP019797.1 coordinate 2,894,454, forward strand.
ACGCGCTCATAGACGGCTTCCCACTTGAAGTACTCGCTCAGCACCTTCGTGAGCGAACTCTTTCCGGACCCGATATTACCGGCGATTGCTATATGCTTTTTGCGGGAGGTTGCCGCACGTTCAGCCATAAGCCCATCGGTTCGTATCTTGGGGATCGATCGGCTTCAAAATACGACAGGGCCGTCCTTCAAGGCGTTTCACCCGGCACGAACGCTATGGCTACACCAGATCTTCGCGAACTGTACCTGTCGCTGGTCTGCCTGATCACGCTGGTGCTGGTCCTCGTCGGCGGGGTGCAGGTGGTACGGCACGGGCTGAATCTGCTGTTGCCCGATCCACCACCGCCGGTTTTCACTCCACCTCCCGAGCCGGCCGACTCGACCGCCATGCTCAAGCCGCCTCGCTCCTACGAGCAGACGTGGCAGCAGACCGAACGCCTTCGCATGCAGCGACAGGCCATCCGGGGGCTGCTGGTCAACCTGGTGCTGCTCGTGCTGGCCGGGCTGATCTACCGGGCACACTGGCGCCGCCTGCAGATCGTACGGCGGACGTAAGCGTTCCAGACTCCGCCTGCCAAACGGCGCAGGGGGAGCCGTACGGCTCCCCCTGCGCGACGCGTCAGTGCCTGCCGGTCGAGCCGAAGCCGCCGGTGCCACGTTCGGTTTCGTCCAGCGACGTGCGCGCGTCCCACGTGACCCGTGCGTGCCGCGCCACCACGAGCTGCGCGATGCGCTCGCCCCGTCGGATCACAAACGGCTCCGACCCCAGGTTGATGAGCAGTACTTTGACCTCGCCGCGGTAGTCGGCGTCGATCGTGCCCGGACTGTTCAGCACGGTCACGCCATGTCGGGCGGCCAGTCCGCTCCGCGGCCGCACCTGGCCCTCGAAGCCGGGAGGCAGTGCCAGCACCAGCCCGGTAGGCACCAGCGCCCAGCGCCCGGGCTCCAGCACCAGCGGCTCGTCTTCCGGCACGGCCGCCCGGAGATCCATCCCGGCGCTGTAGGCCGTCGCGTAAGCGGGCAGCTCCAGCCCTTCGGCGTGCGGCAAACGCTGGATCGGAACGACCAGCGTTTCGGCTTCGGTGAACGTTCTGGTTTCCATCAGATGTCGGTTTTTTGCTCAATCCACGTGTCCCATCAGCCGACGGACGGCCGGGCTCAGCAGCAGCGCGATCAGGCCGGCTGCGCCGGTGAACATCGCCACGCTGCGGAAAAGTTCGGCCGGCATCAGCGTCTCGAGCTGCCCCGCCACCAGCCCGGCAAACAGATTCCCCAGCGCCGCCGCAATGAACCAGACGCCCATCATCTGCCCCACGCGGCCGCGCGGCGCCAGCTTCGTGATCGACGAAAGCCCGACCGGCGACAGGCACAGCTCGCCCACCGTATGCAGAAAATACGTCACCACGAGCCAGGCCGGCGAGACCGGATTTTCGGGCGTGGCGTGCGCCGCTCCCCAGGAAAGTACGAAAAAGCCCGCCGCCAGCCCCAGCAACCCGAGCGCGAATTTGACCGGGATCGAGGGGTTCGCATTGCGCCGCGCCAGCCAGGTCCACAGCCATCCGAAAACCGGCGCAAAGATGATGATGAACAGCGGGTTGATGTTCTGGAGCATGCTGGCCGGAAGCTCCCAGTCGCCGAACCGACGATCCGTCAGATCACGCGCAAACAGATTCAGCGACGAGCCGGCCTGCTCGAAGCCCGACCAGAACAGCCCGGCCAGAATCACCAGCCACAGGATCACGATCAGTCGACGCTTTTCCAGCGCCGTGTGGCCGCCAAAGAAAAAGATGTAGGCGAAAAACAGCAGCGTGATGATCACCACGGCCACGCCCAGGCTCTGCGCCAGCGCCTCCAGCGAAAGCGGGAAGCGTCCGGTGGCCAGCAGATAGCCACAGAAAACCACCACGGCGGCGGCAATCCCGGCTCCCGTGTAGAAACGTCGGGCCCGTTGTGCCAGCACCGCCTCATCTTCACCGGGCGCCGGCCGGAAAAGTCCCGCCTCGCCCAGGTACTTTTCGCCCAGCTTGTAGGAAATCAGCCCGGCCACCATGCCGATGCCGGCCAGCGAAAAGCCCAGATGCCAGTTGTAGCCCTCTCCCAGCAGACCGCACAGCGTGGGACCGAGCACGGCACCGATGTTGATGCCCATGTAGAAGATCGAAAAGCCTGCGTCGCGCCGCGCCCCGCCTTCCGGGTACAGCTCGCCCACCATCGTGCTCACGTTGGGCTTGAGCAGACCCGTGCCGATGACGATGAGCGCCAGGCCCAGGAAGAAAGTTTCATTCAGGGGAATGGCCATGGAAAAGTGTCCCATGGCAATGATGATACCCCCGATAAAAACGGCCCGGCGCTGTCCCCAGAGCTTGTCGGCCAGCCAGCCGCCGGGCAGCGAGAGCACGTACACGAAGAACGTGTACAGGCCGTAGACGGCCGTGGCCGTGCCCACGTCGAAGCCCAGGCCCGGGTTGGCGGCCGTAGCGGCCGTGGTCATGAACAGCACCAGGAGCGCCCGCATGCCGTAGTAGCTGAAGCGCTCCCAGAGTTCGGTAAAAAAGAGCGTAGCCAGGCCGCGCGGATGCCCGAAAAACGACTTGCCGTTTACCAGCGCCGAAGCCCCCGCGGCCATACCCTCCGGTTTGCTATGCATGGTTGCAATCCCACGGTTGGTTACAGCATCCACTCATAGCGGCTAAGCTTAGCAAATCTCCGGGAAAAAAGTAAGCGAAAAGGCCGCCAAACCCGAACGCCCGGTTTTTTAGAAGGTATTCGCTATGAAATCGGCCGCCTCGGCCGTATATTCGCGCGGTTGTGTAGCTTGTCCCGGGACAAACCATCCAGCGTAGGAAATCGCATGAGCGACCAGCACGGGCACACGCTCGGCCGTGATCTGCACGGCCCGCGCACGCATACCTGTGGCGAACTCCGACGCGCACACGTCGGCCAGGAAGTCGTGCTCAAAGGATGGGTCGATACGCGGCGCGACCTGGGCGGCGTCATCTTCATCGACCTGCGCGACCGCTACGGGCTTACCCAGATCGTCTTTTCTCCACAGGACAACGAGACGGCCTATCGACTGGCCGACCGTCTGCGCAGCGAGTACGTGATCTCGGTGCGGGGCGTGGTGCGCGAGCGCTCGCCGGAGACCGTCAACCCCAAGCTCGCCACCGGTGAAGTCGAGGTCCGCGCCCATGACCTGATCATTCTCAACACCTCCGAGCCGCTGCCGTTTCCGGTTTCGGCCCACGAGGAAAAGCGCACCACGACCAGCGAAGAGCTGCGCCTGAAGTACCGCTACCTTGACCTGCGGCGGCCCGAACTGCAGCGCAACCTGCTGCTGCGCCACCAGGTCTATCTGATCACCCGACGCTACTTCGACGCGCATCAGTTCGTCGAAGTCGAAACGCCCGTGCTGACCAAATCGACACCGGAAGGGGCCCGTGACTTTCTGGTTCCCAGCCGCCTGCACCCGGGCAAGTTCTACGCGCTGCCCCAGTCGCCGCAGCTCTACAAACAGATTCTGATGGTGGCGGGGTTGGACCGCTACTTCCAGATCGTCAAGTGCTTCCGTGACGAGGATCTCCGCGCCGATCGCCAGCCGGAATTCACCCAGATCGATGTGGAGATGACCTTCCCCACCGAGGAGCAGATTTTTGAACTCATCGAAGGGCTTATCCAGGCGATCTGGCGCGAGACACTGGGCGTCGAACTGCCGCGCCCCTTCCCGCGCATGTCCTACGACGAGGCGCTGCGGCGCTTCGGCTCCGACAAGCCGGACATGCGCTTCGGGCTCGAATTGCAGGAAATCGGCGAGGTCTTTCGCGGCTCCGGCTTCCGGGTCTTCGAAAGCGTTCTGGAGCAGGGCGGCGAAATCGTGGCGCTGGTGGTGCCGGGCATGGGCGACCAGGGCCGGGGCTACATGGATCGCCTGGACAAAGACATCGTGCGCAAGCAGATCGGCGCCGGCGGGCTGGTCTACTTCAAGCTACCTTCCGACGGCGGCCCGATCTATTCCTCGGTCAAGGAGCACGTGCTCCCGTCGGAGTACGTCCAGCGTGCCGTGGCGAAGCTCGGCGCCCGGGCGGGCGACCTGGTGCTGCTGCTGGCCGGTCCCCGACCGCAGGTGTACCTGCAGGCCGGTGCGTTGCGCCTGCACATGGCCCGCGAGCTGAATCTGGTCCCGCCGGCCGGCCAGGCGCCCTGGCACTTTCTATGGGTCACCGACTTTCCGCTGCTGGAATGGGACGAGGAGGCCGGGCGCTACTTCGCCATGCACCATCCGTTCACCTCGCCGCACCCGGACGATCTGGACCTGCTGGAAACCGAGCCGGGCCGCGTGCGCGCCCGCGCCTACGACCTGGTGCTGAACGGCAACGAGATCGGCGGCGGCTCGATCCGTATCCACCGGCAGGACATCCAGCGCCGGATGTTTCGTGTGCTGGGCATCGACGCGGAAGAAGCCGAGCGGCGCTTCGGTTTCCTGCTGACCGCCTTTCGCTACGGGGCCCCGCCACACGGCGGCATCGCGCTGGGCCTGGATCGCATCGTGATGCTGCTGGCCGGTGCCGGCTCGCTCCGCGACGTCATCGCCTTCCCGAAAACGCAGCGCGGGCAGGAACTGATGTCGAACGCGCCCGACGAGGTCTCGCCCGAACAGCTCGAAGAGCTGCACATTCGCGTGGTGCTGCCGGAGACGGAAGCCTCAGGCTCCTGAATCAGGAGCCCTGCAACGCCGCCTCCAGGCGAGCCACCAGCGCCCGGAGCGCGGCCCGCTCCGTGTAGCCCAGTCGAAAAGAAAGCCCTCCCACGCTGCCCGTCACCTGCTGCGCTTCGGCCAGCTGTCGCAGCACCTGCGGATTGGTCTGCACCTGCACAAGCAGACCTCGTACGGGTGTGCTTTCCGGAGCGTAGCGGGGATCCTGCGCGCTTTCCCAGCGCCAGCTGGCCCCATCGGCATTCAGCACCAGATCCCGCCGTTCCAGGTAAACCGGCACCGCATCGGAGCCCGTAACCAGCCGGAGCTCCACCGTAGCCATCTCACAGTCACCGCCCGGGCAGCGCACCTGCGCCACCAGATAAACGGGCGTCCCGCTACCATATCCCCCGGTCCCCAGGCGGAGTCCGGTATCGATCCGGCGCGTTTCGAAATAGGCGGCCTCGTCGGTCTGCCACTCGCGGACGGGCCCCGTCGAAGCGCAGCCGACCAGTAAAAGCACCCAGAGCCAGCGCAAACGTCCGTGCATGTTCGTGAAGTGTTCTGATACCGATTGCTCGTAAAATCCGACAACCTTTAGCTTTTTGCAATGGCAAAAAGCTTCACCGGCATGCTACCGACCGCCTACAGCCCCGCGTTTCTGGAACTGTTCGCTCGCAGTTTGCACTGGGAGGCCTGGGAGCAGTTGATCCGGCAGAACGGCTGGACCATCGACCGCCCCTATCGCAGCCGACACCCGCTTTTTCCGGAAATCATCTACCCGATCGACTACGGCTACATCAACGGCACGCGCAGCAGCGACGGCGAACCGGTCGATCTGTTCGTGGGACGCGGCCACCGTGGCCTGGTGGGCGCCATTCTGACGATCGACCGACGCCGGAGCAAACGCGAGGTCAAATTCCTCTACAACTGCACGGCCGAAGAGGTCTACCTGGTCAACGGGTTCATCAACTTCGACCGGCGGCTGCTGGAGGGCTTTCTGGTCCTTCGCTATCCCATGTCGTCGCTGTGGAGCGACTCGGGATGAGCCGAGGGCGCTTCGGTAAAAAGTCGCCGCACGAAGCTCGGCAGGGCAAAGGCGGCCCGGTGCAACTCCACGTTGTAGTAGCGCAGCCGATCGGCAAACGGCGCCAGCCGGCGCGCCGCCTGCTCCGAATCGAAATCCTCCACCGGATGCAGCCGCTTGCTGGCCAGCGTGAACGACCAGAGACCCATCGGATAGGTGGGGATGTGCGCCAGATACATGTGCACCCGCGGGAAAATCCGCCCGAGCATGGCGTGCGCCGCCTGAATGGACGCCTGGAACGTGTGGTCGAAGGGCGACTCGCTCTGGGTGACCAGCACGCCTTCGTCGGTCAGGATGCGGGCGCAGTCCCGGTAGAACGACTCGCCGAACAGCCCCTCGGCAAAGTCCACCGGATCGGTCGAATCGACAATGACCAGATCGTAGGTGGCCGGGGCCGCTTCCCGCACGAAGGCCACGCCATCGGCCACGTGCAGACGGGCCCGTGGATCGTCGAAGGCGATGCTGAGTTCCGGGAAGCAGGTGCGGGCTGCTTCGATCACCACCTCGTCGATCTCGACCAGGTCCACCTGCTCGATTTCCGAATAGCGCAGCACCTCGCGGAGCGTCCCGCCATCTCCACCGCCAACGATCAGCACGCGACGCGGCCGCGGCAGCAGACACAGCGCCGGATGGCTGATCATTTCGTGATAGACGAACTCGTCGCGCTCGGTAAGCATTACCAGGCCGTCGAGCGTCAGCATCCGGCCAAAGGCATCGGTCTGCAGCACCTGCACATGCTGATAGGCACTCTGCCGATTGAACAGAATGCGCTCCACACCGAAGGTCAGTCCGGTGCGTGCCTGCCAGAATTCGGTATACTGGAGCTGATGTTGCTTAGGCGATGCCATGACGGTTCTCCGCTTAAAGAAAAAGCGGCATGATGCGCCTCTCGCGAAGAGGTCACACCACGCCGCTGGTCCATCCTGTGGAAGGCTGAGCTACTTCAGACGGCAGCTTCTTCGAGCACGGGCTTGTGGGGCACGCGCTCCGGAAAGAGCCCCCGCTTGAGTTCCATGCTCGAAACGTTCCGTGCCCTGAACCGCTCCTCCAGGTACTTCTGGATGACCCAGGGATCGATGGTCTCGCCGCATGTAAAGATGTCGACGGCTGCATAGCCGTGCTCCGGCCAGGTATGGATGGCTACATGCGACTCAGCAATGACCACGACGCCACTGACGCCGTGGGGACTGAAGGAGTGAAACGTGTCGGTGATGACGGTGGCACGGGACCGACGAGCGCCCTCGATTAAGATCTCCCGGATCAGGGCCTCGTTGTTGAGCACCTCTCGGTCGCAGTCGTAGAACTCGACCAAGATCTGCCTTCCGAGTGCTTGCATCGGCTACCCTCCTTTTGGTTTGCACCCCCCGTCTGCCACAAACGGGGAAACATTGTATGGTGAACAATCAATGCCTCCACATGGAGGCACCCCATACAACCGCAGTCCTGGTGAGCGAAGGGTAGGAGGACGCCGGAAGACGCTCGGCCACGCTACAGACGCGTCCTCTTTAGCTTACGAACTCACCAGCCGCTAGCGCATCACGAGCGCATCCCGCTGCTGCAGGACGCCTCGTGAAAAAACGCATTCAAAGAACGCGGGCGTTGCGGTTCAGGATCGCACCTGGTGGCAGCAGGCCCTTTCCTGAAGGAGGAACAACAAAAATTACGCAGCAGAACGATCTTTGTAAAACCCGGTTTTCCCCGACCTTATTTTTTCACAAACCGCCCCTCGCACCGGGGGGCTGATGAACGAGTCCACTCCACCGGGGTTCCATTACCGGCCGTGCAGGCGTTTGCCCAGCCCCCCATTTAACATTTTTTAACACACCATCCCGAGCCGGCCCGTGGAACCCGTCTGGATACCGGGCGTTGGCCGTTTCAAACTGAACATTGACGAGCCGACGTTCGGTTCTTATCTTTAGCGCGTTCGGTTCAAACGAGCACTTGCCATGACGCATCGGCCAACCACACGGCACCAGGCATTGCGGCGCTGCTGGCCTTTCCGGACCGCAGCCATGCTGCAGGTGGCTGGTCGATGTTGCTGTATGGGCTGATCGCCTCTCGCTCTGCCCCGGTCTGAAGGCTTCTTCCCCCTTTTTCACCACCTGCGGGAGTATTCTATCTCCCTGTACCTGTATCCGCTGACGTAAAGCGGAAACGTCGAGCCTTCCGGATCGGTGGCCTTGCGCAGGTTACGCTTCCTCGGTGCATTCCGGCGGCATAGCCGTTCGTGTGCATTTTCCCCACGGTTCACCAAAGCCCTGTAGCCTTATGTCGGAGACGAAAACCTTTGTCCGTTACGGGCGGCGCGCCCAGGAACTCAACTGGGAGCTGGTACTCAAGCGCAACAGCATCGAACGCCTCAAGCAGGAGCGTCCCCCGCTGCGCGTCGTCGAGGAGCTCCCGGAGCTGATCGAACGCGGCTACGAAGCCATCCCCGAAGAAGACATCGTGCGCCTCTACTGGTACGGCATCGCGCACGACAAGCCCAAGGTAGGCACCTTCATGGTGCGCATCAAGGTGCCCGGTGGTCTGCTGCGTCCGGACCAGCTCCGGGCCATCGGAGAGATCGCCGGACGCTACGGCCGCGACTACGGCGAGCTGACCACGCGCCAGGGCATCCAGCTCCACTGGGTGGCCATGGACAAACTGCCCGAGGTGCTGGAAGCCATCGGCCGGGCCGGACTGACCACTGTGGGTGCCGAGGGCGACACGGTGCGCAACATCACCAGCTGCCCGGTCAACGGCATCAACCCGGACGAGTTGTTCGACGTCCGGCCCGTCATCGAAGAAGCCGCCCGCTTCTTCTGGGGCAACCCGGACTACTCCAACCTGCCCCGCAAGCACAAATTCACGATCAGCAGCTGCCCCCACCAGTGCAACGCCCCGGAAATCCATGACATCGCGCTGATCGGCGTGATCAAAGACGGGCGGCCGGGCTTCGCCGTCAAGGTGGGCGGCGGCCTGTCGGCCACGCCGCGCCTGGCGCGTGACCTGGGCGTGTTCGTGCCCGTGAACGAGGCGGTCGAGGTGCTGGCCGCCATCACGGACGTCTGGCAGGACAACCTGCGCTACCGCCTGAGCCGGGCCAAGTCGCGCATCAAGTTTCTGGTGGACGACTACGGCCCGGAAGGCGTGCGCGAGATGGTCGAGGAGCGCCTCGGCCGCAAACTGGAAGACTTCCGCGCGCCCGATCCCGTGCCCGGCGGCAACCATCTGGGCATCCATCGCCAGAAGCAGGAAGGCTTCTACTACGCGGGTTTCCCGGTGCCTTCGGGACGGGTGACCGGCACGCAACTGCGCCAGATCGCCGACATCCTGGAAGACGTTGGCGGCGACATCCGCTTCACGCGCGAGCAGAACTTCATCCTGGGTAACATTCCGGAAGATCGACTCGCCCGGGTGCTCGACCAGATGCGGGCCGTGGGCTTCCCCATCGAGCGCCATCGGCTCTACGGCACCTCGACGGCCTGCACCAGCCACCAGTTCTGCAACTACTCCGTCGCCGAAACCAAGGAAAAGCTCGACGAAATCATCGCCGAGCTGGAAGCCCACTTCGGCGACGAAGTGCAGGACCTGACGATCTACATGGACGGCTGCCCGCACGCCTGCGCCCATCACTGGGTGGGCGACATCGGGCTGCAGGGCACGCGCACGGCCGGCCCCAACGGCACGAAGATCGAAGCCTACGACGTGACGCTGCGGGGCGGACTGGGCGTGCACGCCGCCATCGGTCGCCCCATCCTTCGACGCATTCCCTCCGAGGAGATCAGCCAGGCCATCGTCCGGCTGGTGGGTGCCTGGCTGCAGGAGCGCCGCCGCCTGGGCGACCACTACACGTTCCAGGCCTTCTGCGAAGCCCACACGAACGAGGAGCTGCAGGCCATCGCCCTGGGCGAAGTGACGGCCGAGGAAGTGGAGGCGGCCGACGTGGCGCTCATCCGCATCCCCGGTCCCCTGCTGGAGCTGACCGACGGCAGCGACGTCATCGAAGTGCGCGCCCCCACCGTGCGCGTCGCGCTCGAGCAGGCCGGCCGTCGCTATCCCCGACTGAAGGAGACCGTGCTCACGCCCGACGGCCAGGTCAACGAAGCCTTCAACCTCTACGTGAACGAAGAGGACATTCAGGGCCTCCAGGGGCTCGACACCCCGCTCAAGCCGGGCGACGAGCTGCTCATTCTCATGGCAATGTCCGGTGGTTAAGGAAGTCGTAGACCAAACCCGAACGAGACCATGGCACGCCAGCCACTGTTTGACGACCTGGAAATCGGCGAAATCGCGCTCCAGCTCGACGATCAGGAGCCGGAGGACGTGATCGCCTGGGCGCTGGAGACCTTCGACGAAGATCGCATTGCCATTGTCACGGCGCTCCAGGCCGACGGCATGGTGATCCTGGACATGGCCTACCGGATGAAGCCGAACATCCGGGTGATGACGGTCGATACGGGCCGTCTGCCCCAGGCCACCTACGACTTCTACGAGCAGGTGCGCGAGCGCTATCCGGAGGCGCGCTTCGAGGTGCTCTTCCCGGACTACCGGGAGGTGGAAGAAATGGTGCGCCGCCACGGCATCAACCTTTTTTACCAGTCGGTCCCGATGCGCCTGCTCTGCTGCCACGTGCGCAAGGTGCGGCCGCTCATCCGGGCGCTCAACCAGCTCGACGCCTGGTTCACAGGGCTGCGCCGCGACCAGTGGGCCTCGCGGGCGGCCATCCGCAAGGTGGAAATCGACCACGACCACGACGGCGTGATCAAGATCAATCCGCTGGCCGACTGGACCAAGGAGGACGTTTGGGCCTACATCGAAGAATTCGACGTGCCCACGCATCCGCTCTACGCCGAGGGCTACACGAGCATCGGCTGCGCGCCCTGCACCCGACCCATCCAGCCCGGCGAAGACGACCGGGCCGGCCGCTGGTGGTGGGAGACGAACGCGCCCAAGGAGTGCGGCATCCACTGCCCCATCGAAACCGGAGGTTTCGAGCACGAAATGGAGGCCATCGTCGGCCACGGACACCACGAAAACGGCCACGCCCACTGAACCTGTGACGCTAACATGCCGCTGACCATTCCCGAAGCAGCCCGGGAGCCGCTGGTACAGGAACTGGAAAATTTTGCTGCCTCGATGCCGGACCCGAGGGCCCGTGACCTGTACCGGCGGCTCCTGGAAGCTGTCGCCACCGGGGAGGTGGACGAAACGCTGGACGAACCGCTGGGGCGCTTCCTGGAGGTGGCGCTGCAGACCGGCCGCATCCGACAGCAGCACGGCCCGCACGAAGAAAAGGCGCTGCGGGCACTCTATCACCAGACGCAACGCGGCCGTCAGATTCTGGAGGCCATCCAGCAGGCCAACGAGGCGCTGCGGGCACTGCAGGGCCACACGCTGCGCGAGCTGACGTTCACTCCCCACAATCCCGGCACCTATCGGCTGACGCTCGGCACCGACCAGGTGCGCCTGACGCTGGAGATCAACGCACAGGGCGTCTGGGTCGACAATCTTGTCGTCGGATAACCATGCAGGCCTTCATCCCCTACGTGCAGGCCGTCGGGCGCGGCGAAAAACTCAAGCGCGACCTGACCCGCGAGGAAGCCCGCGAGGCCATGCGCCTGATGCTCGACGGCACGGCCACCCCTGCCCAGATCGGCGCCTTTCTGATTACGCAGCGCGTCAAGGGCGAGACGGCCGACGAGATCGAAGGCTTCGTCGAGGCGGCCCGGACCTTCTGCCAGCAGATTCGTCCCCGTGTTCCGAATCTGCTGGATCTGGGCGTGCCCTACGACGGCAAGGCACGCACGCCCCAGCTCGCCCCGGCCATCGCATTGATCGTGGCGGCGGCCGGACAGCCCGTCGTGCTTCATGGCGCGCCCGGTGTGCCCACCAAGCAGGGCGTTACGCCGGCCCACGTACTCGAGGCGCTGGGCATTCCGGCCGAGCAGGCCCCCGAGGCCGTTGCCCACCAGCTCGAAACGCTGGGCATCGGTTACCTGCACGCGCCCCGCTTCGCGCCGGCCTGGCACGCGCTGACGCCCATCCGCCAGCAGTTCGGCCTCCGCACCGCACTCAACACGGTGGAAAAGCTCCTCAATCCGGCCGGCGCTTCCCGCTGCGTGGCCGGTTTTTTCCATCGCAACTACCTGCTCCGGATGCGCGCGGCCGTCCATCGGCTCTTTCCCGGAAGCTGGCTCGTGCAGGGCATCGAGGGATCCATCGAATGCCGGGCGGGTCGCACCACGCACCTGTATCCGGTCGATGAAGCGGCCGAGCCGCTTGTGGTCGAAGCACCGAGGCTGGGCTTTGCCACGTCGGACGATACCGAAGTGCCCGCCGATCCCGCCGTCCATGCTGAGATTACCCGGAGCATTCTGACCGATCGGCCGAGTCCCAGTCGGGATACCGCCCTGCTGACGGCCGGCGTCCTGCTTTACGTGAGCGGCCGGGCCGACCGGCTGGCCGACGGGATCGAACAGGCCCGGGCCACGCTCGCCGACGGAAAAGCCTTCCGTCTGCTACAGCAGTGGATGGAGACGGTGCGCACCTCGGTCCCGAGTTCTTGAACGGACGTTATACGATTTCCAGAAAATCCATGTGAGAAAGCACGGGCGCACACGGCAATGCGCCCCTACAGATCCTTGACGTTTTCCCTATCCCGTAGGGGCGGACCCCTGTGTCCGCCCGATCATACCCGCCGGACCACGTCCGCCACACGGGGTGTGGCACTCTCTCATGCACCGGTAAATCTTACCCTTCCTGCAGCGCGGCCACCGCCTGGCGACAGAAGGAGAGCACCAGCCGAAGATGCGTGTGGAGCACCGGCACCAGCGCCAGCCGCTCCATGCGCTCCTGCGGGAGTTCCGGAAGGCCCGGTGGACTGATCCGTCCCATCCAGAGCGCCATCTTTTCCCTAAGCAGCCGCTCGCCAGGGAACTGTCCGGCCGGAAGATGCGCCTCGTAGAAGGCCTGCTTGCGCTGCAATCGGCCATACACCTCCTGCCCGGTCGCTTCCAGTAGGGTCCGGTCTTCCGCGCTGAGCAGCATACCGCCCAGCAGGTAGTCGCGATAGGTGAACGGAAGGGCCTGCAGGGCAGGGACGACCGCCTGCGTCAGTTCGGCCTGCTCCCGGAGCCCCACCTCGGCCGCCCGAGCCGTCGCCGTGGCCACCAGACAGAGCGTCTCTTCGGCCACCAGCTCGGGATCGGCCATGTCGATGGATTCGAGCACGCGGCCGATCAGGTCCTGCGTCGTGCTCAGCGCTCCCGTCGTCGCAAACGTCGCAATCCGGGCCGCCTGGGTAATCAAACGCATTGAATCGACGGTATAACCTTTGCTGTACGGTTGTTGTCCTACCGGAATGCCCAGGCATTGTGTTCCGCAAAAGATGCCCTCACTGCCCCCCGCTACCCAGGAAGGAATTGTTGCCCTCCTTGACAGCCTGGAAGTAACCCTGTTGAATCTGGAAAATGGTTCACCGCAGGCGGTGATTACCGGGCTGCGTCTGCTGGTGCGCACTGCCCAGCTACTGGCTCCCTTTGCCAATCAACCCGAAGTTGCTGCGTTGCAACGGGAAATTCAGCAAATTCTTGCTTACTCAGAGTTCTCGCAGACCCAGCCGGTCCGAGAAATTCTTGTCGAAACCAAAAAGGTTCTGGAGCAACTCGCTGCCCGCATGACCGGTGTTCAGGTACGCCTCCTGCTCGTAGAACCGGATGACGGGCTGGCGGATCTTTTAACCACCATGCTACAGACCCCGTATCGTCAGATCCATCGCGTTGCCACTGCTACGGAAGCCCAGCAGTGGTTGCAACAGCAGTCGGCCCACCTGATCATCACCGAGCTTTTTCTGCCGGATCTGGACGGACGCTCGCTGATCCTGTGGATTCGCCAACAGCCGCAAACGCAACAGACACCCATTCTGGTGCTTTCGGCGCATCTTTCGTCGGCCGTCAAAGCAGAATGCTATGCACTGGGCGCCGACGACGTACTGGAAAAGCCCTTTGATCCTGCCGAATTGTCGCTCATCGTCGCCTCGCTACTGCAGCGCATGATTCTACAGCAGGGGAGCGATCCCTTAACCGGATTACCGGGCCGGGCATTGCTGGAAGAAACGTTCGGGCGGCTGCAACAGCTGCATCGCCAGACCGGAGCCCCCTTCTGCGTCGCATTTGTCGATCTGGATCGCTTTGCCGAAATCAACAAACGCTACGGTACGGCCATTGCCGATGCCATCCTGCGTCAGGTTGCCTGGCATTTCGGGCGGCTGTTACGACCTGGAGATGTGGTGGGCCGCTGGGAGGCCGACACATTCTGTCTTTTGCTGCCGGATACGTCCGAAACCCAGGCCCGTCTGCTGCTGGAACGTATCCTGGAAGCCCTGCAGACGGAGCCGATCAAACTGGCGGAGACGCCACCCCTCACGCTTTCGTTTTCAGCCTGCATCTTTCCACTTTCCGGAAACAAGCCGGTACGTCTGATGGATCTGCATCAACAGAGCCAGCAGTGCCTGCAGCGACGGCGTGCGGATGCGCCTGTTCGGTCAATTCAGGAACATGTCACACACAAACCCCGCATTCTGTTGGTCGAAGATGACCCCGACATTGCCAGCCTCATCCAGATACGACTGCAGCGCGATGGGTACGAAGTCGTGCACCTGGCTAACGGCCGCGAAGCTGCCGAATGGGCCCGACAGCACACGGCCGATCTGGTCATTCTCGATGTCAAACTACCCGGAATGGACGGCTTTGAGCTGCTCGCTTTTCTGCGAGCGCAGCCCGCTTTTGCCGAAGTGCCCATTGTGATGCTGACCAGCCTGAGCCAGGAACAGCATGTCGTTCGGGGTTTTGAGCTGGGTGCCGACGATTACGTGGTGAAGCCCTTCTCGCCGGTTGAATTGAGTGCCCGGGTGCGCCGGCTGCTGCATCGACAGACGCCGCAACTGGTTACGCTCTGACGCCTGTATGCTGGAGACCCTCCTGCAGAAGTTACTGGAGTTTACATTCGGAGATCGGCTCTTTCGGGTGGCGCTACTCATGCTCTACGGGCTGAGTGCGCTGGCCGGCTTGCTCATCATTACCGCCGTGCTGCTACGTGCCCTACGCGACTATCAGCAGCGGCAGCGCCAGAAGCGGGAACAACGCTGGTATCCTCTTTTACTGGCCGTTTTAACCGATGCACAACCGCCCCAGGCCCTATGGGCCCAGGTATCTCCCAAAGAGGCAATGGATTTCTGTGCATTCCTGTACCGATTCGCCCGGCGTGTAACCGGAAGCGAGCTGGAACGACTGCACGCGCTGGCAGCCCCTTATTTGCCCCGACTGGAGCGGCAAGTGTTTCGGGGAACACCGGAAGAGCGGGCCTTCCGCCTCCAGATTCTCGGCGTATTGGGCCGACACACGCAAACCGAGCTGCTGGTTCAGGCGCTGGACGATCCGGCCCCGCTCGTAGTCCTGGTCGCGTTTCGCCAGCTGGCCCATCCAGAGACGGCCTATCTTGCGCCGATTCTGATCGATCGGATGCCCCGTTTGCATCAGACATCACCAGCGCTCTTAGCTGCATTACTGGCCCGGCTGGGCTTTGATGCCCTGCCTGCCCTGCGCCAGGCGTTGCTGGACGAACACCGGCCGGTATGGGTGCGCGTCGTGCTGGCCGATGCCCTGCACCGCCTGAACGATCCACGAGGAGCGCATCTGGCGGCCGATCTGCTGCAGCATCCCGACCTTCCGGCCGAGCTGGTACAGGCGTTGCTCCGATTGATCACGGTGGCTGGCACACCCGCGCATCAGGAAGCCATCCTCCCCTACCTGCAACACCCGGACGAAGCCGTTCGGGTGGAAGCGGTCCGTTCCCTGGGCGCCGTCGGCAGCGAAGCACAACTTCCACGGCTGGCGGCGTCCCTTCAGGATCCCTCGCCATGGGTCGCCATGGCGGCGGCCCGTGCTCTCAAACAGCGCCAGGCCATCACGCTACTACAGGAGGCCGCCCGCCAGCCAGCGCTGCGCCCTCTGATCGAACAAGTGCTGCACGAAGACTCGGCAAGTATCCCATGAGCCAGGCGTTGCTTGCATTGCTTGCTGTTCACCAGGGTTGTCACTCTATGCAGTAGTGATTATAATTAGGGGCAGGAGGTGAACCATGGCTCGAAAAGCATCACCGGACAACCCACCCTGTCCCCGTTGTGGCGACAAGCACACGGTCCGCAACGGGCATAAAGATGGCCGCCCGCGCTGGGTCTGTCGCGGCTGCGGCCGTTCCTTCGGTCTCACCCTGGGCACCCCGATGTATCGCCTGCGCACCCCACCGGCCGAAGTGGCCCGTGCCCTGCTCCTCGTCATGCGGCGGGGGAGTTTGAGCGCCGCCGAGGAGATCACGGGCCACAAGTATGAGACGATCGGCCGTTGGCTGCGTCGGGCGGCCGACCATGCGGAGGCCATTACCCGGGCGTTGGTCCAGGAGCTCCAGCTGAGCCAGCTGGAGGTGGACGCCTTTTGGTCCTTTGTCAAAAAAAGTGTGCGGATGCTGGAGCAGGGTCGGGCCAGACAGGCGAAGTGGGCCCTCGTTGGGGATGTTTGAGCCAGGACCGGGCCAGTCGCTTTGTGGTGGCCTGGGCCTTTGGAGCGACGGAGGACGAGCTGGCCCCTGAGGTGGTGCGCCTGACGCGCCAACGCACCCGTGCGCAGGCCGGTGTGCCCTGGGTCAGTGATGGCCGGAAGGTCTACCGCAGGGTCATTTGCCAGGTGTATCGCGCCCCCAACCGACCGGCAAACGGGGGCGTCCACCGCTGGTGCTGCGGGAGGATGTGCGTCTTACGCAGGCCGTCAAGCGACGCGTGGGCGGGCGGGTCGTCGGTGTTGCGGTGCGCCCGGTCGTGGGGGAGCCGGTCGCCTGTCCCTACTGTGTGCACGCGGAACGCCTCAACGGGGTGTTGCGAGATCGGCTCAACGCCTTGACGCGCAAAACCCATGCTTTTGCGAAGAAGCCGACGAGCTGGGAGGCGCTGGTGCGGCTTTGTTTGTTCGAGCACAACTGGATGCGTCCGCATCGGGCGTTGCGAGAGCGCGTTGGAGGCTTGCCGGGCGGGCGGCGCTATCGGCCCCGCACGCCAGCTATGGCGATTGGCCTGGCTGAGCATGTCTGGAGTTGGGAAGAATTCCTGAGTTTCAGACATTATCAATACAAGAGGGAGTGACAACCCTCGATCGGGCTGTTGTATCGCCGGTAGGCTCAGGCGCCGTCCGCGTCCTCCTCGGTCGCGCCGCTGATGGCCCGGCGCATCTCGGTGTCGGCCTGGATGTTGCGCAGGTTGTAGTAGTCGAGCACGCCCAGGTTGCCGTTGCGCAGCGCCTCGGCAATCGCCTTCGGGATCTCGGCCTCGGCCTCGACTACCTTGGCCCGCATCTCCTGCACGAGCGCCCGCATTTCCTGCTCACGCGCCACGGCAGCCGCCCGCCGCTCTTCGGCTTTGGCGCGCGCCACGCGCAGGTCGGCCTCGGCCTGGTCGGTCTGCAGCTTGGCCCCGATGTTCTCACCGACGTCCACATCGGCAATGTCGATCGACAGGATCTCGAAGGCGGTGCCGGCATCCAGCCCCTTCTCGAGCACGGTCTTCGAAATGCGGTCCGGATTTTCCAGCACCTCCTTGTGCGAATCGGCCGAGCCGATCGTCGAGACGATACCCTCACCCACGCGCGCGATGATCGTCTCCTCGCCGGCGCCACCCACCAGGCGTTCGATGTTCGCCCGCACGGTCACGCGGGCGATGGCCCGCACCTGAATGCCGTCCTTGGCCACGGCCGAGACGGGCGGCGTTTCGATCACCTTGGGATTGACCGACACCTGCACCGCTTCGTACACATCGCGTCCGGCCAGATCGATGGCGGCCGCCCGCTCGAAGGTCAGGTCGATGTTGGCCTTGTCGGCGGAGATGAGGGCGTTGACCACCTTCTGCACGTTACCGCCCGCCAGGTAGTGCGCTTCGAGCTGGGCCGTCTCCAGATAGATGCCCGCCTTGTGCGCCGTGATGAGCGGCTTGACGATCAGATGCGGCGGCACCTTGCGCAGCCGCATGCCCACCAGATCGCGCAGCAACTTGAGCCGGACGCCCGAGAAATAGGCCGTAATCCAGAGACCGACCGGCACAAAGTAGAAGAACAGCGCCAGCCCGGCCACGATGAGCACCAGCAGAATCAGGCCGGAAGAGAACAGGAATTCCATGGCGATCTCCAGAAAAAATTTAGCCGCGTGGTGCTACAAGGTACCACGCGGCGTGTACGTGCGCAACCGGCCGAAAGTTACTCCGAACGGGCCGGCATCTTTCGGTAGTCGCCGCTGGCACCGCCGGTCTTGGCCAGCAATTGAATATCGGTGATGACGATCTCCTTCGAAAGCGATTTGCACATGTCGTAGATGGTCAGCGCCGCAATCGAAACGGCCGTCAGCGCCTCCATCTCGACGCCGGTCGGACCGGTGGCTTTCGTGTAGGCGCGAATTTCGATGCTGTTCGTTTCTTCGTTGGGTTTCAGTTCCAGGTCGACAGCCGTCAGGTTCACGTGATGGCAGAGCGGGATGAGCAGGCTGGTCTGCTTGGCGCCCATGATGCCCGCAATCTGGGCCACCGTCAGCACGTCGCCCTTGCGCACCTGATTTTCGGTGATGGCTCGGAGCACCTCCGGCGGTACGATCACGCGTCCGCTGGCCACGGCCGTCCGCACGGTCAGTCCTTTAACCGAGACGTCCACCATGCGCACGCCCCCTTCCGGATTCAGGTGCGTCAGCGCGTAGGCCGGTGTCTGCAGTTCGTCGGTCATCGTTACGACACTTGATGCTTAGATAAGGTATCGGCTTGCAATCCGGCCGAATAAACGGTCCGATTCGCAAGGAAGTTCACGGCGAAGCCGGGCACAGGCCGGCGGCTTCAGGGTCGTGGTAGACGCACCGCCCCCCGAAAAAGGTGGCCAGCACCCGGGTTTGCAGGATTTGCTCCGGCGGCACGGTCATGATGTCGTGTGAAAGCACGACGAAATCAGCATACTTGCCGGGCGTCAGCGAGCCCAGCTCGTGCTCCTGAAAGGCGGCATAGGCGGCGTCGAGCGTAAAGGCGCGGAGTGCTTCCTCGCGCGTAAGCCGCTGCTCGGGATACCAGCCACCTTCCGGCCAGCCCTCGGCGTCCTGCCGCGTGATGGCCGCATAAAAGCCCAGCAGCGGGTTGGCCGACTCGACGGGAAAGTCGGACCCGAAGGCCAGCCGCACGCCGTGCTCCAGGAACGTGCGCCAGGCGTAGGCACCGCGCACGCGCTCGGGGCCCAGTCGGTCCTCGGCCCAGTACATGTCGCTGGTGGCGTGCGTCGGCTGCATCGAGGCGATCAGGTCCAGCTCGGCAAAGCGGGCAAAATCCTCCGGCGCCACCACCTGGGCATGCTCCACCCGGTGGCGGCCTACCGTGCGCCCGAGCGTGCGCAGCGCCTTTTCGTAGGCATTCAGCACCACCCGCACACCCCGGTCGCCGATGGCGTGCGTGTTGACCTGGAAGCCGCACTTCATCGCTCGCTGCACCATGTCGGCAAACACCTCGGGCTCGTGGCGCAGCAATCCACGGTTACCCGGATCGTCGCTGTAATCCGCCAGCAGCGCAGCTCCCCGGCTACCCAGTGCCCCGTCGATGTAGAACTTGACGGAACGCACGGTCAGACGTCCGCCGTAGTCCAGCAGCGGACCATGCTCGCAGAAGTAGTCGAATGCTTTCCCGAGGCCGTCCACCATCACGTAAAGCCGAAGCGTCAGCGTGCCCGCATCAACGGCCTGTTGATAGCGACGAATGGTTGCCAGACCGGCCCCGGCGTCATGCACGCCCGTCAGCCCGAAGCGATTGGCCTCGGCCACGGCCCGGCGCAAGGCCTCTTCCAGCTCGGCCTCGGAGGGCGGCGGGATATGCCGGGCGATCAGGTCCATTGCCTCGTCGATGAACACGCCCGTGGGGCTTCCCTCGGCATCGCGCACGATGTGTCCGCCTTCGGGATCGGGAATCTGTTCGGTGAGCAGTGCCGGATTGGCCCGTCGGATGGCGGCCGTATTGGCCCAGGCGGCGTGTCCGTCGATGCGCACCAGCCAGACCGGCCGCTCCGGAAAGACCTCGTCCAGCATCTGCCGGGTGGGAAATTCCTTCACGGGCCAGTCGTTCTGGTCCCAGCCCCGGCCCAGCAGCCAGGCGTCCTCGGGGAGCTGGCGCGCAAACTCTCGCAAACGCTCCAGGATTTCCTCGACGGAACGCGTGCCGGTCAGATCGGCCCGCAGGCGGCTCAGTCCCAGGCCCATCAGGTGGGCATGTGCGTCGATGAAGCCCGGCACGACGGCGCGGCCCTGCAGGTCGATGTGCGGCGCATCGGGATAGGCGGCCGTCAATTGCGCGGTGGTACCGACCATCAGGATGCGGTCGCCCCGCACGGCCATGGCCTCGGCCACCGGCTGCGCCGGATCGACCGTGTAGAGCCGGCCGTTGATCAGCACGTAATCGGCCTGTCCACGTACCTGCATGGGAAGTAGCAACATGGCCGCCAGAAGTATAGCACCTCCGCCTTTCATGACAGTGCGTTCTTCGGCTTACGTTCCACCCAGAGCGTGACGGGCCCGTCGTTGACCAGCCGCACGCGCATCATGGCGCCAAAGACGCCCGTCGGCACCGGCCGTCCCAGCTCCTTTGAAAGTTGTTCCACGAAGTACCGGTAGAGCGGTTCGGCCTTTTCGGGCGGGGCCGATTCGGTAAACGAGGGCCGGTGCCCACGCGAGGCATCGCCGTAGAGCGTGAATTGCGACACGACAAGTGCCTCGCCGCCGATGTCGCGCAAGGAGCGATTCATCTTTCCTTCCTCATCCGGGAAAATACGGAGGTTGGCGCACTTGCGGGCCAGCCAGTCGGCCTCGGCTTCCGTATCGTTGCGGTGCACACCCAGCAGAATCAGCAGGCCCGTTCCGATGGCGCCGGTGATCCGGCCATCCACTTCCACGGAAGCTTCCGAAACGCGCTGCACTAATGCAACCATCTTCAGCGATCCTGTTCGTTCAGCCATTCCCGGAGAAAGCTAACAAACGCCCGCAACGCCTGCCCGCGATGGCTGATGCGGTTTTTCTCTTCCATGGGCATTTCGGCGAAGGTCTGCGTGTAGCCTTCCGGCACAAACAGCGGGTCATAACCGAAGCCGCCGCTGCCCCGCTCTTCTTCCAGAATCCATCCCGGGCAGATCCCCTCGAACAGATGGAGCGTGCGGGCATCGGGTGCGAAGGCCAGCACCGTCCGGAAACAGGCCCGGCGATTCTCGACGCCCTTCAGACGCTCCAGAAGCAGCGCCCGGTTGTCGGCATCGGTGGCCGTCGGACCGGCGAAGCGGGCCGAGTGCACGCCCGGCGCGCCGCCCAGCGCCTCGACTTCCAGACCCGTGTCGTCGGCCAGCGCGGGCAGGCCGGTGAATTCCTGCAACGCCCGCGCCTTGCGCGCCGCATTGCCTTCGAGCGTGGCCGCATCTTCTTCCACTTCGGGGGCACCGGGAAAATCGGTGGCTGCCCGGAGCTGAACCGGTAGACCGGCCAGCATCGCCTGCAACTCGGCCAGTTTGCCAGGATTGCGCGTGGCCAGCACCAGCGTGATAGGCTGTGAAGCTTTTTCCATAAACAACCGGACAACCTGTCGTTTAACAGAGGTTTCACAGGGGGTGAGGCGAAACCTCCCGGCGCTTTGCTTGTTGCAAAGCCTGCCGCTTTCGGGCGGCTCTAATTTAAGGAATGGCATCCCGAAACCAAACCGGAGGAGCAACCTTGGCACGCCCAGGCGTAGGCATCAAAGTTCGCGAGAACGAACCGATCGATCGTGTGCTGCGGCGTTTCAAGCGCGCCGTCAACCGCAGCAAGATTCTGCGCGAGTACCGTCAGCATATGTTTTACATCAAGCCTTCCGAACGGCGGCGCATCGAGCGCCAGAAGGCGCTGCGCAATGCACGCCGGCATTCGCAGCAGTCCTGAGCCAGAGGCCGGATCAGCACTTTTCGGCGACCTGCAAACGGTGGGTCGCTTTTTTGTTTGCTTTCAGTATCGGTATCCCTGCACTTCCTCCGGCGTCGGCATCACGCCCAGTCCCAGGGCAATCCGATTGACAAAGTTGAAGTAGGCCACGATCAGCGTAAGGTCCAGAATGTCCCGATCGGTCCATCCCAGCGCCCGGAGCCGATCCAGATCCGCCTCGGTCACCCGGTCGGGCGTGCGCGTCAGTTTGACGGCATGATCCAGCAGGGCGCGCGTGCGCTCCGGCAATGCCAGCTTTCGGTAATCCCGAACGGCCTGCTCTACCTGTTCCGGATCTTTCCAGTAGGCCCTGAGTGCCTCGGCATGGTGCTGCACGCAGTAGGTGCAGCGATTGGTGGCCGACACCACCACGGCCACCAGTTCGCGTTCGGCCCGGCTGAGCCCTGAACGGGAAAACATCACCTGCAGGTACAGCTCCAGATGCGCCCGCAGGGCACCGGGGTGCAGGCTGTGCACGGCCAGAATGTTCGAGATCTTCCCCCGACGCTGCCGGATCTCTTCATAAAGGGTCTTCAGTTCGCCCGTGGCGGCCTCTTCCGGAATAATTTCAATCCAGGCCATCGCTTGTCTGGCTTTCGGTGTACAGAGAACCCTCCGGTTGGAACACGGCCCACACAAACCAGAAGACCGTGTGGTGTACCAGAGGCGTCAACCGTCGCCCCCGAAGCGGTCCGGCCACGGCCTGACCGGTGATCGTCCAGCGGCTGCCGGTCTCCCGGTCGTAAAACCCCTCGGACCGTGCCTCAAAGGTAAGGATCCGGCCGTTTATCTGCCGAAGGAATACGCCGACGCTTCCCTCCTTGCGGCCTTCGGCCATCCGCCTCCCATCCAGTGCCGCAGCGGTCCCGTCCTGCCAGAAAACCACCAGGGGAACGGCGCCCAGTGTGTCCATGACCACCCGATGCCGTCGCAGCAGCGCCAGCGGATAGGCACGCGCCTGCTCTTGATACACCACGCCCACCACCTTCTGCATGGGCAGCAGGCGGTCGTCCTCCAGTTTGTGCAGAAGCAGAGGCGGACGGTCCAGCCGTTCATAGCCCGGATAAGGATTCCGCCCGCAGGGACGACGGTAGCCCGTCTGCCGTGAAAGCACACGCCCCTGGGGATACTGCTGTTTGAAAGTGCGCCAGTCGATCAGCATGGCCGGAAGGCTACGCAGCCGATAGCCGGCCAGCCGGCCCACAATGGCCTGCCCCTCAAATTGCTGCCACCAGCTCTCGGTCTGGCGATCCCACATGACCAGGTCGCTGTGTCGCAGATTGCCCGTGGTGCCGAATGTCAGGCGAACGCCGTCCACCTCGGGCCGCTCGACGACTAGGGCCGCATGACAGAGCGGGCAGAATAGAGGAAGGCAACTGCTCCATGCCGTTTGAAGCAAGTCTCGAAAGCATTATATTTACAGTAGCTGCTGTCTTTTCACCCGACATGTACTGCCATGCGTTCGCTTCTTCCGCTGCTGCTGATCGTTGCCATCGCCCCGCTGGCCTTTCTGTCGAAGAAGTTACCGCCTCTGGTGAACGCAACCGTACTGGCCGGACTGGGCGTTTTCTTCCTGGTGCACGCGTTGTTCGACGCGGAGCACCGCTACGTCAGTCTGCTGTTCAGCCTCCTGGCCCTGTGGCAGGCCTTCCGTTACTGGAGCCGACACCGAAGCGCCGCAGCACCCCTGTCCTGAAGTGCTCTTAAAAAAACAGCGGCTTCCGGATATCACCGAAAGCCGCCATGCCAGTAGTTCGGCGCGGGATTTTACAGCGCCAGCGCCTCACGCACGACCGTCTCCTGTTCGACCTGGTGCACTTTGGCGCTGCCGGTGGCCGGGCTGGCGCTGGCCGGGCGTCCCACGTAGCGCACGCGCCGGTTGCAGTCGCCGTGGAGCGCCTCGAGCATCGCATTCAGCCGCGGCTGCATGTAGAACCAGGCGCCCATGTTGGCCGGCTCTTCCTGCACCCAGACCACGTCGGTCACGTTGCGATAGCGCTCCAGCTCGGCCTGGATGGCCGCCTTCGGGAACGGATAGAACTGTTCGACGCGCACCAGACCGATCTGTCGGCGCAGGTTCTCATCCTGCAGCAACACCTCCAGCAGGTCGTAGTAGACCTTACCGCTGCAGAAGATGAGCCGGCGCGTTTCGGCCGGATCGGTCTCGGCCGGATAGACCTCATGGAAGCGCCCGCTCCAGAGTTCTTCGGGCGTCGAGACGGCCAGCGGATGCCGCAACAGGCTCTTGGGGGTCATGAGGATGAGCGGCTTCTTGACGGGCATCCGGGCCTGTCGCCGCAGCACGTGGAAATAGTTGGCCGGCGTGGTCAGGTTGCCCACGATCATGTTCTGCTGCGCGCAGAGCTGCAGGAAGCGCTCCAGGCGCGCCGACGAGTGCTCGGGCCCCTGCCCTTCGTAGCCATGCGGCAGCAGGCAGACCAGACCGGACTGCTGGCCCCATTTCTCTTCGGCGGCCGAGATGAACTGATCGAAGACGATCTGCGCGCCGTTGGCGAAGTCGCCGAACTGCGCTTCCCAGAGCACGAGCGTCTCGGGCGAAGCCACCGAGTAGCCGTACTCGAACCCGCACACGGCGTATTCCGAAAGCAGGCTGTCGTAGATGAGCAACTCGGCCTGCCCCTCGCGAATATGGTTGAGCGGGATGTATTCCTCACCGGTCTCCTGGTCGTAGAGCACGGCATGGCGCTGGCTGAAGGTGCCACGCCGCGAGTCCTGGCCGCTCAGGCGCACGGGCGAGCCTTCGAGCAGCAGCGTGCCGAAGGCCAGCGCCTCGGCAAACGCCCAGTCGATCTTCTTTTCCTTGAAGAAAAGACTTTCGCGCCGCTTGAACTGGCGCTCCAGCTTCGGATGCACGTGGAAGCCTTCGGGCAGGTTGACCAGCGCCCGCACGACAGCCTCCAGATCTTCTTTGCGGGCGGCCGTCTCCACCTCGGGTAGCGGGGCGTCGTCCTCGGCCTTTTTTCGAAGCCGTTCGACCACCTCACGGGGATCGCGCTCCTTCAGGTTCTTCGTGCGCTCGAAGGCTTCCTGCAGCCGCGCCTGATAGTCGTCGAGCATCCGCTCGGCCTCTTCGGGCGTCATGTCGCCCCGGCGCAGCAGCATCTCGGTGTAGAGCTTCCGGACCGAGCGCTTCTGCGCGATCTTCTTGTAGAGCAGCGGCTGCGTGTAGGTGGGTTCGTCGGCCTCGTTGTGGCCGTGGACGCGGTAGCAGACCAGGTCGATCACCACGTCCTTGTTGAACACCTGCCGGTAGTCGAGCGCCAGCCGGGCCACGCGCACGCAGGCCTCCGGGTCGTCGCCGTTGACGTGGAAGATCGGCGCCTGAATCATCCGGGCGATGTCCGTGGCGTAGGTGGAGCTGCGGGCGTCGGCCGGCGCCGTCGTGAACCCGATCTGGTTGTTGACGACGATGTGGATGGTGCCGCCCGTCTTGTAGCCCCGGAGCTGGCTCAGGTTGAGCGTTTCGGCCACAACGCCCTGCCCGGCGAAGGCCGCATCGCCGTGAATCAGAATGGGAATGACCGCATCGTAGTAGTCGCCGCCCGGCGCGTCGGCCCGCCGCCGTCGGAGCTGATCCTGCTTGGCCCGCACCATGCCCTCGACGACCGGATCGACCGCCTCCAGGTGGCTCGGGTTGGACGCCAGCGTAATCTTGACCTCGTTGCCACTGGGCGAGCGGTGCACACCTTTGGCGCCCAGGTGATACTTCACGTCGCCCGAGCCCTGGGTGGTGTTCGGGTCGATGTTCCCCTCGAACTCGGAGAAGATCACCTCGTAGGGCTTGCCCAGGATGTTGGCCAGCACGTTCAGGCGGCCGCGGTGGGCCATCCCGATGACCACCTCCTCGACTTCCTGGTCGGCGGCATCCGAAAGAATCGTGTCAAGGATCGGAATGAGCGACTCGGCGCCTTCCAGCGAGAAGCGCTTGTGGCCGATGTATTTCGTGTGCAGGAAGCGTTCGAACGCCTCGGCCGCGTTGAGCTTCTGCAGAATACGCCGCCGCATCTCGGGCGAGATCGGGTCGGCCGCCCGCACGGGCTCGATCCGTTCCTGCAGCCAGCGCCGCTCGGTCGGATCCGAGATGTGCATGTACTCGATGCCGATCTTGCGCGTGTAGGTCTGGCGCAGGATGTCCAGGATCTCACGGAGCGGCGCCACATCTTTGCCACCCAGCCCGCCGGTGACGAACGGGCGGTCCAGGTCCCAGATGGTCAGGCCGTAGGTGGCCGGATCCAGCTCGGGATGGTACTTCCACTCGTAGCCGAGCGGATTGATGTCGGCCTGCAGGTGGCCGCGCACCCGGTAGGCCCGGATGAGCTGGAGCACGGCCGCCTGCTTCTGAATCATGGTCAGCTCTTCGCCGTTTTCGAGCCCGCCCAGCAGCGGCGTCGTGTCTTTGGCCAGGCGATAGGGCTGGTAGGGAATACCCAGATCGGCGAAAACGCGCTCGTAGAATTCGTGCTGCCCCTGCAGCAGCTCATCGATGTAGGCCAGAAATGCGCCGCTTTCGGCCCCCTGAATGACGCGGTGGTCGTAGGTGGAGGTGATCGTCATCACCTGGGAAAGACCCAGGCGGCTGAGCATGTCCGACGGCAGCGCCGCATATTCGGGCGGATAGCCGATGGCGCCTACGCCCACGATCACGCCCTGACCGGCCATCAGGCGCGGCACGCTCATCACCGTCCCGATCATGCCGGGGTTGGTGATGGTCGCCGTGGTGCCCTGGAAGTCCGACACGTCGAGCCGGCCATCGCGTGCCCGGGCGACGATGTCGTTGTAGGCGCCCAGAAACTGGGCAAAGTTCATGCGCTCGGCGTGCTTGATGTTGGGCACCAGCAGCATACGCTTGCCGCGCCGCTCCAGGTCGATGGCGATCCCCAGATTGATCGTTTTCGGCTGCACGTGGATCGGCGTGCCGTCGTCCCGGCGGAAGGTCGAATTCATGTTGGGAAACGCCTTGAGCGCCTGCACCACCGCCCAGGCAATCAGATGCGTGAAGGAGACCTTCTCGCCGCCAACGTGCCGCTGGTAGTCGTTGATGAGCGCCCGGTTTTCGGCCAGCAACCGTACCGAGATGGTGCGTACCGACGTGGCCGTCGGCACCTTCAGGCTGGCCTCCATGTTTTCGACGATCCGGGCGGCCGGTCCGCGCAGCGGATGCTCTTCGACCTCCTCAGGCGGCAACTCGATTACCGCTTCCTCCGGCGCGGCTCCATCCCCTCCCGGACGCCCCACCGCCGCAGGCGCCTCGGCCGGAGCCTGTGTCGTTTCCCGGGCGGCGACGAACGATTCGCCCGGCCTGTAATCGGCAAAAAATTCCCGCCAGCTCTCGCTGACGCTTTCCGGATTTTCCAGATACTGGCGATAGAGTTCTTCGACGTATCCGGTATTGAAGCCCAGGGTGCTCACGGTTCGATTCGGCTGGGTTGCGTTCGCGAAAAAACACCGGCTACTGCCGTAGCTCGAACGATACGCCGGCAAGAAGGATTCCAGAAAATCAGCGGATCCGCGAAGGGTTTTCCCAGATGGGTTCGAGCAGTTCAAAGTCGCCCCGACCAGTACGGTCGACGAAGATGAAACGACGTCCCAGCCGCTGATAGTGCCAGATCTCCAGCGGTTGCGAACCTTCGCGACGTTCGACGAAGTCCGGCTCACCGAAAAGCACGACGATGTGTCCCCGATCGGTCTGCCAGCCCGGCCGGCGCCCGCCGAACTTCCGATTGGCCAGGGCCACCCGGTAGTAAAACTCCTCCATCTGCTCGTTGCGGGGCGTACCGGGCGTGGGATCACGCTTTTTCCAGAAGCTCAGAAAACGTTGCCAGCGCTCTTCGGGCGTCTTGCCCGCTTTGATGTAGTCGATGTCCTTCTGCTTGGCGATATAGCGAAGCTGTTCGATGGCTTCGTCGAGGTCCTGCACCTGCGCCAGCAATCCGCTCCAGACTGCCGTAAACGGTTTTTCGACCACGGCCAGCTCCTCGCCTTCCGGATTCAGCACGCGGATGCGAAGCACGTAGGCACCGGCCTCCAGACCTTCCGGCAGCGGAATGGTATGCACCTGTGCGATCTGCCCCGCCGTGAGCGTCTTCCAGACGGCATGCTGATAGATCACCCGGTATTCCTCGCTCCGACCGATGCCCAGCAGTGGTCCGATCAGCGGCCAGCCGCTGCGACGTTCGGGACGCACCAGTTCATGCACGAGCTGCACGCGCTGCGGCTGCTGCACGGCCAGCTCGTAGAAGACCGGAAAGCTTGAACGATCGGCCGTGACCGTCTGGCCCACATGGGGCGTCACCGTCTGCTGTGACGGGTCGTAATGATCCAGCAGGAGCGGGTCGCTCAGCGCCACCGGCGCATCCAGACTGCGCACGCGCGTCTCCAGCGTCCGGCTGAGCAACCGACGCGTGGCCAGATCTTCAAGTTGCACGACCAGTTCGTAGCGGCCGGGCGCCAGGTTGAACGTGTACATCGAAAGGTCCCGGGTCTCGGCGCTGCGCGTGGCCGCAAAGTCGGGCACTGCCACCTGCCGCTGCCAGCCGGCCCGCCGGACAAACCGTCGCTGGTCGGCGCCTTCGAGCCGGTAGATTTCTACCTGCAGGTTATAGGTCGCCCGGAAGCCGCGCTCGACCTGCAGGAATTGAAGCGTCTGATAGGGAACGGCCACGTACAGATCGACCCGCGTCTGGCCGGGCGGTGCGGTGGCCGGGACGTTGATCGCCTCCAGAAAGAAGGGAAGCTCCGCCTGCGCATGCACCCTCCCCGCCAGCAGCAACAGGCCGACGACGAAGTGCCAGCACGTCTTTGCGAATGGCAAACGCATCTTTCCGATACGAACAGCTGCGCCCTGTCTCTGTATCTTTCCAACGATGTCACGTGGCTTCTATTGTGGCAATGATCGACGGTTGAAGGCTTTCATTTTCGAAAAACCACCCCAACGGGCGCCAGGGCGCCGCCAACGGGAGAAAAGCGCTGCCGAACGGAAAACGTCGGGGATTTTTCCGTCCCCGACCTCAGACCAGCTCTTTTCCGAACAGGGCTTCGACAAAGGCGCGGCGGTCGAAGATCTGCAGGTCCTCGATCTTCTCCCCCACGCCGATGTACTTGACAGGGATCTTGAACTCGTTGGAGATACCGATCACGATGCCGCCTTTGGCCGTGCCGTCGAGCTTGGTGAGCACCAGACCGGTTACCTCGACGCTCTTTGTGAACTCTTCGGCCTGGCGAATGGCATTCTGGCCGGTCGAGGCGTCGAGCACAAGCAGCACCTCGTGTGGTGCGCCTTCCACCTGGCGGCCCATCACGCGCCGGATCTTGGCCAGCTCTTCCATGAGGCCGCCTTTGGTGTGCAGCCGGCCGGCCGTGTCGATGATGACCACATCGACGTCGCGGCTCCTGGCGGCGGCCAGCGTGTCGAAGGCCACGGCGGCCGGGTCGGCGCCCGGATGCTGCTTGATGAGCGGCACGCCGGCCCGCTCTGCCCAGATCTCAAGTTGCTCGATGGCCGCCGCCCGGAACGTATCGGCCGCGCCCAGCAACACGCTTTTGCCCGCCTCCCGGTAACGGTAGGCCAGCTTGCCGATCGTGGTCGTCTTGCCCACCCCGTTGACGCCCACCACCATGATCACGTAGGGCTTGTGGGGCAACGGGGCGTCGAAGTCGGCCGGACGCTCCGGCGCGTGGTCCAGCAGGAGCTGGGCGATCTCGTCGCGAATGATGGCGTTGAGCTCTCTGGTCGAAACGTACTTGTCGCGCGCCACGCGCGCTTCGACGCGGCGGATGATCTCCAGCGTGGTCTTGACGCCCACGTCGCTGGTGATCAGCAGCTCTTCGAGCTGGTCCAGCACCTCGTCATCGACCTGATCCTTGCCCCGGATCAGGCGATCGAGTTTGCCCAGCAGGCTCGTGCGCGTCTTTTCCAGCCCTTCTTCCAGACGCTCTTTGTCTCTCTTCCGAAACCGATCAAAAAATCCCATCACGCTCCTCATGTTTTTCTTCGCTCAGGTTGACGACGGTACCGTCTGGCCCGATACGACCGGGCCTTCCGGTTCGGGTTGGCCGCGCCAGGCCCGCACGAAACGGACCACGTAGCGCAGGAACGAATAGCTCAGCAGCACGACCGACGACCAGAGCAGCACCCGAAACACGGGCGGATCGGCCTCCAGCAGGGCGGCCAGGATGGTCAGGGCCAGCACCGTCACGGCCACCTTGCCGGACCACAGGCTCATGTACACGCGCCGCGTGCGGTGCGCCAGCAGGGCGCCGCCCAGCACGATCAGCGCATCCCGCACCACCACGAACGCAAAAAACCAGAGCGGCAGATCTCCCCGTGCTACCAGCGCCATCGAGACCAGTCCGGCCGTGACCTTGTCGGCCAGCGGGTCGAGCACCTTGCCCCAGTCCGAGACCGTATGGGACCAGCGGGCCACCTGTCCGTCGAACCAGTCCGTCACGATGGCCAGCAGGGCCAGCGCCAGCACCCACCGCAACGGCCCGTGCGTCAGCACCAGGTAGGCCAGCGGGAAGGCCAGCACCAGCCGCAGCAGGCTGAGCATATTGGGAATGGTCCAGAACCGCCCCAGCGGCAACAGCCGCCCGCCCGGCCGTGTGGTGCTTTGCTCCGGCATCAGGTGCTCCCGGTCGTCTTGCGTGGATGGCGCCGGGAGCATACGCCCGAAAGCGTCTCAGGTTTGAAGTGGCGGAGGGCTACTCCGCCGACGTGGCGTGCACCTGCTCGAACAGGGCGGTGAGCACGGCGCGTTCGGCTTCATCGAGCACGTGCCCGCGACGCGCCATGACCGCTTCGGCCACGCGCAGCGCCTTCTCCAGCCGGAAGGGCACGTACCCGTCGGCCGGCGAGCCCCACGAAAACGACGGCACGTAGCGGGCATGAAAGCCGGGACCGTACAGGTTGCAGCTCACACCCACCACGGTACCGGTGTTGAACGTGGTGCCGATGCTGGTCTTCGTATGATCGCCCATGAACAGCCCCAGAAACTGGTGGCCGGTCTGTTCGAAAGCACCCAGCACCTCGTTGTAGAGCGTCACGGGTCCGTAATCGTTGCGCAGGTTCGAGCAGGTGGTACCGGCGCCCAGGTTGCACCAGCGTCCGATGTAGGCGTGACCCAGAAAGCCGTCGTGCGCTTTGTTCGAGTAGCTGTGCACGATCGTGGTATGCACCTCGCCGCCCAGCTTGACCCACGGCCCCACCACGCAGTTGCGCAGATGCGCGCCCACGCGCACTTCGGCCCGCTCGCCGACGGCCACCGGTCCTACCAGCACGGCCCCTTCCGAGACGACGGCACCCGGCCCCACGTAGATCGGTCCGTCGCTGGCATTGAGAATGGCACCGGCCCGGATCGTCGCACCGGGCGCCAGGCGGATCCGCTCACGGGCCACCAGCACGGCACCTGGCTGCACCACGGCCTGATCTTCAGCGCCTTCCGAACGCTCCCAGGTAGCCGGATCCGCGGCAAAGTCCCGTTCCATCCAGTCGATCAGGTGCCAGAGCCGCCCGATCAGCCGCACGCCTTCGACCTGCTCCTCGGGCAGTTCGGCCAGAAAGCTTGCGGCCAGCAACGTGTCGGGCAGCGGATGCGGCAGTCCTTCCGGAAGCCAGGCGGCCACCGTCACGCCATCCTGGACGAAACGGCGGGGCGGCTCGCGGTCGGTAGCCGCCCGCCGGATGCGCGTCAGCACCTCGCCGGGCTCGGCCAGCGCCCGCCCGTTCCACAGCAGCAGCCCGCCCTCGACCTGCGCCGGATTCACCGGCAACCCGTAGAGTCGGGCGGCCACCGGCGCCACGGTCGCACGGGCGTGCAGGTAGGCGGCCGGCGGCCGCAACGCCCACAGCGCGCGTTCCAGGAGCGTGGGCAATCCCAGCCGCAGATCGTACACGGGACGCGTGTGCACCAGCGGAGCCAGATGCACCGTCTCCTGATCTTCGAAAACGCAGAGCTTCCACGACATGGCTTCGGCTTCCTCCGGCTGCTTTCAGGGATTGGCTGCTTCGATCCCAAGATACGAAAGGCCGGGGACTTCACCGGACCGAAATAACCGAAAAGATCGGCGAACATGCTCAGTACCCCAGCAGCCGGCGCAGGTTGAGCACCACGCCCAGCTCCGGACCACCGCCCACCAGATCGACGCCACCGACCAGCACGATCGGGTCGGCCCGAAACACCACCGCCGGCACCATGACCGGATGTGTCGTGCGCCGGCCCCGATGCTCCCGCCAGCGCAGGCCGAGCGCCAGCGCCGGCTGAAGCCGCCCCGTCAGCCACCCGCTGAACCCCAGCAGACGCACGGCCAGCTCCTCCGGCTCGGTGCGCGAGCGCTCCATGACGGCCTCGTTCATGCTCACCTGCAGCAGCACGCCCCAGTCGGGGCGCAACACCCCGCCGGTCACCCCGATCGGCGTGCGCTTCAGGTTGCCACTGTAACCGAAGCCTCCACCGGCCACGGCCACGATCGCCACCGCGGCCACCCCGGCCAGCGCGGCCGGCAGCAATGTCTCGTGCTTTTCGTCCTCTTTGTCTTTCTCATCCTTTTCGCCTCCCCGCGACCATCCCCGGCCGCTGCTCCTTCCGCTCCGACGACCTTCCGTCGTCCGCGTGCGCGTGGCCGAGCGCCCCGTACGACGCGGTTTGCGGCCGACGGTCGTGCCGCCCCGCTTACCGGCCCCTTCCACCACGATCACTTCAGGATCGAAGATCACGTCGATGAAAGGCGGACCCGGACGCGCCCGCACGATCGACCGGGCCGTGAGGCGTCCGTCTTCCGCCACCGAAAAGGCGATCCATTCGAGCGACAGGCTGTCGGGCGCCAGACCGGCCTGCAGCCAGGCGGCGAGCGAGTCGCGGGGGACCGGTCCGAAGACTTCCTCGATCGGAAACGCGTAGGTGGCCGATTCGAACACCTCGGGCCACGGTCCCAGCGCCAGGCTGTCGAAGCGCAGCGGCCACGTCGTCACCGGACGTCCGCCAGCAGCAAACCGGATGCGCACGTGCATGGCCTGAAGCTGCACGCCGTCGGGCATCTGGTCCCAGAGCACCCGGTGCCCCCGGTACAGACCCCAGGTGGCCGGATGCCAGGCCAGCGTGAAGCCGACATAGACCGTGTCGCCCACCACCTCGTAGCGGTAGCCCAGCACCAGCGAATCCAGAAACGGAAGCACCTCGATGCGCGACCAGGGGCCTGTTTCGTCGCCGACGACCCGGGCCAGTTCGGCTTCCGAAGCGGGCCAGTCCACGATGCGCAGCGTACCCTGCTGCTGCGCGCGCAGCGGCCCGACGACCAGCACCATCAGCAACCCGAAGGGCAGCAGGTGTCGTCGGAGATGAACGGGGGTGATCGCGGTCATGGACGGTCGGCGTGCGTCTGTTGGGCCGAATGCTTCGTTCAGGAGCGAAGGGGGCTCCCGCAGCCTCATTCCGCAACAACGGTGCCGGGCGTCCGGCGATCCAGCGAAGCCAGCAGCCGGCCGAGCTGCTCCAGCGAGGCCAGGTTGTGCACGGGCAGGAAGTGGTCGATGTAAGGCAGGGCCGCCCGCATCCCGCGCGTGAGCGGCCGATAGTGCTCGTAGCGCAGCAGCGGATTGAGCCAGATGAGCCGATAGCAACTGCGCGACAGGCGGGCCATCTCGCGCGCGAGCAGTTCCGGATCGCCCCGGTCCAGACCGTCGCTGATGATGAGCACGACGCCGCTGGCGGGCAGCACGCGCCGGAGCCAGCGGTAGTTGAACGTGCGCAGCGTCTCGCCGATGCGGGTGCCGCCGGACCAGTCCTGTACGGTGCGGCCTACCTCGGCCAGTGCCACATCCACATCGCGCAGGCGAAGCTGGCGCGTGATGCGCGTCAGACGCGTGCCGAACACGAAGCTCTCCACGCGGCGCAACCCGCCCGTGATCGCATGGAGAAAGTGCAGCAGCAGGCGGCTGTAGCGCTCCATCGAGCCGCTGATGTCGCAGAGCACGACCAGCGGCCGTGGTTTGGAGCGGGGCAGCCGCATGGCCAGCCGCAACACTTCGCCCTGATGGCGCAGCGCCCGGCGAAGCGTCCGGCGCAGATCGGGGCGTCCGCGCCGGGCACCCGACTGCCAGCGTCGCGTGCGGCGGGGCGGCAGCGGCCAGCGCAGCGTGCGCAGAAAAGCCCGCACCGCGGCCTCCTCCTCGGCCGTCATCTGCGCAAAGTCTTTGTGGCGCAGCACCTCGTCGGCGCTGTAGGTGAGCACCAGTTCCACCTCCTCGGCGGCCTCGGAGACCTCGGCGCGGGGACGCTCCGGATGCAACGCCTCCAGCGCCCGGGCCATGCCCGGGGGCGGGGTGGGCGGCACAGGCGACCGGGGCAACAGAGCGGCCAGTTCTTCCGGAATCGGCGAGCGTCCCTGCCAGAACAGCCGGAACAGCTGATCGAACAGGGCCGCCTCGCTCTGTCGCCGCACGAACACGCTGAAAAGCGCCTGCCGCACGTCCTCACGTCGCGCCACGCCGACCAGCGCGACGGCCTGCAGCGCGTCGAGCACCTGATCGGTGCCGATGACCAGACCGGCCCGCCGCAATGCCTGCGCAAAGGCCACAATGCGCGCGGCAATGTCCCCACCGGTGCGCATGGCTCAGGTTCCCCGGGTGCGTGCCGTCTCCAGCAGGCGCGTCTGCACTTCCGGCCGCTGCACCAGCTCCACGTCGTCCCGGTATTTGAGCAGGGCACCGAGCGTTTCCGATACCGTCGCCGCGTCCAGCTCGCTGCGATCCAGCGCCAGCAGCGCCTCGGCCCAGTCGAGCGTCTCGGCCACGCCCGGCGGCTTGTACAGATCCTCCTGCCGAAGTGCCTGCACGAAAGCCACCACCTGACGGGCCAGCTGCTCGGCCAGACCGGGCACGCGCCGCCGCACGATCGCCAGCTCCTTCTCAAACGACGGATATTCGACCCAGTAGTAAAGACACCGGCGCTTGAGCGCGTCGTGAATTTCGCGCGTGCGGTTCGACGTGATCACGACGACCGGCGGCACCTCGGCGCGGACGGTGCCCAGCTCGGGAATCGAGATCTGAAAATCCGAGAGCAACTCCAGCAGAAACGCCTCGAATTCTTCGTCGCTGCGGTCCAGTTCGTCAATGAGCAGCACGGGCGCCTGCCCGTCCCGGCTCTGCTGCACGGCCTGCAGCAGCGGCCGCGCGATCAGAAAGTCCGGACTGAAGATTTCGGCCAGCAGCCGGTTGCGATCGACCTGACCGCTCGCCTCGGCCAGCCGGATTTCGAGCAGCTGGCGGGCATAGTTCCACTCGTAGACGGCCGTGTGCACGTCGAGCCCCTCGTAGCACTGCAGGCGGATGAGCGGCACCCGTAGCATACGGGCCAGCACCTTGGCCACCTCCGTCTTGCCGACGCCCGGCTCGCCCTCCAGAAAGAGCGGGCGCCGCATCCGCAGCGCCAGAAAGATCGTCGTGGCCAGACTCCGCTCGGCCACGTAGTCGTGCGCGGCCAGCGCCTGCTGCACCGCCTCGATCGACTCCGGAAACATCCCGTCCGACATCGGCTCCTCCGTCTGACTTCAGCGCAAAGGACACGCGGCTGCGGCGCGAACGTTTCCCGTCAGCCCGGCACCTGCAGGTAGCGCCGACCCCAGGCCTCGATGGCCTGCACCACGCCTTCCAGCGCGCGGCCGGCTTCGGTCAGGCTGTAGCGCGTGCGGGGCGGCATGTGCGAGGTCACTTCCTTTTCGATCACTCCCAGCTCCACGAGCCGCTCCAGTCGTTGGGCCAGCGTGGCCGAGTTGCACCCGCCAATGGCCCGCGCCAGCTCGTTGAAGCCCCGGGGCGCCTCCAGCAGCGCCCGGATGATGTGCAGCGTCCATTTCTCCTGCAGCAGCTCGATCGCCGCATAGACCGGACAGAACCGCTCTTCTCCGTTCATCACAACACGTTAACACTTTGTTACACACTTTACAAGCTAAAGCACTTGACTTTTCAAAGCAACAGGCGTTTATTTGTTGAAACAAATAACTAACTGGAGGGTGCCCTATGGAAGTCGTGTTCTGGATCGGACGCATTCTGTTCGGCGGCTACTTCATCCTGAGCGGGCTCAACCACTTCATCATGCTGAACCAGATGGCGCCGTATGCGGCCGCCAAGAAGGTGCCGGCGCCCAAGCTGGCCGTCATCGTGACGGGTCTGATGCTGCTGGCCGGCGGCCTGGCCGTGCTGACCGGCCTGTACGTACGGCTCGGCCTGTGGCTGCTGGTCATCTTTCTGGTGTTCGTGACGCCCTGGATGCACAACTTCTGGACCGTGCAGGATCCCATGCAGCGCATGGGCGAGCAGGTGAACTTCTTCAAGAATCTCGGCCTGCTGGGCGCGGTCCTGCTGCTGCTGTACTTCTGGAGCTGATGCGCTTCGGAAAAGCACGATAAAAAGCCCGGGCGCGCACGCTGCGCGCCTGTTTTTCAATCTTTCCAAAAACCGGAGCATACCATGGCTGGAATCATCGGTGTAACCGGCGCAAGCGGTCATCTGGGCCGTCGCGTGGTGGAACTGTTGCTGGAAAACGTATCGGCCGAACGGATCCGGGCACTGACGCGCCACCCGGAGAAGATCGCCGACCTGGCAGCGCGGGGCGTCTCGGTCGGCGCGGGCGACTTCGCACGGTCGGACGAACTGACCCGGGCGCTGGAGGGTGTCGAGCGGCTGCTATTGATCAGCACCGACGACCTGCATCCCGGAGCGCGGGTCAGGTTGCACCGCCAGGCCATCGAAGCCGCCCGAAAAGCAGGGGTGCGCTATGTGGCCTATACCTCGGCCACGCGCGCCGACACCAACCCGGTGAGCTTCATGCGCGATCACGCGGAGACCGAGGCGGCGCTCCGTGAAAGCGGCCTGGCCTGGACGCTCCTGCGCAACAACCTCTACGCCGAGACGCTGCTCATGGTGGCGCCGGTGGCGCTCCAGACCGGCGTGTTGCAACTTCCGGCCGACGACGGGCGCGTCGGGTTCGTGGCCCGCGAGGACTGCGCCCGGATGGCGGCGGCCGTCCTGCTCGACCCGGCTCACGAAGGCAAAATCTACGAGGTGACGGGGCCGGAGGCGCTCGGTTATGCCGAGGCGGCCGCGATCCTGTCGGAACTGAGCGGGCGGCCGGTCCGCTACGAGCCGGTCTCGCCGGAAGCCTACCGTCAGGCCATGGCGGCCGCCGGCCTGCCCGACTTCGTCATCGACGCCATGACGTCGATGTATCAGGGCGTGGCGCAGGGCGCTTTCGACCTGGTCACGTCGGTCGTGCAGGAGGTGACCGGTCGGGCGCCGCTGACCGTGCGTCAGGCGCTCGAGGCGCAGCGGGCGGCCCTGCAACCGGCCGGATGAGCCGTCGCGACCATTGCCCGGAATTTTTCGAACGCCCGGGTCATCGACCCGGGCGTTCATGTCCGCATTGAGCGAAGGCGAACGCGATGGGTCGAGGTGCCCCGACGCAGGCCAGGAGCTGAAATCCAGTAGTTCTGAGCACAGGTCACCAGGCGACTCCGTTATCATGGAAATCGGACTGTACAGCTTTGGCGAACGTACGATCGATCCGGAGACCGGTCGGCTCATTTCGCCGGCCGAGCGCATGCGGCGGTTGCTGGAAGAGATCGAGCTGGCCGACCAGGTAGGGCTGGACGTGTTCGGCGTCGGGGAGCACCACCGGCCGGACTATATCGTCTCGGCGCCGGCCGTGGTGCTGGCGGCGGCCGCCGCGCGCACGCGACGCATCCGGCTCACCAGCGCGGTGAACGTGCTGAGCTCGGACGATCCGATCCGCGTCTTTCAGCAGTTTGCCACGCTGGATCTCATCTCCGACGGACGGGCCGAGATCATGGTCGGGCGAGGCTCGTTCATCGAGTCGTTCCCGCTCTTCGGTTACGATCTAAACGACTACGACGCGCTCTTCGAAGAGAAGCTGGCCCTGCTGCTCCGCCTTCGGGAATCGGAGCATGTCACCTGGCCGGGCGGCCGTTTTACGCACCCGATTCCCGGACTGGGCGTCTATCCCCGTCCCATTCAGAACCCGCTGCCGGTCTGGATCGCGGTGGGCGGCACACCGGCCTCGGCGGTGCGGGCCGGTCGGCTGGGCCTGCCCATGGCCCTGGGGATCATCGGTGGACTGCCCGAGCGCTTCGTGCCCCTGGTCGAGCTGTATCGCCAGACGGCCCGTCAGGCCGGCCATACGCCCCGGGTGAGCATCAATTCACATGGCTTTCTGGCCGACACCTCGCAGGAAGCACGCGACACGGCTTTTCCGGCCTTCAAGCTGCAGATGGACAGGATCGGCCGCGAGCGTGGCTGGCCGCCCATGACCCGGGAGCAGTTCGAGGCTTCCTGCACGCTACGCGGGGCCAACTTCGTGGGGAGTCCGCAGGAAGTGATCGAAAAAATACTTTTCCAGTACGAGCTGTTCGGGCACGATCGGTTTCTGCTGCAGCTCACGGTGGGCACGCTGCCCCATCGGAAGGTGCTGCATGCGATTGAACTGCTGGGCACGAAGGTCGCGCCCGTCGTGCGCCGGGAGATTGCACGCCGGCGGGCGGCCGCCTCGTCCGAGATCAGTTCATCGCCATGAGCAGCCCGGCCGCGTCCAGCAGGAAGACCTCGACGCGATTGTGCGAGGCGTTATAGCCGGTACCGGCCAGGTAGCGGCCGTTGTACGAGACCACGGGAGCTCCCCAGAACGTGGAGCCGCGCGAGAGCAGGCCGTCGTAAACTTTCTTCAGCCGACGCATCTTGCCTTCCTGCCAGTGGAAGGTATGCCAGACGCCTTCTTTGTCCTGAGCGACGCCGACAATAACCGTCCCGTCCTCGGAGACCCAGACGGCCTTGCTGTCCCAGCCGCCCAGTGTGCCCAGGTCCTCCATGCCGGTTTCGGCCGTCCAGCGGAAGGCCCGGCGACGGCCCCGGGCATCTTCGGCCATGCCTACCACGACGCGTCCATCGGCCGAGACGGCCAGCGCCTGGCTCCAGTTGCCGCCCAGCGTCCCCAGGTCCTCCATGCCGCCTTCCGGCGTCCAGCGAAACGCCCGACGCTGTCCGCGTTCGTCTTCGGCCATGCCCACCACGACGCGCCCGTCGGCCGAGACAGCCAGCGCCTCGCTTTCCGAGCCGCCCAGCGTCCCCAGATCCGCCATGCCACCTTCCGGCGTCCATCGGAAGGCCCGGAAGCGTCCGTAGCCATCTTCTGCC
The DNA here is from genome assembly GCF_009936275.1 of Rhodothermus marinus. Taxonomy (NCBI): domain Bacteria; kingdom Pseudomonadati; phylum Rhodothermota; class Rhodothermia; order Rhodothermales; family Rhodothermaceae; genus Rhodothermus; species Rhodothermus marinus. The sequence continues at coordinate 2,933,483 of NZ_AP019797.1, forward strand.
GTGCCCACGACCACCTGACCGCTGGCCGAGACGGCCATGGCTTCGCTTTCCGAGCCGCCCAGCGTGCCCAGATCCGCCATGCCGGCCTCGACCGTCCACCGAAACGCCCGCGTATGGCCATGGCCGTTTTCGGCCATGCCCACCACGACGCGTCCGTCACCCGACACGGCCAGCGCCTGGCTCCGCACGCCGCCCAGCGTACCCAGATCCTGACGTCCTTCCCACACCGACCACCGGAACGCCCGGCTGCGCCCCTGCTCGTCACGGGCAACGCCCACGACCACCGCCCCGTTGGCCGAGACGCCCGTCAGCCGGTGCACTTCGGTTTCCTTCAGATCTACCCAGGTAAAGGACTGCGCATATGCCGCACTCCCGATCCACCAGGCAAAGCCCAGAAAAGCCAGCCAGAGCCACGTCAGACGTTTCATGATAGATACTTCCGGTTTGTTTACAGCCATCGAAAGGCCGAGATGCCCCTTACAGGTATCGGCGGCCTTTTGGAAAACTTTAGCGACTTTTTCGGTGGGGCTGTAAAACATACAAGAATGAACACCATGCATGCAACCTTTCCGTCGCGCATTCGCGCGCTGACGCTGCGCGTGCGCGACCTGAGCACGCAGCGCGTTTTTTACCATGAACTGCTGGGGCTGCCGCTACAGGAATCCGGCACCGATCGGCTCGTGCTGGCGCCGGAAAGCGGCGCGTTCACGCTGGAGCTGATCGCCGACCCCTCGGCCCCGCTGCGTCCCTGGCCTACGATCGGGCTCTACCACTTTGCGCTCTTACTGCCTGATCGGACTGCTCTGGCGGCGGTGGCCGCACGGCTGCTGGCCCGGAATGTCTTTTTCGAAGGGGCAGCCGACCATGCCGTCTCCGAAGCGCTTTACTTCCGGGATCCGGAAGGGAACGGGCTGGAGCTGTATGCGGACCGGCCGCCCGAGCTGTGGCCGCGCCGGGGCCCGCTCATGGTGACCGAACCGCTGGACCTCGAAGCGCTGCTGCGCGGCGCCCGACCGGCCCCGCTCCCTCCGGACGTGCGCATCGGACACCTGCACCTGCACGTGCCCGACCTGGACGAAGCCGAGCGGTTCTTTGCCGGCCGGCTGGGGATGACCGTAACGCTGCGCACCTATCCCGGCGCCCGCTTCTTCGCCTACGACGGCTATCACCACCACATCGGCGCCAACATCTGGGCGCGCGGACGCCGTGCGCCGGACCATGCAACCGGCCTGCTGGCTTACGCGCTGCAGGTCCCGGAAGAAATAGCCTGCACGCTCCCGCCCACGCTGCAGGATCCGGCCGGCGTCACCGTGTATGTCCGGACCGCCGGCGCGTAGCCTTCAGCCGCACTGGCAGGAGTGTCGGGCAGGTCTTCAGGATCAATCTTCCATCCGACTGCTCCCAGCCGTTCGCGACCGAAGCCGTCCGTGGCCATGCAGCAATGGTCACCACGGGTGCCGACCCGAAGGCTACCCGCCTGGCCTACGAGGCGCTCCAGCGCGAGGCGGCCCGGGCTTCATACGGAACGCTTGTTTCCGTTCAGGTAAGCCAGCGTCCCAAATGACCCAGCGCCCATGAAATCAACACGATGAGCACAAAATAGGCCGTCAGTGTTCCGTAGGTAGGCGCGTTACGGCGAAGCTCCCGCCACAGCTCACGGCCGATCGGTTCCTCCTCGGCCGGGGAGACCCGGCGTCCCTGCAGTACTGCGACTCCCAGCGTTACGATACAGCCAATCGCATTCCACCAGAGCCAGGACACCTCGGCCTCGAAGCGCAGCCAGAGCACCAGGTTCATGCCCACGCCGGCCAGCAACCCGGCGATCACGCCGGCCCCGGTGGCCCGTCGGCTCAGAATAGCCAGCAGGAAAGCGGCCAGTATGGGGCCGTAGAAGACCGAGCCAATTTTGTTGATGCCCTCGATGACGGTCGGTGCCAGTCCACCGGCCAGAAAGGCAAAACCGGTGCAGAGCAGGCCCCAGACCACGGTCATCAGGCGGGAGATATTCAGATAATGCCGATCGCTCGCTTCGGGCCGTACGTAGCGCGCGTAGATATCCTGCACGGTGGCCGCCGCCAGCGAGTTGAACGCCGAGTCAATGCTTGACATGACTGCAGCGAACATGGCGGCCAGCAGCACACCCGTGATGCCCGTCGGCACATAGTGCTTGATGAAAACCGGAATCATGTAGTCCGGATGCTCGGGCGGAACCAGCGCCGCAAATTCGGGGACCGCTTTCAGAAACCCTGCAAAGAAAAACCCGACCAGAATGTAGGAGAGCACCAGCGGAAAACGCCCGATACCGTTGATGAACAACGCACGCCGGGCCGTTTCAATCGAAGGCGTCGAGAGTACCCGTTGAATCTGGCTCTGATCACAGCCGTAGTAGGAACTGTAGAGAAAGAATCCACCCAGCACCATGGGCCAGAAGCCGAACGTAGCGCCGTCGCCCAGGCCATGCGCCCAGTTCAGGGCGTGTACCCGTTCGTCGGGAATGAGCGGAAGCAGATTTTCCCAACCGCCTCCATAGTGAATCACATAGCCCAGCACGATAAAAATGCCAATCCACAGGACAAACAACTGTACAACGTCGCTCCATACGTCGGCCGCAATGCCCCCCATGGTCGTGTAGAGCAACGAGATCCCACCCACCAGCAGAATGGCCACCGCCAGCGATGTCCCCAGAATCGTCGAGAGCAGAATGGCCGCTGCGTAAATGCTGACCCCCGTGGCCAGTCCCCGACTGATCTGAAAGATCGCGCTAAAAGCCAGGCGCGTTCCGGCTCCGAAGCGGCGCTCCAGGTATTCATAAACCGTAATCACATTGGCCCGATGGAACGTCCGAGCCAGTACGGCCATCACCAGAATCATGGCCAGTGGTACGGCAAACTCGTACTGCAACCACTGGAGTCCCCCTCCCGGCCGCAACGCCACAAAGGCCGGTGCACTGATCATGCTGATCACGCCGGCCTGTGTGGCCATCATTGAAGCCCCGATTGCCCAGGCCGGCATGCGGCGTCCACCCAGGAAATAATCGGCGCGCCCGGCATATCGGCGCCCGATCATGTAGGAGAACAGTACCAATCCCAGGAAATATCCCCCGATGATAAGGTAATCCAGGATGGTAATCATGGGGCAGGACGTTCGGTTGGTTCAGCCGAAAACAGGATCCCCGCGTCTCCTATGCAAGGATTGATGGCCGTTGCAACAGAAAACGTCCATTGCGCTGGCGCTCCAGCCGATCAAAAAACTGGGACACCTGCAGCACCAGCCCGAAATTATCCTGCACCTCACGCAGCGTCGTTTCGTAAAAATCGTGCTCCCGCGACGCCGTCGCATCGGCCAGAAGGACAACATCGTAGCCCCGATTGAAGGCATCCCGCAGGGAAGACTCCACGCAGATGGCCGTATCGATCCCGGTAAATACCAGGGTATCCACCCGCATCGCACGCAGCCAGAGTTCCAGCTCGGTATCCTGAAAGATTGAGTCCCGACGCTTTTCCACGATCAGATCATCCGGAGCCGGCTGCAGTGCTTCGATAATATCGGCATCCCAGGTATCCCGGATGGCAATGTGCGCGCGGCGAATGCGCTCCAGTCGCTTGGGAGGAAGGATGCGGTGCACGCGATCGAGCAGATCGATGCCCGAGCGTTCGCGAACGGCTTTGGAAAAAATAACCGGCATGCGAAGCGCCCGAGCCCGTCGATACGCCTCCTGCACGGCCGGAACAATCTGCTGATAATGATCCCGCCGGTATCCCAGCTTGTGGAACGAGCCCCCCTCGGCTATAAAACAGTTCTGCATATCGACAATCACCAGGGCGGGACGTAGCGAATAGGTCTGCATGGCATTTTCTTTTTCTTTGATCAATTGGCGGTCAGGGCGACAACCCTGGCCTTCCGATCGCGCGTAAGCGGCACCGAGCCAGGCCGGGCATCCTGCACGCGGGGAATCGCAATGCGATGCGTCCGCGTCACCTGATAGAGCAGACCGGCAATGGCCGGACTGCTGTCCGGATCGACGCCGTAGCGATAGTTGCTGCCATAGTCGCACAACATTTCCCGCTTGCCGGGCAACGCACTACGCAGGTTTCGCCGGGCGACCTCCTCCAGCACGTCGCCCACAGAGGCCCCATCCTGGGCTCGCACCTTGGCTCCAAAAGCAATCCATTCCGGCACACCACGGCTCGCCGCCAGCCGCCGGTGTATCCACTTCCCTTCGGCCCTGGCGTCCGGTAACTTCAGCCGCGGATCCATCCGCATGGCTACCCGCAGCAGATCGCGATCCAGGAAGGGGGCGCGCAGCTCGACACTGTGCGCCATCGAGGTACGATCCTCGCGCTCGAGCGTGTCGACATATAGCGCATCAATGTCCTCCCAGAGCCGGGCATGCAGGGCCAGTGGGCCTTCGCGCTGTAGCACCTCACGATACCAGTCGTAGCCGGCAAACAATTCGTCAGCCGCCTGTCCGGAATAAAGCACGCGATGACCATCCCGGGCGGCGGCCTTCGTAGCCAGATACATCGGAATGGCCGCTCCGACCTGGACCGGACCGTTCATTTCGATCGCCCGGATGATCTCCGGCAGTTCGGCGGCCACCAGCTCGGGCGTCAGTTCCGTCACGCGCACCGATAGTCCCAGCGTGCGCGCCAGCCGTTTCACCAACTGCACGTCCGAAGCCTCGGGCTGCCCCACGCAGTAGCCGGTCACCTCCAGGCCCCGATCCACCAGCGCCTTGGCCAGCAACGTGCTGTCCACTCCGCCGGAAAGCAATACGGCCACCCGCCGCTGGCCAATCGTGCGTTTGGCAATCGCCTGATCGAATGCATCGGCATAGGCCTCCAGGGCCTCGCTCTCCTCTCGCAGGTTGATGGGCGGGCGCTCCAGCGCTACCCCCGGCCGCACCTGCACTTCGTTCTCCTGGATGACCAGCAGATGCCCGGGCGGCAACCGCAGGACGGACGACGTGTGCGCGACCAGTGCCTTGGCTTCCGAAGCAAAACGCACCGGCCAGGTAGGCGTGAAATAGACCGGCTTCTTCCCGAAGGGATCACGGGCCACTACGACCGCCTGCCCATCCGTTACCGCAAAGGCATACATGCCATCGAGCAGTGGCAGCGCAGCCTGTACTGCCTCGGCCAGATCTCCCCTGTAATAGCATTCGATCAGGTGAACCAGTACCTCGCTATCACTCCGGGTCTGCAGACGATGCCCCTTCAGCAGCGCCCGCAGCTCCTGATAATTGTAGATTTCACCATTATGGATGAGCCGCAACCGCCCGTCACAGCTGGCCATCGGCTGGCGCGCGGCTGGCCCCCCGACAATTTCCAGCCGACAATGCCCCAGACTGACGCGGGCCTGTCGTCCCTGCACACGGGCGGCCAGTCCTTCCAACCGCACATCCTGAATCACCTCCCCATCGGCATACAGGCCCACTGCATCCGGACCACGATGACGCGTGTGTTGCAGCAAGAACAGGGTTTCTTCAATAGAGGACGACTCCGAGGCTACACAGCCAACAATCGAGCACATGGCAATCTGGCGTAACGGTTACTTCGAGAATCAGATAGGTTCTTCCTTTCCCGCGGATTAGAAGATCAGTAACGCGGGCGGAGGACGACGCGCAAGCCCGAAATAGTAACCGTCCGCAAGCATCAGTTGCCTCGTAAGGCCATTCAGATAGGATCCGAACGGATATGGTTATGAATAACGGCTATCGAATGTTTCGAATTGGACTATTTTGGCAATGAAAGATCTGACTTTCAGAAGGTTACATAAAACGTCCAGCGCAGGTACACATCGGTATCCAGCGCGTCCGCATCGTAGGTAACCAGCTCGATGTTGGGCATAAAGTGGACCCGATCGTTCATTGCCAGATCCAGCCCGGCAATCCAGAGCGTGGCTTTCGAGGTGGTGGCAAACGGAATGTAGGCGATCGACGAACCCTTCGGGTTCGGATCCAGCAGGCGATCGACCCGCCCGAACAGGTTCACCTTCTCACCGGCCCGCCCCACAACAAAACCCGACACGTAGCGCAGGGTACGATCCCGGCCCCGTTCCACGTCGACCTGCTGCGCCTCGTAGACCAGTCCGACACGGAGCGCCTCGGTCCGGTAGGCCCCGAAGCCATGCCAGGTGGTGGTCACGGCATTCGCAGCCGTACGGGCATAATCCACATATCCCTCCACCACGAAGGCTTCGTTCGGAAAGAACTGCAACGCCAGCGCCAGTTTCTTTCCACGGTAGCCCTCCGACCGGGTCCCTTCGCCATTGCCAAACGTGGCATGATAGCGTACCACGCCGTCGCCGGTCAGCTCGCCTCGAAGCGCCACGCCGAATTCGCGCGAAGAGCCCAGCCGCTGCAGGTCGGACGGCGCCTTTTCCACGGGGCGATAGCCCCAGACCGATTCGATCAGATTGAACAGGGCCGATGGCGAAATGCCCAGATAGAGCTCGTGCCGATCACTGAACCGCCAGCGCAGGTAGGCATCCTTCACGAAAGGAACGGCGTCACCCGCCGTAAAATTACCAGGCGAATTCATTTCGAGCCGCAATCGGAAGGCAAAGTCGTCGCCCAAGTCGTGATCATAGGTGAAATAAATCCGGCGAAACCAGAAACCATTCTGATCCTTCAGCGCCTCGTCGTGATGGCTGGCGATGTAATAGAAATCGCCAAACGCCAGGCCGCTGATGCGCCCCTGTCCGAAGACGACGGCCGGCCATAGCAGGCACGCCAGAAGCAGTCCCGATACGTAACGCATACGGATCGATCCGGTTGGCATTGCGCACAGAGCGGCCGCATGTTACATAATCAAAACGTAATCTTTTGTTAACTTCGACCAAATTCTGCGCTCCGGCATCATGGTATACGATTTCCAGAAAATCATAGTGCACGTGAGAAAGCACGGGCGCACACGGCGGTGCGCCCCTACCAATCCTTGATGTTTCCCCTATCCCGTAGGGGCGGACCACTGTGCCCGCCCTATCATGCCCGCCAGATCACATCCGCTACACGGGAGGTGGATCCTCATGCATCGGTAAATCAGCGTTCCTATAGTACATGCGCGCGAAATTCTATGCCCTGTTTTCTTCCCCGAGCTGCAAGCTGCGTCCGCCCTGCCGCAGCCGCCGGATCACGCCCCGGGTAAGTCCCCTTACCGGAACCAGATCAGAATCCACGCAATGAGCACAAGCAGGCCCAGCGCCTGGATGCGGTAGTTCTGGTACCAGGGCAGGCCGGCCAGCTCACGGGACTCCTGGCGGAAGAATTCCGGCGACCAGGTCAACCCTTCCACCTCCTCGGGCGCAGGTGGCGGCTGCAGCAGGCTGACCACGACCATGGCGATCACGCTGATCGCCAGCAGAATGGGCGGCAGGTAGAGAAAGTGCAGCACGGGCACACCGGCGGCCACCAGCGCCTGCTGCTCGGGCGAAAGCGGTCCCGTCTGCACGATGAGCCGATCCGTCAGGTTCAGCCCCAGAAACACTACAGCGGCCAGATGCCCCACCACCAGCCCGACAAAGGCACTGCTGCGCGTGGCCCGTTTCCAGAAGATGCCCACCAGGAAGCAGGCCACCACCGGCGGCGCCAGATAGGCCAGCATGGCCTGCAGGTAGGTCCACAGATTCGGGAAGCGCACGATCTGCGGCGCCCAGAGAATGGCCAGCGCCATGAAGACCGCCGTCACCCAGCGCCCGGCTCCGACCAGCTCGTGGCTGTCCCGACGTTTGAAGCGCCGGATGAAGTCCATCGTGACGAGCGTCGAGGCCGAGTTCAGCGTCGAGTCGACGCTCGACATGATGGCGGCCACCAGCGCCGTGATCACGATGCCGCGGACACCCACCGGAAGCAGATCGAACAAGAGCGTCGGGAAGACCAGGTCCGTGTTGGCCGCCAGCGCCGGAAACTGCTCGGGCGGGTACAGGATACGGGCGAAGATGCCCGGCAGCACCATGATGAACAGCACGGGCAGCTTCAGCAGTCCGGCAAAGAGCGAGCCCCAGCGGCCGTGGTTCAGGTCGCGCGCGCCCAGCACACGCTGCACCATGAACTGGTTCGTGCACCAGAAATAGAAGCCCAGTATAAAGACCCCCGTCACCAGCCCCGGCCACGGCAGCACCGGATCGTCGGCCGGACGGATGATGCTCAGATCGCTCTCCGGAATCTGCGCCGTTACCACGTCCCAGGAGCCCACCGCCTTGAACGAGAGCACGGCCACCAGCACCGCCCCCAGCAACAGCAGCACGGCCTGCACGGCGTCGGTGTAGACGACGGCCTTCAGGCCGCCCGCCACCGTGTAGAGCCCGGCCAGCAGACCGAGCACGGCCACCGCCAGCCACATGGGCACCTGTGGGTAGAGAATCTGCACGACCAGCGCCCCGGCGTACAGCGCACCGGCCGTGTCCACCATGATGTTGAGCAGGATGAGCAGTCCGGAAAAGTACACGCGGGCGCGCCCGTCGAAGCGCCGCTCCAGAAACTCCGGGATCGTATAGATGCGCGTGCGCAGGTAGAACGGCAGGATGAAGATCACGAAAAAGATGAGCACGAGCGTGGCCATCCACTCGTAGTTGTAGACCGAGATGCCCGTGCCGTAGGCGCTCGAGGCCAGTCCCAGCAGCGTACTGGAGGACACGTTCGAGGCGAACAGTGAAAAGCCGATCAGCCACCAGGTGAGCGAGCGACCGGCCAGGAAGTAGTCGTCGGCCGTTTCCATGCGGCGGGCCAGGTAGAGCCCCAGCCAGACGATGAAGACCACGTAGAGGCCGACGGCGGCCAGATCGAGCCAGGCAAATTCAAACGAAGGCATGGCGTTTGACTTCCGAAAATGAAAGCGCTAACACCCGTCGCGCCCAAAGATCGGAAATTCTGTTCGATTTCGCCAGCCCTTTCGGAAGCGCTCCGGTCGTTTTTTTTTGTCGAAGTCTCAGCGCGCCATCCAGCCGCCGTCGACCACGAGGATGTGGCCGTTCACGTAGTCGCTGGCGCTCGAGGCCAGAAAGATCACGGCGCCGGCCAGATCGGGTGGCTCGCCCCAGCGTCCGGCCGGAATGCGCGAAAGGATCTCCTGCGAGCGCACGGGGTCTTCGCGCAGCGCCCGCGTGTTGTCGGTGGCAAAGTAGCCCGGTGCGATGGCATTGACCTGGACGTTGTAGCGGGCCCACTCGTTGGCGAGCGCCTTCGTGAGTCCGGCCACGCCGTGTTTGCTGGCCGTGTAGGCGGGCACCAGAATTCCACCGGAAAACGACAGCAGCGAGGCCACGTTGATAATCTTGCCCGCGCGTCGCGCAATCATCTTGCGGCCGAAGTACTGGCACAGGAAAAACACGGCGTCCAGGTTCACACGCAGCACTTCATCCCAGGCTTCCAGCGGATATTCGGCTGCCGGATAGCGCCGGATCGTGCCGGCGTTGTTCACCAGGATGTCGATCTGTCCGGCTTTTTCCTCGGCCTCCCGGGCCATGCGCTCCAGTTCGGTCCGGTCCGAAAAGTCGGCGGCCACCTGCCAGGCCTGCCGTCCCAGCGCCCGGATGACGGCGGCCGTCTCGTCGGTGCCGCTGAGTTGACTGCTGGCACACACCACGTCGGCACCGGCCCGCGCCAGCGCCTCGGCCATGGCGCGTCCGAGTCCCCGACTGGCTCCGGTCACCAGTGCCCTTTTGCCTTCCAGTGAAAACAACTCGAGTCCTTTCATAGCGGCTGTCTGTTTTTCCATTTCCATTTCAAATTCCGATAGTAGCCCGTGCCTGTCCGATCCGAAGAGTCGCGCATGGGTCGCCGTCTCAACGCACATACACCAGCGGTTGTCGCGCCCGGTAGCCGTCGGCTTCCAGCACGAGCAGATACAGCCCGGCCGCCAGTCCGACCAGCGGCTCCCAGCGCACTTCGTGCACCCCGGCGTGCTGCGGCGCCTCAAGCAGCACCGCCACCCGTCGCCCGGTCAGGTCCCAGACGCTCAGCGACACCATGGCCGCCGAGGCCAGCTCGAAACGCACCCGCACGGCCTGCCGGAACGGATTCGGGTAGGGCGCAAGCAATCGGAACGCCACGGGCCGCTGCGAGGCCACCGACGTGGTCAACCCGAATTCGTAGGCGCCCAGGTCCGGCGCCGCCCCCACAAAAGGAAGCCCCACGTCGATCCCGGCGTCGATCAGGCGGCTCCCCTCGGCCAGCCGCAGAAAGTCGAGTCGGGGCAGGCTGCCGTCGGGCTGCCGGGGCCCGCGCACGCCCGTGGTGTCGAGGCTGAGAAAATCGTCCGATGTGGGCAGAATGCCCAGATTCCAGTTGTTGTAGGCGTCGTCGATCTCGGGGTAAATCAGCTCCCGGCCCTCGACCGACAGGTTGTTGCGCAGCACGTGGGCGCTGTTGTGCTCGTCGAAGTAGAAGTTGCGCCCGAGGTTTCGATAGGCCGTGTTGTTGTAGAGCGTGACGCCCGTCTGGTTGCCGTTTACATCGAAGCCGTGCGCCCGGTGGCCCCAGGCCAGATTGCGGATGAGCACATGGGCGCCTTCGCCATGCCCCAGCTTGAACCCGTTCGAGTCGCCCTCGAAGCTCGGATCGTTCCAGCGGTTGTAGCCGTTGTCGAACGACCAGCTATCCTCGACGCGCACGCCCTCGCCGGCCTCCCAGAAGTCGAATCCGTCGTCGCTGTTTTCGAAGGAGCGGCACCCTCGGAACACGTTGCCCGGCCCCAGCCCGAATTTGGCCGCAAAGCCATCGGCATTCTCACCGTGATTGGCCGCGTCGTAATTGCGATAGGAGTCCACGTTCAGAATCAGATTGTGTGCGGCGCCATTGTCGAGCTGCAACCCCGAGTCGCCGTTTTCGCGCACAACGACCTGTTCGATGATGTTGTAGGAGCCGTTGATGCGAATGCCGTTGTCGCCCGCCCGCTGCACCACCAGCCCTTTGATGTGCACGTACCAGCCCCGCAGCCGGATGCCTTCGTCGGGATTTCCCTCGAAGTTGAGCACGGGTGTTTCGCCCGGGTAGGCCCAGATGTAGATGTAGGCCTCCGGGGTGCCTGCATTGTTGATGTTGACCCGGCTGGTCCAGTTGTACTGTCCACCGCGCAGGTAAATCGTATCGCCGGCGGTCACGCGCGCAATGGCATAGTTCAACGTGGCCCACGGCGCCGTCTTGCTGCCATCGCCGGTGGTATCGTTGCCGTCGGGCGCTACAAAATAGGCGCGCTGGCCATAGGCCACCGCAGCCCAGCTCAGGAGCAACACGCCCAGTATGTACTGCTTCATGAATCGATCCGTTTTCCGTTGATGCGAACGTTCTGGAGATAAAGGCCGTCCACGTGCTCGGTCAGGTTCTTCTCGACCCCGTCGAACGTGCAGTCGATCAGGCGCACGTCGCGAATGGGCGAGCGCGCATACCCGCGCAGGTAGAGCGCGTAGGGACTCTGCCGGCTGGTCAGGTTGCGCACTTCGATGTGCCGAACGATCGGATCGAACGGCCCGGCGTCGCCCTCCTCGTAGTAAAAGTTGACGCGGATGACGGCGTCGGCCACCTGTCCCACCTCCACCTCCCGCATGTAGATGTGCTCGATGAGCCCGCCCCGCACCGAGTTCGTCTTGATACGCAGCGCCCGGTCCAGGTTCGGGCTGCTCATCTCGCACCGCTCCGCGTAGATGTGATGCGCCCCGCCGGAAATCTCACTCCCGATGACCACCCCGCCATGCCCGTCCCGCATTTTGCAGTTGCGAATGACGATGTAGGCGCTCGGCACGTTCACCCGCCGCCCGTCGGCGTTGCGGCCCGACTTGATCGCAATGCAGTCGTCGCCCGTGTCGAACAGACAGTCTTCGATGAGCACGTAGCGACAGGACTCGGGATTGCAGCCGTCGTTGTTGGGCCCGTGGCTGCGCACCGTCACGCCCCGCACCGTCACGTTCTCGCACAGCACCGGATGAATCTCCCACATGGGCGAGTTGATAATCGTCACCCCTTCGATGAGCACATTCCGGCACCGGTAGAACTGGATGAAGTTCGGCCGAAGGTACGACCCTTCGCCCATGACGCGCTGCTCGGGCGGCACACCGGCCTCGGCCATCTCGAACAGGCGGCGGCGCGCTTCATCCTGCGTGGGCATGCCTTCCCGCCAGCCGTATTCTTTGCGCCCTTTCCAGGGCCACCAGTGGTTTTCGTCGGCCTGACCGTCGAGCACCCCGCCGCCGGTGACGGCCACGTTTTCCTGCCCGAACGCATAGATGAAGGGCGAATAGTTCATGCCCTCGACGCCCTCCCAGCGCGTGAAGACGACGGGCAGGTAGGCGGCCGGATCCTGCTTGAAGCGCACGGTGGCGCCGTCATCCAGGTGCAGGTTGACGTTCGAGGCCAGGTGGATCGGTCCGGTCAGGAACGTGCCCCGGGGCACCACGACGCGCCCGCCGCCGGCCCGGTGACAGGCCGCGATGGCCTGGCGAAACGCGTCGGTGCAGTCGGTGCGTCCGTCGCCGACGGCACCGTAGCGGGTCAGCACAAAGTCGCGCTCCGGAAAGACGGGCGGCCGGATGTGGGCGAGGATCTCGGGCACCAGAGCCCAGCCTTCGGGGCCGTCCAGCAGCCGCCCCGGCCACAGGAGCAGACCGCCCGTGCCGGCGGCCGCCAGCTCCAGAAAGCGGCGACGCGGGAGACGCGTTTCGATCTTCATGGCGCTACTTTAACGGTTACGTTGCCTGCGTTCAAAAATACAGTGCCAATGGCTTCCGGGGTAGCCCTTCAGTAGGAAGAGGCTGCTTTCACAAAAAAGGCGGCTTCTGTCAGCGACTGCCAGGGTCGGCCGGGACCGGCCCAGCGCACCTGCACCGGCGACAGGTCCCATTCGCGCAACAGCAGCAGGCGCACGTGATGCCAGCCGGCCGCCAGCACCGCCGTGAACGGACCGGCCTCCGGCGCGCGGCCGTGGGCCACCACCTGGCCATCGATCCAGAGCCGACTGCGCGGGTCGGCCTCGAGGAAGAACCGATAGCGGCCGGTCTCGGGCACCTGCAGGTAGCCCTCGAACCAGAGCGCCGTCCCCGGCTCGTCGCCCCACAGCGTCAGATCCAGGCGGCCGATCGTGTCGGTCGCCACCGGCGGGAGCGTCTCGATGGGCGGCGATTCGTCCCAGTCGGCCGCGCGGTACCGTCGCACCAGCAACCCCGGCCGCAACGGTCCGTTCGGGTGCTGCGCGGCCAGCACCTCGGGCGCTTCGTAGAAGGCGAACGCACTGGTGGTCAGCGTCGCGTCGTCCGCCGCCACCACCCGCACCCGCACATGTGCCGGCCGGCGTACCGTGAACGGTCCACTGTAGCGCGGATCAGCCGCCGTGGGCTCGCGGCCGTCCACGGTGTAGTGGATCGGTCCGTGCGCTCCGTGCAACGTGATCGTCAGGGTGGTGTCCGGTGGAGCAGCCAGAGGATCCGGCCGAATCACGGGCGGCGCTACCCAGCGTTCCGGACGTGCGGGATCGGTGTCGTTCAGGTACTCCTCGATGTTCGTATAGCCGTCGCCGTCAAGGTCGCCCGCCGCATCAGAGGAATCGTCAGGGTTCAGCCCGTACTGTACTTCCCAGACGTCCGGCATGCCGTCGAGGTCGGCATCCGGCGGAGGCGGGGCCGTTACGAGCGGCGGCCAGCCGCCCACCTCTTCCTGGGAGTCGATCAGATGCCCCTCGCCCCGGCGGATCAGCTCCACAATGCGGCGATCGACGGCGTCGCGGCGGGGTCGCGTGGCCCCCGCTTCGGCCAGCAGCAGGGCCGGGACCGCTTCGGCCGGCACGGTCTGCACGGACGGCGCCGGGAAGGGCAACGGCACACGGGCACGCGCCTCGATGGCCTCGGCCGTCCAGCCGTCGGGGGGACGAATCAGTCCCCAGTCGGGACGGAGCAGGCGATCGTCCAGCCGGAGCACATTGTCTTTCAGAAAAATCCGGGTATTCGTACCCTCCAGCAGAAAAGCCCACCGGGCGTGGCGACTGTAGGCCAGCGGGTAGATGTAGTTACCCACATAGTTCATGCGCGTCAGGTCGTTTCGGCTGTAGCCGGCCCGGTCGCCAAAGCCGTAGATCAGGTTGTTGCGAAAGTCCAGCAGCACATCCTTGGGGCGCGGGTTGCGGCTTTCGTGGAACGCGTAGATCGTGTGGTGGACGCTGATGCGGCCGCCCGAGGAAAACAGCGAGCCGTAGCCGTGGGCGCCCTTGTGGTGCACGGAACGGTTCAGACTCTCGGCGATCAGACACCACTGGATGGTCACCTCCGAGGCACGGCCGCTCACGCTCAGCACCTCGTCGGTGGCCCAGCTCACGGAGCAGTGGTCGATCACCACGTAGCTGGCCCGTACGTTGATGGCGTCCTGTTCGATGCGGGCCACGTCGCCGGGCCGCACGCGCAGGTAGCGAATGACCACGTGCGGCGCGTCGATTTCCAGGCCGTAGCGTCGGATGGTGACGCCCTCGCCCGGGGCCGTCTGGCCCGCAATGGTCAGGTAGGGGTGGCTGACGACGAGCGGACGCTTCAGGTCGATGTAGCCCGCGACGCGGAACACCACGATACGCGGCCCCTCGGCCTCGACGGCCGCCCGAAGGCTGCCCGGAATCGGCGGCTCGTCGGCGCCGTAGTCGGCCAGCGTCGTGACCAGATAGACCCGCCCGCCGCGTCCGCCGGGCGTAAACATGCCGAATCCTTCCGCGCCGGGAAAGGCCGGAACGGCGGCCGGCACCTGCGCCCGTGCATTCGGTCCGGCCACCAGAAGCAGCAGCCCGAGTCCCCACGCAATGGCCCCCTTCATGGGCATTTCCGAAAAGGTAAAAAAGGGGCGTCGGGCCGGACCCGACGCCCCGTAACTTTTTACTTCATCAGCACCAGCGTACGCACGGCCTGGAACGCCCCGGCGTCGATCCGGCAATAGTAGAGGCCGCTGGCCAGACCCCGCGGACGCCACTGCACGGTGTACGTGCCGGGCTGGTGATCCCGGTTGACCAGTTCGGCCACCTCCCGGCCCATCAGGTCGTACACCTTGATCACCACGCGACGCGGTGCAGCCACATCGTAGCGGATGGTGGTCACCTGCCTGAACGGATTCGGGTAGCCATCATACAGGGCAAATCGCGTGGGCACGTCCGGAGACGGTTCGTTGGCCACCGGGTGCAGCAGGCTACCTCCCTCGTAGGAAATCGAGCCGTTCGGACCCAGCGTGAACGGAATCGTGTTGTCGAACACCCCCGCCTTCAACCGAAGCACCCCGTCAATCCGGGTCGGCTGTGAAAGCCTGACGCCCGCCTCGTTGTCGATCACCAGATCGTTGACCACCGTGGGCATCAACGTGCTGGTCTCCTGCGGCTCGCTGCCGTTGAAAACAAAGTTGGCGGTGGTGTCCAGTGCCACCGTCCCCAGCGTCTGGATGGAGCCGGCAACGCCACCGGGATGGGCCGTGGCCAGCGTCGCGCCGCCGTTGAGAATGAAGATCCCTTCGCCGCCCAGTTCGCTGGTGCCCATGTCCAGCGTCGTACCCTCGGCCACCTCGATCGGCAACGCCCGAATGTCGTTGCCCTCGCCCAGCACCAGACGCTGCACCCCCGCCTTCGCAAACACAAACTTCGCATTGCCAGGCGTCGGGTTCGAATTCTGCGTCGTCGCATTCGACATCTCAAAATCCCCCTCATGCAAAATCCACGTCGTCGTGCCTGTACCACTACCCTGCGAACCCCGCGAAATCGAAAAATTCCCTCCCGTCACCCGAACACTCCCGTAATGGTGCACCACAAACGTCGTGTAGGCATTGCCCGTCCCGTGCGTGGCAAACTGCCCATCCTCCACAATCACATCCCCCATAATGGTCACCACCGACGTGTCCTGCGCCGAGGCCGACGTCAGATACCACCGCGCCGACCCCGTGCTGACCACCCGAATGTCCCCGCCAATCGTCACCCCGTCAAAACTCATGTGCAGGTTTTTCGTCTGATTCGGCGTGTTGAACACCACATGGTAATAGCTCTGATTTCGGTTGGCCGGCGCCTCGTCCACAATCCCCGTCAACAGCACCGTCGAACCCTCCTCCCAGTTGCCCGTCGGAATCGACCCACCGTTGCGCGCATGCTCGTAAACGGCACCGTTCCCGAACGTCAGCGCCGTGTCAGCCTCCAGCTCGCCCCGGTTCACCACTGTTCCCAGCACCTGTCCGCCGGCCACGTGCAGCACGCCCGTGGTGTCGACCACCAGCACCGCGGCCGCCTCCACCTCCAGCATCGACACCCGATGCGTGTCGGCCACCGCCACCCCCTCGGCGTTCGCAATCCCCAGCGTCGCCAGCGTGTCCGGCAACAGGCTGCCTACCACCTGCGCTGCCGCTCCGTTGAACACGTAGCTCGCCTGCTTGCTCAGACGCACCTCCCCGGTCGTCTGCAGATTGCCGTCCAGACCGTCCGGGTGCCCGCTCACCAGCGTCGCCCCGTCGTTCAGGTAGAAGATGTCGTCGCCGCCCAGTTCGCTGGTGCCCATGTCCAGCGTCGTACCCTCGGCCACCTCGATCGGCAACGCCCGAATGTCGTTACCCTCGCCGAGTGTCAACCGCTGCGTACCCTGTTTGGCAAACACGAACTTCGCATTGCCAGGCGTCGGGTTCGAATTCTGCGTCGTCGCATTCGACATCTCAAAATCCCCCTCATATAGAATCCACGTCGTCGTGCCCGTACCACCGCCCTGCGAACCCCGGGAGATCGAGAAGTTGCCCCCCGTCACCCGGACGTTGCCGTAATGCTCCACGACCACGTTGGTCGCGCTGCCCGTCCCCTGCGTCGCAAATTGCCCATCTTCTACGATCACATCCCCCATGATCCGCACCGTATCGGACACGCCGCCCACCAGCTGCCAGCGGGCACTTCCCGTATTGATGACGCGAATGTCGCCGCGAACCGTCCGTCCATGCAGCCCGAGGTCCCGGTTGGACGACAGGTTGGGCGTGTTGAGCACGATGTGATAGTAGTCCTGTCCGCGATTGCTCGGAGCATTGCTCACGATGCCGGTGAACATCACGGTCGAGCCGTCTTCCCAGGTAGCCTGCGGGACGCTGCCCCCATCTCGCGCATGCTCGTAAACACCCCCATCGGCGAAAGTCAGTGAGCCGTCGCCGATGGTCACTTCGCCGTCTCCTTCCACTTTAAGGTATCCTGAGATCGTTACCGGCACGTCGACCGTGACGGTATGCGTCACCGTGATATGCTCGGTGCCCGTCGGTGCGCCGGTGGCCGCTCCCCAGGTGTTTCCGTCGAACACCTCCCAGGTAGCCGCTGCGCTCCAGTTGCCGTCTGCGGCCGAGCGATAGTCGCCGGCCTGCTGCGCAAGAGCCAGGATCGGCCAGCAGAGGCCCAGCAGGACGGCGCCGATCTTTATGGTCATCGCTTTCATGGCGTCCTCCATGGTTTATTTGATCAGCATCAGCTGCCGGGTGATCACGTGCTCGGCGGACTGCAGCCGGTACCAGTAGAGGCCCGGACTCAATCGGCCGGCATCGAGCGTCACCTCGTGGAAGCCCGCCGCCTGATGCCCTTCCAACACGGTCATGACCTCCCGGCCCAGTAGATCGTAGAGCTTGATCGAAACGTAGCCACTGGAGGGGAGGCCGAACCGAATCGTGGTGGTTCGATGGAACGGATTCGGATAGTTCTGCTCGAGCACGAACCGCTGCGGCACGTCATCGATCGGCTCGTTGGCCACCGGCTGCAGCAGGCTACCTCCCTCGTAGGAAATCGACCCGTTGGGACCCAGCGTGAACGGAATCGTGTTGTCGAACACCCCCGCCTTCAACCGGAGCACGCCGTTGATCGTGGTCTCCTGCGAGAGTGTCACGCCGGCCGGGTTGTCGATGATCAGGTCGCGCACGACGGTCGGCATGCGGGTGCTGGTCTCCTGGTGCTCCGTGCCGTTGAAGGCATAGCTGGACTCGTCTTCAAGCGTTACTTGACCGGTCACGTTTTCAAAAATAGCCGCCACGCCACCGGGAAGCGCCGTACCCAGCGTGGCGCCGGCATGCAGGTAGAAAATTCCCTCGCCGGCCAGTCGGCTCTGGCCCATTTCCAGGGTGGTACCCTCGGCCACCTCGATCGGCAACGCCCGAATGTCGTTACCCTCGCCGAGCGTCAATCGCTGCGTGCCCTGCCTGGCAAAGACGAACTTCGCGCCGCCGGGCGTGGCCGTGGAACTCTGCGTGGTGGCGTTCTCCATCGAAAAGTCCCCTTCGTAGAGGTACCAGGTGGTCGTACCGCCCGGCTGCGAACCACGGCTGATGGAGAAGTTGCCGCCCGTTACGACGATGTTGCCGTAATGGTGCACGATGAAGGTCGTATAGGCGTTGCTGGTGCCATGGACGGCGAAATTGCCTTTTTCTACGTAGACATCCCCCATGATGGTGATCTCCGAGGTGTCGTTGACGGCGGCCGTGGTCAGATACCAGCGGGCCGAGCCGGTGTCGAGCACCCGGATATCTCCGCCGATCGTCACCTCGTCGAGGTTCATGTTGAGATTCGACAGCAGATTGGGCGTTTCGAAAATGATGTTGTAATAGGACTGGTTGCGGTCGGCCGGGGCCTGTGCTTCCACGCCGGTCAGATGCAGCGTGGACCCTTCGGCCCAGGTGGCCAGCGGGATTTTGCCGGCGTCGCGGTCATGCTGATAGACGCCGCCGTCGCCGATGGTCAGCATGCCTTCTTCGGCATGGACCACGCCCTGGTTGATCAGGCGCCCGGTGATCGTGACGGCCACGTCCACGTACACCGAGTCGGTACTCTGCACCGTGATCGTCTCAGCTCCGGTCGGGGCACTGGTTGCCGGCGCCCAGGTGGCCCCGGTGTATCGTTCCCAGACGGAAGCCTGGCTCCAGTTTCCACTGGCGCGCGTCCGGTAGTCTCCGGCCGACTGCGCCTTCAGCGGCAGCGCCGGCAGGAGCCCCATGCCCAGCATCAACAGCGTTGTAACAAGGCGTCGCATAGTTCACCTCCTCCCCTTGGTTCAGGGTGTTTGCTTTCCGAGTCGCACGGTCAGGCTGGCCGCCAGTGCATGGCGCACCGTGCTGTTCCGGCTCAATGCACTGGCCCAGGCATCCTGGTATTTCAGGTGGGCGTATTCGTAGGCCAGATCGAAACGGAAGCGCGCCTGTACGATCCCGAGGCCGGCGCTGTAGACCTCGCAGGAGACCGCGTCGTCCGTAATAGGTGCGCCCTCGGGCACGAACACTTCGGACTCGCCCCGCAATCCGCCCCGCAGACGTAGCCAGGAGGTTGGCGCCACTTCGACGCCTACCCGAAGCAGATTGGCCGAAGTCCAGGGACGCGACGTGTTCCCCTGTGCATCGGTATAGCGGGCCGAACCGTACGGCCGCAGCTCGTAGGCGATGCCCAGCCGCAGATCCGACCGGGGTTGCAGGACCATTCCGATCCAGCCGCGCCACGGCAACCGCATCCGATCTTCTCCGCGCAACGTCTGCACCTCCTGCCGGTCGCCCGTGTCGGTCGTGACCTCCTGCGAAAACGTCCGGGTGAACGTCACCGGCGGTTTCAGCACCACCGCCACCTGCACGGAGCGGCCGTAGAGCAGGCCGCTGAGCGTGAACTCCTGGCCTTTGAAATCCGAGGTGCCGCGACGCGTGACGTGCCGGTAAACCGAATCGACCCGGAAGGCATTCGAATAAAAAGTCAGCCTCCCGCGCGCGATCTCCTGCTCCCAGTCGTCCGTGCTGCCGCGCACCACCAGACCACTCACCCCGAAGGCCACCCCGCGTTTCGGAAAGTCGAGCGCCAGCGCCCCGCCGATCCCGCGAAGCGCCCCGCTGCGTGCCCGCGCAAACTGATACCAGTCGACCTGCAGCGGGTTGTCGTCGGTCGGACGGGGCGTGGGCAACGGCCGCTGCGACAGCACGGGCGGATTCAGCACATTGTTATTCTGGTAGTAGTGGTCCAGATTGGCGTACTCGACGACCCCCAGTCCGGCCACCAGGCGGACGCGCTCAAGCGTCAGCGGAACCGCGATCATCCCCTGCAACGGCCGGCGATAGCGGCGCGTGCGCTCCCAGTTGGGGCCAATGTCGTCGAACGGCCGCTGCACGGTGTCCCGGGGCGAAAAGCCCACCAGCGACGTATCGGGATCCGGGATCTTGTAGGTCAATCCCTCCAGGAGCAGGCTCAGATTGGGGTAGTAGCGCACCGGTGCGTATTCCTGCACCTGACGAAGCCGACGGCGCTCCTGATGGGCGCCGAGCGAAAGTTGCAGACCGTCGAGCGTGTAGAGCGCGGCCGGGTTCTGGAACATAACGCCGACTTCATCTCCGAGCCCGAGCGCCACGCCGCCAAAAGCCCGCACCGACGCAGCCTGCAGGCTGAGCTGGTGCAATCCCTGCATTTCCAGCGGTCCCCCGTACCCCTGCGCTCTGCCCTGCAGCGTCAGAGCAAGCCCGCCTGCCATCCAGCAGACCGTCGCGATAATGCGCCAACGTAACATCGCAGACTTCATGGTACGACCACCCTCAGGCTTATCCGTTGCACACTCTCCAGGTAAGCCCCCATCGACCCGTAACTGTAATCCATGGCGATATGGACACCGCCGATGCTGTAATTCAGGCCTGCTCCCAGCGTCAGACCGTCCGAGTCGTAATTGAATTTGTAGCCACCCCGCAACGCCAGAATGTTCATGAATTCATATTCAAACCCCATATGGAATTGCTGTGCATAATCGTTGGGATGAAAGATGTCGAAGGCGGCGCGGAGGCGATGGGTTTCCTGCCCTCCCTGCAGCAGACCGACCGGCCCCCACAGATGGGCGGCGATGCCCACCCGGAACAGCAGCGGGACCGGATAGGACTCGACGGCGTAGCGCACATCCGGCCCGAAATTCTGCACGGCCGAAGCGATCTGCACCGTTCGGAAACCCGTGTTGTAGCGCAGGCCAAAGTCAAACAGAATCCCGGAAGCCCATGTCTTTACGTTGTCATAGACGCCCTGTCGAATCATTACATTTTCGACAGTCTTCTCGCTGAAGAGCGATTCGTAGGCATATTTCGCACTCAATCCCAGCGAAAAGCGATCGGTCAGGTAGCGCCCGTACGAAATGCCCACCAGATAGCCGTATGGCCTGAAGGTGCGCCCCGTCATGCCCGGCCGCTCGGGGTCGATGATGTAGGGCAATTCGTTGGTGGTCTCTTCAAAGACACCGAAATCCACGTACTGAATCTGAAGGCCCAGGGCGCCGAAATTCCCCAGCGAAAGGGCATAAGCAAACGCCCCCTGGCGTGCATCGAACAGCCAGTCCACATAGGTCAGCGAAAACTCATGCCGCCCGACGTCGGCCAGGCCGCCCGGATTCCAGAACACGGCCTCGGCGCCGGAGGCCCAGACGCTGTAGGCCTCGCCGACGGCAGTACCCCGGGCCGAAGGCATCACCTTCAGAAATTGCATGGAGGTGCTGCCCACCTTCTGCGCCCGTACGTTGTCGGCCCCGAGCATCGACAGGCCCGCAAAGCACAGGGCCATGAGCGCTATGTGAATCCGCATGCGCATCGTCGTCAGTGAATCACGACAAACTTGCCGGTAGCCCGTTCGCCCGTTTCGTGATCTTCCACCACGAAGAAGTACACCCCGGAGGCAATGATCTGGTTATTGATCGACAGCTGATACCACGGCTCGCCGAAGGCATCCTCGTTATGCTCGATGATGCGGACGAGCTGGCCGGTGTAGGAGTAGATCCGAATGGTGCACCGTCGCGTCAGCCCCACGAACTGAATGCGGTCCAGGATGTCGCCATGCGGATCGCTTCCCGTAAGGCCACTGGTAACGATGAGCGGATTGGGGATGACGTACACTTTGCCCAGCCGCTGGGCCGCCGGTGCCTGGGTTTCATGGATCGTCAGGTTGGTCATGCCGCTTCGGCCGCCGGCTTCGTCCACCGAGACCACGGCGTATGCCACGGTTTCGCCCGGCCGGCTGTCCGGGTCGAGGATGGCGTACTCACCGGTCTCCGGGTTGAAGTAGCGCGGATCTTCGGGCTCGACCTCGTCGATCACCTTCCAGGGCCCCAGCGGATGCGGTGCCCGCAGCACTTCGTAGTGGCTGAAGGGGGCGCGGAGTCTGGGCGAAGTGAAGCGCTCCACCTGATTCCCCCAGATGATCCGGTTGGCGCCGGACTGGGTGTTTTCCACCCGGATGGCCGGGGCCGGGAATGGAATCGGGATCGTGTTGTACCGTCCCCGCGGGGGCGCCGTGGCCGGATCGTACTGCAGCGTATCGTACTTGGCCAGCGGCCTGCCCGTGTAGAGTTCGATGGCGCGATCGGCCACATCCCGGATGGAAATCACCGGAGGCGTCACGTACCAGGGAAGCGGGTGCTCCGACAGATAGGTGCTGCCGATAAATCCTTTGCTGCCCAGATGCGGATACGCCAGTTGTTCGTACCAGCTGGGCACGGGGCTGAAGTATTCCCCGGCATCGACGCCGGCACGTACCCGTCCGCCCAGGTCTTTATAGATTTTGTCCCCCTTCTGTCCCGGACCGTAGCCGACGACTTCGGCCACCGCGAAGCGGATCGTTTCGCCCGGCGGCAGGATGTACGGGAAGAAACCGAGCGCATGCACGGCAGGCTGCCACCAGGACAGGTTGGTAGAGCCCTTTGTGCGTCCTTTCCAGTAAGGCCAGAGATCCGGCTCGAACTGCGTTACGAACCGCGTGGAATCGGTAGGCCCCTGCCAGATGGCCGTTTTGCGCCGCAGCATCGGGTCCATCCAGGTGCCGATCTTGGTCTCGTAAAGGTTGCCGTTTTCGTAGCGGAGCAGGAAGGGCTGCTTGGCCTTGCCGTTTTCGTCCCACATGCCCGCGCTGTCGGACGGCACCAGGAAAACCTGCTGCGTCTGATCCCGCGTGGCCAGATGCTCGTAGTCGTAGTGGAGCACCAACAGGCCGACGGCCTGTGGGGCATTGAGCCCGCCACGATCGCCGGGCTGGGACCACTGTTCAAAGTAGAAGGGCTCCGGAAAACCGTCGCGCGTGTGGACATAGCTCAGCCAGCGCTTCAGATCAAAGCGGGCGAACACATCCCCCGTCCCCGCCGGGGGCTGCCCGCGCAGCGAAGCCTCCGACCAGACGCCATAGTTCCGCTGCCAGCCGAACATCGACGGCCCGAAGGTCTCGGCAAACGTGATGAAAACATCTTTCAGTGTATCTGAAGTAACATTTTGAAATTCATACTCATAGATAATGAAGCTGTCATAGCCCGGATAGCTCCAGGCGCGGCTGGTCCGCGTGACCCGGATGCCCACGGGCGTATCCCATCGTGAAATGATGATCTCTTCGGCCTCGTCGGGATTGTAGTCGGGGTTCAGTTCGCCCGAAGCCAGCACAGGATAGTTCTCGATGCGTCGGATTTCCAGCGGAAAGCTGTAAACCCCGACGACCGGCACCGGCTCGCCGCTGGTGTTCGAGACCGCCCCGCAGAAAGCATACTGGCGCCCGGAAGGCGTCGTGGCCGCCAGCCAGATGCCGCTGCCAAAGGAGTTGTGGTGGCCGGGATAATTGCGCCGCTCCAGAATGAGGCGGGAATTCGGGGGCCATTCCAGCGAAGGACGTCCCTCCGGTACCGTCCCGCCCGCACTGTACGGCCGGCCCAGCTCACCCGTGTTGAAAACCGTCTGATGCAATAGACCGCGGCGGTGCACCTGCCACTGCCGCTCCTGCGCGGCTACCTGAGCCACCGCCAGATAGCACAGGAGCACGCCACAGGCTATGTATTTCATCGATCGCATCGCTGTTAGAATTCCAGAATCATCCCGAAATGGTAAGAGCGCGGCTGATTGCTGTAGATCAGGAAGGATTGATCGACGGCGAACGGCCCCTGCCGCCCTTTGTCCCACCAGTACCGCACGCCGTTTTCCCTGTCGTCGATACCATATTGTTCATAGTATTGCAACGGCAAATTCGGGTTGGTCGGCGTAGGCCTGCGGAAGAGGTAGCTGTAGTTCAATATTTTGTTATTGAACAGATTGAATACCTCAAAATAGAAGGAAGCAGAAGCCCCGAAGAAATTTCGAAATCTCTTGGCAATCTTAAGGTCTGTATTGTACTCGGCCGGGGTTCTTTTCGCGTTAATGCGACGAAGGTCTGACGGGGACGTATAGGGCCTACCACTTCGCAACACAGAGTACACAGAAAATGTCATATTATTCAGCACATATTTTCCAAAAATTCTGGGTCCCCAGTTTGCTCCGGTCGCATAGGTAGCCGTGACGATCAGGTTGTGCCGTCGGTCAAAGTCGAGCAGAATATCGCGCGTGGGGACGTTGGTCAGATCGGTGGTCACCACGCCCAGCGTGTCCCGGTTGAAAATCGGCGTGGCGGCCGTAGCGGTGGGACTCTTTCCTGTGGCGTGACTGTACTGGTAGTTGATGGCGCCGGTGAACGAACCCCGCCGCTTCGTCAGCGCGATGCGAAAGCCGCGGATATCCGCATAGTCCAGGTTGAAATACGAACTGACCTGATAGCCGGCCCGATCGTCGATGAAATCTGCCTGCTGGACCAGGTTTTTGACGTCTTTGTAGTATCCACTCACGTCCAGGGTAAAGCCGCCGCCCAGCGCCTGCACAAAGCCCACATCGTAGCTGTTCGTGGTTTCCGGCCGCAGGCGGGGGTTGCCCAGATAAATCGGCTCGTTTCGCAGTTGCCCGATCTGACGCGACACGATGTACTGGAACGAGGGGCGCTGCATGAACGAACCGTAGTTCAGATGAAACACGGTGGTGGACGAAATCGGAAACGAAATGCCCAGCCGTGGCTGCAGGCGCACATGTACCGGAGGTTTCTCACGAACCCCCTTCCCCGGATCAAACCTGCCTACAGAATCCGGCTTCCCGAACGGCTCGAAAAGATCCACATAATAGTCCATGCCGGAGTACCACACATCCAGGCGCAATCCTACGTTGGCGATGAGCCCTTCAAATTCCATTTTGTCCTGAAGATATACGGCGCCTTCGAAGGGTCTGGCCCGATAGTTTTCTTCATACCTTGTCGAGCGTACATTGATAAAATTGGACACATCGATCAGGTAGCTGTTGATCTGCACGCCTCCCTGCACCAGATGGGCGGGCGTCACCTGACTGGTGAAAGATCCCTCGAAGGAAATGGTGCGCGTTTTTTCTTGCTGAAACAGATCGTTGCCCACTTGATAGTTGATGCCGTCGGGAGAGTTGTTATTGGGCCAGGAGAGGGTTCCAACCGCCCAGTTGAGATCGACCGTATCGGGCAACACCGGGGGCGTGGGGGCCGAGCCGATCTCATCGAAGGTGTGCAGCGTGCTGAGTTGCAGTTCGTAATAGGTGCTGGGGCTCAACACATGCGTCAAGCGACCGCCGAGCTGGACGTTGGTGCGCCGCCGGTCCTCGAGGCCCACAATGCGATCCCACAGCCAGCGCTGGTAGCCGCTCACGCTGTTTCTGCCCGGAAACACGTTGTTTCGCTGGTGCGCCATGCCGCCACTGAGCCGAAACGTGGTGTTCTGCGTCACATCCACCACCACGTTGCCCATGGCCTGATATTCGACGTCCGGATTTTCCGTGGGCAGAAACGGCCACTCTTTTCGTATGCCGAGCGCCATGAACATGCGCATGCGCTCGTTGATCGGCCCGCCGGTAGCCAGCTCAAGCTGGTAGTCGATCTCGTTGCCGTACTCGCGGTTTATATCTCGACGCATCTGCTCGTACAGCGCCCGCGCCATGGCCAACTGCGCCAGCGTATCTCCGGCGAAATAGCTGGTCAGCCCGGAGGCCATCGCTCCGTAGAAAGGCTGCGGCGTATCGGACCCGGGATCGCCGGTCAGCCAGATGTTGCCTTCGTTGTAGTAGAGCAGCTTCAGATAGGGATTGGCCTCGGGATCGAAGACGCTCGGCCCGAAGTGCTTGCGGCCGGGCGCCCGAAAGCGCGAGTCGATGCGCGTCGACCAGTGGGTCCGGCTTCCCTCTTTCATGGAGATGCGTACCACGCCGGACTGTGCATTCCCATAGCGTGCGCTGAAGCCGCTGGTGATCACCTCCACTTCTTCCACCGCGCTCATGATCGGCATGAAGGCGGAGGAATTGTCGAGGGGATTGACGATCCCCATGCCCTGGAGCGTGTAGTATTCTTCGCCCTGACGTCCGCCCCGGAAGTGCCCGTCGATGACGTCGGCCGCCAGCGTCAGCACATCGCCGATGTCCCGGATGCCTGGGATGGCCTGCACTTCGTCGAAGCGTACGATCTGACTGGTCGAGGTCTTGTCGCGCTCCACGTCCGGCCGCACCGCCTGCACCACGATCTCGCCGATCTCGACGGTCGCCTCCTGCAGCGCGAAGTTCAGTTCGGTGGTCCGGTCGGCGTGCACCACCACGTTTTCGACCACGACGGGCTGATAGCCGATCATGCTGGCCCGCACCGTGTAGCGGCCGGGCGGCACGTTCAGGATATAATACTGGCCGTCGATGTCGGAGGCCGCGCCCAGCGTCGTGCCCTCGATCGTCACGTTCACGCCGGGCAACGGGTCGCCGGTAGCCGCATCGGTCACCACGCCCGCAATACGTCCCACGTTCTGCGCGACGACGCCCGT
Organism: Rhodothermus marinus; assembly: GCF_009936275.1. Lineage (NCBI taxonomy): Bacteria > Pseudomonadati > Rhodothermota > Rhodothermia > Rhodothermales > Rhodothermaceae > Rhodothermus > Rhodothermus marinus. The sequence continues at coordinate 2,960,078 of NZ_AP019797.1, forward strand.
CGGCAACAGCACGAGCAGTCCCAGCACGCCCCACCACCGGGCCGACCGTTTCCGGAAGCCTTCCAGTCCGCTTACCATAGACAGCGTTACGGCTTAACGGTCTTTGCTGCGTGCGCCTGCACCCACGCAAACAGTTAACGGTTACTTTAACGTTGGCATCAAAGTACACGGAAGCCCTTCCTTTTGCAAGCCCTTCCTTCACCCCTTCTTTTCCTTAACACGAATTTCACATTTCTCAATCGTTCCCGAGCGCGACTTCGTCCTGTGCCCCGGGAAGCTGCTTTCGGGAACCCGTGGCTGCATACCTCGCGTTTTTCGCCTGAACGTCGAAAATCAAGCAGCATCTTGCAGCTATGGCCGGACACAATAAATGGTCGAAGGTCAAGCGTCAGAAAGCGGTTGTCGATGCGCGCAAGTCGAAGATCTGGGCGCGGCTGTCGCGCGACATCATCGTAGCGGCCCGCGAAGGCGGTGGCGATCCGGAGGCCAACCCGCGTCTGGCCCAGGCCATCGAGCGGGCCCGGGCCGAAAACATGCCCAAAGAAAACATCGAGCGGGCCATCAAACGCGGCACCGGCGAGATCCAGGGCGAGGATTACGTCGAGGTCACCTACGAGGGCTACGCGCCCGGTGGCGTGGCGGTCTTCATCGAAGCGCTGACGGACAACACGAACCGGACCGTCTCGGAAATCCGCCACCTGTTCACCAAGGCGGGCGGTAGCCTGGGCCAGCCCGGCTCGGTGGCCTACCTGTTCGAGCGCAAAGGCGTGATCGAAATTCCGGTCGAGGGCCACGACGAGCTGGAGCTGTTCGAGCTGGTGGCCGAGGCCGGCGCCGAAGACCTGACGAAAGACGACGATACGTTTGTGGTCACCACGCCGGTCGAGACCTTTTCCGACGTGCTGGAGGCGCTGCGCAACGCCGGTATCGAGCCCGTCGAGGCGGGACTGCAGCGCGTGCCCACCACCACGGTGACGCTGCCGCCCGAGGAGGCCAAGAAGGTCGTGGCGCTGCTCGAGGCGCTCGAAGCGCACCAGGACGTGCAGAACGTCTACACCACGCTTAACTTCGACGAGGCCACCCTTGCCGCCATCTCCTGAACACGCGGACGGGCTGATCATCCTGGGGATCGATCCGGGCTCGCGCCACACCGGCTACGGCGTGCTGGCCGTCGAGGGCGAGCGGGCGCGTGTGCTGGCCGTCGATGTGATCCACCTGGACGAGCAGGCGGCGCACCCGCTCCGCCTGCTCCGGCTGTTCGAGCAGCTCGGCGCGATCGTAGAGCGCTACCGCCCCGACGAGTGCGCGCTGGAGATGCCGGTCTATGGCCGCAATCCGCAATCCATGCTGAAACTGGGACGGGCCCAGGCCGCGGCCATGCTGGCCGTGCTGACGCGCCAGATTCCCACCGTCGAATACACGCCCAAAGAAGTCAAAAAGGCGCTCACGGGACGGGGCAATGCCACCAAAGAGCAGGTGCGCTTCATGGTGCAGGCCCTGCTCGAACTGCCCGCCGAGGCGGCCCGCCTGGCGCTCGACGCCTCCGATGCGCTGGCCGTGGCGGTGTGCCACTGGCAACACCGCACGTGCCCGCACGCTCCCCGGCGCTACAGCAGCTGGGCCCGTTTCCTCCGGGAACACCCGGAGCGGCTCGAATGAGCCTCAGCGCGACCGTTCGCTGTCGTAGAAATAGCCGCGCTCCTCGTCCCGGACGCGCACCACTTCGGCCACCTCGTCCATGTCGAGCTGGCCTTTGCTCATCAGATAGACCAGCTGGGCGATCTGCCGATCCTTGTTGGGCGCCTGATTCCACTCGGGATGCGCCTGTTCGATCAGGCTGACCAGGATGCGCAGATACGGATAGCGCTTTTCGGGGGAGTCCAGGCGGGCAATGGCCTGCGCAAACAACTCCGCATTGCGCCCGACCTGGCGGTCGATGATTTTTTCGCGATAGTAAGTCATCGCTCTACTACTACCTGGCTGAACACATGGTGAGGCCGGGTTTCAGAAACCCTGCACACAGACGGGTAAGATGCGTACCGGTGCAAATTACAATGCCCGCGACAAAAGTGCTACGGTCGTTAACAGAAAATTGTGCGAACAGGTTTCTACGAACCCGGCCCGCTGCCTCGCGTTGAACAGGGTCGGACATAGCCCATGCTACGGAGCTATGAGCCAGAAGCCAATACGAGAACCTGCGCAAAAACAACGTCGGGCCAGCCCCTATCGCCTGGAGCTGCTGCCGGTCGTACCGGCCTACCACCGTCGGGCCCGCCGGAAAAAAGAGCTGAAGGAAGGGCAACTGGTCTACTATGGGCCGATGCCCCTCTACTACGGCATCGGCGAGGTCAAGCAGGTGGTCGGGTCCTACGTGGCCGTCGATTTCCGGGGCACGGGCCTGCTCGGCGTGCACGAAGACGTTCTCTCCGAAGAATACCTGATCCCCATTCCACCCGCCACGCTTCCGCTGTTGTAAGCGCCGCACCGCTCCTGTATCTTTTCCGGGTCGGCCCTCGTATCAACGACCGTTCGAAATCAATCGACCGATCCATGCTTGTTGTCGATCAGGTCACGAAACGCTACGGGTCCACCGTGGCGGTTGACCGGGCTTCGTTCACCGCCGCACCCGGCCGCATTCTGGGCCTGCTGGGACCGAACGGCGCCGGCAAAACGACCACGATCCGGATGATCGCCGCCATTCTGCTGCCCGACGAAGGGCGCATTCTTTTCGACGGGCGGCCCGTCGGTCCCTGGAGCCAGGCGCTCATGGGCTACCTGCCCGAAGAACGCGGCCTCTACCGCAAGCTCAGGGTGGAAGAGCAGCTCGTGTACTTCGGCCGCCTGAAGGGTCTTTCGCTGATGGAAGCCTGCCGCCGGGCCCGCGCCTGGCTGGAGCGGTTCGATCTGGCCCGCTGGCGCCATCACAAGACCGAGGCGCTCTCGAAGGGCATGCAGCAGAAGCTGCAGTTCATTGCGGCCGTCCAGCACCAGCCCCGCCTGCTCATTCTGGACGAGCCGTTCAGCGGGCTGGACCCGATCAATGCGGAACTGCTCAAAGACATCGTGCTGGAGCTGAAAGAGGCCGGCCGCATCATCCTGTTCGCCTCGCACCACATGGAGCAGGTCGAGCAGCTCTGCGACGACATCTGCCTGATTGCCCGGGGCCGCATTCTGCTTGCCGGCTCGCTGCGCGAGGTCAAGCAGCGCTTCGGCCGCAACACCGTCGTCATGGAATTCGACGGCGACGGCGCGTTTCTCGACGCGCTGGCCCGGGAAGGCGCCATTCGGCTGATCAACCGGACGAACCATCGCGTCGAGCTGGCCCTCTGCAACGGCACGCCGCCCCGCCGGGTCCTGGAAGCCGCCCTGTCTCATGTGCGCGAGCTGTACCGCTTCGAGGTGAGCGAGCCGCCACTGACCGAGATCTTCAAGCAGGTTGTCGGTTCACCATCCGCTTCGGCTACGTCGTCCCATGGATAAGATCTGGATCGTTCTGCAGAGCGAATTTCTTCGGCGCGTGCGCACGCGCGCGTTTCTGCTGACCACGCTGCTGGCGCCGATCCTTCTGCTGGCCATAGCGCTGCTACCCGCCCTGATCGGCTATCTGGGCAGTCGCGACGCCTCGCGTCATCTGGCCGTGGTCGATTCCACCGGCATGTTGCTGCCGCGCATGCAGGAGCGCGCCCCGGCCACGCTGCACCTGGAAGCCGTGACGCTGCCGCTCGACTCGCTGCAGGCGGCCGTTCTGCAGGGACGCTACGACGGGTACCTGATCCTGCCGGCCGCCCTGGTCGAAGGCGACGTCGCGGCCGAACTCTACGTCGAGAAAAGCCTCGGGCTGAGCTTTCAGAGCCAGGTCGAGCGTCTGATCAACCGGGCCGTGCGGGACGTCCGGCTCGAGCGCCTGCAGGTGCCGCCCGAACTGGTGGCCGCCCTCCGCGCCGAGGTTCCGCTGCGCCAGTACCGCCTGTCGGAGACCGGCACCGAAGCCGACGGCACCGTGTTTTTCTCCATCATCGGCTACCTGATGGGCTTCATCATCTACGGCGCCACGCTGGCCTACGGGAGCCTGGTCATGCAGGGGGTCATCGAAGAAAAATCCAGCCGCGTGATCGAGCTGATCGTCTCCTCGGTCCGGCCGTTTCAACTCCTGATGGGCAAGGTGCTGGGCATCGGCGCGATGGGCCTTGTGCAGTTCGTGCTCTGGGGCTTGCTGCTGGTGGCCGGCACCATGGCGGCCGGCCCCATCATCGCCCATTTTCTCGATCCCCAGCAGCTCAACCTGCCGGCCAACGCCTCCACCCAGGAGCTGCTGCAGGCGGCCAACATCACGCTGCCGCCCATCGATCCCCTGCTGATCGTCTGGTTCGTGCTGTTCTTCCTGGGCGGCTACCTGATGTACTCCAGCCTGTTTGCGGCCGTTGGCTCGGCCGTCGAGCAGCAGCAGGACGCCCAGAGCCTCATGCTGCCGCTCATGCTGCTGATCGTGATTCCCATTCTGTTCATTACCTACGTCATCGAAAACCCCGGCGCCCCGCTGTCGGTCGGGCTGTCGCTGTTCCCGTTCTTTTCGCCGATCCTGATGATCGTGCGCATTGCCATCGGCAGTGCGGCGCTGTGGGAGGCCGTGCTGGCCTACCTGCTGCTGGTGGCGGGTTTTCTGGGGGCCATCTGGATCAGCGCCCGCATTTACCGCATCGGCATTCTGTCCTACGGCCAGAAGCCCTCGCTGCGCGAGCTGCTGCGGTGGATCCGGGCCTGACCGGTTCAACGGAACTTAACGATCGGGCCGTCCTACAACGGAAGGGGCCTTCGCCACCCTTCTCGCTGGCTGCCATGCGGCTCGGATGTCTTGTGGGGTTGCTGCTGTTTGCTTCGGCCATGCCGGCCGCACAGGCGCAGTACTTCCGCTTCGGCAAAAACAAAGTCCACTACCGGACGCCCACCTGGTACTACATCCAGTCGCAACACTTCGACATCTACTACTACGAAGGCGGCTACGAGCTGGCCAGCTTCACGGCCGAAGCCGCCGAAGCCGCCTATCAGGAGCTGGTCGAGCTGTTTCAGTATGAGCTTTCCGGCCGCATTCCCATTCTGGTCTATCAGAGCCATCACGATTTCACCGTCACGAACGCGGTCGATCTGCCGGATTACAGCGAGGGCATCGGAGGCGTCACGGAACTGTACAAGAACCGGATCGCCGTGCCCTTCATGGGCGACTACCGGGACTACCGCCGGGTGGTTCACCACGAGCTGGTCCATGCCGTACTGAACGACATGTTCTACGGCGGCTCGCTGCAATCCATTCTCCAGAACAACCTGCAACTGGTGCTGCCGCTCTGGTTCAACGAGGGGCTGGCCGAATACGCCGCGCTGGGCTGGGACACGAACTCCGACATGTACGTGCGCGAGGCGATCCTGAACGATCACCTCGATTCGATCCCCTACCTGTCGGGCTACTTCGCCTACCGGGGCGGCCAGAGCGTCTGGGACTACATCGCCGAGCAGTACGGCCGCGAAAAGATCGCCGAGATCCTCCAGCGCGTGCGTCTGACGCACTCGGTGGAGGCCGGCATCCGACAGGCGACGGGCCTCTCGCTGCGCGAACTCTCGGAGCGCTGGCACAAGGCGCTGCGCGAGATCTACTATCCGGAACTGACCGCCCGCGAGCAGCTCGACGACATCGGCCGACCGCTGCTCACGGCCCGCAACGCGGGCTACTACAACACGAGTCCGGCCCTCTCGCCTCAGGGCGACCGCATCGCCTTCATCACGACGCGCAACGGCCTGTTCGACGTGTACCTGGCCAGCGCCAACGACGGCAAGATCCTGCGCCGGCTGGTGGCGGGCCAGACCAGCCCCGACTTCGAGAGCCTGCGCATCCTGACGCCCGGCCTGACCTGGAGCCCGGACGGCCGCTTTCTGGCGCTGGCCGTCAAGAGCGGTCCCACCGACGCCATCGCGGTGATCAACGTCGAGACCGGCGCGCACGTGCGCTACCGCATCCCGGGCGTCGAGCAGATCCTGTCGCTGGCCTGGAGTCCGGACGGCCGCCGGATCGCCTTCGCCGGAACGCAACGGGCTCAGAGCGACATCTACGTGCTGGACCTGCAGACCGGCGCGACGATCAACTACACGAACGACGTCTTCAGTGACCACGAACCCGCCTGGCGGCCTGACGGCCGGGCGCTCGTGTTTCACAGCGACCGGGGGCCCTACGTCGAGCCCGGACGCTACCAGGCCGGTCAGTTCGACCTGACCGCACGGATCTCGCGCGGCTACGACCTCTACCTGCTGCATCTCGATCCAGTGCGCATCGAACGACTGACCACCACCGAACCCTGGGACGACCGGAGCGGACGCTTCGGCAACGACTCGGATCGGCTGCTGTTCATCTCGGACCGCAACGGCATTCCCAACCTGTACGAAAAAGACCTGCGCACCGGAGCCGAGCGGCCGTTGACCGACGTGGTCATGGGCATCCAGCAGGTCTCGCTCTCAGCCGACGGCCACAAAGCGGCCGTGGTCAGCCTGCGCGACGGCGTTCCTTCGATCTACCTCATCAAGAACCCCTTTGAGCGCCGTCTGGAGACCGACACGCTGGCGCCCACCGTCTGGGCCCAGCGGCGTTTGCGCCAGCCATCTCAGCCGGCTCCGGCGCTGGCGCTGGCCTCCGAAGCGCTACGCCAGCGCAACCCCTTCCTGCGCGATGCCAGCCACACGACGCCGCCGTCCGGCCTCCTGCTGGCCGCCTCCGAACCCGCCGGCAGCAACGGCACCAACGGCCACGGCGAGGCGCCCGACTCCACGCATTACGGCACGCTCCGCGTGGACTTCCGCAACTACGTGTTCAGCTCGGCCTTCGACGAGGCGCGTCCGCCCCGGGCCACACCTTCCTACTACAATGCGGATCCCTTCGCACCGAAAGACAACGTGGACGAAAGCGGCCGCTACCGTCCCCGGCGGTACCGCCTCTACTTCACGCCCGATCTGGTCTATGGCGCTGCCGGCTACGACATGCTCTATGGCGTGCAGAGCGTCACCCAGATGATGTTCAGCGACATGCTGGGCAACCACCGCATCTGGGCCGCCACAAACCTGCTCGTGGACCTGCGCAACTCCGACTACCTCATCGCCTACAGCTACCTGCCGCGCCGTACCGACTGGACGGTGGCCGTCTACCACGTGGCCCGGCTGCTTCCGGACTACGCGCTGCGCACGCTCTACCGCTACCGGCACTACGGGTTGAACCTCAGCGCCAGCTACCCGCTCAACAAATTCGAGCGCTTCGACCTCGGCCTGGCCTACATGGGCGTCAACCAGACCGACATCGGCAACCTGGCGCGGCCCCCGGTCACGCGCACGCTCTTCTATCCGTCCCTCACCTACACGCGCGACGTGAGCGTGCCGGGACTGCTGGCACCCATCGGCGGCCATCGGCTGGCCCTGCAGCTCTCCGGAAGCCCCGGCAACCTGCTCTACGGCCGCCAGATCCGCTTCGTGACGCTGCTGGCCGACGCGCGCACCTACACTTCGTTCGGCCGCGGACTCTACAGTTTCGCCTTCCGACTGGCCGGCGGCGCTTCGTTCGGACCGAATCCCCAGCTCTTCTACTCGGCCGGGGTGGAAAACTGGATCAACCGTCGCTTCGACAGCTTCCCGATCGAAGACCTGACCGACTTCGTCTTTGCCACGCCAGTCCTTCCGCTGCGCGCCACCGACATCAACACGCTCAAAGGCCCCTACTTCGGCCTGTTCAATGCCGAATTCCGCTTCCCGCTGGTCGCCGCTCTGCTGCCGGGTCCGCTTCCCATCCTCCCGCTTTACAACCTGCAGGGCACGGCCTTCCTGGACGCGGGGGCCGTGTGGGGAAGCCCCTCGAACCGCCGCCTGAACCTCTTCCGGCGCGACGAACACGGCCGCCAGGTGCTCGACGACCTGCGCGTGGCCGGTGGCCTGGGGCTGCGCACCATCCTCCTCGGCTTTCCGTTCCGCTTCGACTTCGCCTGGCCCTTCGACGGCCGCCGCTTCCTCCACCGACGGTTCTATTTCTCGGTAGGTCTTGATTTTTGAGACGGAACCCGGGATAAATCCCCCGATTTAAAGGGGGCTGCAAGCGGCCGACCGGAACGGTCGGCGGTTTTTTTAAGCGATCCCGGTAGCGCAATCCTGTCACAGCATGCAAACCGAAATCAAAGAGATCAGCTCGGTCGAGTACGAACTGACCCTGCACGTTCCCGCCGAAGAACTGCAACCCGAACTGGATCGGCTCCTGCGCCAGATCCGCGCCCGCGTGCCGCTCAAAGGGTTCCGTCCTGGTAAGGCGCCGCTGTCGCTGGTGAAAAAGCTTTACGGCGACGAGGTAGCCCTGGAGCTGGCCGAGCGCAAAATCCGCGAGGCGCTCGAGCAGGCCGTGCTCGAACCCGGCACCTACAGGGTGATCGGCCGGCCCCGCGTGCTGCGCCTCGACTACAAACCGGACGCAGACCTGCACGCGGTGCTGCGCTTCGGCGTGCGGCCCGAATTCGAGCTGAAACCACTCGACCAGGAAACCATCCCGCACCTGGTCCACCAGGTCACCGACGAAGAGGTCGAGGAAACAATCAAGCGCCTGCAGAAGGAAGAGGCCGAACTGGTCGACCTCCCGGCCGATACGCCGCTGGGCGCCGAGGATTACGCCGTCGTCGATCTGCAGCGGCTCGACGAGGCGACGGGCACGCCCATCATCGGCGAAAAAGAAGAAGGCGTCTCGTTCTTTCTCGACGATCCGCGGCTGCGCGAGGAGCTGCGCCAGGCATTGCTGGGCAAAAAAGCGGGCGAGACGGTACGGGTCGATCTGCCACACGGCGACGAAGAAGCCGGCGAGCCGGCCCACACGCACCGCTACGAGGTGCGCGTGCGGGAGACCAAGCGGCGTGAACTGCCCGCCCTCGATGCCGAGTTCATCCAGAAGATCTCGCGCGGACAGGTCTCCGACGAAGCCGGCCTGCGCGAGCTGGTCCGCAAAGAGCTGCAGGCCCGCTGGGATCAGGAATCCCGCGAGCTGCTGGAGCAGGAAATCATGCACCGGCTGCTGACGCTGCACCCGATTCCGGTGCCGGAATCCGCGGTGGAGATGGTGCTGGATGAATTCGTGGAGGACGTACGTCAGCGCAACAACGGCCGGCTTCCCGAAGACTTCGACGAGACGGCCTTCCGCCATGCCAACCGAGCGCTGGCCGAGCAGCAGGCCCGCTGGAAGTTCATCTTCGACAAAGTGGTCGAGACCTTCGGCATCGAGGTCACCGAAGAAGACATCCAGGCCTTCTTTGAAAAGCAGGCCGATCCCGAAAGCGGGCTGAGCGCCGAGCAGTTGCGTCAGTTTTACGAATCGATCCCGGGCCTGATGGGCCAGGTACGCAGCCGCCTGCTGCACCAGAAGGTGTTCGACACGCTCGCCGAGCAGTTCAAACTGGAAGACCTGGACCGGGAGGCGTACATCGAACGCCTGAAGGCGCAGCGGGAAAGCGCCGAGGCCCGGAACCCTGAGTGAAGCGTTCGGTAGGACCGAATGCCTGTCCAACGTCCGCAAACCTGACCCGACAGCAATGTCCGACCGTAAGCTTGTAGAGGATTTTCTGAAGTTCTCGCGGAGTCTGACGCTCCCCTCCGGGATCTACAGCGGGCCGTTCCAGCAGTATCCGGTCGGCGCGCTGGTTCCCATTGTGATCGAACAGACCACGCGCGGGGAGCGCGCCTACGACATCTTCAGCCGCCTGCTCAAGGAGCGGATCGTGATCATCGGCACGCCGATCAACGACCAGATCGCCAACCTGGTCGTGGCCCAGTTGCTCTGGCTGGCCAGCGAGGACTCGGAGCGTGACATCAACATCTACATCAACTCGCCGGGCGGCTCCATCGACAGCGGCCTGGCCGTCTACGACACGATGCAGTACGTGGCCCCGCCGGTGGCCACGATCTGCGTGGGGCTGGCCGCCTCGATGGGCGCCGTGCTGCTGGCGGCCGGGGTCAAGGGCAAACGGGCGGCGCTGCCCAACTCCCGCATTATGATCCACCAGCCCTGGATGAGCGGCGTGCAGGGCCAGGCGACCGACATCGAAATTCACGCCCGCGAGATCCTCAAGATGCGGGAGCGTCTGAACGAGATCCTGGCCTTCCACACGGGCCAGCCCAAGGAACGGATCGCCCAGGACGTCGATCGCGACTTCTGGCTCAGCGCCCAGGAAGCCAAGGAATACGGTCTGGTCGACAACGTGCTCACGCCCCGGCGCGGCTTCTTCCCGTCGCCGGACGGCCAGGCTTCGGGCGACAAGGACAAAGGAAAAGACAAAGACAAGGACGCATAGGCTTCGCCTCCTTCGTCATGGCCACGACGGCCTGCTCTCCGGAGCAGGCCGTTTTCTTTTTTCAGGCGCGTGCCTCGTGCAGGACCTGGTGCAACACGGCCGCCAGCTTCTCAGCGGTGTAGGGTTTGTACAGAAAGGCGTGCGCTCCCGCCTGTCGGGCCGCCTCGGCTCGTCCACCATGAAGCCCGCTGGAGGCCACAACGGGCACGTCCGGCCGGCGCTCCCGGATCGCCCGGATCAGCGCCAGTCCGTCCATCTCGGACATCACCAGGTCGGTAATGACTGCGCGAATTTCCGAAGCGTGCGCCTCCAGTTGCTCGAGCGCCTCCCGGCCCTGCGTGGCCGTATAGACGCGGTAACCCAGTTGCTCCAGCGCCTCGCGGGCGGCCTCCAGCACGAACGGCTCGTCGTCGACGAGGAGCACGCTTTCGCCGGCCCCCCGGTAGGTCGGCACCTCCACGGCGGCCTCCGCGGCGCGGGCTTCGGGCGCGGCCGGCAGGTAGACCCGGAACGTCGAGCCCCGTCCCGGCTCGCTGTAAACGTTGACGAAGCCACCGTGGCTGCGCACAATGCTGTATACGGTCGAAAGCCCCAGCCCGGAGCCCTTACCGACCGGCTTGGTCGTGAAGAACGGCTCGAAGATCTTGTCGAGAATATCGTGCGGGATGCCCACGCCTGTATCGCTGACCGTCAGGCAGACGTACGGTCCCGGACGCGCCTCCAGCACGCGCCGGGCGTAGTGCGGGTCCACTTCGACGTTCTCGGCGGACAGCAGCAACTGTCCGCCTTCGGGCATGGCGTCGCGGGCATTGACGCACAGGTTCATCAGCACCTGCTGGAGCTGTGTGGCATCGCCCTGCACGGGCCAGAGTTCGTCATCCAGTCGCGTTTCGATGCGGATCGTGCTGGGGAAAGTTTCACGGAGCAGATGGGCGACTTCCTGCACGATGGTGCGCACGTCGAGGGGGACGCGCTCGCCTTCCACGCCCCGGGCGAAGGCCAGCACCTGACGCACCAGGTCGGCGCCGCGCTCGGCGCTGCGCTGGATCATGCCCAGCGCCCGTCCCCGCTTTTCAGGATCGAGCGTGTTCTGCGCAAGCATGCGCACGCCCAGCAGGATGGGCACGAACAGGTTGTTCAGGTCGTGCGCCATGCCGCTGACCAGACGCCCGATGCTCTCCATGCGCTGCGCCCGGAGGAATTGCTGCTCGAGCTGGCGGCGCTCCGTCACGTCGGTACCGATGATCAGCACCGAACGCGGCCGGCCGTAGGCATCGCGCACCAGCGTCCATCGGCTCTCCAGCAGGCGATCCTCGCCGTTGTGCCGGTGCACGCGCAGCTCACCGTTCCAGACGCCGTCGGTCTGCACCGCCTGCATGGCTTCCTGCAGCAGCGCAGCATCGATGCCGTCCAGCACCTCCGGCACCGGCCGTCCCTGCACCGCGACGGCGGGTTTGCCGGTAAGTTGCTCGGCGCTGCGGTTCCAGTAGATGACGTGTCCGTCCAGATCGACGGCCATGATCACGTCCCGGGCGGCGTCCAGCAGCGCGGCCTGCTCGCGGATGCGCTCCTCGGCCCGGTGACGCTCGACGGCATAGCGGATCGAGCGCTCCAGTTGCTGCGCGTCGATCTGTCCTTTGATCAGGTAGTCCCAGGCGCCGGCCGCCATCGCTTCGAGGTCCACCTGCAGGTCGCCCTGGCCGGTCAGTAGAATCACCGGAAGCGTGAGTCCTTCGTTGCGGATCGTGCGGAGCAACGACAGCCCGTCGTGCGCTCCCAGCCGGTAGTCTACCAGACACACGTCGAAAGGGCGCGCCCGGAGGGCCGCCAGCCCGTCTTCGTAGCTGGCCCGCCAGTGCAGCGTGCATTGAATGGTCGTCGCCCGGCTCAGCAGGCGGCGTACGATGTGATAGTCGTCCTCGTCGTCCTCGACCAGCAGGATGTCCAGCGGCGTCGCCATGGTCAGGTCTCGTCCACGGAAGGAAGCCGCACGATCTCAAACCAGAAGTCGCCCAGCACCTGGAGTGCGTGCACCAGTTCTTCGAAGGTTACCGGCTTGGTGATGAAGGCGTTGACGCCCAGATCGTAGCTGCGCAGGATGTCGGCTTCGGCGTTCGAGGTGGTCAGCACAACCACGGGGATCCGGCGGAGCACCGGATCGGACTTGATCTCCTGGAGGGCTTCCCGGCCGTCCTTGCGGGGCATGTTCAGGTCCAGCAGGATCAGCCCCGGACGCGGCGAGCGCTGCGGATCGGCATAGGGCCCCCGCCGGTGGAGGTAATCCATCAGCTCCTCGCCATCCTCCACCGTGTAGATCTCGTTGCGGAGGCGGCTGCGTTTGAGCGCCCGGATCGTCAGCAGCCGATCGTCGGGGTCGTCGTCGGCCAGCAGAATGACAACGGGTTCGGGGTTGTTCATGCGTGGGTGGTCGAAGATGGCGGTGGCACGACGTCCGGCGGCTGCGTCAGGGGGAGCTGCACGATGAACGTAGCTCCCTCACCGGGGCGACTCCGGGCGGTAAGCTGCCCGTGGTGCCGCTCGACGATCCGACGACAGATGGCCAGCCCCATACCCGTTCCGGCATAACGGCCCCGGCCGTGCAACCGCTGGAACGGAGAAAAGATACGATCCAGATACTTCTCGTCAAAACCGATCCCGTTGTCCTGGACCTCGATCACACATTGCGTGCCCGAAGGCGTCTCCTCCAGACGCGCACGGAGCCAGACCTCGGGCGTGCGTTCGGGATGATGAAACTTCAACGCGTTGCCGATCAGGTTCTGCAGCAGCTGGCGCATCTGCGTGGGATCGGCTTCCACGACGGGCCAGTGGCCTTCGACGTGCACCTGCGCGTCGGTTTCGGCAATGCGCACCTCCAGATCGGCCAGCACCTGTTCGAGGATCGCATGCAGATCGACGCGTTCGAAGGGCCGCGCCTGCGTCGTCACGCGCGAGAAAGTAAGCAGATCTTCGATCAACCGGGACATGCGCTGAGCGGCATCCTGCATGCGATCCAGGTAGTAGCGTCCCTCGTCGTCCAGCACCGATTCGTACTCCTCTTTCAGCAGCTCGGCAAAGGCCCGCACCTTGCGCAGCGGCTCCTGCAGGTCGTGCGAGGCGATGTAGGCGAAGTCCTGCAGTTCGCGATTGCGCTGCTGGAGCGTTTCGTTGGAGCGGGCCAGCGCCTGCTCGGCCTCCACACGATCGGTCACGTCACGCGAGCTGGTCTGGAGCTGCACCAGCCGTCCGGTTGCGTCGCGGATGGCCCGCACGTGCGTCTCCAGCCACCGATAGCCGCCCTGCCTGTGCCGGAAACGATAGACCAGCACGCCCGGATGGTCCTCTTCGCCAGCCTGCTCCGGTAGCGAAGGCAGGCGTTTGCGATCCTCCGAATGCCAGAACTCCTCAAGCCGATGGCCGATCAGCTCTTCCGGCGCATAGCCCACAATGCGTTCGGCCGAGGAGCTGACGTACACGACGCGTCCTTCGGCGTCGTGCAGCGCCACCAGATCGGTCATGTTTTCGGCCAGCAGCCGGAAGAGTTGCTCGCGCTCACGCAGTTTAGCCTCGGCTTCGCGGGCCTCGGTCACGTCCCGAAAGATGACGGCCACCCCTTCATCGAGACGGGTGGCCGCCATTTCAAGCCACAGGGAGCGGTCGGTCTGTTTCAGACAGAAGGTCCGTCGCAGCGGCTCGCCTCGTTGTACCACCTGCACGCACGCTTCGAAAAAGCCCGGCAGCGTCGCCTCGGGGAGCACTTCGCGCAGCCGCCGGCCTTCCAGCTCCGACCGCCGTAGGAGCGCGTGGGCGCGCGGGTTGGCCAGCAACCAGACGAAGTCGGCCACCTCTCCGTCCGGCTGATACACCGGCCGCAGCACCATGATGCCTTCCAGCGAGCAGGACAGTACACGTGTCAGCAGTCGCCGGGAAGCCTCCAGCGCTTCGCGCGTCCGATGCATTTCCGTTTGATCCTCGAACACCAGGATCACACCACGTTGCCGTTCCAGCGGGCAGATCTGCCCCCACCAGCGTACCCAGAAGGCGGGGCCATCGCGGCGTTTCAGGAGCATTTCTTCGCCCTCCACCACCGCCCCCTGCAGCACACGCCGGAGTGCCTGCGTCCAGTATCCTCCGTCCTCCTCAAAAAGCTCCACGTGCGCCCTTCCCACCACCTCGTTGGCCGCCAGGGCGAACGTCCGGCACCACCGGGCATTGACCGCCCGGTAGCGGAGGGTTTCATCTATCAGCGCTGCCGCCACCGGCAGATGCTGGAGCCACGACGGCCGGGCAACGGCTTGCTCCATAGGTCCGGGCCTCCCGCACAGCGATTGAACTCCCGAAACTAACGCTGCAGCGGGTCAAATCCACCCGGCCGGAATGTAATGATCCGTTAACAAGTGTTGACAGCCGGCCTACAGCTCCAGGTTCGGATCGATCGACTCGAGCCCTTCCGTCACCTTGCGCAGGAAGGAGGCCGCCATGGCCCCGTCAATGATCCGATGGTCGTAGGAAAGCGACAGATACATCATGTGGCGGATGGCGATCACGTCGCCGAGTTCGGGGTGCTCGATCACCACCGGCCGCTTCTTGATGGCCCCTGTCGCCAGGATGGCCACCTGGGGCTGATTGATGATGGGCGTGCCCATCAGGGAGCCCAGCGAGCCCACGTTCGTGATCGTGAAGGTGCCACCCTGCAATTCGTCGGGCTGCAGCTGCTTGTTGCGGGCACGCTGCACCAGATCGGCGATGGCGTGGGCCAGACCGACCAGGTTCTTCTGTCCGGCATCTCGAATGACCGGCACCACCAGGCCCGTCGTGCCCAGCGCGACGGCAATGCCGATGTGGTAATCTTTTTTGACGATAATCCGGGTGCCCTCGACCGAAGCGTTCAACAGCGGATGCTCCTTCAGCGCCTCGACGACGGCCTGCACGAAGAAGGGAAGATAGGTCAACCGGACGCCCTCGCGCTGCTCGAAGCGTTCCTTGTTGCGCTCCCGCACGCGCACCAGGTTCGTCACGTCCACCTCGGCAAACGAAGTCACGTGGGCCGAGGTGCGTTTCGAGCGGATCATGTGCTCGGCGATGAGCTGCCGCATCCGATCCATCTCGATGATCTCGACGCGGCCTTCCTGGGTGCCCGTCACTACCTGCGGGGCCGGACGCGGCGCTGCGGGACGCTCCGGTTTCGGAGGCGCCGCCGGACGGGGCTCGGCAGGACGCGCGGCCGGTTGCTGCACGCGCTGCCGCCGCTGCTCCAGGTACTGGAGCACGTCCTGTTTCGTGACGCGGCCACCGCGCCCGCTGCCCGGGATGGCGGCCAGCTCTTCGGGCGTCAGCCCTTCCTTTTCCGCAATGGAGCGCACCAGCGGCGAGTAGAAGCGGCCGTCCGGTCCCCGGCGCGGGATCGGTCCGGCGGCCGGAGCGCCGTCGCCTGCAGGCGCCGGTTGCGGCGCAGGGGTCGGTGCGGGTTCGGGCTTCGGTTCCGGTGCAGCGGTCGGCTGCGTAGCCGGCTGCTGCGGCACGGCGGCGGCCGGAGCGCCCGTCGCAATGCGGGCCAGGACGGTGCCGACGGCCACCGTCTCGCCCTCCGGCACCAGTATCTCCTTGAGCACCCCCGAAGCCGGCGACGGCACCTCCGTGTCTACCTTGTCCGTACCGATCTCCAGCAACGGCTCGTCCGCCTCCACTCGATCTCCCGGCTGCTTCAACCACGCCACCACCGTCCCCTCCGTAATGCTCTCGCCCATCTTGGGCATGACCACTTCGACGATCTCGCCGCCCGCCTCCGGTGCGGCCTCGGGCTTCGGTTCAGGCTCCGGCGCAGCGGCTTCCGTCTTCGGCGCTTCGGGAGCCGGGGCGGCTTCCGGCGCGGGCGCAGCTGGCTTCGCTTCGGCGGCCGCTTCCGCCTCCGTTTCGATGACGGCCAGGACGGTGCCGACGGCCACCGTCTCGCCCTCCGGCACCAGAATCTCCTTGAGCACCCCCGAAGCCGGCGACGGCACCTCCGTGTCCACCTTGTCCGTGCCAATCTCCAGCAACGGCTCGTCCGCCTCCACCCGATCCCCCGGCTGCTTCAACCACGCCACCACCGTCCCCTCCGTAATGCTCTCGCCCATCTTGGGCATGACCACTTCGACGCGTGCCATGGCTATCTGAAGGCTTTACTGTTCGTTTTCTGCACGTCCGGTAATATAGGCAGCCCTTTCCTCAAATGGGAAAGGCACACGCGGCTATTCCTCAACAAGAATTCGCGAAGGCGTAGCCACCACCTGCACCGAGTCGATGCCGACGGCCGCCAGCACCGGGACCAGAAGCCGCCGCAGCGCTGCGGCGGCATAGTGACGGGGCATCGGGCTGTCGGTCAGGTAAGCCTCGGCCTGACGACGCAACGCCGCATTGACCTGGCGAAGCGCTTCCTGCTCCATGCGACGACCGCTACTCCGGTAGAGGCGCGCCCAGCCCACCCGCGTCTCGATTTCCAGGGCCTCCAGCTGTGGCTCGACGGCCTGAACGGCCAGCGGCGGCAGGACCACTTCTACGACCCGATCCGTACGCAGCCGGATCATCTCCGGCCGCAGCGCCCGTACGTCGAACCCGTAGTGCACGGTGCCGGGCACGCGCACGCGCGCCGTGGTCGTACCCAGATCGATCCCCAGCCACTCTTTGTGGCTGCTGGCCTCCACGGTAACCATCACCGTGGCCGTCCCCACCACCAGAAACGAAGCGGGCGCCTCCTGCTGCACCGTGGTCACAACGCGCCGGCGCACCACTTCCTCCAGTTGCAGGCGCTGCCACCAGCGCCCGAGCCGGTAACCTGCCCAGAGGCTTCCGGCCAGCAGCAGCCCGATCCCGATCCAGCGCAACCTTCGCATCGAACCGTTCAGCAAAAAACCCGGCGCCTGAAGCAGACGCCGGGTTTGCGTTCAGGTTCTCTCGCTTCAGGCCAGAAGCGGCGCAATCACCAGCGACACCACGGCGATCAGCTTGATCAGGATGTTCAGGCTCGGACCCGAGGTATCCTTCAGCGGATCGCCTACCGTATCGCCCACCACGGCCGCCTTGTGGGCGTCGCTGCCCTTGCCGTACTGGACGCCGTCGATTTCCATGCCGGCTTCGATCCGCTTCTTGGCGTTGTCCCAGGCCCCACCGGCGTTGGCCTGGAAGATGGCCAGCAGCACGCCCGAGACCGTCACCCCGGCCAGCAAGCCGCCCAGCATGTTCTTGTCGATCAGTCCCACCACCACCGGTGCGGCCACGGCCAGCAGGCCCGGCAGGATCATTTCGCGGATGGCGGCCTTCGTCGAGATGTCCACGCAGCGGGCATACTCAGCGCGGGCCTTGCCCTCGCGCAGTCCCGGAATCTCCCGGAACTGGCGGCCCACTTCTTTGATCATGTCCGAGGCGGCCCGGCCTACGGCGCTCATGGCCAGCGCGCTGAACACGAAAGGCAGCACGGCACCTAGCAGCACACCGGCCAGAATGTTCGGCTGCGACACGTCGATCGTGGGCACGTGCGCCTGCTGCATGTAGGCGGCAAACAGCGCCAGCGCCGTCAGCGCGGCCGAGCCAATGGCGAAGCCTTTCCCGATGGCGGCCGTCGTGTTGCCCACGGCATCCAGCTTGTCGGTGCGCTCACGCACCTCCGGCGGCAGGTGTGCCATCTCGGCGATCCCCCCGGCGTTGTCCGAGATCGGCCCGTAGGCGTCCACGGCGAGCTGGATGCCCGTCACCGAGAGCATGCCCAGCGCGGCGATGGCGATGCCGTAGAGGCCGGCTGCCGAATAGGCCCCGATGATACCCAGCGCCAGCACCACCGCCGGCAGTCCGGTCGAGAGCATGCCCACACTCAGGCCGGCGATGATGTTCGTGGCCGCACCGGTCACACTCTGGCGGGCGATGATCAGCGTCGGTTTGGTGTGCGTGGACGTGTAGTACTCGGTGATCAGTCCGATCAGCACGCCGGCGACCAGTCCGATCAGCACGGCCCAGTAAACACCCGTGGCCGTGTAGTTCGCAAACGGAATGAGCGGGCTTTCGGCCGTCCAGGCATCGGGCAGCATCCACTGAATGATGAAGTAGGCGAGCACGGCCATCACAAAGGCGGCGCCGAATTCGCCCTGGTTCAGCGCCTTCTGCGGGTTGCCCCCCTCTTTGACCTTCACGAAGAAGGCCCCGATGATCGACACGATGATGCCGGCACCGGCCAGAATCATGGGCAGGAGCACACCCGCCAACGGATGCACGCCGTCCATCTGCTGAAAGACCGGCACGAAAGCGGCGCCCAGCACGATCGTACCGATAATCGAACCCACGTAGCTCTCGAACAGGTCGGCGCCCATGCCGGCCACGTCGCCCACGTTGTCCCCCACGTTGTCGGCAATCGTGGCCGGGTTACGCGGGTCGTCTTCGGGAATGCCTTCGTACACCTTACCGGCCAGGTCGGCGCCCACGTCGGCCGCCTTCGTGTAGATGCCGCCACCCACACGGGCAAACAGCGCGATCGAAGAGGCGCCCAGCGAAAAGCCGGAAATGACGTTGACTACCTTCAGGTAGTCCCAGGCCAGCACTTCGGAATAGAGCAAAAAGAGCAGGCTGAGTCCCAGCAGCCCCAGCCCCACCACGCTCAGGCCCATGACCAGTCCGCCCGAGAAGGCCACATTGAGCGCCGGGCCCAGTCCCGTGCGGGCGGCGTTCGTCGTGCGCACGTTGGCCCGCGTGGCGACGGTCATGCCGATGAAGCCGGCCGTGGCCGAGCAGACCGCGCCCACCACAAACGAAAGGGCGATCAGCCAGGACGAACCGGGTTGCCGTGCATTAAAAATGGCCAGGAGGATGGCCACGACGATCACGAAAATGCTCAGCACGCTGTACTCGCGCCGGAGAAACGCGCGGGCGCCTTCCGCAATGGCCGCCGCGATCTGCTGCATCTCCGGCGTGCCCGGATCCTGGCGGCTGATCCAGCGCGTGCGGACAAAAGCATAGAGCAGCGCGAGCAATCCGGCCAGTGGTACAAGGTAAGTAACCTGCATCTCCATAAGCGTCTCCGTCGGATGGCTTTTCGCTTCGGCATCATGCTAAGTGCCCAACTTAAAAAAGTTGGCGCGTCAGAAATTACAACGCTGCATTGTTTTTTGAGGAAAAGTGCCCGGCAAGTCCCCGCAAAAAGTGCGTGAAACTTTGCCTACAGCGAATTTTCGATGCGGTTGTATCGATTCATGGCGGCCTCAATGCCCTCGCAGACAAACGTGACGGCGGCCCGGCAGGCCCGCTCGAGCGCCTCGTCGATAAGGGGCCACTCCTCCTCGGTGAACGGCGAGAGCACGTAATCGGCCTGGCGGCCGCGTTCGAAGTTGCTGCCGATGCCGATGCGCAGGCGCGGGAAGGCGGTGGTGCCCAGTGCCCGGATGATATCCTCGACGCCGTTGTGTCCGCCTGCACTACCGCCGGGCCGCAGTCGGATGCGCCCGGGTGGCAGGTGGATGTCGTCGTAGACGACGAGCAACCGCTCCAGCGGAATGCGGTAGTAGCGGACCACCTCGGCTACGGCCGCCCCGCTCCGGTTCATATACGTGAGCGGCTTCATCAGGCCGGCCGGACAACCTTCCAGCTGCCCCCATCCCAGCAGCGACGGCCCCTTTTCCGAGCGCCAGGCGATACCGTAGCGCTCGGCCAGCCGATCGACCACCATGAAGCCGGCATTGTGCCGGGTGTGCGCGTAGCGGGGTCCCGGGTTGCCCAGCCCGACGATCAGGGCGCGTTCCGCCATGGATGCGTCCGGCCGCCTCAGGCGCTCGTCCCGGTGCCCGCTTCGGCTTCACCTTCCGCGCCTTCCGTTTCCACACCACCCACCTGCGGCGCGGCGATGACCACCACGGTCTGGTCCGGGGCGTCCTCGAACTCCAGTCCTTCGAACTGCAGGTCGCCCACGTGGATCGCGTCGCCGATGTCCAGGTTCGAGACGTCGATGTCGATGTGGGCGGGGATGTCCTTGGGCAGGCAAGTCACCTCCAGCTCGTGCGTCACGATCTGCAGCACACCACCGCGCTGCACGCCGATGGCCGTGCCCACGATCTGCACCGGCACCGTCACGGTGACCTTCTCTTCCGCCCGGAGCACCTGGAAGTCGGCGTGCAGGGGCCGATCGGTCACCGGGTGAAACTCCACATCCTTCAGGATGCAGTCCCAGGTCCTGTCGTTGAGCTGGAGTTTCACCAGGTGCGTTTCGGTCGTGTAGATAAGCGGCCGGAGCTTCGACTCGAGCATCTGGAAGGGAACGGGCTCCACGTGGTGGCCATAGAGAATGCAGGGAACCCATCCCTCGCGCCGGATGGCCCGAGCAGCCCGCTTTCCGGTCTCCCGCGGTTTGGCCTCGATGGTAATGGTCGCCATGGTTTCTATCCTACCGGTTTAGCGTTGTTATTCTACAAACAGTGTCGAAACTGACTCGTCCGTGTAGATACGCCGGATGGCATCGGCAAAGATTTCGGCCACGCTGACCACCTCGATCTTCTCGGAGGGTCGCTTGAGCGGGATCGTGTCGGTAACCACCAGCTTGGTAAGCACCGACGACTCGATGCGCTCGTAGGCCGGACCGGACAGCAGCGCGTGCGTGCAGGCCGCATAGATCTCCCGGGCGCCGGCCTCGCGAAGCGCCTTTGCGGCGTTGGTCAGTGTGCCGGCCGTATCGACGATGTCGTCGATGAGCAGGACGTTCTTGCCTTTGACTTCGCCGATGATGTTGACCACTTCCGCCTCGTTCTGACGGGGGCGGCGCTTGTCGATCAGAGCCAGGTCTGCCTGCAGCCGCTTCGCATAGGAGCGGGCCATTTTGAGCGCGCCCACATCGGGTGCCACCACCACCAGGTTCTGGATGTTGAGCCGCTGCACGTACTCGGCGAAGACGGCCGATCCGTAGAGGTGATCGACCGGCACGTCAAAGAAGCCCTGGATCTGCGGCGCGTGCAGGTCCATCGTCAGCAGTCGGTCGATGCCCGCCGTCGTGAGCATGTTGGCCATGAGCTTGGCGGCAATCGACACGCGCGGCTGGTCTTTGCGCTCCTGGCGGGCATAGCCGAAGTACGGGATGACGGCCGTGATGCGCGCCGCCGAGGCCCGACGCGCCGCGTCGATCATGAGCAACAGCTCGATCCAGTTTTCGGCGCCGGGATGCGTGCTCTGAATGATGAAGAGGTCGGCGCCGCGGATGGATTCTTCGTAGCGGACGTAGATCTCGCCGTCTGAAAAATTCTTGATCGTCACCTGGCCCAGTTCCTGACCGTACGCCTCCGCGATGCGGCGGGCCAGCGCCGGATTCGATCGTCCGGCAAACAGGGCTATGGGGCGCTCGTGCCGGTAGCTCGGTAGCATAGGGCAGGGACGGGCTTGTGTCCGGGTCGCTTGTTTTCAACAAAAAACCTGCACCGCCGGTGCAGGAGACAACCACGCAGCAGGCTGCGCGCTGGTGCTGCCCGGGGAGGATTCGAACCTCCACATACGGCTCCAAAGGCCGCTGTCCTACCGTTAGACGACCGGGCAGTGAAGCGCCGGCGGGCTACGCTTCGGAGAATGTACAAGTTAACCCGCCTCGGGCGGTCCAGTCAACGCCCCGGCGTCCGAAGGGATCCGCTTTTGAAGGGCTTTCACGGGAGCCGACCGTACTTTCGCAGAATCTCCTGCACCCGATCCAGCGGAAGCGCCTCGACCCGTCCCCGGTAGCCTTCCATCGTCTCGGCCCGGAACAGCGCATTGTAGATCGCCTCTTCGGTGGCCTCCACCACGGCCTGGAAAAGCGGCGACATGCGGTCGTTGGACAGCTCCCGGTAGGTGCCCACGCCGGCCCGACGCTCCGGCGTGCGCCGCACCTCGGGCGCGGTAGAGAAGGCGATGGCGTAGTCGCCGGAGCCGTTCGTCATGGGCGAGCCGGTTCGCGCTACGCCCAGAAACGCGCGTCGGGCCAGCCGCGTCAGGTTCCGGTCCGAAAGCGGCGCGTCGGTAGCGATCACGATCATGATGGAGCCGTCGGCCGACGTGTCCTCGACCACCTCTTTCAGATAATAGCGTCCCAGCTCCTTCCCCACCGGCACGCCCAGGATGTGCAGGATCCCTCCGAAGTTCGCCTGCACGAGCACGCCCACCGTATAGCCGCCCAGCACCTCGGGCAGCACGCGCGAACTGGTACCGATGCCGCCCTTCCAGCCGAAGGCGATCGTGCCGGTACCGGCCCCCACGTTACCCTCGGACACCGGACCGTCGCTGGCCTGCTCGATGGCCTGCAGGATGTGCTCGGCGCGCAACACCCGCGCCCGGATGTTGTTCAGAAAACCGTCGTTCGTCTCGCCCACCACCGGATTGACCGAGCGCACGGTTTCGTTGCCGGGCTGGCGGAGCGTCCAGGTCAGAATCGCCTCGGCCGCCTGCGGCACCGAAAGCGTGTTGGTCAGCATGATGGGCGTTTCGATCTCGCCCAGTTCGATGACCTGCGTGCTGCCCATGAGCTTGCCGAAACCGTTGCCCACGGCAATGCCGGCCGGCACTTTCTCCTGAAACAGGTTGCCGCCGTGCGGCAGGATGGCCGTGGCGCCCGTACGCACCGAATCGCCCAGAATCAGCGTGACGTGCCCCACCCGCACACCGGGTACGTCGGTGATCGCGTTCAACGGTCCGGGCCGGAAAATACCCGGCGCAATGCCCAGCTCGCGGGCCCGGGGGCGCTCGGCAGACTGGCCCAGCGCCCCTGCGCTCCAGCTCAGCAGCAACACACCGTAAACCACTTTGCAGAGGGATCGTTTGACGAAGTGCCTTCCGATTGAATATACTCGCATCGTTTGCCCCACAGTCTTTGCCGGAGGTTCTGTATGAAAGATAAAGTCATCGGCGTGATCGGTGGGATGGGCCCCTACGCGGGGCTGGAACTGGTCCGCCACATCTTCGACCAGACCATTGCCGCTTCCGACCAGGAGCACCTGCCCGTCGTGCTGTTTTCGATGGGCGACCGCGTGCCCGATCGGAGCACGTTTCTTTTTGGCAAAACATCCGAGAACCCGGCCTACGCCATTGCCGAGCAGATCCGGATGGCCGAGTCGGTCGGGGCCGTCGTCGTCGGAATCCCCTGCAACACGGCACACGCCCCGAGTATTTTCAATGTAATCCTGGAAGAACTGGCCCGCACGGGCAGCCGCGTGCGCGTGCTGCACCTGATCGAGGAGACCGTACGCTTTCTGCGCGAGCACTATCCAGACGTCAAGCGCGTGGGTGTACTCTCGACGCTGGCCACCTACCGGCTCGGGCTCTACCGGAAAGCCCTGGAAGCCGCCGGCTACGAAGCGGTGATCGCCGACGAAAGCGTGCAGGAGACCATCGTCAACCGGGCCATCTTCGACCCCTCCTACGGCCTCAAAGCCCAGAGCCATCCGGTCTCCAAGATTGCACGCCAGAGCGTACTGACAGGCATCGAGCACCTGCGCCAGAAAGGCGTCGAGGCGGTCGTGCTGGGCTGCACCGAACTGCCGCTGGCCGTACCTGAACCGGAGGTGGATGGGATCCCGATCATCGACCCTTCGCTGGCGCTGGCCCGCGCCCTGATCCGGGAAACCTAT
Source organism: Rhodothermus marinus (assembly GCF_009936275.1). Lineage (NCBI taxonomy): Bacteria > Pseudomonadati > Rhodothermota > Rhodothermia > Rhodothermales > Rhodothermaceae > Rhodothermus > Rhodothermus marinus. The sequence goes on from NZ_AP019797.1 coordinate 2,984,016, forward strand.
CCGGAACAGCTCAAACCGCTCTGAAACCCGCCATGCCATTGCCCGAAGCACTCCGGAACGTGCGCGCGTTCGTGTTCGACCTGGACGGCACGCTCTACCAGAGTGAGCAGGCGCTGCCCGGCGCCGTCGCGACCGTACGTGCGCTGCAACAGGCCGGCTACGCGGTGTGCTTCGCCACGAACACCACCTCGAAAAGCCGCCGCCAGCTCGTCGAAAAACTCCGGCGGCTGGGCTTCGAGGCGTCGGCCGACCGGGTGTTCAGCCCGCCCGCCCTGGCCGGTGCCTTCCTCCGCGCGCAGGGCGCCTCGGCCTACCTGCTGGTACCCGAGGCTGCACTGGAGGACTTCGCGGGCGTTCGGCTGGACGACCATCACCCGGACTATGTCGTGGTAGGCGACCTGGGACCGGCCTGGACCTTCGAGCAGCTCAACCATGCGTTTCGTCTGATTCTGGAACACGGGGCCCGTCTGATCGGCCTGGGCCGCACACGTTACTGGCAGACCGACGCCGGGCTTCAGCTCGATGCCGGACCGTTCATCGCCGCGCTCGAATATGCCACGGGGCGCGAGGCGATGATCTTCGGTAAGCCGGACCGGCGCTTCTTCGAGCAGATCTGCGCGGCGCTGGCGCTGCCGCCCGGGCAGGTGGCCATGGTCGGCGACGACATCCGCACCGACGTCGAGGCGGCCATGCAGGCGAGACTGCGCGGCGTACTCGTCCGCACCGGTAAGTTCCGCCTGTCTGACCTCGAAGGACCGGTGCGGCCCGACGCCGTGGTCGATTCGGTGGCCGATCTACGTCCGTAGCGCTACGCGACGCCGACGGCCGCGATGGCTTCCAGCACGGCCGCGTGCAGCCGGCCGTTGGAGACCACCACGCCCCGGTTTTCGGCCAGCGTCGGCCCCAGGTCGAAGCGCAGCGGCCGGCCGTGGATGTCCGTCACGCGCCCGCCCGCCTCGGTTACGATCAGCGCACCGGCTGCGTGGTCCCACACCTTTTCGACGTAGCCGGGCCGCGTGGGCAGCCGCAGGTACAGGTCGGCCTCGCCCCGCGCCACCATGGCGTACTTGGCCTGGCTGTCGAGTCGCCGGGGTGGCAACGTGATGCCCAGCCGCCGGGCCACCTCGGCCGCCGCGTCGTGCGCGCTGTGCGCCGACTCGAACGACTCGCAGAAGCGCGCCTGCGCGGGATCGGCCGTCGCGCTCACCTGAATGCGTACGGGTTCCCCTTCTCCGTCCAGCGGCCAGGCCAGCGCGCCTTCGTCCCGTACGGCCGTGAAGACCACGCCCCGGGGCGCGTCCGTTCCGGGCGTAAGCGGCAGGTTCGGACAGGCCAGCGCGGCCACCTGCACCTGTCCCTCCACGACGAGCGCCAGCGCAATGGCGTACTGGTCGCCGCGCAGGAAGCCTTTCGTGCCGTCGATCGGGTCCAGCGTCCAGAAGCGCGGCCGATAGGCCGTCAGGTTGCCGCGGTCGATCCAGGCGCATACCGCTTCGGCCGTGGCCTCGGGCACCAGGCGCCGCACCTCGGCCACGACGCGCTCCAGCAACGCCGCCTGCGCGGGCTCTCGCAGCGCCGCGCTGTCCTCTTCGGCCATGACCGGATCGTCCGGAAACGCCTCGGCCAGCCGCCTGCAGATGAGCGCCTGGCTGCCGAAGTCGGCCACCGTGACCGGACTCCGGTCCTTTTTCTCCAGCACATCGGGCCCGATGGCCGCCTGGATGTTGCGGCACAGCACGGCCGCCTCACGTACGGCCGCCAGCGCCACCTCGTGTTCTGCCGTGAACATGCGATCCATGAGACTGGCTCAGAAAAAAACGCCGGGATGCGACAAGATACGCACCCCGGCGCCCGGTTGCTGTGAACCACGTGTCAACTATCTCGCCCCTGCATGATGTGCGCGCGTTCTGGTTAGCAGATACTCTATTGCGAAAGGCTGTCTACCACCGTTACAAAGAAACCTCCGCCCACCGGCTCGGCCGCCATGTCCAGACGTACAATCAACACCGAAAGCATGTACTCCCCCGGCTCCACATCCACCTTCCACCGAAACACGGCACGTCATAGGTGCCAACCGCCCGCTTCGGCAATTTCCAAGAGTACTCCCACCGGTAATTCCACCACGCTACGTGAGGGGTCATGTCCTGATCGGGACACTCCCTGGGACGGAACATGCCGTAGTGCACCACCAGCAGCGAGGTTTCTCCTCCACACGCATCGGGTTGGCACCACCCAGACCATATCGATCTCCGTTGCCAGCGGATCCGGACGACCGCATGCTCTGTGCTAAAGTCCGCAGTTTGCTCATATGCGCCTCAAACCTCTGCCGACCCTTCCGAGGCATGCAGTAGATCCCAGAAGCCTCGAGGGTCAAGAATACGAGGTCGCTCTACAAGGCCAGCGAGATCAAGCAGCTCACGATCTCCGGTCACCAGCACATCGGCATCCCCCGCAATCGCTGCTGCCAGCACCCTGCGGTCGTTTGCATCCAGCGGCAGGTCCGGCAATGCTTCCGGCGCGGAGACCACCGTATAGCCCCGAAGCAATGCCTCGACCTTTTGCACCGCTTCTTCTGAAACGTCGAACTTCTCCCGCAGCACGCGCCGCAATTCTTCAAGCACGACCTCTGCCACGATCAGTTCGTGTCGGGTAAGTACCAGACGCACCAGGTCGGCGCATAGTCCCCGGGTTGCCAGCGCGCTGACCAGTACGTTTGTGTCGAGGAAGACTTTCACGACACCTCGGCAAAAACATCATCGTCGGTCAGATAGCCGCGCTTTTCTGCCTCTGGAAGAATCCGGCTGCGGAGCGCCTCGAACTCAAGCAAGGCCAGGTAACGCCGGAGCGCCTCGCGCACAATATCGCTGCGCCGACGTCCGGACCATTCGCTGGCCTCCTGGAGCTTCTGCGCCAGTTCCTCGTCAATGCGGAATGTCAGGACGGTGCTCATCGCTTACTTCGGAAAAGTGTATTGCGCTGTAATACACTTTATCCCACTACAAAACTGATTTCGTGTTTCCCTCGCTTTCGTTGCGGTACGCCGCCTTATTCCGTCGCGGCGGGCACGGCCACGGGTGGCAACCGCAGCGCCAGTACGGCTTCGTTGAAGGCCGGTAGTTCGCGTTCGATCACTTCCCGGTAGCGGGCCAGCCAGCCGTCGATCTGCGCCACCAGCTCGTTTTTGACAGCCACGGCCTGATCCGTGGGGCGGAAGTCGCCCGTGCCCACCACACCCATCAGCGCGGCCAGCTTATTGTTGAGCCGGATCGGGAAGTTCAGCGGGTCCTGCGGCGCCCGGTTCTTCGTCTGATAGAGCGCCTCTTCCACCTGCGTGAGCTTCTGGATGATGGACCGTCCCTGGCGGCGCAGCGCTGCGCCCGTCGAGTCGTCCGGCAACCGCCCGATCACCTCCCGAAGGTCCTGCCGGATTTCCCGGATGTGCTTGATCGTACGGTGCACTTCCGAGACCCTGTCGCGCACCTCCATCAGGAAGGCGAACTGCGCCTGCAAGTCCTCGTCGGTGGCCGTGCTGCGGGGATCCTTGAGCAGTCGGAACGTCTGCTCCTGCACCTGATCGCCCACCGTGAGCCGCACCCGATAGGTGCCCGGCGGGGCCAGCGGTCCCCGGAGGCTGGCCGCCCACATGATCAGCCCTTCGAAACCCTCGGCGTCCGGGTAGCGCATGTCCCAGACGAACCTGTTGCTGCCGGCCCGCACTTCCAGCCGGTCACGCCGCTCCTTCGCGTTGGTGGCGAACGTGCGGATCACGTCGCCGTCTTCTTCCAGAATCTCCAGCTTCACAACCGTGGCCGTGTCGGGCTTTTCCTTCAGGTAGAAAAAGATCTCCACGCCGGGCGGCGGGTTTTCGCCCATTCCCGGCGGCGGATCGCCGAAGGTGCCGCCCCGCAACCGGTAGGTGTCTTTCGGTTTGAAGAGGATCACGTCCTGGCGGGCCAGTTCGGGCGTGAGCTGGCGGAGCACCTCCAGATGATCGAGCACCCAGAAGCTCCGGCCCTGCGTGGCCACGATCAGGTCGGTGCCCTTGACGGCCAGGTCCGTGATGGGCACGATCGGCAGGTTGAGCTGGAACGGCTGCCAGTGCTCCCCGTCGTCGAAGGAGATGTACAGGCCGCTCTCGGTCCCGGCGTAGAGCAGGCCCGGCCGCTCCGGATCGGCGCGGATGACGCGCGTGAAATGATTCTCGGCGATGCCGTTGGTGATTTTCTGCCAGGTGCGGCCGTAATCTTTGGTCTTGTAGAGATAGGGCCGGAAGTCGTCCCACTTGTACATGGTGGCCGCCACGTAGAGGCCGCCCGGGTTGAACGGATCGGGTTCGATGCTGTTGATCTGGATCCACTCGGGCATGATCGACGGGGGCGGCGTCACGTTCTGCCAGGTCTTGCCGCCGTCGCGCGTCAGGTAGATGAGTCCGTCGTCCGAGCCGGTCCAGATCACGCCGGGCTCATGAACCGACTCGGCCAGCGCGAAGATCGTCCCGTAGTACTCTACGCTGGTATTGTCCTTCGTAATGGGTCCGCCCGAGGGTCCCATCTTGGTCGTGTCGTTGCGGGTCAGGTCCGGGCTGATCTGCTCCCAGCTCTGTCCCTCGTTAGTGGTTTTGAAGAGCACGTTGGCGGCCGCGTAGAGCACGTTGGGATCATGCCGCGAGAACATGATGGGGAAGTTCCACTGGAAGCGATATTTCAGATCCCTGGCACCGTGGCCCATGGGGTTGTCGGGCCAGATGTCCACGCGGCGCGACTGGCGCGTGCGGTGGTCGTAGCGTTCCAGGTAGCCGCCGTAGGAGCCGCCGTAGACGATTTCGGGGTCTTTGGGGTCGGGGGCCAGCCAGCCGCTCTCGCCGCCGGCCGTCGGCTCCCAGTCGCGTTCGGAGATGCCGGGGCCGTCCGAGCGGCTGTAGATGCGCACGGTCGAGTTGTCCTGCTGCGCCCCGTAGATGCGGTAGGGGAAGACGTTGTCGGTCGTGACGCGGTAGAACTGCGCCGTGGGCTGGTTGTAGTAGGTGGTCCAGTTCTCGCCGCCGTCGTAGGTCACCTGGGCGCCGCCGTCGTCGGCGATGATCATGTGCTGCGGGTTGTCCGGATCAATCCACAGGTCGTGGTGGTCGCCGTGCGGCGTGCGGATGCGCGTGAAGGTGCGACCGCCGTCTTTCGACTTCCAGAAGCCCACGTTCAGCACGTAGACGACGTCCGGGTCCTTCGGGTCGGCCACGATGTGGCTGTAGTACCAGGCCCGCTGGCGGAGATTGCGGTCGTCGTTGACGCGCCGCCAGGTCTTGCCGCCGTCGTCGGACCGAAACACGCCGCCCTCGCGCGCCTCGACGATCGCATAGAGCCGGTTCGGGTCGGCCGATACGGTGATGCCGATCTTTCCGATGGGCGGCTCGGGCATGCCGGGGTTGTGCGTCAGCTCCACCCAGGTGTCGCCGCCGTCGGTGCTCTTCCAGAGGCTGGAGCCCTCACCTCCGCTTTCGAAGCTGTAGGGCGTGCGCCGGAAGCGCCAGAATGTGGCGTACAGGATGCGCGGGTTCGTCGGATCCATTGCCAGGTCCACCGCGCCCGCATCTTCGTTTACGAACAGGACCTGCTCCCAGGTCTTACCGCCGTCTTTGCTCCGGTAGACGCCCCGCTCCCTGTTCGGTCCAAAGGCGTGGCCCATGACGGCCACGTAGACCAGGTCGGGATTGCGCGGATGGATCACGATGTCACCGATATGGCGGCTATCGGGAAGCCCGATGAACGTCCACGTCTTGCCGGCGTCGGTCGACTTCCACATGCCGTAGCCGTGCGAGACGTTGCCGCGGATCGACTCCTCCCCACCGCCCACGTAGATCACGTTCGGGTCCCACTCGCTCACGGCGATGGCGCCGATCGAGCCGCCGAAGTAGCCGTCCGAGATGTTCTGCCACGACTGGCCGCCGTCGGTGCTTTTCCAGACGCCGCCGCCCGTTCCGCCGAAGTAGTGCACGAGCGGCTGGCCGCGCACGCCCGTGACGGCCGTCGAGCGGCCGCCCCGGAAGGGGCCGATCATGCGAAAGTGCAGCGTGTCGAACAGGGCCGGATCGTAGCCGTGGGGCGGCTGCGGCGTCTGTCGCTGCGCCCACACGCCGGGCTCGGGCAACAGCAGAAACGCCAGCAGGAGCAGGAGACCGTAACGCATGGCCGGATCAGGGCTTGGTGCATGTTTCCGGCATAATGTAACCCCTTCCGAAAACAATCGCCAGCATAAAAAACGCGGGCTCCTTGTGGAGCCCGCGTCTGACTATGCGCAAAGCAACTTGCTTATTCGTTGGGCATGGCCGGCATGCGGGCGGCGTCCGAAGGCGGCCGGGACGGCTGCTGCAAAGCCCGCATGTCGTTGTACTTCGAGGGGCATTTCATCAGGATCTCGCGGGCATGGAACACGTCGCCCTGCATGCGCCCCATCACCACGAGTTGTTCGGCATCCTCGAAGTTGGCCGGCTTGGGATTCGGATACTCGACGCGCCGCACCGTGCCCGCCGCATCCCGCATGTAGAACGTGAACACGTTCCGCGCCGGATCGTAGCGCACGGGCCGCTCGCGCACCCACTGGCCCACCACGTGTGCCTCGGACCCGCTGGCGGCCGCCTCCTCAAAATTCATGTACCCGCCCACCTTTTCACCAAAGCTCATCATCACCAGGGCGAAAAAGCCGCCCAGCAGGACGACGCCGACCATCGTTTTCATCAACCGCTTATTCATGACGACAACCCCGTGTTGGCTTCCGGGAGACGTTCCTGCAACGTGCGTTCCAGGCGGTCAAGTTTCCGATCCGTGCGGAAAATGAACAAAATCAATCCGAACCAGATGATCAGCACGACGGCCAGCACCACGTAGAGCTTGTCTTCGGCCAGCATGACGCGCTCGATGCCCTGCGGGGGCTTCGTGGGAACGGCCGCCGTGGCCCAGATCGTATCGTAGGGCGTGGCAATGCCCGTCGTGTCGGTCAGCGCCTGCAACTTCATGATTCTGGCTCCAGCATGGTGGCTTTGCGCATTTCCAGTCGCCGCTCCAGCAGGGCCAGCCGCACCCGTTGCGTGTAGAGCACCCAGAACAGCCCGATGAACCCGATCACGGCCGGATAGAACACCAGCCGCATGATCGGATGCGTGATGTCGCTGAAAGCCGGATTGCCCTCGGCGCCCGGATGCAGGCTTTCCATCTGGCGCGGCAGCACGTACAGCAGAAACGGCATCGTGACGAAGGCGAACAGGTTGTAAACGGCCGCCACGCGCCCGCGCTTTTCGGGGTCCTCGACGGCGCTGCGCAGCACAAAGTAGGCGCCGTAGATCAGCAGCTGGATCAGCACGAAGGACTGCTTCGGGTCGAAATTCCACCAGAGCGACGTGCCCAGATACCAGGTAAAGCGCGACCAGACGATCCCGGTGGCCAGTCCGAGCAACCCGAAGACGATGCCCACCCGCGCCGCCTCCCGCGCCCGCAGATCTCGAACGGGATCGCCCGATTGCAGATAGCGCAGCGAGTGGTAGGCCGATACCAGCGCGGCGGCCATCAGCGTGAACCACATCGGCACGTGAAAATACAGGTTGCGCGCCGTGTGCTCCAGGATGTGAATGCGGGGAATGCGCAGCAGGAAGGCGCCCAGCACGACGAGCGTCAGCCACACGAAGACGGCGTTCCGGATCAGCCGGTAGCGCCGCAGGTTCACGATGTCCGCCGTTTCGGCCATGGTCAGTCCAGCCAGATGTAATCGAACAGAAGTACGGCCGCCGTGATGACGGCCCCGCCGAAGCCCACGAGCGTCAGCAGTTCGTCGGTGGCCGCCGCCCAGCCCTCGGCCACCAGCAGCGCGCTGCGTGTGGCCTCGACGGCCGACAGCAGCAGCGGCACGAGCACCGGAAACAGCAGCACGGGCAACAGGGCCCCGCGGCCGCCGGCCGCCCGCGCGATCAGGGCGCTCAGCAGCGTGGTGGCACCCGCCAGCCCGATCGACCCCAGCACGAGCGTCAGGGCCAGCAGGCCCGGCCAGGCCACCTGCACCCGCAGCAACACGGCAAACGCCCCCACCGCCACCAGGTTCAGCGCCAGCAGCAACGCGAAGTTCACCAGCAGCTTGCCGGCATAGACGGCACCTGGCCGCAGGTTGAGCTGGAGCAAAAGCATCGTGCCCCGCTCCTCCTCGCTGATGAAGGCCCGGCCCAGGCCGACCGCCGCGGCGAACAGCAGCACCGTCCACAGCAGGGCCGCCTGCACACGCGCACTCAGCGGCGTCGACCCCACCGCAAACGCCATCACCACGAGCGCCCCCAGCGCGAACAGCAGCAGCATGTTGATCGCGTAGCGGGCCCGCAGTTCCAGCTTGATGTCCTTTTCGAAGACGGCCCAGAATCCGCGCAGCCAGGCCTTCATACAAGCAGTCGTTTCGTACCTTCCATGCGAATCGTTCAAAGATACAGGACCGCAGAAGAAAATCCGCCGAAGAAATGACCGAAGATCGCATGCTCGGGGCCCTGATGGGCACGGCCGTGGGCGACGCGCTGGGCATGCCCGTCGAGGGCCTCAGCCACACGAACGTCCGCACCTACTACAAAGGGATCAAGCAGTACGAGCCGGACCGGCACCGCCGCGATCTGGCGGCCGGTCAGTGGACCGACGACACGCAGTTCACCTTCGCGCTGACCGAAGCGCTGACCGACTGGCTGCGGGCGACCGATCATCCCGACCGCTTCGACGCGGCACTCGGCGAGCGGCTGGCCGCCGCCTACGTGGCGCTGCTGCCCGAAGCCCGGCGCTGGGGGCCGACGAGCCGGGCGGCCGTCGAGCGCCTGGCCGCGGGCACGCCCTGGACCGAAGCGGGCGACGCTGCCCATCCGTCCAACGGCGCCGCCATGCGGGCCGCTCCGCTGGGCGTCTGGTGGGCGGCGCTCGAGGTGCCCTTTGCGCAGGCGCTGACGTTCATCCGGGTCGTGCTGCAGGTCACGCACCGCCACCCCACCGCGCTGGTGGCCGGCATCGGACAGGCCTTCGCCGTGGCCGAGGTGCTGCGCACGCCGCCGGAAGCGTTCGACCCGCCGACTTTCTGGAACCGCCTTCTCGAAGCCGTCCGGCAGGCCGAGGCCGAACTCGGCGATGCGTCGGCCGCCTGCTCGCAACGGTTGGCGTTGCTGACCGATCACCTGCGCGATTTTCCGCTGGACCTGCAGGATCTCTGCCACGGCACGAGCGCCCGGGCCGACGAGAGCTGGCCCTTCGCCGTGGCGATGTTCGCCCGCAACCCCGACCTGCTCGAAGCCACGCTGCTGTCGGCCATCAACGTCGGGGGCGACGCCGACACCGTGGGGGCCATGGTGGGCGCCCTGCTCGGCGCCCGGCACGGCTGGCAGGCCTTTCCCGAAGCCTGGCGCCGCGAGCTGGAAGCCGCCGATCGCCTCGAAACCACCGCACGCGCCTTCCTTCGGGCCCTGCAGACCGCCAGAATGGAACCGCACTGACCAAATCATAGAGAAGTCGGCCTCCCAAAAGATCTTCGTCTCGGGGACCCTTATCGGAAATCAGCCAGGGCGGTCCGGAGCTGGCGGAGCGCCTGGGTCATCTGGTTCTCCACGGTCTTGGGACTGATGCCCAGCACTTCGGCCGCCTCCCGATAGGTCAGGTCCTGCAGAAAACACAGTTCGAAGACGGCGCGGCGGCGTTCAGGAAGCCGGGCGATCGCTTCCTCGAGCCGCGCCCGGAGCAACGCGACGTCGGTCTGACGGTCCGCTCCCGGCGAGGGATCCGACAGCTCCGGCAATGCTTCGTCCGAATTCAGCCGGCGCGTGTTCCGGAAGTGGTTCAGCGCCCGGTTGTGCCCGATTCGAAACAGAAACGCCCGGAGCGAGCGATTCGGATCGATCTGCGCCCGACGCTCCCAGATGGCCAGAAACGCCTGCTGCACCAGGTCTTCGGCCACTTCCGGTGCGACGCCCATCCGCTCCAGGTAGTGCAGCAGAAACGCATGATAGCGTTCGAAAAACATGCGGAACGCCTGCTGGTCTCCATTTCGGATGCGCCGGGCCAGTTCGGTGTCGTCGAGCACGCCGACGGCGCCCTGTCGGGCCAGCAGCAGTAACAGTCCGAGCGTTGCGTCCGTCATGGTCTTCGCGGCGGTTCCCCCGCCGGGTATCGGCAAAAACAGCGCCGGATTGAAGGCGCAGAGCGCCAGGCGCAAGCCATAAACGCGATTTTACAGGCACTTACAAGCCGAATACGACCGGCCTTACTTCATAAACACGCACGGGCGTTCGTCAGGTTGTGCATATACTGTTTTGCCGTTTGAACAATTTTCGCACACCTGTCGGAGACGGGCATGGCAAGGACCTTTCGCGTGCTGGGCATCGGCCTCGGGCTGATGGTGGGACTGGTGGTGCTCTGGATCGGCGTTGTCTACCTCATTTCCGGCCGCCATCTGCAACAGGAGTACACGCTCCACGCCGTCAACCTGACGGTGGCCGACGACTCTGCCACGCTGGCGCGCGGTCGCCACGTGGCCACGATCCGGGGTTGCATGGACTGTCACGGCGTGGACTTCGGCGGCCAGATCTTCATCGACGATCCGATGCTCGGCCGCTTTGCCGGCCCCAACCTGACCCGCGGCGGACGGGGTGCTGTGCTGACCGTGGCCGACTGGGAGCGGGCCGTCCGCCATGGCGTACGGAGCGACGGCCGTCCCCTGCGCTTCATGCCGGCCATCGAGTACAACCAGCTCAGCGACGAAGATCTGACGGCGCTGATCGCCTACGTACGCCACCTGTCGCCGGTGGACCGCTCCGATGTGCCGATCCGAATCGGTCCCCTGGGCCGCATGCTGCACCTGACGGGCAACCTGCCGCTGTTGCTCACCGCCCGGCTGATCGATCACGACGCTCCGCACCGGCCAGCCCCACCCTATGGCCCCACGGCCGAATATGGCGCCTATCTGGCCACTTCATGCGCCGGGTGTCACGGACCGGGCTTCAGCGGCGGCCCCATCCCCGGCGTCCCGCCCGAATGGCCTCTGGCCTCCAACCTGACGCCCGACCCGGAAACCGGCCTGGGGACCTGGAGCGAATCCGACTTCATGCGCGCCCTCCGCGACGGCACACGTCCCGACGGTTCGGCCCTCGATGCCCGGTACATGCCCGTACGGTTTACCTCCCAGATGACCGACGTCGAAATCCGGGCACTCTGGGCCTTCCTCCAGACCCTGCCCTCGACGCCGGAGGGAAATCACTGAACCGGGCAACGCTCGCACCCTGAGCGGGCGCACACTTCGGTGTGCCCCTACCGCACCCATCTCCCGTGCCTCATTTATCCGGCTGCACGCTTTCTCAAAACGCAAAAAAGCCGGAACCTTTCTCCACGCCGCGCGAAAGACAGCGGCCCTGCAGCAAAGCGGGCATCTCTTTTCAGACTCAGGACGTGCAATGAGCTATCCCCTGCGCAATATCGCCATCGTGGCACACGTCGACCACGGCAAGACGACGCTGGTCGACGCCATGCTCTGGCAGAGCGGCATCTTCCGGGCCAATCAGGAGGTCCAGGAGCGCGTGCTCGACTCGCTCGATCTGGAACGCGAGAAGGGCATCACGATCATGGCCAAAAACACGGCCGTATGGTACAACGACGTCAAAATCAACATCGTGGACACGCCCGGCCATGCCGACTTTGGCGGCGAGGTCGAGCGCACGCTCCGCATGGTCGACGGCATCATGTTGCTGGTGGACGCGGCCGAAGGTCCCCTGCCCCAGACGCGCTTCGTGCTCTCCAAGGCGCTGGCCCTGAAGCTGCCGGCCATCGTGGTGATCAACAAGATCGACCGACGGGACGCCCGCCCGCGCCAGGTGCTCGACGAGATCTACGATCTGTTCATTGATCTCGACGCCACTGAAGACCAGCTCGACTTTCCCGTCCTGTACACCGTGGCCAAGGAAGGCCGTTGCACGCACGACCCCGACGCGCCGCTGACCGACCTGCGGCCGCTCTTCGAGGCCATCCTGACGCACATTCCGCCGCCTCAGGGCGATCCGAACGCTCCGCTGCAGATGCTGGTGACGCACGTCCAGCCCGACCCCTACCGCGGACCGCTCGCCATCGGCCGCATCGTACAGGGCACGCTGCGCAACCGCCAGCGCGTCCTGCTGTGCCATCGAGACGGCCGCCGCACGCCGGCCTCGGTGACAGCCCTGTTTGAATTCGAGGGATTGCAGCGCGTCGAAACCGACGCGGCCGGTCCGGGCGCCATCGTGGCCGTGGCGGGCATGCAGGGCATCGGTCTCGGTGAGTCGATCACCGACGCCGACGATCCGCATCCGCTGCCGCCGCTGCACATCGACGAGCCCACGCTCTCGATGGAGTTTCGCGTCAACGACGGTCCGTTCGCCGGCCGCGAGGGCCAGTACGTCACCTCCCGCCACCTGCGTGAGCGCCTCTTCAAAGAGGCTGAGAACAACCTGGCGCTGCGCGTCGAGGAGACCGACTCGCCCGACGCGTTCCTCGTCTATGGCCGTGGCGAGCTCCAGCTGGCGATTCTGATCGAGCAGATGCGCCGCGAGGGGTACGAGTTCACGGTGGGCCAGCCGCGTGTGCTCACGCGCCGCATCGACGGCCAGCTCCATGAGCCCTACGAGCGCGTGCTGATCGACGTACCCGAGGAATACATGGGCGTCGTCGTGCAGAAGCTGGGCATGCGTCGGGGTGTGCTCACGAAGATGATCAACCACGGCACAGGGCGCGTGCGGCTCGAATTCGAGATCCCCGCCCGCGGACTGATCGGCTACCGGAGCGAGTTTCTGACCGACACGAAAGGTACCGGCCTGCTCAACCACCTCTTCGACGGCTACCGCCCGTGGGCCGGACCCATCACGCACCGGGCCACCGGCGCGCTGGTGGCCGACCGTCCGGGCCGCGTGACGGCCTACGCCATGCTCAACCTGCAGGAGCGCGGCGAACTGTTCGTCGAACCCGGCGACGAGGTGTACACCGGCATGATCGTGGGCGAACACTGCCGCGAGGGCGACCTGGAGGTCAACATCACGCGCGAAAAGAAGCTCACGAACATGCGCTCGGCCACGGCCGAAGGATTCGAAAAGCTCGTGCCGCCCCGCAAGCTCTCGCTCGAAGAAGCCATCGAGTTCATCCGCGAAGACGAGCTGATCGAAGTCACCCCGAAGGCCATCCGCCTGCGCAAACGCTACCTCGACCCGCACGAGCGCAAGCGCCACGCCCTCCGCCAGCAGCAGGAAGTTGCCTGAATGGGCATTCTGTTGCAATACCACGCGGCCATGGCTATATTTTGTAAAGAATGCCCGTGGGTGTACCGATGCCCACAATCAAATACATTGGTCCCTATCGCTTTTTCTTTTAGGACTTACGCAGTTGACCGTGATGATGTAACTTTGGGAGGCACACTGGGACAACGCTTTAGTCTGGGAGGCCAACCGTGAACGCGTCGAAAGTGGATGAGTTAGATTACATTCATTTCTTGGTTGCGGCCCAACGGGTCTTCACCACCACCGAAGCGGCTCGGATTCGGGCAGGGGAGCTCAACGCCCCGGCGCATGATGCCTATACGCGTCTGCTGAAGCGGATTCCGCCCGATACGGAAGCCCTGTGGCAGGAGGTGGCCCCCTTTGTCCGGCCAGACCGTGGGGTGTTGGTGGTGGACGATACCACGCTGGACAAGCCCCATGCTCGGAAGATGGCATGGGTGACACGCCATTGGTCGGGCAAGCACAAGCGGGTGGTCCAGGGCATCAACCTGATCTCGCTGTTGTGGACCGAAGGCCAAGCACGCCTGCCTTGCGATTTTCGCCTTTACAACCGGGCAGAAGACGGCCTGACCAAGAATGACCACTTTCGAGCCCTGCTGCAAACGGCCCATGCGCGTGGCTTTCAGCCCCGGTTGGTTGTCTTTGACAGTTGGTATGCCAGTCTGGCCAACTTGAAGTATGTGCGCCAGCTGGGATGGGAATGGTTCACGCGTTTGAAAGCCAACCGGTTGGTTTCGGTAGAGGGCGAGCGCCGGAATCGTCCGGTATCGAGTTGGCCGATCCCTGCTGAAGGTTGTGTGATGCATCTGAAAGGGTACGGCTGGGTGAAGGTGTTCAAGACGGTGACCCCAGACGGTCGCGAGGAATACCGGGCCAGCAGCCGCCTGGATATGACCCTGGAAGAAACCGCCGCGTATGGCCGGCATGCCTGGCAAATCGAGGTGTATCATCAGGGTCTGAAGCAGTTCACAGGGATCGAACGGGGGCAATTTCGTGTGGCTGAAGCCCAGCGCAACCACATTGGTTTGGCCATTCGAGCCTTTTTGCGCTTGGAAGTGGCCCGTTTGCAGCGTGGTATCAGCTGGTTTGAGGCCAAACAGGCCATCCTTCGGGAGGCTATCCGTCATTACTTGGCCTCTCCCTCCCTGATCCTTCATTCAACTGCGTAACTCCTATTCTTTTATTCCGGTGATCGTTCAGAACCCCCGCACATCCATGTCGAGCGGGAAAACAACGTGGCTAAATTCTGGTTAAATCCTGTGCGTCTGCAGACAAGTGGAGGTTTTCGCCCCCAGGAGATAAGGCGCTTGCAAAGGCTAATCGAAGAGCAGGAACAAGAATTTTTAGCCGCTTGGCATGCATACTTTGGTGATTGAGCGAGGCGTTCGTGCCCGAGAGGTACAGGTTACCGACGAAGAACTGATCGTCGCGTTGGAAGACGGCCGCACGATCAGCGTTCCGCTGGCCTGGTTCCCCCGGCTGCTGCATGGTACGCCCGAGGAGCGGGCAAACTGGCGTTTCATCGGCAACGGGGAAGGCATTCACTGGCCCGAGCTGGACGAAGATATTGAGGTAGCCCATTTGCTGGCCGGCATTCCTTCTCAGGAAAGTCAACACACCCTCCAGCACTGGTTGCAGCAGCGGCGCCAACAGGCAACTTCACGACAGCGCGAGACATAGCGCCGCCTCTTTGATGATCGGGCTGTCCAGGTTATACAGGTTATACGATTTCCGGGAAATCATTGTGCATATGAAAAAGCACGGGCGCGCACTGCGGTGTGCCCCTACCGGACAAACGATGACCTTCCTCCGCGTAGGGGCGGACCCCTGTGTCCGCCCGATCATACCCACCGGATCACGTCCGCCACTCGAGGTGTGATACCCTCCATGCACTGGTAAATCAGCGATTCCATATTATTTCCGCGTCCCTTTTAAACCGTCAGGCATAGCCGGCAACGCTTACCGGCACTTCGCTTCGTGCCGGACTACGCGCATCAACGGGAAACGCCCGACAAAGGGGGGCGTTGCATTTTTTTCCGCACAGACCGGTATTTATCGAAAAGACCGATGCGCGACACGCACCCGCTGACCCGATTGCTTCAGGAGCGGATTCTGATCCTCGACGGGGCGATGGGCACGATGATCCAGCGCCATCGCCTCTCGGAAGAAGACTTCCGCGGCGCGCGCTTTGCCGACCATCCCCATCCGCTGCGGGGCAACAACGACCTGCTCGTCCTGACGCAACCCGAACTGATCCGCGACATCCACCGCGCCTACCTCGAAGCGGGTGCCGACCTGATCGAAACGAACACCTTCAACGCCAACGCCATCTCGCAGGCCGACTACGGGCTGGAGCACCTGGTCTATGAACTCAACGTGGCGGCCGCGCGCCTGGCCCGCGAGGCTGCCGACGAATTTACGCGCCGCACCCCCGAGCGCCCCCGCTTCGTGGCCGGTGCCATCGGCCCCACCAACAAGACGCTGTCGATCTCGCCCGACGTCAACAATCCGGCCTACCGGGCCGTCACCTTCGACGAAATGGTGGCCGTCTATCGGGAGCAGGTGCGCGGGCTGCTCGACGGCGGCGTCGATGTGCTGCTCGTCGAGACCGTCTTCGACACGCTCAACTGCAAGGCGGCGCTCTTTGCCATTCAGGAAGAATTTCGCGCGCGCGCCCGGGCCGTGCCCGTCATGGTCTCGGGCACGATCGTGGACCAGAGCGGCCGTACGCTTTCGGGCCAGACGCCCGAGGCCTTCTGGATTTCCATTGCGCACATGCCGCACCTGCTTTCGGTGGGACTCAACTGTGCGCTCGGCTCCGGCCAGATGCGTCCGTTCATCGAGGAGCTGGCCCGTGTGGCCACCGTCTTCACCAGCCTCTACCCGAACGCCGGGCTGCCCGATGAACTCGGTCAGTATCGCGAAACGCCCGAGTACATGGCCGCGCAACTGGCCGATTACGCCCGCGAGGGCTGGCTCAACCTGGCCGGCGGCTGCTGCGGCACCACGCCCGAGCACATCCGCGCCATCGCCGAGGCGCTCGAAGGCATTCCGCCCCGCCGCATCCCCGAGGTGCCGCGCACGCTGCGCCTTTCGGGCCTGGAGCCGCTCGTCTTCCGACCCGACCTGAACTTCGTCAACATCGGCGAACGGACGAACGTCACGGGCTCGCGCCGCTTCGCCCGCCTGATCCGCGAGGGTCGCTACGAAGAAGCGCTCGACGTGGCCCGCGAACAGGTGGAAAACGGCGCTCAGATGATCGACGTGAACATGGACGAGGGCCTGCTCGACGGCGTGCAGGCCATGACCACGTTCCTGAACCTGATCGCCACCGAGCCGGAAATCGCCCGCGTGCCCGTGGTGATCGACTCGTCGAAGTGGGAGGTGATCGAAGCCGGGCTGAAGTGCCTGCAGGGCAAGGGCGTCGTCAACTCGCTTTCGCTCAAAGACGGCGAGGAGGTCTTCAAGGAACGCGCCCGGCGCGTGCGCCAGTACGGGGCGGCCGTCATCGTGATGGCCTTCGACGAGCAGGGCCAGGCCGACACGCTCGAACGCCGCATCGAAATCTGCCGCCGCGCCTACCGCATCCTGACCGAAGAGGTCGGCTTTCCGCCCGAAGACATCATCTTCGACCCGAACATCTACGCCGTCGCCACCGGCATCCCGGAGCACAACCGCTACGCCATCGACTTTCTGGAGGCCACGCGCTGGATCAAGACGAACCTGCCCTACGCGCGCGTCTCGGGCGGCATCTCGAACCTGTCGTTTTCGTTCCGGGGCAACGAGCCGGTCCGCCGGGCCATGCACACGGTGTTTCTCTACCACGCCGTGCAGGCCGGCATGGACATGGGCATCGTCAACCCCGGCCAGCTCGGGATCTACGAAGAAATCGATCCCGAGCTGCGCGAGCGCATCGAAGACGTGCTCTTCGACCGCCGGCCCGATGCCACCGAGCGTCTGATCGCGCTGGCCCAGACGCTGACGCAATCGGCCGCCGACGCCGCCGAGTCCGAAACGCTGGCCTGGCGCCAGGCGCCCGTCGAGGAGCGGCTGCGCCATGCGCTCGTCAAGGGCATCACGGAGTTCATCGAAGAAGACGTCGAGGAAGCCCGCCAGAAGTACGGCTCGCCGCTGGCCGTCATCGAAGGGCCGCTCATGGACGGGATGAACGTGGTGGGCGACCTGTTCGGCGCGGGCAAGATGTTCCTGCCCCAGGTGGTCAAAAGCGCCCGCGTGATGAAGAAGGCCGTGGCCTATCTGGTGCCCTTCCTGGAGGCCGAAAAGCAGAAACTGGGCGACACGCGGCCGCGCGCCCGCATCCTGCTGGCCACGGTCAAAGGCGACGTGCACGACATCGGCAAGAACATCGTGGGCGTGGTGCTCCAGTGCAATGGCTTCGAGGTGATCGACCTGGGTGTAATGGTGCCCGCCGACCGCATCCTCGAAGAGGCCCGCCGCCACCGGGTGGACCTGATCGGCCTGAGCGGGCTGATCACGCCGAGCCTCGACGAGATGGTGCACGTAGCCCGCGAGCTGGAGCGGGCCGGCTTCGACACACCGCTGCTGATCGGCGGCGCTACGACCTCGAAGGTGCACACAGCCCTGAAGATCGATCCCTGCTACCACGCGCCCGTCGTGCACGTGCTCGATGCCTCGCGGGCCGTGCCGGTGGCCAGCGCCCTTGTCGATCCGGACCGTCGTGATGCCTTTGCAGAAGAAATCCGCCAGGAGTACGAGGCGATCCGACGGCGCCACGGTCGCCGCACCGACGAGCAACTACTGACCATCGAAGAAGCGCGGGCCAACCGCTTCACGTGTGACTGGTCGGCCGTGCCGATTATGCGCCCGAACCGTCCGGGCCTGACCGTCTTCCGCAACTACCCGCTGGCGGAGATCCGGCGCTATATCGACTGGACGCCGTTCTTCCAGGCCTGGGAGCTGCGCGGCAAGTATCCGCGCATTCTGGACGACCCGAAAAAAGGTCCCGAGGCGCGACGGCTGTTTGCCGACGCCAACCAGCTACTGGACGAAATCATCGCGCACGGCTGGTTGCAGGCGCACGGTGTCGTCGGACTGTTTCCGGCCAACAGCCAGGGCGACGACGTGCTGGTGTTCGCCGACGAAGCGCGTCGCAAGGTGCGGGCCGTGCTGCACTTCCTGCGCCAGCAGACCCCCAAGCGGACAGGCCAGCCCAACCGCTCGCTGGCCGACTACGTGGCGCCCGTCGAGAGCGGCCGCGCCGACTACATCGGAGCCTTCGCCGTGACGGCCGGCCACGGGCTGGAGGAACTGGTGGCCCGCTTCGAGCGCGCCCACGACGACTACCAGGCCATTCTGGCCAAAGCGCTGGCCGACCGCCTGGCCGAGGCGTTTGCCGAGCTACTGCACGAACGCGTCCGGCGCGAGTTGTGGGGCTATGCGCCCGATGAGCGACTGACGAACGAGGAGCTGATCGCCGAACGCTACCGCGGGATTCGTCCGGCGCCCGGCTATCCGGCCTGTCCCGACCACACGGAGAAGTGGACGCTCTGGGAACTGCTGGAGGCCGAACGCCACACGGGCATTCGGCTCACCGAGCATCTGGCCATGCACCCGGCCGCATCCGTGTGCGGCTACTACCTGGCCCATCCCGAGGCGTCCTACTTCAACGTGGGACACCTGGGTATGGACCAGATCGAAGACTACGCCCGGCGCAAGGGCATGACCGTCGAGGAAGTCGAACGCTGGCTGGCTCCACGCCTGGCCTACGACCCGGCCGCCCGCGCCGACGCCGCGTGAAATGTGCAGGAACTCAGATTGGCGCTTTACGTCCTGTCAGAGAAAAAATCACCACGATGCCATGCGAATCGGTTTGCAAAAAGCCCGCACGCAGCTTTCCCGGCTGGTAGAACGGGCCCTGCGGGGCGAAGAAGTTATTCTGACGCGTCGGGGTAAAGCAGTAGCGCGGCTGGTACCGATTCAGCACGACGAGCCCGAAATGCGTCCGGTAGCGCTGCATCGACGCAAACTCACCGCCGAAGAAGTAACCGCTTCGCTGGAAGGCGTTGATCCGGAAACCGTTCCGTGGCATCTCCTGAAGCCCATGTCTTCACAACTCACGACCGGGGCACCGGAGTGGTCAGGGGCGCTGCGGGGAGCCAGATCGTAAACCGGCTGCCCCTGCCGGGCGTGCTCTCGACTTCGATCCGGCCGCCCATGATCTCCACGAAGCGACGGGCCACAGCCAGTCCCAGACCCAGTCCTTCGTGCGTGCGGCCGATGCCGCTGGAAGCCTGCCAGAACTCGTCGAATACGTGCGGGAGCGCTGCTTCGGGAATCCCGATGCCCGTATCCTCGACCACAATGCCCACCTGATCCTCCACCTGCCGGAAGCGGACAGTCACCCCGCCCCGCTCGGTGAACTTGATCGCGTTGTCCAGCAGGTGCTCGACGGCACGTTCGAGCAGCTCCGGATCGGCCCAGACCGCCACACCGGGCGCCTGCTGCACCCGAAACTTCAATCCCTTCTGCTCGGCCCGTGCCCGATAGGTGGCCATCAGCGGTCGAAGACGCTCGGGTAGAAGCAGGCGTTCCCGGCCGGCCTTCAGCGTCTGCGCTTCGAGCTGCGCCAGATCCATGACCTCTTCCAGCAGATGCAACAGCCGCCGCCCCCCATCGGCGATCAGTTGCGCAAATTCGTGAAAGAGCGTGCCGGGCGCGGCTTCTTCGCGGATCACGTCGGCAAAGCCGATCACCGTCGTGAGCGGCGTGCGCAGTTCGTGGCTCAGGTTGGTGAGCAGCGTCGATTTGAGCCGGTTCATGGCCTCGGCTTCTTCACGAGCGCGGATCAGCTCGGCTTCGTGCTGCAGGCGCTCGGTCAGATCGCGCACGATCAGCAGACTTTCGGCCGAGGCCTCCGACATCAGCGTCGTGCGCGACAGTTCGGCCATAAAGCGCGTGCCGTCGCAGCGGACGGCTTCGAGCTGCACGGGTTCGTCCGTCGTGGCCGGCACTTCGTTCAGGTCCGGTAGCAGTCGGGCGACCGGCTGCCCGAGGATGTCGGCGGCCCGACAGGCAAAGAGCCGCTCGGCCGTCCGGTTGAAAAGCGTAACGCGCTGCTCGGCATCCAGCAGCAGAATGGCGTCGCCGGCCTGTTCGAGCACGGCCATCAGTTGCCGCTCGCGCGTCTGCAGCAGCGCCTGCTGGCGAGCCCGCTCCAGCGCCACGGCGGTCAGATGCGTGGCCAGTGCGACCAGTTCGCGGTCCTGCGCGTCCGGCCGGCGTGGCTCCCGGTAGTAAAGCGCGAAGGTGCCCAGTACCGTACCGTCGGACGCCAGCACAGGCGTCGACCAGCAGGCCCGCAGGCCATGCGCCAGTGCAAACGCCCGGTAGGGTTCCCAGCGGGGATCGGTGGCGATGTCCTCGGTGATCACCTCGGTGCGGTGATAGGCGGCCGTACCGCACGTGCCGGCCGCCGGACCGATCTGCCGGCCGTCGATCGCCCGGCGATAGGCTTCGGGAAGGCTCGGCGCCGCCCCGTGATAGACGCGATCGCCCCGCAGCATCAGGATGGAAACCAGGGCGCCGGAGGCGCTCTCCGACTCGATCCAGCGGGCAATTTCTTCCAGCACTGCCTGCAGCGGTGCCCCTCGTGCCATGCGCTCCAGAATGGCCGCCTTCTGCCGGAGCAGGCGTTCGAAGCGGAGCTGGCGCCGCCGCGCTTTTTCCTGCTGCCACAACTGCGCGGCCAGTTCGGCCAGCGTTTCCAGGTGTAGCCGCTGCTCGGGCCCGAACCGATGCGGCCGCACGTCGGCCAGCGCCAGCACCCCGGCCTCACCCACCGGCACCCCCGCATAGAAGCGCAACCGAGGCACGCCGGCCGCGTCGGTATCTTCCAGCACCAGCGGCGCCTGTCGCGCCCGCACCTGGGCATCGAGTACGGCCGTGTCGAGCCGAAGCGTCGCGCAGGCTTCCGTTTCCCAGACGTTGTTTTCGAGTTGCAGTCGGACACACGGCACCCGGAACGCCCCGGACGCCAGCGTCAGCAAGGAGCGAATGGCGTGCGTAAGCGCATATGCTATAGAAGTGTCAGTCTGTCCTGTCATACCGACCCCCCAGTGTCTGGCCTCGCATCCTCGCGCTATCCCCGAGGGGCACTACAGGCGAGCGGTACAACGGACGCAAAGCATAAGGCCGCGGCGACAAATCCGCATGCGCAACTCTACGCACAGAAAGGCTCTTCTTTCAAAGTTTTATATTTCTAAATTTTGATTTCATTGACGATAGCTACAGGCCAGCTCCTGAATGGCCCGGCTCCGACTCAGGACGTGCCGCCAGAAGCGCTGAACCGAGCCGTGCGTGGCTTCGGCCAGTTCGCGCAACGCACCCCGGACCGTCGGAGGCAATTCTTCTGGAGAAAGCTGCGCCAGTAGCTCCCCACTGCAGCCGAACTGAAGGGCCAGCGTGCGCCCGGCCCGGACCAGCAGCGCCAGCAGACGTCCGCGTCCGGTCGCCCAGCGGGGATCCAGGTGAAAGCGGATGGCTTCGATGAGCAGTTCGGGCATTCCCCAGTCCCGGGCGATGTCGGCGCCCAACTGCGCATAGTTCAGCCCGAACGTGCGCACCTCGTCGTCCGGCGAGGGCGCCTGCAGCCACTGACTGCCGCCCTGCAGGTTCGTTTTCCAGAGCGAGATGTATCGCTCCGGGGCACTGCTGAGAAAGACCAGACGACCGAGCTGGTGCAGCACCCCGGCCGTAAAGGCCTGTTCAGGCGAGATCTGCTCCACGAGCGCGGCCAGTTCCCGGGCGAACAGCGCCGTGCTCAGACTCACCTGCATGATGTGTTTGTGGATATGCCGCGCTTCGGGCGTGGTGACCTGCTCGAACGCGTTGGTGACCACTTCGGTCAGCACCAGATTCCCTACCGGCAGAAACCCCAGCATGGTCACGGCCCGCTCGATGGTGGTCACCTTGTGCGGAAGCGCATAGTAGGCCGAGTTGACATGCCGGAGCACCCAGGCGGCCGTGATGGGGTCTTCGTGCAGTAGTTCGATGAGCTGTTTCAGCTCGATTTCTTCTTCATCGCGCGAAAGCAATTCCATGACTGCCGTGATCGTCTCCGGCTGCGGCGGCAACTTCAGTTCCCATTCGGGCAAGGCCAGCCGGGTGCGATCGGGACGGTAGGACGGGTCCAGCACGCGCTGCAATACGCGCAGGAGTTGCTCGGTATGGATGGGTTTGGCCAGGTATTCGTCGAAGCCGGCTTCCAGGAACCGCTCGCGACTGCCCGGCACGGCATAGGCCGTACAGGCGATGGCCCGGAGCTGCTGGCCGCCCGGCAATGCGCGCAGTGCCTGAAGCAGATCGACGCCGGTGCGCACCTCGCCCAGATGAATGTCGATCAGCGCCACGTCGGGCATCTGCTCCTCACAGAGCGCCAGCGCCTCGTCGAAGGAGCCCGCTTCCTGCACCGCCACGTACTTGCGCAGCTGAAGCCGCAACAGCCGCCGCGCATGCACGTGGTCGTCCACCACCAGGATTCGCGCTTCGGCCAGGCGCGCCTGCTGTTCTTTTTCAGACAGCTCCTCCATGAATGCCCATTTCTTTCAGAGTGCGACAAGTCCCTTCGCAGTCAGGCACTAAGTGGGAAATGTCGCCCGCCGGGCGCACTACCAACAGTAGATGTCCTGCAAAGATTTCGTTCCCTCAAGGCCGTACAGTGTGGTGTTGCCTGAAATGGGCTCTGGCCCCTTTCAGGCGGGCCAGGCTACTGAACGGGCCGCTCCAGAATGACCTGTACCAGGCGCTCCAGTACTTCGTGCTTCGAGACGAAAGCGTCGGCTCCTCGCCGGCGAGCCTGGTCCCGGTACCACTCGCTGTCATGCGAGGTGAGCACGATGATATAGGAGTGCGGCGCGGCCTCTCGGATCTGCGGCAGCACGTCCATTCCACTCTGGCCGGGCATGGAAAGGTCCAGCAGAATCACTTCGGGTTGTAGCGCCTGGCTGAGGGTCACGGCCTCCTCCGCCTTGTGGGCAACGCCGACGATTTCAATGCGTGGTTCCGTCCCCAGAAAACGAAGCAGGTACTGCACGAAGAGTGGCTGGTCGTCGATCAGTAAAACCGTGACTGCCTCGGCCATGGGGTGAAAGAACGCCTTTTTTCAGGAAAAAAGCAAACGGCGCTTTCATCCCCAATACGTAAGATTACGGAAAGCGCGTTCAGGGCCGGCGCGGCTGGACCAGCCCGCGCTGCACGGCATAGTGGATCAGTTCAGCCTGGCTGTGGATGTCCAGTTTGGCCATCAGGTTTTCCCGATGCTTTTCGACGGTGCGGGGGCTGATGAAAAGCCGCTCGGCAATCTCGCGGCTGGTGTACCCCTCGGCGGTCAGGTGCAGGATCTGGCGCTCCCGATCGGTCAGCGTCTCGTAGGGATCGCGGAGGTCCTGCGGCGCTTCGGCCTGCGCCAGCAGGCGTTCCGAAAGCGGCGCACTCAGATAGCGGCGTCCCTGATAAAGCGCTTCCAGCGCGTGCACCAGTTCTTCTACCGGGCTACCCTTCAACACGTAGGCCATGGCTCCGCTGCGCAGCGCCTCGACGACGTAGGCGTCGTCGTCGTACATCGACAGCACGAGCACGCGCATCGAGCGCGCCCGCCGCCGTGCCTGGCGGAGCACTTCCAGCCCGTTCAACCCTTTCAGCGAAAGATCCAGCAGGAGCAGTCGCGGCTGGTGGGTTTCGATGAGCTGCAGGGCTTCCAGTCCGTCGCCGGTTTCGGCCACGACCTGACATCCCTGCCGTTCCAGCAGCGTCCGCAGTCCCTGGCGGACGATGGGATGATCCTCGACAATGATGGCTGTCCAGTTATTCCTGTTCATAGCGATGCTTCGGTTGAGATCAGACGATCGGCTTCTTCCGGAAGTGGCAACAGGGCCTTCAGGCGGGTGCCCTGTCCGGGTTGACTTGTGATTTCTAACCGGCCACCCAGCAATTCGATCCGTTCTCGCATGGCCGCCAGTCCCATGGATCGTCCGGTGGCAAACGCCTGCTCGGGGTCGAATCCCACTCCCTGATCTTCGACAATCAGCAGAAGTTCCCGATCGGTAAGCCGGAGCTGCACGGCAACTTCCTCAGTCTGCGCATGTCGGGCCACGTTGGTCAGCGCCTCCTGCACGAACCGGTAGGCCGTCAGCTCGACCAGCTCCGGCAGCCGAAGCTCGGGCTCCAGCTCGATGTGCAGGTGGACCCTGATACCCGTCTGTTTCTGGTAGCGCTCGATGTAGGCCTGCAGCGCCCCCACCAGCCCCAGTTCGTCAAGCAGCGGCGGCCGAAGCTGAAGCGTGAGCTGGCGAATTTCCTGGCTGAGTCGGTCGATCAGCGCACGGGCTTCCTGCAGGTTCTGCGCCAGTGTCTGCTGCGCCTCCGACACTCTGTCTGCGCCATGCCCAGGCAGAGTTGCGCCGAGGTCAGCAGCGCTCCCACCTCGTCGTGCAGCTCGCGGGCAATACGGCGGCGTTCTTCTTCGTGGGCCACCAGCAACTGACGCGAAAGCCGGCGCAATTGCGTAAACAGGCGGGCGTTCTGCAACGTGACCGAAGCCAGCGCCGCCAGCGACTGCAGCAGCGCCCGCTCGTAGGGCGCAAAGGCATCGGCTCGCGTGAAGCTGTCCGCGCAGATCACGCCTTCCAGCGTGTGATCGGTGCGAATGGGCGCCACCAGCGCCGCCTTCAGGTCGCGAAGGGCCGGGACCGTGCGGGCCTGCAGGGCGGCCGCTTCGACCGGATCCAGCGTATCGACGGTTTCCAGGCGGGCCATCAGATCGGCCGTAAGCGGCAGCGAAAAGCCCGGCTTCAGGGTTTCGGGCCCCCCATCCTTCTGCGCCAGTACGAACCGATCGCCGCGCCGCATCCAGAGCAGCACGGCCTCGGCCGACGGCACGATCTGCCGGACCGTCTTCACCAGCTCGGCCTGCAACCGGTCACAGTCGGTCGTCTCCCCCATGAGCTGCCGGCTGACTTCCAGCAGGCGCTCCAGCCCCTCGCGATAGCGGGCATTTTCGCGGGCGATACGGTTGCGCTCCGTGACGTCCTGCACGAGCACCAGCACGGCCGGCCGCCCTTCCCACTCGATCAGGTGCGAGTCGATCTCCACCTCCAGCAGGCGCCCGTCTTTTGTAAGGTGTCGCCAGGGGCCCGAGTGCTTGAAGGCGCCACGTGGTGCCCAGGCGCTGGCGGCCACCTTCGGACGGTCTTCCTCCGGCCGAATGTCCAGAATGGTCATGCGCCGGAATTCTTCCGGGCTGTAGCCGTAGAGCACAACGGCCGCCCGGTTCACCGCCAGAAAACGCAGCGTCTCCAGGTCATAGACCCACATGGGCCGGGGGTTGTGTTCGAAGAGCAGCCGGTAGTTCGCTTCCGATTTCTTCAGCCGTTCGGTCTGTTCTCGCAGCAGCCGCCGCCCCATCTGCATCAGTCCATAGAGCAGCAGGGCTGAGAGCGTCACGAACAGCAGCCCCTTGGCCATCTGCCAGCGCGTGAGCGTGACCGGATCCACCCCGGCCTGCATCAGCAGGTGATCGGATAGCAGGATCCAGAGCAATCCCACGCTCCAGTAGATCAACGCGATGCCAGCGGGATCAAGCCAGAAGCGCCATTTTTTTCGTTGCCTGCGCATGGGCGCTTGAACAACCGGGCAGAGTGGCCTATTTCTTTTATCAAATAAAAAATTATGAAAAAATGCAAGCTCTTTTTTTTGAAACGAAGCTGTCCAGAAAGCGCTTCCAACACGGCCTCTTATATGGAATCGCTGATGCACCGGAGCATGACGACGTAGCCCTCATGGGCCGAACATAATCCACGGACACGACACGGCGGGCACAGCGGCCCGCCTCTACGGGGTGGAAATGGGGTCGTTCGTCCGATAGGGGTGCGCCCGGGCTTTCCGCCCGAGAAATAAGGCGCGGTTATGGGTTGCCCCATGATGCCCGGACAATCGCGCTACCGGGATCGAGCGTGTTCCAGGAGGTGCCGCAAGCGCTGGATCGCCTCCAGACAGGCGCGGCCGTTGTGGTAGGGCCCCTTCCAGAAGTCCACCTTGTCGTCGGGGTAGGGGGTGCCGTCGTCGCGCACGCGGGCAAACCATTCGCCCCCCTGCGTGTCACGCTGGCGCTTTCGGATGTAGCGCCAGACGCCTTCGGCCGCTTCGTAGAAGGCCACCTCGCCGCTTTCCTGATAGGCGTTCAGGAATCCCACCAGCGCTTCGGCCTGTGGCCACCAGTGCCGGTCGGTATCGAGACGGCCCTGCTCGTCGATCTCGTAGTAGAGGCTACCGTCCGGTGCCCGGCCTTCGGCCAGCGTGGCGCGGGCCAGATGCAGTGAAGCCTGCTGCACCCGCGGGCGCAACGTCGCCTGCCCCAGCACATCGACGGCTTCCAGAAGCAGCCAGCTTGTCTCGATGTCGTGCCCGAACGAGACGGCCCGCGAGCGCGGCCGCCAGCGCTCGTCGAAGAACAGGATGAGATGCCCGGTGGCCGGGTGGTAGATGGCCCGCAGGAACAGCTCGATCAGCGCCTGAAGCCGTACGGCCAGCTCCGCATCGGGCCAGACGCGATACAGGTTGGTGTAGGCCTCCAGCACGTGCAGGTGCGTGTTCATGCTGCGCGGCTCGGGCGCGTCCTTGGCGCTGAGCCGCACATCTTCGAGCGGCCGCCAGGCGCGATCGCAGGCTTCCACATAGCCGCCGTGCACCCGATCGGCGCAGTGGGCTTCGATCAGGCCATAGATCGCGCGGGCCAGCGCCAGCGCCGCTTCGTCGCCCGTGGCCCGGTGCCACTCGCTCAGGGCGTAGATGGCGAAGGACTGAGCGTAGACGTGCTTGCGGGTGTCCAGCGGACGGCCGTCGGCGGCCACCAGCCAGTAAACGCCGCCGTGGTCGGCGTCCACGAAGTGCCGGACGAAGTACCGGTAGGCATGCTCGGCCATCTCCCGATACAGCGGCGTGCCGAGCTGGCGGTAGGCTGCGGCAAACGTCCACAGGATCCGTGCGTTCAGAATGGCCCCGCGCGGGGCTTCCGGGTGGGGCCGGCCGTCCGGCCCCACCCGTCCCACAAACCCACCGAGCACCAGATCGGGCGTGCGCGTGGCCCAGAACTTCAGGATGTTCTCGGTCAGCTCTTCGTGGACCTCCGCCTGCAGCGCGCGCAGGCGCCGAACGTCCGGGATGGTTTCCGTGCTCACGGGCGCTTCAGCCGTTGCAGGTTCCGTCGGATGAGTTCCAGCCGCTGCTGCACGCAGGCGGCCGAGCGGCCGCCGTCGGGCGGCGTGTGCATGACGTAATCCAGCAGCCGGTCGAGCGTCGAGGTCGCCACGTGGCAGCGCGTGTCGGACGAAGCGTAGTAGATCAGCACCCGGCCGTCGTCGTCCAGAATCCACCCGTTGCAGAAGAGTACGTTCGACACGTCGCCCACGCGTTCCTCGCCCTCCGGCGCCATGAAGTAACCACCCGGCGCATAGATCACGCGCCAGGGCTCGTCCAGCGCCGTCATGAACAGATAGAGCACGTAGCGCAGGCCGGCCGCCGTGTTACGCACGCCATGGGCCAGATGCAGCCAGCCGTGCGGCGTCTTGATGGGCGGCGGTCCCAGGCCGTTTTTGGCTTCTTTGATGGTGTGGTAAACGCGGGGATCGACAATGCGCTCTTCTGTGATGACCGGATTCGTGATGTCCGCACACAGTCCCCAGCCGATGCCTCCCCCCGACCCGGCTTCGATGAAATCGTCCTGAGGCCGGGTGTAAAAGGCGTATTTGCCGTCGACGAACTCCGGGTGCAGCACGCAGTTGCGCTGCTGGGGCGAGGGCGTCTTCAGATCCGGCAACCGCTCCCACGTTTTCAGGTCCTTCGTACGGGCGATGCCGCACTGGGCCATGGCCGCGGTCGTGTCGGTGGGTGGTGCCTTCGGGTCTTTGCGTTCGGTGCAGAACACCCCGTAGATCCAGCCGTCCTCGTGCAGGGTCAGGCGCATGTCGTAAACGTTGACGTCCGGATCGTCCGTCTCGGGCAGCACGATCGGTTCGTCCCAGAAGCGGAAGTTGTCGATGCCGTTGGGACTTTCGGCCACGGCAAAGAACGACTTGCGATCGACGCCCTCCACGCGCGCCACGAGCAGGTAGCGGTCGCCCAGCTTGATGGCCCCCGGATTGAACACCGCGTTGATCCCCATGCGCTCCATGAGGTAGGGGTTCGTCTCCGGATTCAGGTCGTAGCGCCAGAAAATGGGCGTGTGGGCGGCCGTCAGGACCGGATAGCGGTAGCGCGTGACGATGCCGTTGCCGTCGGGCAGCAGCTCGTTCGGGCGCGTAATAAGCTCTTCGTAAGCGGCTTCCAGCCGTTTCAGACGCAACGCAAACGCCTCGGTCGGTGCCATTCGCACTTCCATAGCACTCCGTTCTCTTTTGATCAGACAGTTCAACCGGCAGACATTCCCACCGGCCGGGCGGTTTTCGTGGCATACCGCTCCAGATCGCGCGGATAGTCTTCCATGCGATCGTACCAGTTGTATTTCAGGAAAATCGAGCAGGCCACGATCAGCCCGGCGCAGATCAGCAGCTCGGTGGTGCGTTCCAGTACCAGATAGATCCCGGCGGCCGTCAGCGCCGTCTGCCAGACGATGCCTACGGCCACGTTCAGCATGTCGCGTTTGAAGTTCCGATTGGCTTCCAGCTCCGGAAATTCGGCGGCCAGCTTCTCGTGGATCGGCTTCCAGAAGCCCCAGGGCCGCACCTTCAGGTAAAAGTTTTTCAGCACCTCTTCGTCGTCGGGTGGTGTAAACAGACTGCCCGCAATGCAGCCGATCAGCGAGACGCCCAGGATGACCGGAAAGGTGTAGATGGTCGCCACGAAGGGCATCAGGGCCGGGACCAC
Source organism: Rhodothermus marinus (assembly GCF_009936275.1). Taxonomy (NCBI): domain Bacteria; kingdom Pseudomonadati; phylum Rhodothermota; class Rhodothermia; order Rhodothermales; family Rhodothermaceae; genus Rhodothermus; species Rhodothermus marinus. The sequence goes on from NZ_AP019797.1 coordinate 3,013,201, forward strand.
CATGGCGGCGATCATCCCGGCCACCATGCCCCAGAAGTACCCGTAGCTGTTGAAACGCCACCAGTGCCACTTGAGCAGGTTCGAAGCCGTGTAGCCGCCGTAGAGTGCCGCCACGATCCACTGGATGATATCGTTCAGCGAATAGACGAACAGCCCCACGGCCGTGCCGATCACCACCACGAGCAGCGAGGTGAGGTAGCTCATCCAGACGTAGGTTTTCTCGCTGGCGTGGGGGTTGATGTAGCGCTTGTAGATGTCGTTGACGATGTAGGCCGGGGCCGCGTTGACCGTCGCCGCATAGGTCGACATGAAAGCGGCCAGTAGCGCGGCAATCAGCAGCCCGGTCAGCCCGGAAGGCACAAACTCGCGCAGCGCAAAGGGCAGCACCAGTTCGAAATCGACGTTGGAGCCCATCGCGTTGAGTTCGTCGGAGAAGAACACGAGCGCCAGCACGGTCAGCCCCGTCACCAGCATGTAGCGCGGCACGAGCAACACGACGTTCACGAAGCCGCTCATCTTGGCCGCCTCGCGGGGCGTGCGGGCCGAAAGCACGCGCTGCATGTCGTAGTTGGGTGCCGGACCTGCCATCGCCTGCAGCACGCCCTTGAAGAGCATCATCATGAAGAAAGCCGAGAACAGCTCCCAGCCGTCGGCGGCAATTTTCTCCTGCGCGGCGGGCATAAGGCGGGACCAGTCCAGATCCAGTTTCCAGCCGAAGAACGGATCGAACCAGCCGTCCGGCACCACGGCCGCCACCATCTCCGGTGAGATGCGCTGCATGGCGATGATGCCCACGGCCACGCAGCCGATCGTCATGATGAAAAACTGCAGCACTTCGGTAGCCACCACGCTGAACATGCCGCCCTTGACCACATAGATCGTGGTCAGCGCCGTGATGATCAGACCGTAGAGGTGCATGTTCGTGACCGGATCGTCGGAGAGCTTCCAGGGCAGAAACGTGGCGGCAAACTTGCCGATACCGATGAACCCGTAGGCCAGAAAGCCGATAACGTTGAAAATGGCAAACAGTACCACGATCAGGTGGGCCAGCTGCGCTCCACGTCCCGTCCCGAAACGAAAGGTGATCCACTCGGCACCGGTCATCACCCCGGACCGTCGCAACCAGATCGACAGGTAGACCATCAGGAAGATCTGGTTGAAGACGGGCCAGAGCCAGGGAATCCAGATGCTTTTCAGTCCATAGACGAAAAGCAGGTAAACCATCCACATGGTACCGCTGATGTCGAACATGCCCGAGGCGTTCGACAGGCTCAGCATGTACCAGGGAATGCGGTTACCACCCAGGAAGTAATGACGAATACTGGAAGCCGCGTGCTTTGAAATCCAGATGCCGATCCCGACGGTGATCAGTCCGTAGGCCAGAATGATGAGCAGGTCGAGCGTGGTAAGGTGCAATTCCATGATCCGTTAGCAGCACACTTCGATCGAGATCACCCCGCTGAAAGGGACCGGGAGCAGCGACCGGCCCGGCTTTTACCGTTCCGAGCCGATCGCTGCTCCCTTTCCCTGTCGCGCACAATGCCACAGACCCGGGGTCACTTCAGCAGCGTCATGCGCCGCACCAGTTGCCCGTCCGGCGTCTCCAGGCGGTAGAAGTACAGGCCGCTCGAGAGTCCCTGCGGCTCGAAGCGCACGGCATGCGTGCCGGCGGGCATTTCCCGATCCACGAGCCGGGCCACTTCGCGGCCCAGCAGGTCATAGACCACCAGCCGCACCTTGCCCGGCTGCGGGAGCGTGTAGCGGATGGTGGTCGCTTTATGGAACGGGTTCGGGTAGTTCTGCTCCAGCACGTAGCCTTCCGGCAGTGTGCTGCTTTCGGTCGCCACGATGTCCTGCTCGTAGTAGAGCACGATCACGTAGTCGATCAGCAGCCCGCCGCTGGCGCTGGTCACGGTGAGCGTGTACGTGCCGGCGCTGAGCCGCACCGTCTTGGAGGCCGTCTGGAACTTGAAGCGTGGCGACTGGGCTTCGGAGGCCGAGGTCCCCGTGGCCGCCGGGAACGACAGCTCGGCAACCTGCTGCCCATCGACCAGCAGCGCCCCAGTAGCGGCCGCCTCGGCCTGGTAGAAGATACGGGCCAGGCCGTTACGGACGTTGTCCGGCACTTCCAGCGTCCAGGTCACGCTACCGCCCGCGTCCAGCGAGGCCGCCTGCAGCCCGGAGGGACAGAAGGCATTCGGATCGTCGCACTCGATGCGGGCGGCAATCAGTTCCTCGGCGTTGGCCGGCGTGAGCGTGGCGACCACCTCGCCCGTGGAAACCTGCACGACCTCGACCGAAGAGAACCACTGCCAGCCCCACGACGGTGCAATCTCCAGCGTGTGCTCACCGGCCGTCAACATGAGTGACCCCGCCACCAGATCGCTCTGGTGGATTTCCACCCATTCCCAGGTATTGGGCTGCAGTTTGAACTTGCACTCCGAGTTCGTGCTGTTCGTCGAGCAGAAGAAGAACTCGCCGTAGGTGTTCGTATTCCGCAGGCCGACGCCGTCGATCCGGATGTGCTGGCCGCGCTCGGTCTCATTGCCCATGTTCGTCTGCACGCGCAGCATGTACTCGCCGTCTTCCGGCACCGTGAAGCGCCAGAAGGCCCGACCGCTGCCTTCGAAGAAGAAGCTGGTGAAGCCCTCCACATTGTAGACGGAGCCGTTTTCAATCACACCGTCTTCACCCTCAACCAGCACCTGATCAACTGGCTGCTCGGGCGCTCCACCGGCCATTTCCTCGATGGCCTGGATGTAGGCATCCCGGTTGGCCAGATAGTTCTGCAGAGCGTCCGGGAACCAGTTCAGGTCACCCAGCGGCAGCCCGTCGGTCCCGGCGCTTTCCAGTTGCGGATGCGAATAGGAGAAGTCCTCCGGCACCGGCCAGATGTTGGCCTTCGGATCCGGATCGCGGCCCGGATCCCACACGACCAGCGCCCAGGGCGTGGGCGCTTCGTTGATCCACTGACTGATGAACTGCTGCATCAGGTTGTAGACCTCCTGCGTGGTGGGCGCATTGGCGAGCTGCACTTCCAGGTTCGTGTTGTTTTCCATGACCATGCCGTCGTACAGCTCGAACCAGCGCGCCGTCGTATCGCTCACGAGCGGCTGCGAGCGCACGCCCAGCTGCTGGTGGATCTGGGCCACGGTCGGATCCAGCCACCAGTTGTTGTTGGCCAGCACGATGCGCCGGTCCGTCTCCAGCCCGTAGCGCGAGGGGAGCGGCTGGATGCCGAAAATGCCGATATACTCGCAACACTGGCTGAAGTAGTCCGGATCGTTGCCGGCGCCTACCCAGCTATTGAGACGGTCCTGGTACTGTTGCTCACTTTCACCCTGCCAGAAGGGGTTGATCATCAGGTTGTTTGTCACGTAGGCCCGCTTCCAGAGGCCGCCCGCGTTGAAGTTGCGGCCGAAGTTCACCAGCGTGTTGTGGTTGAACAGGAAGTACTCGACCGGCGCGGCTTCCGACTGGAACGGGAAGGAAGTCAAATTGAAGAACGAATTGTTTTCAAAGATGACCGTATCGGCGCCGGCCTCCAGGCGGATGGCGCGGCCTTCCCAGATCTGGGTCGGCCCCACCAGGTTGCGGAACAGACAGTTCGTGATGATGATGTCGTTGCCTTCGGCCTTGAAGCCGAGGTGATGCCAGTCGTTCCGGTCGAAAACGACATGGTCGAAGATGAACTTCGAGTTCTTCGAGTTGATGAGGATGGGTTCGTAGTTGGCCGTCACGCCCGAGTCGTCCTGGCCCATGAGCCACAGATTGCGCAGCTCGAGGCCGCCGTTGCCATCGCCGCTGCTTTCGATCATGAGCCCGTCCACCGTCCCGTCCTCGCGGCGGAAGCGCTGAATGATGGCCGGACCGCAGTCCTCGGTGCCGCTCTCCCCACAGACGTTCTCGCCGGTAGCAGCACCTTCCTCGGCGGTCTGGCCGATCAGGCGCAGGTTGAACTCGTTGTTGGAAATGTGCTCGGTGATCCAGTAGAACCCCCCTCGTTTGAGCTTGTAGATACGCCCCGCCGGACGCTCGGTATCGTTGGCCACCGTGTTGGTCAGGGCGTTCATGATGGGCAGGCCCTGTTCATCGGCCCACTCCACCACGCACTCGTCCTGATCGGTGGGACAGACCGTGTAGTCCTGGGCCGCAGCCGGCCTCGCGGCTGCCAGCAGTCCCACCAGCAGGATGCCGGTCAGGTAGTAGCGCGTTTGCATGGCCTCCTCCGTGTTTGGGTTGGGATGATGGTCACCTTCCGGGCAATTGTGCCTCAGAATCGATAGCGGAATCCGACGTCGATCGTATAGCCGTAGAGTTCTTTGTAGGCCAGATAGCGGCGCGTAAAGCTATAATCCGGGTCCTGCGTATTCTGGCCGGTGTATTGCTCGTCGGGCCGGTTATTCAGGTTGTTGAAGTTGGCATAGAGCTCCATGCCCGTCCCGATCTTCTGCCGCACCGACAGGTCGAATCGGGAATAGGGCCCCACGAACACGTCGTTCAGCGGCTCACGCGGGTTGACCCAGCTGGCAATGTCGCTCTGGTAGAGGTAAGACAGCCGCGCCGAAAAACCCCGGTAATCGAAACCGATGGTCATGTTGAACACGTGGGCTGCCTGTCCCGGCATGCGGCCGGTGCGGGTCGTATCGATGATGGAGTAGATGGTACGCGGGGGACGTCCCGGCAGAATCTGCCGCTCTTTGCGGTAGTAGTGATAGGTCGTCTCCGAAAAGCCCCGCGTGTAGTTCAGGCTCAGCACGAGGCCTTTGAGCACGCCGGGCAGATAGGAGAAGTTGGTCTGCCATTCCAGCTCGTAGCCCCAGTATTTGGCCGGTTCGTCGTTGTTGACCGTGGTCTGGAGCTGCGGGCTGGCGCCGATCAGCCACTCGCGCGGCACGTTCGTGCCTTCCGGCACGCCGATCACCACCGTATCGCCGTTGACATCCCGGAACAGCTGGGCGGGGAATTCGACCTCGATCAGCAGATCGTCGATGCGTTTGTAGAAAGCCGAAATTCCAAACAATCCGAAGCGGGAGCTGGCCAGTTGCAGCGTGGCGTCGTAGTTCGTGGCGTGCGAGGGACGCAGCTTCGAGTTGGCCGCCCAGATGAACGAGCGCCAGGTGTTGATCGAGGTAATCGGTGCGTACTGGTAGTAGTTGGGCCGCGAGATGGTCTCGGTGCGGGCCAGCTTGACGGCCAGCCAGTCGACCGGCCGCACGTCCAGATGGACCATGGGCAGCCAGAAGATGTTCTCGCGCTCCACCTCCAGTTCGGCCAGATCGGCCGGGGGCGCGTACACAAATCCGGACGTAACTTCCCGGAAGCGCTGTCCCGTATAGCGCGAGTAGTCCCGCTCGTAGCGAATGCCCGGAATCAGCGTGACGTAGGGCCCGATCTTGAGCTGGGCCATGACGTAGGCGGCCTGATAGCGTTCGATGCCGTCGTAATCGCGACCCAGCGATTCGATCGTATTGTTCTGGTATTCGGCCTGGCAGGGCGGTGCCTGCAGCGCCCGCGTCAGTTCCATGAGCAGGTCTTCGTCGGCGATCGGTCCCAGCCCGAACTGCCCCTCGCCGAACTCCCCTTCTCGTTTGTAGTCCTTCTGGATAAGGGCGATCGGGAGTCCGGGCACGCCGTAGACCGAGTCGGCAATCTGATAGCGCTCCTCCCACTCGGGGCCCAGCGTCTCCAGCAGACACTGCTCGACCGTATCACTCGGATACCGCAGGCCCTGCCGGCCGTTGCGTTCGCGGTCGAACGTGCGCGACAACCAGCGCAGCTTACCGCCCAGCTTCACGTAACCCGAAACCCATCCGAAGTGGAACGGCCGCTGGAAATTGGCCTGAATGCCATACTGGTCTTCGTCCAGGCGCTCGGAATCCACCCAGATCGAGGTGAGCTGCATGGTCGAATCGTGACGCACCAGACTCCAGACGCTGTCGGGCGAAAGACCGAACAACTCGGCCCGCCCTACGCTCAGCGCCGTGCCATCGCGTCCAAACTCCCAGATGTAGTTATGCGGCGACCGACGCCGGGAAATGGTATAGAAGGCCTGTGCATCGTATTTGAAGCTACCCCGGTCCTGCTCGATCCCCAGCCCACTGGTGAGAATGGCTGTGCGCGTGTCGTAATCCTCCACACTGGCATCCAGGCTGCCGACCGAAGGGGCATAACGGCGCACAAATACATCGTCACGCAGCTCATTGTAGAAAATGTTGCCCTGCAGGCGCCCGTTGGGAATGTTGTAGTCCAGCAGCAGACTGCCGCCCAAACGGCCGCGGAAGACGGTCTCCTCCCGCAGGTTGAAGCTGTTGAACCGGGGTTCTCGCTGACCGGTCAGCGGATTGATGTCGTCGGCCGTCCAGTTGATGCCCAGTTTGTCGGCGCTCCGGTTGTAGCGATCCGCGTTGAACGTGGCGATCACGCCCAGCCGCTCACCCAGAAAGCGGTTGCTGGCTGTTCCGACAAGCTTGTAGTTCCCCAGATACTGCTGCAGCCCGGCATAGCCACCGGTGGCCAGCACGTCGAAATGCCAGCCCGAAGGCGCGCTCCGAAGCCGCAGGTCGATGTTCCCGCCCACGGCATCGGCGTCCATGTCCGGCGTGATCGCCTTGCGCACCTCGATCCCGTCCAGAATGTTCGACGAGATCAGCGACAGATCGACCTGACGATTGGAAGGATCGGTATCGGGCAATCGCACGCCGTTGACCGTGACCGTGTTGTATTTGGGCAGCAGGCCGCGGATGGCCACGTTCGTGGCCTCGCCCCCGGAGCGCAGGATCACGACGCCCGGCAGACGTCCGATCGACTCGGCCGCGTTGTTGTCGGGCAATTCCAGAATGCGGTCGCGCGAGACCACGTTCTTGACCACCACATCCGAGAACTGCTCGTTGATGGCGGCCAGCTGTCCGGCCACCTGCGCCGTGATGACCACTTCCTGCCCGACAATCCCTTCCCAGACGAGCTGGATGTTGACCTCGACCTCCGATGCGCCCTCGGCGACCGTCACGGGCACCTCCTCGGTGCGATAACCGAGGTACGAAATCACCAGCGTATACTGTCCGGGCGCCACGTTGGGAATTACAAACCGACCATCCACATCGGTGGCGCTTCCCCGCACGGTGCCTTTGATCACGACATTGGCGCCCGGAAGCGGATCACCCGTGTCCCGGTCGGTCACCGTCCCCCGGATCACCTGCCCGTGGACCACCCCCACCAGCAGCAACCACATTCCCAGCGCCAGCCAGCGCTTCAGCATCAGACGTTTCCGTGCACACATGGGTCTTTTCACGAAACCGTTTCTTTCGGCCGCAGAGCCGATTTCAATTAATCAATTTACTTGACTAACGTACTATATACTCAAATTGACGAAATATTGCAAGGCACGAAATCCGGTAGGGCTTCCATATTCACAGAATCACAACAAACCGCTCAATTCCCCGTAACGACGAGAAATTATCCGGATCTTTTTAAACAAATGGATTGCTTAAAGTTTATCTTAGAGGTATTTACAAGCATCGCACGGCACCACGCTATGCTGCTGGGCACCAATCTCAAGTACGCCAAGGCCTACAACTTCCGGATCGTGCTGGAGACGATCCGGCGCTTCGGACCCATCTCGCGGGCCGAAGTGGCCCGTCGCACGGAACTCACGGCCCAGACCGTCTCGAACATCACGCGGGAGCTGCTCGATATGGGCCTCATCTACGAGGCCGAACGGCTCCGCGACGGCCGCGGCGCCCCTTCGATCCAGCTGGCCATCAATCCCGACGGCGCCTACTCCATCGGGCTCGACCTGGACCGTGACCACCTGACCGCGCTGCTCGTCGATTTTGCCGGGCAGATCCGCCACCGCATCCATCAGACGCTGGACGGGGCGCTACCGCCCGACAAGGCCATGGACCTCCTGGCCCGCACGGCCGAAACGCTGCTGCAGGAAACCGGCCTTCCCCGCGAAAAAGTCTGGGGCGTCGGCGTGGGCATTCCCGGTCCGCTGGACGTCTCTGAAGACGGCCACGTCACCAACGTGGCCAACCCCAAAGCCTTCCCCGGCTGGCACCGCGTGCCGGTCGTCGAAATCCTGGAGCGGCGTCTGGAGCTGCCGGTCTTTCTGGAAAACAACGCCACGGCCGCGGCCATCGGCGAACGCTGGTACGGCGCCGGCCAGCACATCGCCACCTTCTTCTACGTGTTTTTCAGCGAAGGGCTCGGCGGCGGCCTCATCTTCAACGGACAGCCCTACGACGGACATTCTGGTAACGCCGGCGAACTGGGCTACTGCTACCTGCCGCCCGAGGTGCTCACCGCCGAAGACCTGACCGTCTTCAAAAAACCGCACCTGGGCATCCTCTTCAACGTACCGCGCCTTTACCGCCGCCTCGAGGCGGCCGGCCACACGGCCCAGAGCCTGGAAGATCTGGAACAACTCTTCCAGGAGAAAAACCCGATCCTGCTCGACTGGCTGCACACAGGCCTGGAACACCTGGCCCCGATCATCCTGGCCGTCGAGTACATCCTCGATCCCGAGGCCATCTTCTTCGGCGGTCGGCTTCCGGAGCCGATCATGACCTATATTATTGAATGGTTGACGCAGCGGCTGGCCGCGCTGCGCATCGAAGAAAAGCCACCGGTGCGGCTGCTGCCGGGCACGGCCGGCGTCGATGCGGCCGCGCTTGGTCTGGCCACACTCCCCCTCTACATCCAGCTGGCCCCGGGCCTGCACGTGCTGCTGAAGACCGGGGATGGCGAAGCGCCAGCACGCGGACGCGCTTCGAGCGCCGCACGCTAATCCTCGGGTGCGAAAAGAAACCGGCGCACCTGCGCGACAAAGGCTTCCGCCTGCTCCAGCACCAGCAGGTGTCCGGCTTCGGGGAGCATCACGCCCTGAGCATTCGGCAAGCGTTCCAGCGCCAGCCGGAGCATATCGGCCGGAGTTTCGGCGGGGCGGAAGAAGCGATTGGGGATGAGCAGGTCGTTTTCGCCGAAAACCACCAGCACCGGGTGTTGCACCTGCGGCAGGTGTTCGAAAACCGGCTCGTCCAGCATGCCGGCCACAGCCCGGGCGTTGGCTTCGGCGTAGGCGCGGAAATCCGGACGCTCCTGGATCTGCGCACGCTGGGTCAGCAACCATCCGAACCGATCCGAATTCCAGCGGGCAAAATTGCGCCGGACATTCTGCTCGTAAAGCGCCGCCGGCATCGAAGCAATGGCTTCGGCCGTAAACAGCGCTTTCAGTTGAGCAGCGGCTTCCGGCGTGAAGGTTTCGATTCCGGCCGGCGCAGCCAGCACCAGCCGCCGGATGCGATTCGGATGCCGAAGGGCCATCATCAGCGCGACCTGTCCCCCCATCGACAGCCCCACCACATCCACCTGCGCCAGTTCCAGCATGTCCAGCCAGGCCACCAGCACGTCGGCGTAGAACGAGGGCGTGGCCGGAACGCCATCCTTGTCCGAAAGCCCAAAACCCGGCAAATCCGGCGCCAGCACACGCGCCTGCGTGGCAAGGCGGGGGATGATTTCCCGCCAGACCGACAGGTTCGTTCCCAGTCCGTGCACGAGCACGACCGGAGGGCCGGGGGTTCGGCTGTCGTGGTACACCACTCGGTAGTTGCGCACCACGGCGGTATCGAGCCTGTCGGGATAGCCCACAAGCGGCTGGGCCACCGCACCGGTTGCCAGAAGCAGCATCATTGCCAGCAGTCCAATCTTTTTCATCAGGAGATAAGTTTATGTGACCGTTCGCGAAGCGCCTGTTTGTCGCATTTGCCGGTGGGCCCAAGCGGCAGCGCCTCCAGAAAAAACACATGGCGGGGCACCTTGTAGCCGGCCAGCTGCGAGCGGCAGTAGCGTTGCACCGCCTCGGCCGTAAGCGTTCGCCCGGGCTTCGGCACGACAAAGGCCGCGCCGGTCTCGCCCCATTTCGGATCGGGCACCCCTACCACGGCCGCGTCGGCCACGTCCGGGTGCGCCCGGAGTACGACCTCGATTTCGGCAGGATAGACGTTTTCGCCACCGCTGATGTACATGTCTTTTTTCCGACCCACCACATAGAAATAGCCTTCCGCGTCTCGCCGCACCAGATCTCCCGTATGGAACCAGCCCTCCGCATCGATGGCCTCCGCCGTCGCTTCGGGCCGTTGCCAGTAGCCGGGCGTCACCACCGGTCCCCGCATCAGCAGCTCACCCACCTCATCGACCCCCACCTCCCGTCCCGTCTCATCGACGATCTGCGCCTCGACGTAAAAATTGGGAAAGCCAATCGAGCCGATCTTGCGAAGGGCATCGTCTTCGGGAAGCGAGAAGCAGTTGACCCCCACCTCCGTCATGCCAAATCCCTGACGGATAGGAACGCCTTTCTGGTGCCACCGCCGAATAAGGGGCTCCGGCATAGCCTCACCGCCCACGATGGCGTAGCGAATCGTCCGGAACGATGTCTGTTCAAAGCGCGGATGATCGGCCAGCATCCGGAGCATGGTAGGCACGCCCCAGAGAATGGTCACGCCCGCCTCGTCACATAGACGAAGAATCTGTTCCGGATCGAAGCGGTCGAGCAGATACGTATGGCCGCCCTTGAACAGAAACGGCGTCAGGAGCACGTTCCAGCCGCCCGTGTGGTAGAAGGGCGCCGCGTTGAACGAAACATCCCGGCTGGTCAGGTCCAGCCGGTGGATTGTGTTGAACGCATTCCAGGCGATCATGCCGTGCGTGATCAGGGCCCCCTTGGGCCGCCCCGTCGTGCCCGACGTGTACAGGATCATGAGCGGATCGTCCAGCGCGATCGCCGGACGGCTTTTCAGCGTGGCGCCGGAGCGGGCAAACGTCCGGATCGTCTCCAGCGGCAGTAATGCCACCGCGCCCAATCGCTGGACCACCCCGGTGTAGGGCGCGTCATAGACCAGCAGGGCGGGAGCGCTGTCGGATACCTGGTAGGCCAGCTCCGGCGCGGCCAGCCGGTAGTTCAGCGGCACCAGGATCCATCCCGCCTTCTGGCAGGCTACGAACAGCAGCACGTGCTCCGGCCGATTTTCGGCCAGGATCGCAATGCGATCCCCTTTCTGCAGGCCAAAGCGCGCGGCCAGCACGGCGGCCAGCGCCTCGCCCTCGGCATGCAGCTGCGCAAATGTCCAGCAGGTGCCCTCCGGCACCCAGGTGAGCGCGGGTCGATCCGGCCAGTAGCACGCGTTGCGCGCCAGCCAGTCGGTGCGAATGAACGGTTGTCTTTTCATCATGCCGGTTGTCCGGTTCGCTGCGGCATCCAGCGGCCAAGGAGCGCCACCATGGTCGAGAGCAACACCGCCCAGGTGGCGGGCACGGCCGGGTTGTTCCAGTAAGGCCCGATCTGGCCGTAGTAGATGCCGAAGTGGACGAGAAGCGCGGTCAGCGCCGCCGCAACCACGACCCGGGGCCGGAGCGAAACGCCCAGCACGCCCATGAGCACCGGGGCGAAGGTGGCGGCAAACAGGCCGTAGACGCCGTTCTGCGCCAGGATCGCAACCGAAAGCGCCGGCGTGAGCTGATCGTAGCCGAGCACGAAAAGTACGGGCGCCAGCGCCACCAGCGTGAGTTTGCCCAGTCGGAGCGCCCGCTGTTCGGCCACTTCGGGCGCCACCCCCCTGCGCAGCGCCCACGATCGGTACAGATCGTTGCCCACGATGGCGGCCACCGCGACCAGCAGCCCCTCCAGCGTCGAGTAGCCGGCCGCCAGCAGCCCGATCGTGATCAGGCCCCGCACGACCGGTCCAAAACGTTCCACCAGATAGGTCGGGATCACTGCGTCGGCCACCAGTCCGGCCTCCGGCATGAGCAGCCGGGCGTAGAGTCCGGTCAACAGCACCGAGAAAAACACGAACGCCACGCCGAAACCCACCAGCAGATAGCGTCCCACGTCGGCCTCCGAACGCAGGTAAAGCGCCTTCGAAAGCAGGTGCGGCTGGGTGATGACGGCCACGCCGACCACAAAATTGGCCACGAACACCTCGAACGGGCTGCGAAACAGCAGGCTCTCGGGATTGACCGGACGTGCCAGGTTCGGATCGATGGCCGCCAGCCGCTGCAGCAGGCCCGACAGTCCGCCCTCCCAGTAGGAAAGTCCAGATCCGATCAGCAACACGGCCACGACCAGCATGATCAGCGCCTGCGCCGTGTTCGTCAGCGTGTGGGCGCCCGCTCCGCCCAGCAGCAGGTATCCCATCGGGATGGCGATCGTCAACACCAGCGCGGCGATCAGACCGATTCCCAGCACGCTGGCCAGCACGCGGGCCAGTCCCACCACGATCAGCACCATGAAGGTGATGAGCAGCAGACTCAGCACTGCGTAGAGCACGCCCAGACGGCGGTCGCCATAGCGCGCCGCGATCCACTGGGGCAGTGTCAGTGCTGCATAGCGATCGCCCAGCTGCCGGAAGCGCCGACTCAGCAGCACCAGCCCCACCAGAATCCCCAGCGGCGTAGCGAGTCCGTAGCCCAGATAACCGGCCCAGCCATAGAGATAGACCAGACCGGGATTGATCACGAACGTGGCCGCACTGGTCAGGTTGGCCGCCAGCGAAAGGCCCACCAGCACCGGACTGACCGTGCGGCTCCCCACGGAGAAGCCCGCCAGTCCACGCGCTCCCCGCATCCCCAGCAGGGCCGCACCGCCTACCAGCAGCAGGTAAGCCAGAAAAAAGCCCCAGCCGATCGCCTGCTCCGAAAGCATGGTCTTTTCCGTCAGGTGTCGTAGGCCCACCGTAGCGCCATGGCCGCCAGGGCCGCCCCTCCCCCCGAGGCGATTAGATAGACCAGATCCCCCCGCCGCAATCGATGCGCCCGGACTGCGTCGGCCAGCACCATGGGAATACAGGCGCTGCCCGTGTAGCCATAGCGATCCATCACGTAGTGCGTGCGCGACTCGGGGAGCCCCAGCGCCGCCAGCGTCTCCCGGATGCTGAGCACGTTGATCTGGGTAAAGAACAGGTGGTCCACCTCCTCGGGGTGCACGCCCAGCTCTTTCGAGAGCCAGCGCACCAGGCGCGTCCAGTGCTCGACGTTGTAGGTCTTCGGAAATTTCTTGCGAAAGGCCAGCACCTGGGGCTCATGCGGGCAACAGGCTCCGCCCGTGTAGATGCCCATGTAGTCGTAGTACTGTCCTTCCGCTTCCAGCCGCGTCAGCAGAATGCCGGGTTCCTCGTCGTCGGCTGGAGCCAGTACCACGGCCCCCGCTCCGTCGGCAAACAGTGTGGCGATATTGCGCTGCGAAAAGTCCAGAAACCGGCTCATCAAGTACCCTCCGGCGACCAGAACCGGACCGCTGCCGCCCTCCACGAACCGTCGGCCGACCTCCAGCGCCGTTACGAAGCCGGCGCAGGCCGCGTTGACGTCGAACGTGCCGGCACGACGGGCCCCCAGTTTGTGCTGCACGACGGTGGCCGTGGCCGGCGACAGGTAGTCCGGCGTGTCGGTGGCCACGATGATGAGCGCCAGATCCTGCGGCGTCATGCCGGCCTCGGCCAGGGCGGCCCGGGCCGCCTCCACCACCAGATCCGACGTGGTCTGCCCATCCTCGGCGTAGCGCCGCTCCCGAATGTTGCGCTGCGTGCGCAGAAAGCTATCGACGTCCTCGCCGTAGTACTCGTTGAAGTAGGCGTTCGTCACCACACGCGGCGGTGCGTACAGGCCCGTTCCGATGATCTGTGCGCGTGCCATGGGTCACAGGGTTAGTCCACCATCCACGTTGAGCACCGCGCCCGTGATGAACGACGCCTCGTCCGAGGCCAGAAACAGGTAGGCGCGGGCCACTTCCTCGGGACGCCCCATGCGCCCGAGTGGCGTGCGAGAGCGTACCATTTCAAGCACCTTTTCGGGTATGCGTTGCGTCATGTCGGTCTCAATGAAGCCGGGCGCCACGGCGTTGACCCGGATGCCATGTCGCCCCAGCTCCCGCGCCCAGGTCTTCGTCATCCCGATCACACCCGCTTTCGTGGCCACGTAGTTCGTCTGACCGAAATTGCCCGCGTGTGCCACCACGGACGAAGCGTTCAGAATGCAGCCGCCGCCCTGCGCTTCCATGTAGGGCAACACCGCCTTCGTGCACAGAAAGACGCCCGTCAGGTTGACCTCCAGCACGGCCTGGAACTGCTCCAGCGTCATCTTGCGCAGCGTGGCATCCCACGTGATGCCCGCGTTGTTGACCAGAATGTCGATGCGGCCGAAGTGCTCGGTGGCCTTCCCGGCCATTTGCTCGACCTGTTCGGGTCGGGTTACGTCGACCGACAGGGCCAGTACACGGGCGCCCTCGGCCCGTAACGCGGCCGCAAGGTCCTCTGCCGCCTCGCCGTCCCGATCGGCCACCATGACGGCCGCGCCCTCTCGGGCGAACAGCGTCGCGGTGGCCCGACCGATCCCGCGGGCACCCCCCGTCACGATGGCAACTTTTCCGTTCAGTCTTCCCATGATCAGTACCGCAATCCAGCAAGGTGATAGGTGATGCCAAACCAGATAAAGCGACCCCGGACGGGGGCACCCAGCACGTCGTAGCCCTCGTTGTCCAGCAGGTTCGAGATGCTCAGCGTCAGATCCAGCCCAATCCGGGGCACCTGGTAGCCCAGCGTCAGATCCAGTACGGTGCGCGCCGGCACCTTGCCGTCGTGCCCGGGCAACATGGTCTCGCTGTTCCAGTAACCCGAAACGAACCGGTAGGCGCTCTGGTAACGCGCGCTCAGGCTCGCAAAATATCCCTGCAGCCCCACGTTGCGCACGGTCACGTTACCCTTCAGCTTGGTCTCGGGTACGTTGAGCGGCAATTCGCTCTGCCCGGCCGTCTCCGTGAAGCTGCGCAGCGAAATCAACGACACACTGCCCGAAAGCGTCACGTAAGGCGACGGATACAGCGTCAACCCGGCATCCAGCCCGGCCACCTCCGCTCGACCAAAATTCAGGTAGGTCAGCAGGCCGTTGAACAGCGCGTCCGAAGCGGGGGCGCGCACCGGTGTGGTTCCGTCGGCCTCGTAGGCAATCGTCGTGAAACCGTCGGCGACCAGCGTCAGCGGGCTGATGAAGTTGCGATACCAGGAGTAGTAGCCCACCACGTCCACGAACGCCCGCGTCCCGAAAGCGCCCTTGTAGCCCAGCTCCAGCGCATCCACCTGCTCCGGCTCCAGCCCCTCCACCCGACTGACCACCTGTCCGCTCGCATCTTTGACCACGTAGCCGTCCCGGTTGCCAAAGGCGTTGACGTAGTAGCCGGTCAGGATGTCGAAGCGGCGGATGGGAATGAACAGATAGTTTTCCAGGATGGTGGGACTCTTGAACGCCCGGTTGTAGCCAAAGCGCACGTTATGGCCGGGCAGGACCGTATAGACCAGCGCCGCCTTCGGGCTGAACTGCGTACTGTAGTTCGTGTGGCGATCGATGCGGGCCGCCGTCACCAGTCGCAACCGATCGGGGAGCAGACGCAGATCGAGCTGGGCATAGCCGCCTACTTCGGTCGCGCTCAGGTCTTCGCCGCCTGCATCGGCCAGAAACGTGCCGTCGGAGTCCGGCAGGTAACGGCGCACCTGCACGCCGGCCACCACACGGCCCTGCAGGAACGGCAATGATTGCCGGTACTGCACTTCGCCATCGAGCAGCGCCCCGCGATCCACGAACTTACTGGCTTCTCGAAGCGCTCCCAGATCAACCTGCTCCAGCGGCACCCCCGCCGCTACCTGGGCGGCCGCCGCCTGCACGACGGCATTGAGCTGGTACGTTCGGCCCGCGTCGTTCTTCGTACGCGTAAACTGGGCGTACCAGTTGGGATGGCTGACTTCGACCGTCTGATACTGCACTTCCCAACCCCGGATGTGATTGCGGCCGTTGTTGGTCAGCCCGAAGTTGTCGTTGCTCGAATAGCCGGCACCAGCCTTTGCCTGCCATGGCCCCAGCCGGTAGTAAAGAAATCCTTCCAGCTTGGCCGATCGGATAGAATAGCCTCCGAGGTCGCGCAGCACATCGCCTTCAAAAATGGTAGTGCCATAGTTATGCAGGCCTTCTTCGCGGCTTGGTTCGAAGTCGTCGGCTTCCAGATACTGCCCGGTAACTTTCCACCCCCAGGATCCGACCGTACCGGCGGCCCGCCCTGTGATGTCGATCAGCGACCGCTCGCCGGTACGTGCCGCCAGCGACAGGCCCGATTCGTCCCAGGGATCTTTGGTGATGACGTTCACCACACCGGTATGGGCATTGGGGCCGTAGAGCGCCGAAGCCGGTCCGACGACCACTTCAATCGCCTTCACGTCCAGCGGAGCCGTCGGCAGAAAGTTGCCCTGGGGGAGTCCGGTGCCGGGCAGCTGGGCCACCCGGCCGTCGGTCATCGCAAGCATGCGCGTGTTGAACTGGCTGTTGAATCCACGCGCCGAAATGCCCTGCGCATTGATACCGGCATCCACGAAGTCGATGCCCTTCAGGCCGGCCAGCGCCGAGAGAAAGGTGCCGCCTCCTGTACGGGTCAGGTCGGCCGCGGTAATCGTTTCGATGGTCACCGGCGCCTCGAGCAGCTTTTCGGTCTGGCGCGTACCGGTCACCACCACGGCCTCGGCTTCGAACAGGGCGGGCGCCAGCGTCAACGTCAATCGCATCGGCGCCGTGTCCACCTGCACAACCTGCGTGCGCGTCTGGTACCCCACGAATGACACCTGCAACGTATAGCGCCCGGGGGATACCGGCCCCAGCCGAAACGCACCGTCCACGTCGGTGGTCGTGCCCTGGCCGGTTTCCACGAGCACGACGTTGGCGCCGGGCAACGCCGCTCCGCTGGTCGCCTCCTGCACCTGTCCCTCAATCCAGACCGATTGTGCTAGAGCAAAAGGGCTTCCGAGCCAGCCCAGCAGACAGAACCAGAGCAGCCGTTTCATGACCGCCTCCCAGTTTTGTGAGTGTATGACAAAGAAATCTTATCGTAGGCAACGTTTGAAATTTTTCAAACGAACAATCCAGAAAAAAACCCGATCAATTCACCGAGGCGTTGGCGGCTTCCATTTGTGCCCGGACCCGCTCCCATTCCTTCGTAAAGTTCTCGTAGAACTGCTCCATCAGCCGGTAGAAAGCCTGCATATGGCGCAGTCGCTCGATGGCCGCCTGATGGGCTGGATCTCCGCTGGCCTCCATCTCCCAGAGAAACTGCTCGGCCGTGCGCCGATTTTTGCGCACCGTTGCCAGGTTGAACTTGAAGTTGTTCAAAAACAGATCGGGGTGCGCCACGTAGTAGTCGCGACGGTTTTCCGGACCGTTGACCTTGCGCACCAGCCCGATGCTCGCCAGCTCCCGGATCGTGCTTGAAATGGGCCCTTTCGACCGGTTGAGCAACGTGGCAATATCATCCAGCGAAAGCGGCTCCGGCTGCGTCAGGAGCAATCCCACGATCAATCCCTTCAGCCGCGAAAGGCCGTAGCCTTCGTAGATATTTCCGAACTCTTCCACCAGATCGCGCTGCAGCGGCGTCAGGCCCCGTCCCATAGCATCAATTTTCCTTTCGTTTCAAATTTTTCAAACGGAAGATAAAGAAAGCCCTTTCGTGTGTCAAGTCCTCATGAATAAAACCTGACCGGTGCCATCAGATCTGGAACCCTGTAGTTAACTACAGGGCGTAATGGAAGCCCGCAAACCGTTGGCTGAACCCATGCTGACACGCGGTGAACTGGCGCAACGGGCCGGCGTGCATGCCGAAACGATCCGCTACTACGAGCAGCGGGGCCTGTTGCCTCCGCCCCGCCGGACGGCCGCCGGCTACCGCGCCTACTCCGAAACGGACGTGGCCCGCCTGCGCTTCATCAAACGGGCGCAGGAGCTGGGTTTCTCGCTCCGCGAAATCGAAGAACTGCTGACGCTCGAGGCGACCCCGGGCGCCAGCAGCGGGCTGGTCCGCCAGCGGGCCCTGGCCAAGATCGCCGAGATCGAGGCGCGGATCCGGGACCTGACCCGCATCCGCGATACGCTGCGCCGGCTGGTGGCCGCCTGCGACGGAAAGGCGCCCGTCGAACACTGTCCGATCCTTCATGCCCTGCACGACGACCATGGAACGCACGCCGACACCGGAACCCCTGACGGAAACGCCCACGCCTGAGGCGGAAACGGCGCTGCGCCTGCCCGTTGAGGGCATGGAATGCGCGGCCTGCGCCGTGCGCATCGAACGGCGGCTGCGCACCGTGCCGGGCGTCCGCCAGGCCAGCGTCAACTACGCCACGGGCGAGGCGGCCGTGGCCATCGACCCGAAGGCCGTCCGCCTGGAACAGCTCGTCTCGGCCGTCGAGGAAGCGGGCTACGGCGTCCGCACGGAAACCCTGCGCGTGCCGCTGACGCGCACGCCTTCGGCCGACGAACTGGAGCAGCTCTTCGGCCGCACGAACGGCGTGCTGACCTGGGAAGTCGTCGACGAAGACGGCGCGCCCGTCCTTGCGGTGCGCTACGTGCCCGTCGTGGCCGATCCGGCCGCGCTGCAGCAGCAGCTCGTGGCGGCCGGATTGCTGGCCGAAAGCGCACGGCGGGCCGTTCCGACCGACCGCGAGGCGCTGCGCCGCGAGCGCGAGGCGCACTATCGGGACGTTCGCCGGCGCTTCTGGATCGCGGCGCTGCTGAGCCTGCCGGTGGTCGTGCTGGCCATGGCGCATGGCGCGCTGGACTTCCCCGGAAGCCGCTGGATTCAGCTGCTGCTCACCACCCCGGTGGTTTTCTGGGCCGGGCGGCCGTTCTTCACGGGCGCCTGGCGGGCTTTCCGCCACCACGCGGCCGACATGAATACGCTGGTGGCCATCGGCGTGGGCTCGGCCTACGTCTACAGCACGGTGGCCACCGTCTTTCCGGGCTTCTTCGAGGCGGCCGGGCGCGCGCCGGACGTCTACTTCGAGGCGGCGGCCGTCATCGTCACGCTGATCCTGCTGGGGCGTATGCTCGAAGCACGGGCCCGGGCCCGCACCAGCGCAGCCATCGAAAAACTGCTGGATCTGCAGCCGCCCCGCGCCCGCGTGGAGCGTAACGGCCGCCTGGAAGAGGTGCCCGTCGAAGCCGTTCGCGTGGGCGACCGCGTCGTCGTTCGCCCCGGTGAGAAGATTCCGGTGGACGGCATCGTCGAGGAGGGCACGGCGGCCGTCGACGAAAGCATGATCACGGGCGAGTCGGTTCCGGTCGATAAAAAGCCCGGCGATCCGGTCATCGGCGGCACGTTGAATCAGAGCGGCGCGCTGGTGGTGCGCGTGACGCGCGTCGGGCGCGACACGGTACTGCAGCAGATCGTCCGGCTCGTCGAAGAGGCACAGGCGCGCAAGGCGCCCATCCAGCGCCTGGCCGACCGTGTGGCCGGCATCTTCGTGCCCGTGGTCATGCTGGTGGCGATCGCCACCTTCGTGCTCTGGTTCGACTTCGGTCCGGAGCCGCGCCTGACGCACGCCCTGCTGACGTTCGTTTCGGTGCTGATCATCGCCTGCCCGTGCGCGCTGGGGCTGGCCACGCCCACGGCCATCCTGGTGACCACGGGTCGGGCGGCCCAGCTCGGCGTGCTCATCAAGGGCGGCGACGCCCTGGAGCGCCTGCACCACGTCGATCTGGTGGTGTTCGACAAGACCGGCACGCTCACCGAAGGGCGGCCGCATCTGGCGCACGTGGTGCCGCTCAACGGGCATGAGGCCGACGCGCTACTGGCGCTGGCGGCGGCCGTCGAGCAGCGCTCGGAGCATCCGCTGGCCCGGGCCGTGGTCGAGGCGGCCGAGGCGCGCGGGCTGACGCTTCCCCCCGTGCGCGACTTCGAGGCGCTGGCCGGGCTGGGCGTGAGGGCCCGCGTCGACGGCCGTCACGTACAGATTGGGCGGCCAGCCTTTCTGGCCGAGCAGGGCGTTCCGGTGCCCGAGGAGCAGGTGACGGCGCTGGCTGCCGAAGGCCATACGGTGGTGGCCGTGGCCGTCGACGGGGTGCCGGCCGGTCTGCTGGCCCTTACCGATACGATCCGTCCATCGGCCGAGCCGGCCATCCGGGCACTGCACCGCATGGGCCGCCGCGTGGCCATGATCACCGGCGACAGCGAGACGGCCGCCCGCGCCGTGGCCCGCCGCCTGGGCATCGACGAAGTCCGGGCCAACGTGCTGCCGCAGGACAAAGCCGCAGCCGTGGCCGCTTTTCAGGCGGAAGGGCACGTCGTGGCCATGGTGGGCGACGGTATCAACGACGCCCCGGCGCTGGCTCAGGCCGACGTGGGCATCGCCATGGGCTCCGGCACCGACATCGCCATCGAGGCGGGCGACGTCACGCTCATGCGCCCGGACCTGCGGGCCGTCGTCGACGCCTTCCGGCTGTCGGCCCGCACGCTTCGCACCATCAAGCAGAATCTGTTCTTCGCCTTCATCTACAACACGCTGGGCATCCCGATCGCCGCGGGCGTGCTGTATCCGTTTACCGGCCTGCTGCTCAATCCGATCATCGCCGCCGCCGCCATGGCACTTTCGAGCGTCTCGGTGGTCACCAACAGCCTCCGCCTGCGGCGCTTTCAACCCGAACCGCTACACTGAGCCATGGACACGACCGCCTGGATCGTGACGCTGATCGGCCTGGCCGCCATGGCCTGGGTCGTCTGGTACTTCTGGCTCTCGGAGCCGAAACGTCAACCCGCAACCCAACCTGAAAAAACCGCCATGAAAACGCAGGAAACCTTCCAGATCGAAGGCATGAGCTGCCAGCACTGCGTGCATGCCGTAACCAGTGCCCTGAAGAAGCTGCCGGGTGTCGAGGTGCAGTCGGTCGAAATCGGCCGCGCCACGGTGGCCTACGACCCGGCGCAGGTCAGCCGGGACCAGCTCAAAGCCGCCATCGAAGCGGAAGGCTACACGGTGGTTTCCTGAAAGCAGGTGGCGTGTCGGTCCTTCTGAGCCCGGCACGCCACCTTAAAACAACTTAAGGTGAATGTGAGCCGCCTTTAAGTCGCGCTTTCCGAGCTTTCGCGCAGGCAACCGACGGAACGATCATGAGCAGGTGGTTTCGATATGGCATCCAGGGCGTAGCGGCAGGGCTGGCGGCACTGCTGCTCACCGGCGCGTTCCACCTGCTGACGCCCGCCTGCACCATGCCGATCCGGGACGTCACCCCGCCGGTTGCCTGCGCCGCCATGCCCGACGTCCAGACGCATCCGAGCGCGCCGACCTGCACGACCTCGGAGCCGGCGCCCTGCTGTACCGAGGAGCAACCGCTTCTGAGCACCCGCCAGCCCGTCCCCTCCTGCTCCCATGCGCTCGGGGCGGCGAAGAGCCGCCTTCCCGTGAGCACACCTCGCCCGCTTCGGCCGGATAGAGCACGGCCATGTGCCAGGAAGGCGCGTCTCCCCTGCTGCAATGCGCTCGGGACGGCGAAGAGCCGCCTTCCCGTGAGCACACCTCGCCCGCTTCGGGCGCCGGCTGCTTCACCGATCCTCACGGTAACCCCTCCCGTCCCCCTGCACGTGCAATTCGCCGTCCTCCTGATCTGATGGCCCGGGCGACGGCGCCCCACTCCGCGCGCCGAATGCCTGCTTCTGGACCGACACGTTGACGCTACCTCAGGGCCATCTATCCAGGAGACGTCTATGCACCGGCGTTATTTCGTACTGATCAGTCTCTTTTTCATCCTCACAATCCCCGCCCGGGCGCAACGGCCCGACACGCTGCTGTCGTTATCCGCGCTGCTCCAGGAAGCCCTTCAGGCCAATCCGGCGCTGCAGGCAGCCCGGTTGCAGGCGGCAGCCCGGGCCACACGCCCCACCCAGGTCGGGGCACTGCCCGATCCGTCCTTTGAAGCCGGCTATCGTCCGCTGGCCATCGGCGACGTGGAAGGGCTGGCGCCCGCTTCGGCCTTGCTCATGCAGCGCGTTCCGTTCCCGGGCAAGCTCGGGCTGGAGGCCGAAGCTGCCCGCCTGGAGGCCGAAGCGACGGCCCGGGAGGCCGATGCACTGGCGCTGCGACTGGCCTATGCGCTGCGCACGACCTACTACGAGCTGTATCGGTTGCAGGAGACGCGTCGACTGATCGAAGACTTCCAGGCGCGGCTGCGGGCCTTCGCCGAGGCGGCAGCCGTCCGCTACGAAGTCGGTCAGGGCTCTCAGGCGGCCGTCCTGCGCGTGCAGCTCGAGCAGCACCGGCTGTCCCGTCAGCTTCTGGACCTGCAGGGTGCCTGGCGGGCCCGCTATGCGCAGCTGATCCAGCTTACCGGTCGCACCGACCTGCCCGACACGGCGCGGCTGGCGCCCCCCGAGCCGCCGACGCTGCTTCCCTCGATTCCGCTGGCGGAAGCCTTCCGGCGCCACCCCGAAGCGCTGGCACTCCGGATCCGGGAAGACCGAGCGCGCACGCTCATCCGCCGCGCACGCCGCGAGTACTGGCCGGACTTCGTCGTGGGTGTGGGCCTCATGGACATGATGCGCATGAACCAGCCTGTGGCGCCGCTGTCGGCACTGCGCGACCGCTTCGCCATCCGCGTCGGCGTGGTGCTTCCGCTGCAGCGTGCCCGCCGGAGTGCCCGTGTCGAGGAGGCGCGTCTGGAGGCCCGCACGCTGGCCTCCCGCTACCGGGATCTGCGCAACCTGTTCGAAAGCCGCTGGCGCGCCCTCGAGGCACGCTTTGCGGCCGACCGGGCCAACCTGGCCCTGCTCGAGCAGACGCTGATCCCGGAGGCCCGCACCACCCGCGAGGCGCTGCTCAGCGCCTACACGACCGGCCAGGCCTCTTATCTGGATCTGCTCGATGCCGAACGGGCGCTCTTCGAACTGGAGCGCCAGCGCGTCGACACGATCACGCGCCTGCTTGTCACACAGGCCGAAGCCGAACAACTGCTGGGGCTGCTTCCTGAAAACATCAACCAGACCGGAGAATGAGCCATGCGTCCACGCATTTTACTGGTCTCGAGCCTGCTGGGCCTGCTTTTGATCGCCTACCTGGCCCGCTCGTTGTGGCGTAGCGATTCGAGCGCTACCCCGGCTCCTGCCGACACCGCCATGGCCACCGCCCCTGCGACGGGCGGGCTGGCCGCCTTCGACAAAAACGGGGACGGCATCGTCTACCAGGACCCCATGCACCCCTGGATCGTCCAGGACGCACCGGGCAAGGCGCCGGACTGCGGCATGGACCTCGTCCCGGTCTCCGTTCACGAAGGGATGGACATGAGCGACGAGGGGACGGTCCGGATCGATCCGGTCGTCCTGCAGAACACGGGCGTGCGGTTGACGACCGTCGAAGTGGCCCCGCTGGCGCCGACCGTTCGGGCCACCGCTCGCCTGGAAGTCAACGAGCAGCAGCTCGTGGCCGTCTCGCCCAAGATTGAGGGCTGGGTCGAGCGGCTGTACGTCGACTACGAGGGCGCTCGTGTCCGAAAAGGCGAGCCGCTGCTGGAAATCTACAGCCCGGCGCTGGTCTCCACCCAGGAGGAGTATCTGCTGGCGCTGCGTAATGTGCAGCAACTGGCCGGCACACCGGCCGAAGCCGACGCCCGTCGGCTGCTCGAAGCGGCCCGTCGGCGCCTGCAGTTCTGGGACATCACCGACGAACAGATTCGCCAGCTCGAGGCCACCGGCCAGCCGCGGAAAACGCTGACGCTCTACGCGCCGGCTTCGGGGACGGTGCTGGAAAAGCATGTCGTCGAAGGCCAGCAGATCCGATCGGGCCAGACGCTCTTCGTCCTGGCCGATCTTTCGACGCTCTGGCTGCAGGTGGACGTCTACGAACACGATCTGAGTTGGATCAAGCCAGGCATTACCGCCGAAATTACGCTGCCCTATGACCCCACCGTTCGGCTTCAAGGCCGGGTGGATTACATGTACGACACGCTTAATCCGGAGACACGCACGGCCCGTGCACGCATTGTCGTTCCCAATCCTGGCCTGCGCCTAAAACCGGGCATGTATGCCCTCGCAACCCTCCAGGGGCAGCCTACGCCGCCGCGTCCCCGCATTCCCACCGAGGCGCTTGTGCGTTATGGCGCAGAGGCCTGGGTGATTTTGGCGTTGGGAGAAGGGCGCTTTCGACCCGTGCGCGTGCAGCCTGGCTTAGAGGCTCAAGGCTATGTGCAAATCTTAGAAGGCTTGGAGGGTGGCGAACAAATTGTGGCACGCGCGCAATTTTTGATTGACTCCGAAGCACGGCTAAAGCAAGCCTTAGCTGCGTTTATGGGCGGCCATCAACATGGCGCGACCCCAGCTCCTGAGACGCAGCTCCAGCCTTCGCCTCGCGCGCCCGAACACCAAGAGCACGGCACGAGCCCAGCGCCTAAAACACAACCCCAACCTTTGCCGCGCATGCCTGAACACCAGGGGCACAGCGCCAATCAGGATACAACGGTTGTTTCCTTACGGATTGATGCCAACGGCTTTGTGCCTTCACGCATCGAAGTTCCGTCTGGACGGCCGGTTCGCCTAACCGTTACGCGCACCACAGACCAGACCTGTGCCACGGCCATTCAGTTTCCCGAGCTGGGCATTGGTCCGGTAGATTTGCCCCTACACCAACCCGTAACGCTCACCTTCACACCAGCACGCGCGGGGGCCTACCTGTTCACCTGCGGGATGAACATGCTCAAAGGGACGTTGCTGGTACATGCTAACTAATCAACAGACACGGCCATGATCGAACGCCTTATTACCTGGAGCGCCCACAATCGCTTGCTCATTTTAACGCTTACGCTCCTTATCAGCGCTTTGGGGCTGTGGGCTACACTGAACACGCCGATCGACGCTATCCCAGATCTATCGGATGCCCAAGTGATCATCCGTACGGAGTACCCGGGTCAAGCACCCCAGATTGTCGAGGCGCAGATCACTTATCCCTTGGCTACCGCCATGCTGGCGGTACCCGGGGCCCGTACAGTCCGGGGCTATTCGATGTTTGGGACTTCGTTTGTTTATGTGATTTTTGAAGATGGCACCGACCTGTACTGGGCGCGAAGCCGTGTACTGGAATACTTAAATCAAGTAACCTTACCCGAAGGGGCTCAAGTCAGCTTGGGCCCGGATGCCACTGGCGTCGGTTGGGTTTTTCAGTACAGCCTAATTGATACCACGGGCCGGCATGACTTGGCTGACCTACGAGCCCTGCAGGATTTCTTTCTCAAATACGAACTCCAGTCCATTGAAGGCGTCTCAGAAGTAGCCACCGTAGGAGGCTTTCTCAAACAGTATCAGGTCGTTGTCGATCCGCAAAAGCTACTGGCCTATGGCATCTCCATCGATCAGGTGCGCCAGGCCATTGCGCACGCTAACCAGGAAGTCGGTGCCCGACTTTTAGAATTAGGTGAGCGAGAATTCCTGGTGCGCATTCCAGGCTATCTGCAAGGGATCGACGATCTACGGCAAACCCCGCTTAAAGCGCAAAACGGCACTGTCATTACCCTAGATGATGTGGCCCGTCTGCAAGTAGGTCCAGAGCTACGCCGGGGCATCTCCGAGCGTGATGGCGAAGGCGAGGTGGTAAGCGGCATTGTGGTTATGCGCTATGGAGAAAATGCATTGCGTGTTATCGAACGCGTAAAAGCCCGCTTGGCCGAGCTTCAGGCCAGCCTACCGGAAGGGGTGAAGGTGGTTGTAGACTACGACCGCTCACGGCTTATTCGCGAGGCTGTGCACACCGCTACCATCAAGCTCTGGCAAGAGCTGGCTGTCGTAGCGCTTATTGTACTGGTCTTTCTGCTGCATGTGCGCAGCGCTTTTGTGGCCTTAGTCGCGGTGCCTGTGGGGGTGCTGATCTCACTGCTGATTATGTATCTCCTCGACATTAACGCAAACATTATGAGCCTGGGTGGTATTGCCGTGGCTATCGGGGTCATGGTCGATGCTTCGGTGGTGATGGTAGAAAATGCGCACCGCCACCTGGAGCGATTGCGCGCGCAGCACAATCGCCCGCTGCGTCACAGCGAGCATATGCAGGCTGTGCTAGAGGCCGCCCGAGAAGCTGGCCCCAGCTTGTTTTTTTCACTGCTGGTGGTGACCCTGAGCTTCTTGCCCGTTTTTGCCTTGCAAAATATCGAAGGTCGCCTGTTCCGACCCTTGGCCCTAACCAAAACGTTTGCCATGGCAGCAGCCTCGCTGCTCGCAGTGACCCTGGTGCCTGCCCTGATGGTGGTTTTTGTGCGAGGGAAAATCCGCCCTGCAGCTCAAAATCCCCTAACTCGCCTGCTTACGCAAATGTACCAACCGGTCATCCGCTACGCACTTCGCCATCCCTGGCAGGTTATCGTAGGTAGCCTGCTACTGCTTGGGCTAACACTACTGCCAGTTCAACGCTTGCTTTGGGGCCGGGTAGCGATTCCGTTTCCTCAGATTGGGTCGGAATTCATGCCTCCGCTCAACGAAGGTGACCTGCTTTACATGCCCACTACGCTCCCAGGCCTTTCGCCCCAAAAAGCCAAAGAGCTGCTGCAGTTGAGCAACCGTATTATCAAAAGCTTTCCTGAGGTAGCTTCTGTAACAGGCAAAGCGGGCCGCGCCGAAACCGCCACCGATCCGGCATCCCTCTCGATGTTTGAGACCATTATTCAGCTTAAGGATCCTCGGGAATGGCGGCCAGGCGTGACGCTTGACCGCTTGATCGAAGAAATGAACCGAGCACTGCAGATTCCTGGCGTTACGAACGCCTGGACCATGCCGATCAAGAACCGCACCGACATGCTGGCTACCGGCATGCGCACACCCCTGGGGATCAAGCTGATGGGGCCCGAGCTAGCTACGCTAGATCGGTTAGGCACTACGCTGGAAAGCCTGCTGCGCAACATGCCCGGCACGCGATCGGTCTATGCCGAGCGTGCTACTGGCGGCAGCTATTTGAACATTGTAGTCAACCGCGCCGAAGCTGCTCGCTATGGGCTGACCATAGGTAAGGTGCTCGATGTTGCCCAAGCTGCTATTGGTGGGCTCCATGTAACCACCACCATTGAAGGGCTGGAACGCTATCCCGTGCTCGTACGCTATCCCCAAGACCTGCGCGACAACTTACCGGCTTTACGCCAGGTGCTGGTGCCAACCCCTTCCGGAGCTCAGGTACCCTTGGGCCAGCTCGCGCACTTTGAGCTCACCGAAGGCCCACCGATGATCCGCAGCGAAAATGCCCGCCCAACCGTATGGGTGTATATCGACCTGGCCCCAGGTGTAGACATTGGCACCTACGTGCAACAGGCCCAACAGCTCCTGGCACGTGAACTTTCGCTCCCTCCAGGCTATGCTTTGGTTTGGAGTGGCCAATTTGAGTACATGGAGCGGGCCAATCGCCGCCTGCAAATCTTAGGGCCATTGACCCTTGGTTTAGTCTTTCTAATTTTGATGCTGCACTTTGGCAACCTCCGGGAACCCTTGATGTTGCTTTCTACGCTGCCCTTTGCAGCCATTGGTGCGGTATGGCTGATGGTGGCGCTGGCCTTCGACATGAGCGTTGCGGTGGCGGTAGGATACATCGGTGTGGTAGGCTTGGCCGTGGAGACCGGGGTGGTGATGCTCACGTTTCTGGACGAAGCCGTACGTCGCTATCGTCAGGCAGGACAGCTTAGCACCATCGAACAACTTCGCGCAGCGATCGAAGAAGGCGCATTGCTGCGCTTGCGGCCCCTGCTGATGACCGTGTCGACCACGCTTATTGGCCTGCTGCCCATCATGTTCGGCACGGAAACCGGCGCCGAAGTAATGAAGCGTATTGCAGCGCCAATGGTTGGTGGACTATTCACCGCGGCCGCTTTAACCCTAGTCGTGCTCCCCGCTTTGTATTTGCTTGTGGAGCGTTATCGGTGGCAGCGCAGGACTTAAGAGCCCTCTGAAATGCTGCTGGCTACTTCCACAGACAACTAACAATAGGCGTGTTTTTTGTAGGGCGTCTGTATCCTAATTTCCCCCAGCCTGTTTCCAACCGTTTCCGCCATTGGAAATGCACAGACGCCTTACCCTGTGGCTGGGCCTGTGCATGGCCGTGCACCTTGCGCAGGCCCAGTCGACGCCTCCTCGGGCCACCCTGCTAGAATGGAGCGCTGAAATGCGCCGCCTGGTACTGGACCGCACACACGGCTACGGCGGCCGCTACTACGAAGGGGGGCTTTTCCGCACGTTCACGCGGACCATGGATCACGAGTATGAGCTGGACCTGCTCACCTATCGGTTCAGCCTGTTTGAGGATCTCTTATGGACGCGAGCCAGTGGTGGCTACCGGGTCTACACCGGTAGCATTGACTATGGCGAATTTGTTACCGAAAGCCAGATCAAACACGCCGTTCGCCTGGGCCGGCGCGGCACGTTTCACGTACTCGGTGTGCAGGAGGAAAACCTGCGCGCCCGTCGCTTTTTCGTCGAGGTGGGCTACCGCTACCAGCTGGCCCCCGATCATCAGATCGGCGTGCGTCATACGCTGGGCATGGAAAAAGATGACCTGGACCTGTCGCTGCATTACATCTGGCGCTCACTCGCCGAAGGGGGTGTGCATCTGGAGCTGGGCCTGCTCGACTGGACCGGTAATTTCGTCTATCACCTGATCGCCAACAGCAACCGAAGCTTCGACACGCGTCAGCGCTACCTGCGGCGTCCTTACTTTCTGGCCGTCGAGGCCACCACGCCGTCCCGGTGGCCGCTGCGGGCCGAAGTGACGGCCGGATTGCAGCGTCGCTCCCGCGCTCGGGTGGACGAAACCGTCGCCCGCATTCCCGGCCATGCCGGCTACGTGACCGAACACCTGGCCTCCTTCTACAACGAAGAGGCTGTCCGCTACCTGGGCGTCCTGCTGGAATACACCGGTCCGCTTTTCACACTGGGCGCCACCTATCGGGGAAGTTACGGAGCCGTCACGCGCACGCCCGGCGCCGACAGCACGGGCTGCTGGGAGGCCGCCTCCGGACTGGGCCGCTGCTACGTCCCCTATCCTTACGATTTCCAGAGCCGTGAGTACACCAGCGCCTTCGGCCTGCACGGTGCGCTGCGCTGGCGTCGGCTGGAACTGCGCACCGAGTGGATCCGCGCCATCAATGCGGATCGTCTGAGCGGCGCGGCGCTTCCTGAAGCTTACGTCATGCCGTACGACTTTCGTGAACGCCGCCTGACGGGCAAAACGCGCCTGAGCTACCTCTCGCCGGCCGGCTTCTGGGGAGCGCTGGAACTCAACCTGGAAGACCGCAACGTACGCGGCCCCCGCCAGGGCGGCACCATCAATCTGCCCTTCCGTCGTAACTTCCACGACCAGGTCGTTCCGTTCAACCGGCGGTTCACGCTGCTGCTGGGCTACCGGCGTCCCCGGCTGGAGCTGACCGCCGGAGTCTCCTACGACCAGGACGGCGACCTCTACAGCGGCTGGGGCATCCCCAGCCAGTGGCGGAGTAAACCGGCCCGCTTCGACGGCGGCTTCTTCCGGCTTCAACTGACCTGGCCCTGACCACCATGCGTCTGCCCGTACGTACGATTCGCAAACTGCACCGCTACCTGGGATTGATCATCGGCATTCAGCTCCTGCTCTGGACAGGAAGCGGGTTGTTTTTCAGTCTGAACCCGATCGAAAAAGTCCGCGGCGAACACCTGATGGCCCCGCCGCCCGTGCTGGCTCCGGACGACACGCTGCTGGCCACCCCGACCCGGGCCCTGCAGGAACTCCGGCGTCGCTTTCCGGAAGCCGAAGTGCTGCAGGTCATGCTGCGCCCCTTGCTCGACCGGCCTGTCTACGAACTGATGTTCCGCCACGAAGGACGCCTCCGCTTTGCCCTGGCCGATGCCCGCACGGGCCGCCTGCGCCCCCCGATTACCGAGGCCGAAGCGGTGGCCATTGCACAGGCCGATTTTGTACCCGAAGCGCCAATCGCTGCCGTCGAATACCTGACCGAGGCGCCGCCCGGCTCCGAATTTCGGGGAAGCCCGCTGCCCGTCTACCGCGTGGTCTTCGACCATCCCACCGGCACCCGAATCTACGTGGCCGCCGAAAACGGACGGGTCACGGCCCGACGCAACGACACCTGGCGCTGGTTCGACTTCTTCTGGATGTTCCACATCATGGACTACCGCACCCGCGACAACTTCAACCACCTGCTGCTGCAGAGCTTCTCGCTGTTCGGGCTGCTGACCGTGCTCAGCGGCTTCGTGCTCTGGGCCGTCACCTCCCCGACGCTCCGCGGCCGCCGTAGAAAAAGCCCACCTACGTGAGTACCTGCGCACCGGTTAGCCTTCCCACCCGCCGATCAAAGGTGACCAGCCCGGCCGCACCCGCTTTCTGATAAGCTACATGCTGGTAGGCATCCGCGAAGTCAACCGATGACGAGCGGAACAGCTGCAACGCTCCGCGCACCAGCTCCGCCTCCATGATGTAGAGGGTCGGGGTATCCAGCAGGGCATCGATCGCCTCCGCAATGCGCTGACGCGGCACGTTGTATGCAGCGCGCAATACCCAGACCAGCTCGCACAGGGTGACCGGATGCACCAGAGCCGGACGATCGACGCTACATTGCTCCTCAATGTACCGTCGGGCTGCCTCGGCCTGAATCGGATCGTCTTCCACCAGATACCGGACCAGCACGTTGGTGTCCAGCCCACCGCTGAACTGTGGCATGTCTGCGCGATGGATTCAGGTTGAAGTGCGAAACTGCCGCGTAACTTCCTCGCCTATTGCCTGATCCATTTCTTCGACAGAAACCGGCTTCTTCGGCGCAAAAGTATGCAACGTACCCCGAGCAGCGTACACGGACTCAGAAGCTCGGTGCAGGATCACCGTCCCATCTGACCGGATTTCAAATTGCACGGGATCCCCTTCTTTGAGCTGCAGATGCTCGCGAACAGCTTTAGGTAATGTAATCCGTCCCTTTTTTGAAACCCGGGCAATCGTCATGCTTCTTCCCAAAGTCTGCACCGACGTGCCTTACCAGAGGCATAAATTCAAAGTTCCTTGTATGTTTGCGGCCGCGTTTCGGCAAGCGTAGTGGCGGCCACTCCGCCGGAAAGGAGCGTCAGGGCGGCGATGGCACCGATGGCCCAGGGGATGCTCAGCGCGTCGGCCAACACCCCGGCCAGCAAAGCGCCGACCACATAGCCGCCGTCCCGCCAGAGGCGGTAGACACCTACGGCCGTCGAGCGCCAGGCGGGGTGCGCCACGTCGCCGATGACGGCCAGCAGCGTCGGATACACCATGGCCGTACCGATGCCCAGCCCGACCATGGCCGCCGCCTGCCAGGCAAACACATCGGAAAAGAGCATGGCGCCGATGCTCACGCCCTGCAGCAGCATCCCGCCCACGATGAGCGGCCGCCGGCCGATGCGGTCCGAGAGCGCTCCGGTCACGAGTTGCCCCAGCCCCCAGACGGCCGGATAGAGCGCCGCCAGCCAGCCAATCTGCGTCAGTCCGTAGCCCAGCGCGGCAAAGAAGAGCGGAAACAGCCCCCAGGCCATGCCGTCGTTCAGATTGTTGACCAGGCCCGCCTGGCACACGGCAAACAGGCGCCGATCGCGCCAGGAGGTGCGCACGAATACTTCTCTGAAAGACGGCACCGGCGCCGAAGCGTCGAAGTGCTGCCGGGCCTCCAGGTCGGCGTGGTGCTGCGTCTCCCGCACGAAAAGCGCTGAGAGCAGCAGTCCCACTCCCGAGAACACCACACCCAGGTAGAACGGCTGCGGACGCAATCCATAGGTCGCCGCCACGTAGCCCGTGGCCAGCGCCGCCAGCGACACGGCCAGATAGCCGGCCGCCTCGTTGAGCCCCATCGCCAGTCCGCGCTGCCGGGGACCGACCAGGTCGATCTTCATGATGACCGTCATCGACCAGGCCAGCCCCTGATTCACTCCGAGCAGCACGTTCGCCGCCACCACCCAGGCCCACGACGGCGCCCACATCAGCAGCCAGGGCACCGGCAACCCTGCCAGCCATCCGGCCAGCAGTACCCGGCGACGGCCGATCCGGTCGCCCAGTCGCCCTGCCAGCAAATTGGCCAGCGCCTTGGTCAGCCCGAAGCTCGCCACGAACGACAGCGTCGCCACCCGCGAGGCCACCCCGAACTCCTGCTCGGCCAGCAGCGGCAAAATGGCCCGTTCCATCCCCACCATCGCCCCCACGAAGGCGTTCACCACCACCAGCAGGGCGAACTGCTGCCAGTTGGCCCGCAACCCCAGACGTACCGATGCTGTCTCCATGGGCAATGCTCCGGGGTCAGACCGGCCAGCGCTGCTGCTCCCAGGCCTGCTGCCAGAACATCCACTCGTAGCGCACGCTGGTGCGGAACGCCTCTTTCGCGCGCGCTCGCGCTGCGTCGTCCGCCTCCCGCGCAAACCGCTCCAGACGCTCCAGCAGATTGTCCATGTACGTATTGAACTCCGGGTTGCTGTACATCCGGAGCCAGTCGGCGTACGGGTGCGTGTCGGGGATCGTGCCCAGCTCCCGCGCCAGATGCTGCCCGAGCTCGACGTACAGCCAGGGGCACGGCGTGATGGCCGCCACCGCCTCGACCAGCGTGCCGCGCACGGCCGTCGCGATCATGTGGTCCTGATAGGCCCGGTTGTTCGGGGTCAGCTCAATGCGCGCCACATCCTCCAGCGTGTAGCCCAGCTTTTTGCCATAGCCGGCATGCAGCTCGCGCTCGACGACCAGCGCCAGCCGGGCCGCGTCGATGAACCACAGCTTGTCGTCGGGCCGCACGCACCGCGTGGCGATCAGACTGCAGGCATCGGCGAAAGCCTCCAGATAACGGGCATCCTGCATCTGGTAGAAGCGAAACCGCTCGGCGTCGA
Organism: Rhodothermus marinus; assembly: GCF_009936275.1. Lineage (NCBI taxonomy): Bacteria > Pseudomonadati > Rhodothermota > Rhodothermia > Rhodothermales > Rhodothermaceae > Rhodothermus > Rhodothermus marinus. Next base: position 3,045,875 of record NZ_AP019797.1, read on the forward strand.
GCGTGCCCTCGGCCAGTGCCCGCACGAAGGGGTGCCGAAACGAGGCACCCCAGGCATCTGCGGCCGCTTCCAGGCATTCCTGCGCAAACGGTGGCACGGTAAAAGGCCGCTCCTGTACCGGTGCTTCCTGTTGCATGGCTCCCTCCGTTGCGTATCTATTTTCTTGGAGAAAACTTCCGCCCGCGCACCATGATCCGCTCTTGACGGCACGCGATCACGGTATTAAATTAATATCATTACATAATGATATGATCATTTTTTAAACCTATGCTGACGATCACCGACACCGGCATCGCACTAAAGGCGAAGCTGTTTCGCGGGCTGGCCGATCCGTCGCGCCTGGCGCTGTTGGAGGCGTTGCGCGAGGGGCCACAGACCGTGACGGCGCTTGTGGAAACCACCGGACTGAGCCAGCCCAACGTCTCCAACCACCTGCGCTGCCTGCTCGATTGCGGGCTGGTACGCCGAAGCCGACGAGGGCGCTTCGTGGTCTACCGGCTCAGCGACGAGCGCATCGCCGAGCTGTTGCGGCTGGCCGAGCAGGTGCTGGCCGACGTCGCCCGGGGCGTGTACCACTGCACGCGCTACAACGCGCCATGAAGACGATCGAACTTTATCTCAGAAACAAATATGGATCACCGGAAAAAACGCTACAACGCGCCATGAAGACGATCGAACTGCCCGTCGAAGGCATGGATTGCGCCGAATGCGCGCGCCACGTGGCCCGGGCGCTCGAGCAGGTACCGGGCGTCTGTCGCGTCGAAGTGCTGCTGGCGGCGCAAAAGGCCGTGCTGGAAGTGGATCCGGCCCGCCCTCCGGAGCCGGACGCCCTCCGCCGGGCCGTCGAGGCCGCCGGTTACCGCGTACCTCGCACCGAAACGCCTGCACCGGCTGCTCCCCCGGCGCGTCGCACGGCCGGCCTGCTGGCCTTTCTGTTCGGCGCCGTGCTGACGGTCGTGGTGCTGGGCGAGTGGCTGGGGCTTTTCGAACAGCTCACTGCCCGGGTGCCGCTCCCGATCGGCATCGCGCTGGTCGTTGTGCTGGGGTATCCGGTCTTTCGCCAGGTAGTACAGGCGCTGCTTCGGGGCCGCATCCTCACCCATACGCTGATGAGCATCGGCGCGCTGGCGGCGCTCGCCGTCGGCGCCTGGCCGACGGCGGCCGTCGTGGTCTTCTTCATGCGGGTGGGGGACTATGTGGAACGCTTCACGACGGAGCAGGCCCGAAGCGCATTGCGGGGACTGAGCCGACTGATGCCGCGCACGGCCCGCGTAGAGCGCGGCGGCGAGCTGGTCGAACTGCCCGCCGAAGCCGTGCAGCCGGGCGACGTGGTGCTGGTGCGTCCGGGCGAGCGCGTGCCGGTCGACGGCGAGGTGCTGGAAGGAACGGCCACGCTCGACACCTCGGCGCTCACAGGCGAGTCGATGCCCGCCGAGGTGGGTCCGGGCGATGCGGTGCTGGCCGCCTCGCTCGTTCGCCAGGGCTACCTGCGCCTGAAGGCCACCCGCACGGGCGCTGCCACCACGTTCGGCCGCATCCTGCACCTGGTCGAAACCGCCGAGGCGAACCGAAGCGCCACCGAGCGCCTGGCCGATCGCTTTTCGGCCTACTACCTGCCGGTGGTGGCGGCCGTGGCCCTGGGCACCTACCTGCTGCGCGGCGACGTGATGGCCACGGTGGCCGTGCTCGTGGTGGCCTGTAGCTGCGCGTTTGCGCTGGCCACGCCCGTGGCCGTGCTGGCCGCCGTCGGTGCGGCCGCCCGCCAGGGCATCGTGATCAAGGGCGGCCGCTACCTGGAAGCGCTGGCCCGCGCCGACGTGGTTCTGCTCGACAAAACCGGCACGCTCACGCTCGGCCGTCCCCGGCTCACCGACCTGGTGCCCCTCGACGGCCGATCGCCGGACGCGCTGCTGGCGCTGGCCGCAGCGGCCGAATACGCCTCGGAGCATCCACTGGCCGAAGCCATCCGTGAAGCGGCCCGCGCGCGCGGCCTGCCGCTACGGCGACCCGACGAAGCCCGCCCGCTGCCGGGCGTCGGCATCGAAGCCCGCCTCGACGGCCACCGGGTACGCCTGCAGCGGCTGCCCGAGCCCGATGCCTTCCCGGAAGCTGCCCGGCTGGCAGCCGAAGGCAAGACGCTCATCCTCATGGAAGTGGACGGCCGCCCGGCCGCCCTGCTGGCCGCCGCCGACACCGAGCGGCCAGGCCTGCGCGAGGCGCTGGAAGCACTCCGAGCGCTGGGCGTGCACCATCTGGAACTGCTCACCGGCGATCATCCCCGCGCGGCCGAACCGCTGGCCCGCCGGCTGGGCCTGCGCTGCCGGGCCGGCCTGCTCCCCGACGACAAGATCCGCATCGTCCGGGAATACCAGGCCCGGGGCCACACGGTCGTGATGATCGGCGACGGCGTCAACGACGCCCCGGCCCTCCTGCAGGCCGACGTGGGCATCGCCATGGGCTCGGGCACCGACGTGGCGCTCGACACGGCCGCCATCGTGCTGCTCCGCGACGACTGGCGCCAGCTTCCCGCCCTGTTCCGGCTGGCCCGACGCACACGCCGCACCATTGCCGTCAACCTCGGTTTTACGGCACTCTACAACCTGGTCGGACTCACGCTCGCCGCGCTGGGCTATCTGCCACCCGTGCTGGCGGCGGCCGCCCAGTCGCTGCCAGATCTGGGCATCCTGGGCAACTCGGCCCGACTGCTCCGTGCCCGTCTGTCGGCCTCCTGACCGATCGGCTGCCATCCTGTCACCCGTCGGTCGGCCGGTATGTTTTTCGTAAAAGTCCGGCATGCGCACATTTACTGGCAACGTGTCAGGGAGCGCAAACCAATCAACCAGGGAAAACGATGAACCTGCAGAAATTCACGGTCAAAGCGCAGGAGGCGGTACAGCGTGCGCTGGAGATTGCGGCGCAGAAGAACCATCAGGCAATCGAGCCGCCGCACCTGCTCAAGGCGCTGCTGAGCGAGCCGCAGGGCACGGCGGTATCCATCCTGAAGCGGCTGGGTGCCAGCCTGGAGCTGCTCAACACGAAGACGGACCAGGCGCTGGCCAAGCTGCCTGTCGTGCATGGCGCCTCCGTTTCGGGTCAGTACGTGGGGAACGAGCTGAAAAAAGTATTCGACCGCGCGCTGGCCGAGGCGGGCTTGCTCAAGGATGAGTACGTCTCGACCGAGCACCTGCTCATTGCGCTGGCCGAAAGCCAGACGGACGTCGGTCAGGCGCTTCGGGAGCAGGGCGTCACGAAGGAGAAGATTCTGAACGTGCTCAAGGACGTGCGCGGCGCGCAGCGCGTCACCGACCCGCACGCGGAGGAGCGCTACGAGGCGTTGCAGCGCTACGGCCGCGACCTGACGGAGCTGGCCCGTAAGGGCAAACTGGATCCCGTCATCGGTCGCGACGAAGAGATCCGGCGTGTGTTGCAGATCCTCTCGCGCCGGATGAAAAACAACCCGGTGCTGGTCGGTGAGGCCGGTGTCGGTAAGACAGCCATCGTCGAAGGGCTGGCGCTGCGTATCGTGCAGGGCGACGTGCCCGAAAGCCTCAAGGACCGGCGCATTGTGGCGCTCGATATGGGTGCCCTGCTGGCCGGTGCCAAGTATCGGGGTGAATTCGAGGAGCGGCTGAAGGCGGTCGTACGCGAGGCGGCGGCCTCCGAAGGCCAGGTGATCCTGTTCATCGACGAGCTGCACACGGTGGTGGGTGCCGGTGCCGCCGAAGGCGCCGTCGATGCCGCCAACATCCTGAAGCCGGCGCTGGCACGGGGCGAGATCCGTGTGATCGGCGCCACGACGCTCGACGAGTACCGGAAGTACATCGAAAAAGACAAGGCGCTGGAGCGGCGCTTCCAGCCCGTGCTCGTCGAGGAGCCGTCGGTGGAAGACACAATCTCGATCCTGCGCGGCATCAAGGATCGCTATGAGGTGCACCACGGCGTGCGCATCACCGACGGCGCGCTGATCGCGGCCGCCGAACTCTCGCACCGCTACATCACCGACCGGCACCTGCCGGACAAGGCCATCGACCTGATCGACGAGGCGGCCGCCCGGCTGCGGATCGAAATCGACTCGATGCCGGAAGAGCTGGACCAGCTCGAACGGCAGATCCGCCAGCTCGAAATCGAACGGGAGGCCGTCAAGCGCGACAATGATCAGGAAAAGCTCAAGGCGATCAACGAGCAGCTCGCCAACCTCGAAGAGCAGCGGCGGGCGCTCCGGGCGCGCTGGCAGCAGGAAAAAGAGCTGATCCAGCGCATTCGGAGCATCAAGGAAGAGATCGAACAGCTCCGGATCGAATCGGAGCAACTGGAGCGGCAGGGTGAATACGGCCGCGTGGCCGAGATCCGCTACGGCCGGATCCCCGAGCTGGAGAAGCAGCTCAAGGAGGCGCAGCAGCAGCTGGAAGAGGTCCAGAAAGACGGCGCCCTCCTGAAAGAAGAGGTGACGGCCGAGGACATCGCGGAGATTGTCGCGCGCTGGACGGGCATCCCCGTCTCGAAGTTGCTTGAAAGCGAACGCGAGAAGCTGCTGCGGCTCGAAGAGGAGCTGTCCAAGCGGGTGGTCGGACAGCCCGAGGCCATCTCGGCCGTGGCGAACGCCGTGCGGCGCGGCCGCGCCGGGCTCCAGGAGCCGAACCGGCCCATCGGGTCGTTCATCTTCCTGGGCTCGACCGGTGTCGGTAAGACCGAGCTGGCCAAGGCGCTGGCCGAGGCGCTCTTCAACGACGAAAACGCCATGATCCGGATCGACATGAGCGAGTACCAGGAGCGCCACTCGGTCAGCCGGCTCATCGGTGCCCCGCCGGGCTACGTGGGCTACGAGGAAGGCGGCCAGCTCACCGAAGCCGTCCGGCGTCGGCCCTACTCGGTCATTCTGCTCGACGAGATCGAGAAGGCGCACCCGGAGGTCTTCAACATCCTGCTCCAGGTGCTCGACGACGGCCGGCTCACCGACAACAAGGGCCGCACGGCCGACTTCCGCAACACGATCATCATCATGACGAGCAACCTGGGCTCCGAACTCATCCGCGAGCGCATCGACGCCTTCGGGGGCGAAGTGCCGCCCGAGGTCTATGAGCGGATGCGCGAGGAGATCCTGCAGTTGCTGCGGCAGCGGCTGCGGCCCGAGTTCCTCAACCGGATCGACGAGATCATCGTCTTCCGGCCGCTGGGCCACGAAGAGATCCGGAAGATCGTCGAGATCCAGTTTGCCCGGATCCAGCAGCTGGCGGCCCGCAGCCACAAGCTCAAGCTGGAGCTGACCGACGCGGCGAAAGACTGGCTGGCCGAGCGCGGCTTCGATCCGGTCTTCGGCGCGCGGCCGCTCAAGCGGGTCATGCAGCGCGAGATCACGAACAAGCTGGCCGAAGAAATCCTGGCCGGGTTCTTCACCGACGGCGATACGATCCGGATCGACGTGGCGCCGGACGGATCGGGCCTGATCTTCGAGAAGATCGCCCAGGTCGAGGCCGAGCCGGCCGGCACGGCCTGAGCGCCGACGCCGGTGGCTCCGTCCTCCAGCCCGGACCCACGACAGGGTCCGGGTTTTTTGTTAGGTGATTCCCCTTGCGCCCGAGCAAGCAAGCTGCGTTTCCGATGGCAAACGCTCGCGTCTGGCATAGGGGAACGGTGCGGCCTGCGGGTATATCCGATAGCACGACCCAACAAACCAGACCTGCGGTGAGGCGCCATGCGTATGCTGAAGTCGTTGTTTGCCCTGCTGCTGATCGGTATGCTGAGCGCTGGACTGAGCCCAAACGCCGCTCAGGCCCATCCGAAGCGTGTCGTCAAAGTGCTTCCACATGGCCACGTGGTGGTGCATGTCGGAAAGGTGCGCTATCACTACCATGCGGGCGTCTTCTACCGGCCGGTACGGGGCGGCTTCGTGGTGGTGCGGGCCCCCGTCGGTGCGATCGTGCCGGTGCTGCCGGTCGCCTACCGCGTGGTGCATGTCCACGGGCGCGTGTACTACTGCCACAACGGCGTCTACTATCGCCCGATCCGACACCACGGCCGCACGGCCTACATGGTGGTCGATCTGCACCTGGACCTGTAGTGCCATCCGGGCGTGGCCGTCGGATCCTTCCGGCGGTCACGCCCACGGCGCCAGCGCCAACCCACCGGTACCACGTTCTACCCGTGCAGCCACCGGTCCAGCCAGGCGAACGCGTCTTCCTGCATGCTTCGATTGAAGCGGTGGCCTTCGTCGTAGAACAGGCCCTGAAAATGCGTGGGCGCGCCAGCCCGTCGATACACTTCCTGCAGGATCTGTACGGCCCGTTCCATTTCCGGGAGTGTAAACAGCGGGTCCCGGCGGCCGCACTGCACAAGCGTTGGAGCGGGCACCCGCAGCCCCAGCAATTCGGGGTAGTCCAGGTCACGGGCCAGCAGCGGAATGTAGAGCATCCAGGTGTGCGTGTAGCTCCGATTGCGGGCCAGGTCGCGCCAGGTGGTGAGCATGCAGGTCACCACGGCACAGCGGATGCGCTCGTCCATCCCCGCCAGCAGCACGGTCTGCCAGCCGCCGCCCGAAAGCCCCGCGCACCCGATGCGGCGAGCGTCCACTTCCGGTCGTCTGCAGAGTACATCGAGCGCCCCGCGCAACTCGGCCAGCAGCACGCCCGGCCAGGTCGTACCGGCCGCCAGCAGCGAACGGGCCACCATGTGTTCGTGCCACGACGCCCATTCGTTGTAGGCCCGGATTTCCTCGGCGGTCTCGGGCTCCCGGGCGGGCAACCCGCGCCGGACACGTGGCGGCACGTCGGCCAGCCGGATGCGCCGGCTGCCGAAGGCCATCACATCGGGCACCAGCACCACGTAGCCCCGCCGTGCCAGTTCGTTCGCCCAGGCCCGTCCATCGTAGAGCTTTTCCTGATGGGCAACCATGAGGGGATGGCGCGTGCCCGGATCGACGATCTTCTCGCGCCCGAAGAATTTGTCGCCGCCATGATCGTGCAGGGCCAGCACACCCGGTAACGGACCCGAAGCGTCGGCCGGACGCAGCAGATAGGCCCGCGTGGGCGGCCCGAAGGGAAGCTGCCAGCGCAGGTCCTCGATGATCAGACCGTCGTGCGCAACGCGGGCCACTACCTCGGCATGGAGCACCGCACCGGGCTCCGGCATGCCCAGCAACGCCAGTACCCGGGCGCGCGCCTGCTGCCGCCACGCTGCCAGATCCACGGTCTCCTGCCAGCGAAGCGACAGCCGGGGTGGATCTTCGGCCAGCGCGGCCGCCCAGTCGCCGTAAGCGCCGAGCACCGAGCCGGCTTCGGCGTCACGCGCCGGGGCTTCGTAATCCTCCGGCGGCGTCCACCGGCGCCATCCCAGCGCCGCCGTGCCCAGCAGGGCTTCAAGGAAGGTGCGGCGATCCAGTCCCACGGTTTTCAGACGAGGTCTCGCCAAGGCGTCCATCCGGCCAGCACATGGACCGGCGCGTACAGCACCGCTTCCGCCGCCGTGAGCCGGGGTCGATCGGGATGGGCTCCCGGCCCGCTGCTGCCGTATTCGAAAAGCCGCTCACCCATCGGATCCACGCCGTGCATCTCCGTCCAGCCCTCGGGCCGGATGTGATCGTCCATGTAGCAGTGCAGAAAAACGGCGTTGCTGCTGACCAGCCCCGGCTGGTTCGAGGGATGCCAGGGACGTCCCAGCCACACCGAAGCCGGAGCCATCGCAGGCGATTCCTTCAGCAGGCGGCATCGATAGAAAATCAGCCCGTAGGGACGGCTCCGGGGCGTGCTGGGTGCCACCACGTAGCCGTTGTTGGGCCGGCCGCGATCCCGCGAAATCAGATCGCAGGCTTCGAAAACGGCCGTGCCCCCGCCGAAAATGAAGTCGACATGGCCGAGAATCGTACAGTTGCGAAAATAGCTCCGGTTGCCCTCGACGAAGAGCGTGTCCTGATAGCCACGAATCACGCAGTCGTAGAAGACGGTGCGGTCGGCCTCGCGATCGACGAGCACGGCTACGGCCTGCAGGTCGCGCAGGCTGTCCTGATAGGCCGGATAGTCGAAGGCGTTTTCCACGGTCAGATGGGCGACGCGCACCGCAGGGGCGGCAATGCGCAGCGTGAAGCTGCCCCGCGTACCGCAACGGTCGGGTTGGCGGGGCTGTGCCGAGCGGTTTTCGGCCTGCCAGCGTGCCAGCAGCGCCCGCCGCAGCGGGCTGTCGGTACAGGGACCACCCGCCACGTCGTCGTAGGAGAGCACGGTCGTCTCCCGATCTTCGCCGATCAGATAGACGAAGGGCCGGTCGATGGAAAGCTTCTCATGGTAGCGGCCACGCCGCACGAAGATCACGTAGGGGGCGTCGTTGTCGGCCGGCACGTCGGCCAGCGCCCGGCCGATGGTCCGGTAGCGCCGCACCCCGTCCACGCGCGCTCCTTCGGGGCCGACGTAAGCCGGATCGACCACGGCGGCGTAGGTGTACGTGTCGGGCGCGGTGCGCAGGGCGCCGGTCGATGGCGTGAGGATCGCCACCCGAAGCGGCTCTCGAAGGCGCTGCACGAAGCGATCCAGATACGCCCACCAGTCTTCGACCTGGCGGAAGTCGCCGGCCGCCGTCCATCCTGCCCCGGCATAGTGCACGACGGTTTCGCCCGGACGCATGCGGCCAAGCAGCAGGTAGTGGTCGTTGGTCTCGCGCACCGCTTCGAGCCGGTCGCCCGGCATCAGGACGGCCGTGCCCAGCTCGCCGTGTCCGCCATTTTTGCGCTCGACCGGTCCCCAGACGCCCAGCCAGGTCCAGTCGTCGCGCTGCTTCCAGGCGCCCGTTACCCCTTCGCGCTTGACCAGTCCGATCGCATAGGTCAGCGGCTCGCTATCGGCCGCCCGGAAAGTCACTTCTTCCCGAAACAGATACTGTCCGGCGTCGATCGTGATGCGCCGCACTTCCGACACCTGGCGGCCGCCCACCTCCCACGGTTCGTAGTGCAGTTCCACGATGGCCCGGAGCGGACCGGCGGCCAGGATGCGGTACGACTTGAAGTTGCGGGCCGGAAACAGCCGTCCCTCGTGCCAGATGGCCGTGCCGCCGGCGCCCAGACTCTGGCCGACGGAGAAAAAGTCGGCGCCTTCGCCCGTGTCGATATGATAGGCGTCGTGCCCCTTCGCGTACCAGCGGGTGATCACCAGATTGCGCACGCGCTTGAGCCAGACGTCGATGCCGCTCGACACGAGCGACTCCAGCTGCCAGAGGCCCTGGCCGTAGGTGCGATACGCCACCCGATCGCTTTCCCAGGCCACATCGTCGCGTTGCGGCTCGTGATAGGCGAAAGCCCGGGCGGCAAAGGTCGTCTCCGGGGCCGCGGCCTCCACGCGATAGGTGCGCGCTTCGCGGGGCCAGAGGCTCACCAGAAAGAGCAGCACGTCCGGACGCCCGTCGCCATCGTTGTCCACCACCTGGTGCAGGACCGACCGGCCGCTGGCCTCGTCACGCACGCGCACCTGCTCGGGCGTCAGGGCCGGAAGCCGCTCGGCCAGCGGCGCCCAGGCCAGCTCGACCAGTTCGTCGGGACGCGCCACATCCGAGGGATTCTCCACGCGAACGCGCACCGCTTCGGGCGTTTCGACGGCTCCGCCCAGCAGCGGCAGCAGTCCCAGCAGCAGAATCCTGCACCAGCGCATGTTTTTTCAAAGGTTAGCTCAAAATTTCAGGGTAAACTTCCTGTGCAGAGAGGCGCCCATTGCTGTCCCGGAATCCAGACGCACGCGCCGCTCCTATCGGGGCATTCAGTGCAGGGCGCCCCCCTCAAAAGCTTCGATCTCCAGGCTGGCCAGAATGAACGGACCGACGCCCTTCGGATCGTCGCTGACGATCGGCTCGCTCAGGTAGTACGCAATCGAACCGTCCCGCTGTCGCGGCCCGCCCAGTCCGGCCACCGCGCAGATCTGATGCAGGTGTACCGTCCCATCGGGATCCACCGAAACCAGCTGCTTTACAAGCCCCCGATAGCCACGCCGGGCCACCTCCAGGTATTTCGCCGGCAGGTATCCTTTGCGTACTCCTTTGGCCAGCGCGTACACGAACATGCTCGAAGCGGACGCCTCCAGGTAGTTGCCCGGATAGGCGGGCTGATCGAGCACCTGGTACCAGAGACCCGTGACCGGATCCTGCACGCGCGCCACGGCTTCGGCCAGATCCTCCAGGATCCGGATGATCGCCGGACGATCGGGATGATCTGCGGGGAGCCAGTCCAGCACGTCCACCAGCGCCATGGCATACCAGCCCATGCCACGGCCCCAGAAGTTGGCCGAACGGCCCGTGATGGAGTCGGCCCAGATCTGCTGGCGTTTTTCATCCCAGCCGTGGTAGTAAAGACCGGTGCGCGGGTCGCGCAGGTAGCGGGCGACCAGCAGAATTTCACGGGCGGTTTCGTCGATGGCTTTCGCGTCGCCGAACGTCACGCCGTAGCGCACCAGAAACGGCCCCATCATGTAGATGCCGTCGAGCCAGAGCTGGTAGGGATAGATTTTTTTGTGCCAGAAGCCGCCCTCGCTGGTGCGCGGATGGTGCCGGAGCTGATCGCGCAGTGTATCGATGGCCCGGCGATATCGTTCTTCTCCGGTCTGCTCGTAGAGCAGAAACAGCAGTTTCCCGGTGTTGATCTGATCCAGGTTGTACTCCTCCTTCTCGTAGGTGCGAATGGTGCCCTCCGGCGTGACAAACCGGTCGATGTTGGCCCGGATGTACTCGAAATAGCGCGATTCACCTGTCCTGAGCCAGAGTTCCTCGAAAGCGCGCAGCATGACGCCCACTTCGTAGTGCCAGCGCTCGGAGAGTAGCGGCTTCTGGCGCATGACGGACTCGGCCATGCGGACCGACCACGGCCGCACGTCGGGCGGCTGCGCCTGCGCGATCAGTCCCAGCAGACAACCCAGTCCGATTCCCAGAATTCGTCCGTACCAGCGCATGGGGCTCCGATGATTCATCGTCATGTCAGGTCTTGCAAGCAGAAGCGCCCCGGGAGCTACGGCTCCCGGGGCGTCTGCCCTGTTACCATCCCCGTAAGGGCATCAGTTGGCCGGAAGCAGCAACATCTTGCGCGTCAGCACCGTGCCCCCGGCTTCCAGGCGGTAGAAGTAGACGCCGGGGGCCGCCTTCCGGCCCAGCAGGTCCATGCCATCCCAGGTAGCCGTGTAAACTCCGGCGGCCTGCCGGACGCCATCGGCCAGACGGGCCACCTCCTGCCCCAGCAGGTTGAACACGCGCAGCGTGACGGTGGCCGGCTCGGGCAGCGTGTACGTGATGCGGGTTTCCCGCGTGAACGGGTTCGGGTAGTTCTGATGCAGCCGGAAGGCCGTCACCGGCAGGTTGCCGGGCTGGCGTTCGATGGTTGTCAGTTCCCACTCGGCTTTTTTGTCCGGGAACCAGTTCAGGTCGCCGGCCGGGAAGCCCTTGGCCGCGCCGGTGTACGCGGGCGAATCGGTGGGATACGAAGCGTCGAACTCACGCATGAAGTACGTCACCGGCTTCCGATCGAAGTCGTGCAATGCGCGCACAAAGCTCGTGGTGGACTTGGTGCGGCCGGTCTGCGTCCGGTACCACTCGGCCATACGCAGCATCTTGCTGATGTAGGGCCGGTTGGCGACTTGCAGATCCTCCAGTTCGATGAACGCATTGACCGAGTCGGCTCCCAGGCGGCTGTTGATGTGGTAGGAAAGCGGCGCGCCCGGCCCGATGATGTCGTTGTCGCCGTCGGTGCCGTTGTCGGGGTTGCCGTCGTCGCCTGCCCCATCGCCGTACTTTTCATAGAAAGCCTCCACCGAGTCCGACACGGCCCAGTAGTTGTTCGACACGACCCACTGGGTCGTATCGTTGGGCACCGAGAAGATCCAGATCATCCGCGGCTTGCCGTTGGGGTACAGCTCGCCGTGCTCGTCGAACTCGGCCTGACGGCTGGCGTCGCTCGTGTCGGCCCCCAGCACGAAGGAATCCAGAAACAGGTTGTTCGTAATCCGCACGCTCTTGCCCACCCATCCCAGGGCCAGCGTGCCGTGATACGACATGCCGTTGAGGATCGTGTTGTGGTCGAAAATCAGGTTGTTGATGGGCGCCGTGCTGGACCGGTGGCGAATGATGCGGTCCTGGAAGTTCACGAACGTGCAGTTTTGGATGAACAACGTATCGACCGACGTATCCCGCAGGTCGATGGCCTTGCCGGCCCCGAAGTTCGAGCGTCCCAGATCGCCCATGTTGGCGAAAATCGTGTTGGTAATGCGGATCACACGCGCGGCCGCCTCGGTGCGGATGTGCTGTCCCCGCGTGTTGGACATGACGACCCCGTCTAGGATCAGATCATATCCCGGCGAAGTGGTGCGGATGATCGTACTCCCGATGTTGACCACCTCGTTGGGATCGGCGTCCACATAGCCCACCAGCACCACGTCTTTGATCCAGACGTTGCCCTCCATGCGAATGATCGGGTCCGCCGCAAACGTACCGGTCTGGGTATTCACCACCGGATAGATGATGGCTTTTTCGCCCTCGCCTTCTTCCGTCATCAGGCGTAGGTCAAATCCACGAACGATGATGTCGTCGTTGACCAGGTAAACGCCGTTGCGCCGCAGCACGTACACCCGGTTGGGGTCGTTCCGCTCCCCGGTGGCCGTCGTGTCGCCAGCGATCACCTCGTTCAGATACTGCCCCGACACGTTGAAGGGCTCGACGATCAGTTCCTGCGCCCTGCTGTTCGCCGCGCCGAACAATAACAGGACAAGCAGCCCGATCCATGCACTCGTAGCGGTCCTCATGGCTTCCTCCGGTTGGTTGAAGGGATTGGTTCAGTTTTCAGAGTACCAGCCGCAGGCCGAAGTCCACGGTGGTCCCGTAGATTTCCCGATCGTTGGGCAGCCGCCAGCCCTGCACCCGGTTCAGCACAAGGGTGCCCTCCTCGACGTTCGTCAGGTTGTTCACATTGAGCAGGACGTACAGGTTGGGCCGAATCTGCTGGCGGAGCGCCAGGTCCCAGCGTGTGAAGCTCTTGACCACCCGATCGTCGCGGCCATTGGGCGAAAAGCGCGTGTTGAATTCGCCCTGGTGGAACATGGAAAGCCGCGCCGAAAAGCCCCGATAGTCGTAGCCGATCGCCACGTTGCTGAGGAAGTCCGGCTGGCGCTCCAGCTTGTGCTTGCGCTCAACAAAACGATAGCGCAGCTTGGGCACGCAGATGCCCGGTAGAATCTCCTCGCAGTACTCCTCGGTCTGCGTGCCCGGGATGTAGGTCTCCGACCGGATGAACGACAGGTTGTAGGTCAGCACCAGGTTGCGAAGCACCCCCGGCAGGAACAGAAAGTTGGCCTGATGCTCGATTTCCACGCCCCAGACCCGCGTCGGCTTCGAGGAATTGTACGGATAGGTCAGGGCGAACCCTTCGTTCTGGAAGGGACTGGTCACGTTGATTCCCAGCCTGTCGAACAGCGAGTCGGCCGAAGCGGCGTCGAAAAACGCGCCGTTGATCTGGTGGTACATGTTTTTGATGTCCTTGTAGAAGGCCGACACCGAAAACAGCCCGAAACGGCCGTCGTAAAGCGCCACGTTCACCTCGTAATTCCAGGCCTGCGCTGCCTTCAGATCCGGATTGCCTACGAAAAGCGAGTTGCCGGGATAGAACGTGCCGGCCTTGCGCGCCACGAAGCTGGGCAGACGCTGGTTGTAGTCGGGACGCGCCAGCGCTTTGTAGGCGGCCAACCGCACCGTGAGAAAATCGGTGGGCCGCAGCGTCAGGTGTACGTTCGGCAGCCAGATGGTCTCCGAAAACGTGCTGCTGGTGTCTCGATAGGTCCCTTTGGGTACCGGAAAGCCGGACAGGTCATCCGGCGTGTAGCGCGTGAGGTAGTCGTTGTTTTCGCGCTCGACGCGCACCCCGGCAATGAGCGAAACGCGCGGCCCGAAATGCAACGTGTTCATCACATAGGCCGCCGAGACCCGCTCGGTCAGGTCATAGAAATAAGCGTCGGCTTCCAGATTGCGCTCGAACTCCGGGTTCGTCCCGGCCTGATCCGAAAAACCGTCTCGGTTCAGATCCCACCAGGTGCGGAGCAGATCCCGATCGATCATCGGATAGAGCCGGAAGCGGTCGAACAGGTCGCGGTCCTCCGGATTGGCCCCCAGAAAGTTCGTCACCAGCAGCCGGTCGCCCACCATCTGAAGCTGCTCGAAGGGGGTGCCTGTAAAGTCCTTGGGTACGACCTGCCCATCGGCCGTCTGGACGTAGCGCGGAAACGCTTCGTTGTAATAGGGCGCCAGCAGCTCACTGCGCTCCCGAAAGCGCGTCTTGCTCCGAAACTTTCCGCCCAGCTTGAACTGTCCGGCCACTCCCCCGCCCAGCGCGTAGTCCCGCGCCAGATCCAGGTACAGCGTGGTCTCCCCTTCGCGATTTTCCTCCTCCCGATAGAACGCCGTGTAGAAGTAGGCCCGTTCGAAGTTGTTCAACGCATGGGAAATAATGCTTTCCGGCGGACCTTTCAGCTCTTCGGGCGGGATGCGCCCCATGCCGGCGATCGGATTGCCCTGGGGATCGGTGGCCGAAGGCTCCGTGAAGCTGATATCGAAGTCGAACGGATCGTGCGATTGCGACCGGGCATAGGAAGCCCCCCAGTTAAGCTGCCATCCCCTCAGGTACTGTTCGCCCCGCAGCGCACTGGTGAACGTGTAGATGTTCTGCTCGCGATCCCGGGCGCCATAGAACATCTCGGAGCCCTCGGTGGGATAGTTGCGATAGTAGTCGATGAAGCTGCGCTGGGTGGCGTTGAAGACGTTGTTGAAACGAATCGTCCCACCATCCGGCGTGTCCAGGTCCAGCAACAGGCTGACGCCCTGGCGCGTGCGGATTTCGTTACGGAAGTTCAGCTCGATGTCGGAGATTTCGTAGTCCGTACCGCCGGCCAGCCCCATATCGTAGGAGAGATCGTAGTACTCGCGGCTCCGATCGCGCCGCTCCAGGCTGCCGATGAGCTGCACGCCCAGCCGCTTGCGCCAGAAGCGCTCTCCGTAGCGGGCGCTCAGATCGTACTGCCCCCAGGTCTGGTTCAGCTGATTGTAAGCGCCCCGCACATCGAAGCGAACGAGCCGCTGCTCGGGCGCTTTCCTGGTGACCAGGTTGACGCTACCGGCAATCGCGTCGGCGTCCTTGTCGGGGGTCAACGCCTTGTACAGCTCAATGCCGGCCAGCGAGCTCTGCGAGATCGTGCTCAGATCGAGGCCCCGGGCGTCCGCGTCGGTCGCAGCCAACCGCACACCATCGACCGTAATCGTCGTGAAGCGATCGCTCAGCCCACGCAGTACGATCTTGTTGGCCTCGCCGCCGGAACGCTGCACGGCCACCCCGGGCAGCCGCCCAAGCGCTTCCGCCGCGTTGGCGTCCGGCAGTTCCTGAATTTTTTCCTCCGAGACCACGTTGACGATCGTGTTCGCGTTGAGCTGCTGGTTGATGGCGGCCACCTGGCCTTCGACCTGTCCGACAATCACGATCTCCTCTCCACCGATCGACTCGGGCACCAGGGCAATGTTCAGCACGATCGTCTCCCCGTCCTGAATGCGCAGGGGCAATTCGCGCGTCTGATAGCTCAGATAGGAAACGCGCAGCGTGTAGGTGCCGGGTGCAATGCCCGTGATGCGATAGCGTCCTTCCAGATCGGTCGCACTCCCTTTGCCCGTGCCCACCAGATACACGTTGGCTCCCGGCAACGCCTCGCCCGTCAGCGAATCGGTCACCACGCCATAGACCGTACCCTGCGCCAGTGCAGCCGGAACGGCCGTCAGCGCTCCCAGGGTCAGACTCAGTGCAAGCCACCAGTTTTTCATGGTCCTTCGATACAAGCAGCGGCACCACGCCCTGGGTGGTACCGGTTTCTTTCAGAATAGTTAACGGTTACTTTATCGTTTGACCAAAGTAGGAGTACCCTTTCATTCCCGCAAGCCCTTTCTACATCCCTCCTTCAACTTAACACCAATTTCATAAATTGACTGAATGAATCATACGATTTCCGGGAAATCATAGTGCATGTAAGGAAGCACGGGCGCACACGGCGGTGCGCCCCTACCAGATCCTTAACGTTTTCCCTATCCCGTAGGGGCGGACCCCTGTGTCCGCCCGATCATACCCGCCGGATTACGTTCGCCAAACGGGGTTGTGGCACCCTCATACACCGGTAAATCAGCGATCCCATATCAGCCGTGCCTGTGCGAAGGGCCGGTTGCAGACAGGAGGTGCTCGTCCTGCTTTCGCGATACGCCCGCACCTTTCGCCCCGCAAACCGGTATAACGTCAAAACCAATCCGCTGCTTGCCATGAAGCTACGCCTGACCGAACGCGACGTGCGCCTTCGCCTGGAGGCCGAAGATCTGGAAACGCTGCGCCGGACGGGTCGGGTTGAACTCGTCACGCCGTTCGACGCGCAGACGGCCTTCACCTGCACGCTCCGCATCGATGCGCAGACGGCCGTGCCGGTCGCGCACCTGGACGGCGCGCACCTGACCGTACGGCTTCCCATCGAGGAAGCCCGGCGCTGGCTCGACAGCGACCAGATCGGCATCGAAGCGCGCCAGGCGGCCGGTCCGAACCGAACGCTCAAGCTGCTGATCGAGAAGGACATCGGCTGTCAGCACAAACCGCAGGCCCGGCCGTCCGATGTCGCCGCCGAACGCTGACCTGACCGCCCTGCTGCTGGCCGGCGGACGCAGTCGCCGCTTCGGCACGGACAAGGCTCGGGCCGTGGTAGGGGGCGTACCCATGCTCCGGCGCATTTACGAGACGGCCTGCGCGCTCACGCCACACGTGCTGCTGAGCGTCCGGGCTGACGGCGACTTCTACCTCGACCTGGTGCCACTGGAGGTCCCCCGTCTGCTTGATCCCGTCCCGGACGCCGGCCCGCTGGCGGGTCTGGTGGCCGGTCTCCGGGCGGCGCAGACGCCCTGGCTGCTGGCACTGGCCTGTGACCTGCCCTTCCTGACCGACGACACACTCCGGCAACTGCTGGCCGCCCGCTCACCGGAAACCGCCGCCGTCGTGCCCGTCACACCCGACGGCCACCGCCAGCCGCTCTGTGCACTCTACCACGTGGACGTGTTGCGCCCGGTAGCTGAAGCCTGGCTCGCCGCCGGTCGCCATGCGCTGCAGGCGCTACTCGATCGGCTTTCCGTCACGACGCTGCCCGTTCCGGACGCACCGCTACGTAACGTCAACACGCCCGACGATCTACTCGCCGAGCGCGTCGGTCCGGAGCGGCACATCTCCGGTGGGCGGTCGCCTGCGCGTGATTAATCCGACCTCGGCCGGATCCAGCCGAAAGCGCCCGAACTGAATCGTGGCGATCTCACGGGCCCGAAACGGCGGCGCCCAGAAATGGAGCCACGCCAGCTCGGCGTCGTACCGGGCCACGATGCCCAGTACACGGGCAAAGCCGTGCCGGTCGCAGAGGGCCACCAGGCGATGCCGGACCGCCTCGGGGTTGTCCAGTGGTGGCACCATGCCGTGCAACCCGCGGGCCTGCACCGAGAGTCGCCGCAGCCGCGCCCCGGCAAAGTACCTTTGGAACCGCTCGCGCCGGTAGTCGCTGCGCACCCACCGGTCGCGTTCCTGCACGGCCTCGGCCACCGGTAGTCGCACAATGCGCGGACGTCGACTCCGTCGAAAGCACCGCAACACCGGTTCCAGCTCGTCTTCGCGCTGCAGCGCCACCACGTAGTCGGGCCGGATCACGTCGAGCATCTGAAAGAAAAGCTCGCGGCCTGCGTCGTTGGCCATGTGGCCCGGCAGGTCGATCACCAGCCGCTGCGCCCGATGCCAGCGGGCCGCTTCGACCAGACGCACCAGGCCGCTGAGCATCTGCAGCAGATGGCCCTCGGGCGAGATGTGTCCGACGAACCGGAGCCGGAGCCAGCAGTCGGGGTCGATCGGCACCCGGCTCAACGCCAGCGTGGTCGGCGGCCCGATGAGCGACTGGCCGGGATCCGCGTCCAGAAAGAGCGTCCGGTAGTGTTCGCTCACCTGCGCGGCCAACCAGCGCGCCAGCGTCGTCTTGCCGGCGTTGACCGGACCGGCCACCATCAACGTACGCCACGGTGGCCCCTGCAGCAACCGCTCCCGCAGCGTTTCCCATTCGGTCAAAACCGCAACGTCCATGACTTCAGACAGGCGATTCGACGCGCACCCGGAGCGTCCGCAGACGGTTCAGCGCAGCGGCCAGCTCCTGTGCCCGGAAGCCGGCCAGATCCAGCAGGCCTTTGGGATCGAGCACGTCCAGACCTTCCCGCGCGATGTCTTCCATCACGGCCGCGATGATCTCCGGAACGGTGCGGCGACCGTCCATGTAGCGACGAAGGGCGTAGGCCAACGCCTGACCGATGGCCCGTGTCTGAGCCACATGCACCAGTTGCTCGACGGCCCTGAGATCGATCACGGCCGTGCCGAGCTGAAGCGTTTCGCGTCCGCGTGCCCGCACGTAGGTCGCACGCTTCCCCTTCTGGGGCGAAACGCTCGTCGGATCCGGCACGCGCCGCACCGGCGGATCCCGAAAGGGATCGTCCGGCGCCGGCATCCGCTCGCTCGGAAGCTGGCGGGCAATCTCCCGGGCGGCGTCCGTCACATCCTCCACCCGGTATTCGTGCAACTTGATGACGGTGTCGGCCACGTCGAAAAAGTCGCCGCTGGAGCCCACGACCAGGATGGTACTGACGCCGCGTGTTTCGTAAAGCTGACGCACGCGGTCGATGAACGGTGTGATGGGTTCCTGCGCACCGGGCACCAGGCGCTGCATACGCCGGTCGCGCACCATGAAGTTCGTAGCGGCCGTGTCTTCGTCGATGAGCAGCAGCGAGGTCCCCACCTCCAGTGCTTCCTGAATGGCGGCCGCCTGGCTGGTCGATCCGCTGGCGTTCGCCGTCGAAAACGTGCGCGTATCGATGCCCGAGGGCAGGTTGCGGATGAAGGGCGACAGGTCCACGCCGGCCACGCTACGGCCGTCTTCGGCGCGCACCTTGACGGCGTCGGGCACCGTCACGACAAACTCCCGGCCGTCGCCGGGCTCGTGGTTGTAGACGCCGCGTTCCAGCGCGCGCAGCAGCGTACTTTTGCCGTGATAGCCGCCGCCCACGATGAGCGTCACGCCGGCCGGAATGCCCATGCCGGTCAGGCGGCGACCGCTGGGCAGCACGACCTCGCGCCGCAGCGACGGCGGCGAGGCAAACAGCACCGCGCCGGTTTCCAGCGGCCGCTCATCGACGCCGGACCGTCGGGGCAGGCAGGCACCGTCGGCCACGAACGCCACCAGCCCCCAGGCGGGCAGCTGCGCCCGGAGCCAGGTGGCGTCCTCGTTCACTTCGGCGAAGGTGCGCACGGTTTCCGGATCGTAGGCGGCAAACCGAAGGCTTTCGCGCACCACGCGCGGCACGTCTTCCAGGAGCAACGCCCGGGCTTCGTCGGCCGCAATGCGGCGGCCGTGGGCGGGGAGTCCGATGGAAAAGCGGGCTTCGACACCCTCGGCCATCAGGCGTACGGCCGTGCGAGGGAGCACTTCCTGACCGGGTCGGTCCATTTCGATGCGGCCGCTGTGGCCGCTGCCACGCGGACGGCTGATGCGCCGGGCCTTTTCGGCGAAGGTGCGGGCCAGCAGATGGGCCACGCCGACGGCCCGGGCCTCCGAGCCATAGCTCCACTCCGGAAAACCCGCGTGGCGCTGTGGAATCCAGACATGCACGCGGCTGGGCGTGGCGAACGGATCGCCCTGCACGTGCACCAGATGCAGCACGAAGTCGCCCAGATCGTAGGCGCCCTGTAGCGTTTTGTAGGCTTTGTAGCCCCGACCGTCGATACGTGCCAGGCGCCGCCGCAGGTCTTCGACTGTACGCAGCGTTTCCGTAGCGATTCGTGCCGCCATGGCGTTGCCGGTCGCCTTCCGTTCCCGAACGCCCATAAAAAACCGGCCCCGCTGCAACGTTCCTGCAGCGGGGCCGGGATTGGAAATCAGCTATTATTCAGTGCTTCCTATTGCGCCCCCACCGGCTTCCACTGACGCAGGCGGTCTTTGATGTAGGCGAGGACCTGGGTTTCGGGGATGCGTTCCTGCTGCATCGTGTCGCGGTCGCGCACGGTCACGGTGCCGTCTTCGAGCGTCTGGCTGTCGATCGTGACGCAGAAGGGCGTGCCCACCTCGTCCATGCGCCGATAGCGCCGGCCGATGGCACCTTTCTCGTCGTAGAAGGTGTTCAGAAGCGGCCGCAGGTCGCGCACCAGCGCCTGCGCCCGCTCGGGCATGCCGTCTTTGCGCACCAGCGGTAACACGGCCACCTTGATGGGCGCCAGGCGCGGATGCAGCCGGAGCACCACGCGCGTTTCGCCTTCCACCTCTTCTTCGTCGTAGGCCTCGCAGAGCAGCATCAGGATCGTGCGGTCCAGTCCGGCCGAGGTCTCCACCACGTACGGAATGTAGCGCTCCTGCGTCTGCGGATCGAAGTATTCCATCTTTTTGCCGGAGAACTCCTGATGCCGCCGCAGGTCATAATCTGTGCGCGAGTGGATGCCCTCGACCTCCTGCCAGCCCATCGGGAACAGGTACTGAATATCGACGGCCGCGTCGGCGTAGTGCGCCAGCTTCTCGTGCACGTGGAAGCGCAGGTGATCCGGCCGGATGCCGTTTTCGATGTGCCACTGCAGGCGCTTTTCCTTCCAGGCTTCGAAGGCCTCCATCTGCGTGCCCGGCTTTACGAAGTACTGCATCTCCATCTGCTCGAACTCGCGCATCCGGAAGATGAACTGCCGGGCCACGATCTCATTACGAAACGCCTTGCCGATCTGCGCAATGCCAAAAGGAATCTGGAGCCGCGACGAGTCCTTCACGTTGTGAAAGTTGACAAAAATACCCTGGGCGGTCTCCGGGCGCAGATAGACCTTCGTTTCTTCGGAGGCCACCGGCCCCACGTGCGTGACGAACATCAGATTGAACTGTCGTACCTCGGTCCAGTCGAACGCCCCCGAATCGGGCGACGGAATGCGCTCGTCCATGATGATCTGGTAGAGCGCCTTCGGCATGTCCTCGGCGTTGAGCGCTTCGATGAGCCGCCGGTGCAGCGCCTCGGCCCGTTCCGTTTCGCCCTTCGCCCGGAGCTTCTCGATGTAATCTTCGATGAGCTGATCGGCCCGGTAGCGACGCTTCGACTGGCGGTCGTCGATGAGCGGATCGTTGAAGGCATCCACATGGCCCGACGCCTTCCACACCATGGGATGCATCAGGATCGCCGCGTCGAGCCCGACGATGTTCTCGTGCTCATAGACCATGGCCTCCCACCAGCGCTGCTGCACGTTGCGCTTGAGCTCGACGCCCAGTGGGCCGTAATCGTACACGGCCGCCAGTCCTCCGTAGATTTCCGAAGACGGAAAGATGAACCCACGCCGCTTGCAGAGCGAAACGATCTTTTCGAGCCGATCCTGCATGGTGGTTGCTGGCCTATTTTTGACGAAAGAAGGAGCGTTCAAAAGTAGCCCGATGATGCGCCCGACGCAACGCCTTCCTGTTGAATTCCTGTCAAACCCTGCAAAAATACGGCTTCTGACAGGCGTGCTGTTGCTCCTGGGTCTCGGCGCCTGCGCCGGAGAGTCGCCGCCGGAGCCCCGGACGTTCCTGTTCGTGCATACGGCCACGGGCGCGTTGTTCCGGGCGCAGACGTCCCTGCCTGCGGTGATCGCACAGGCCGAGGCCGAACTGGACCGGCCCTTTCCGGAGCGGCGGCTGTTCCCCATCGGACCGATCGCCCGGGGCGACGGCGGCCACAACGCGCCCTGGTCGTGGCATTTCGTGCCGGACCGGTGGGAGCTGGCCGAAGTCAGCATCGAGGTGTGCGACGCAACGCCCGCGTACGTCGAGGCCCACCTGGATTACTTCGTCGATACGCTGGGAAGCTACTGTCCCTGGGGCGCCCGTCTGGTGCGCTCGGCCGAGGAAGCTCGTGCCGAGCTCACCCCATAAGCCCGCGTTCGGCCAGCGAGGTGTAGGTGGTGCCGGCGATGATGATGTGGTCGTGGACGGGGATGCCCAGCAGGCGGCCGGCCTCGACGAGCTGGCGCGTAATCCGGAGGTCGTCGGCGCTGGGCTCCGGATTGCCCGATGGATGGTTGTGCAGACAGATGATGCCGGCCGCATTGTCGAGAATGGCCCGCTGGAAGACGGCGCGCGGCTCGACGATGCTGGCGGCCAGCCCCCCTTCGCTGATCGTGTAGTCGGCGATGATGTAGTTGGCCGTGTTGAGCAGCACGATCTTGAAAACCTCGCGCTTGAGGTCGCGCAGGAGCGGTCCGTAGCAGGCGGCCACATCGGCCGGCGTGCGCACCTGGATGCGGCGGCCGGGCCGCTGCGCTTCGACGCGGCGGCCGATCTCGAAGGCGGCCACAAGTTGCACGGCCTTGGCGGGCCCCACCCCGGCCACGCGCGTCAGTTCTTTCAGGTCGCGCTGCGCCAGCGCGTAGAGCGAGCCGTAGGCCCGGAGCAGAGCCTGCCCGAGCTGCACGGCCGAGATGGATCCCTGCTTCGTGCGTGTGCCGCTGCCGAAGATCAGCGCGATCAATTCGGCATCGGAGAGGGCCGAGGGTCCCCGGCGCATGAGCTTTTCGCGGGGACGGTCGGCTTCGTCCCACTGGTTGATGGGCACCTGGTAGCGCAGAAGCGGCTCGCCCGAGCCATGAGCTTCGCGGGACATGGATCGGCCTGTGTTCGGGCTTTTCCTTTAGAGACACCCGTGCCGACCGACTGTTACTTCACTCCACCGGCACCAGGCTGTTGAGCAGCTCTTCGTTGGACTGCGTCTGCTGCATGTGGCGCAGCAGAGCCTGCATGGCCTCGATGGGCGGCCGCGAGTTGAGCGCCCGGAACAGCCGGTGATACTGCTCGATCCGGTCGCCGATGAGCCGCTCCTCGTTGCGCGTGCCGCTCTTGCGCAGGTTGATGGCCGGGAAGATGCGCTTGTCGGCCATCTCACGGTCGAGCACGATCTCAGCGTTGCCGGTGCCCTTGAACTCCTCGAAGATCACCTCGTCCATGCGGCTGCCCGTCTCGATGAGCGCCGTGGCGATGATCGTCAGCGAACCGCCGCCTTCGATGTTACGGGCGGCGCCGAAGATGCGCCGCGGAATCTGAAGCGCCCGCGCGTCGAGTCCGCCCGAAAGCGTGCGGCCGCTGCTTTCGACGTAAAGGTTGAACGTGCGGCCCAGGCGCGTGAGCGAGTCGAGCAGCAGTACCACGTCGTGCTTCAGCTCGACGAGCCGCTTGGCAAACTCCAGCGCCAGCGTCGAAACGCGGATATGGTTGTCCTCCTCCCGATCGTTCGACGAGGCGAAGACGATGGCGGGCGTCGAGCGGCGAAAGTCGGTCACCTCCTCGGGCCGCTCGTCCACCAGGAGCGCCACCAGTTTGACCTCCGGATGGTTCTTGGCGATGCCCGCCGCGATCTGCTTGAGCAGGACCGTCTTACCAGCACGCGGCGGCGCCACGATCAGCGCGCGCTGGCCCTTGCCGATCGGCGCGGCCAGATCGACCACGCGCATGGCGTAGTCGGTCGGGCCGGTGACCAGGTTGAACTTTTCGTCCGGATAGACGATCTGCCCGGACTCGAAATCCTCGGTCTTGGCCCATTCCTCGGGCGAGACGCCCATGATCGAGTGGATCTCGTCCACCTGCATGTCGCCCTTGCGACCCGGGCGCAGCGTACCCTCGATCAGGACGCCATCGCGCAGTTTGTACTGCCGGATGACCGGCGGCGGCACGAAGGGGTCGTTTTTGCCTTTGGGAAGATCGGGGCGAAATTCCCGCACAAAGCCAAACTTTTTGTCCCCGATCAGCTCCAGCATGCCACGAAACGTCTGCTCACCCATAGATGCTACAATCCTGCTTCTTGACGGTACGAGTTAGTGGTTATCGATAACGAACTGGACTATTTCAGATACCGGGAAGGTACAGGCATGCGCCTTGGAGCGCAATGCACAGAAAGCACACGTTGAACTCATCCATTCGATGAATGCTGCGGGGGCGTTGCCACCTGACCTCGGAGCCGTCCCTACCAACCGCGAATCTCGTTGGCCGACGGACTGAGAGGGGAACCTGAACCAACCGAACCGGTCCCTGCTGCTCGGTGGAACGACGGCCGTGCTGGTTGGTTTCCCGAGCGCAATCCACCGGATCGGCACCGATGCAAACGGCTGACGTCCAGAAAACCAATCCGGAACCGACGGCCTGGCTGGAGCGGCTGCACCTGGAAGTGCAGGGGCCCGAGGATGGTCCGCCCGTGCTGCTGCTGCACGGCTGGGGCAGCAGCGCCCGGCTCATGGCGCCCATCGCCGAAGCGCTGGCCGACCGCTACCGTGTGTTCAACGTGGACCTGCCGGGCCACGGACTGACACCCCCACCGCCTGCCCCCTGGGGCGTGGCCGAGCACGCCGCGCTGGTGGCGGAACTGATCCGCACGCGCATCGGCCGGCCCGTCGTGCTCATCGGCCACTCGAACGGCGGCCGCATCGGGCTGTACCTGGCCTCGGAGCCGGAAGGCCCGGAGCTGCTGCGGGCGCTCGTGCTGATCAGTCCCTCCGGCATGCGTCCCCGGCGTCCCTGGCATTACTACGTGCGCGCCACGCTGGCCCGGCTGCTCAAGGCTCCCTTCCAGGTGCTGCCGCAACCGCTCCGGGAGCCGGCCCTCGACTGGCTGCGCCACACCGTCGTCTGGAAGGCGCTGGGATCGTCGGACTATCGCCGCCTCGAAGGCGTCATGCGCGAAGTCTTCGTGCGCATCGTCAACACCTACGTCGAGGACCGGCTCGACCGCATTCAGATCCCCGTACTGGTCTTCTGGGGCGAGCGCGACCGGGCCGTCGGCCGCGCGCAGATGGAGCGGCTCGTGCAGGCTCTGCCCGACGCAGGGCTCGTCGTGCTGAAAAACGCCGGCCACTACGGCTATCTGGACGACCCCGACACGTTCATCGCCGCCACCCGCTATTTTCTGGAACACCTGCCGGAACGCTGACCATGCCCGCACTGAGCGACCGCAGCCCTATGGTTGGCATCCGAAAGGAACTCGCAAGCAACATTTTGATAAGCGACGTGAAGAAACTCCAGACCTAAAAGCCCTCCTTACTCATGGATGTTCAAGTGGTCTTTCCGGAAGAACTGCTGGTTGCGCTTAAAGAGGATCGCGAATCCTTTCGGAAAAAGGTGCTGCTCTACACACTGGGCAAGCTGTATGAGCAGGGGCGCATTTCCGCCGGTCTGGGTGCCCGAATCCTGGGCTGTGATCGTCAGGAGTTCTACCGCTTGCTTTCCGAACATGGCTTTTCTGTGATCGATTATCCCGAAGAGGAACTGACGCGTGAGGCGAATTCGGAATAAGCCCCATGCGGGTTATCGTCAACAGCACCCCTTTGATCGCTCTTTCACTGATCGATCAGCTCGATCTTCTCCGCCAGCTTTTCGATGAAGTCGTCGTACCCACCTCGGTCTATCAGGAAATTGTACTGCACGGACAGGGACGCCCCGGGGCCGATGCCGTCGCTCAAGCCGATTGGATCCAGATTCGCGAACCTGGCCTCCAGGCTACGCTGCCACCGATCCTTCTGGGACTGGATCAGGGAGAAATGGACGTATTGCTGCTGGCCCGCGAACTTCAGGCCGACCTGGTGCTGATCGATGAGAAGCTTGGCCGTAGGATTGCCGGAATTCTCGGACTACGGGTACAGGGAACCCTCGGCGTACTCTTACGCGCCTACCGAAAACATCTGATCTCACAAGAGGAAGCCGAAGCCGCTGTTCAGAGATTGGCCAACAGCTCGGTCCGGGTAAGTCCCCGCCTGATTCAATGGTTCAGAGAACAACTCACAAAAGGCACATCCACCGAGTGATGCTGATTACCGGTGCATGAGGGAGCCACACTCCGTGTGGGGGACGTGATTCGGCGGGTATGATCAGGCGGACACAGGGATCCGCCCCTACGGGATAGGGAAAACGTCAGGGATCTGGTAGGGGCGCACCGCCGTGTGCGCCCGTGCTTTCTCATGTGCCCTATGGTTTCGGGGAATCGTATAAGCTCCCATGAACCCATCGTGTCAGGCATGATTGGCGTTTCATTGCAGGCGGTACGTCCGTATCTTGAGCACCGGTTTTCCGAGTAGCTGTCCTATGCTCTGGCTGTTTGCTCTGCTGGCCACGTTGTTTGCCGGGTGGCGCGCCGCGCGTCGCCTGCTGTTCTTCTTGCACCTGTTCCAGCTCGAAGGCTACAAGCCGGCCCGCTTCGTCCACTGGCTGCGCATGCATCCCGACGTGCTGCTGCGCCGCTCGCACGCGGCGGGGGCGCTGCTGCTGACGGTGGGCGCGCTGACGCTGCCGCTGCTGGGACCGTTCTGGGCGCCCGCACTGGTGCTGCTCGGCTGGTGCGTGGCCTTCGCCTCTTCGCGCCGCTATCGCCGCGACCGCCCCAAAAAGCCGCTCGCCTTCACGCCCCGCATGCGTCGCCTGCTGAGCGTGGCGGCGCTGCTGACGCTGGCGGGTCCCGCTCTGGGTGGTCTGCTGGGCCGGACCGAAGGAGCAATCGGCTGGCTTTACTACTTAGGCGGCTGGCTTGTGGCAGACCTCGGTGCGCCGCTCTGGGTGTTGCTGGCCGGCTGGCTGCTCTGGCCCGTCGAACGCGCCATCCAGGAAGGCTTCAAGCGCAGGGCCCGTCGCAAGCTGGCCGCACACCCGGACCTGACCATCATCGGGATCACCGGCTCCTACGGCAAAACCAGCACGAAATTCATCATTGCCGAGATCCTGAGCCTGCGCTACCAGGTGCTGGCCACGCCGGGCTCCTACAACACGCCCATGGGCATCTGCAAGGTGATCAACGAGCAGCTCCGTCCCGAACATCAGGTGCTCGTGCTGGAGATGGGCATCCGGCATCCCGGCGACATCCGCGAGCTGTGCGCCATCGCCCGACCCGACATCGGCGTGGTGACGGCCGTCGGTCCGATGCACCTGGAAACGATGGGCTCCATCGAAGCAATTGCGCGCGAAAAGAGCGAACTGGTGGCCTGCACACGCCCCGGCGGTCCCGTGGTGCTGAACGCCGACGATCGACACGTGGCGGCCATGGCCGAACGTGCCCGCGGACCGGTCTGGCGCGTGTCGGTCAAGGGCCACCCCGAGGCCGATCTTGTCGCCCGCGACATCACCTACGGGCCCGAGGGCACCCGCTTCGTAGTACGCGACGAAACCGGCACCGAGCAGGTGTTCCAGACGCGCCTGCTGGGCCGCCACAACGTGCTCAACATCCTGCTGGCGCTGGCCGTCGGACGCATCTTCGGGCTTCGACTGCGTCAGATGGCCCATGCCGTGGCGCGGCTCCGGCCGGTCGAGCACCGCCTGCAACTCCGCCGGGAAGGCCCCATTACGGTGATCGACGACGCTTTCAATTCCAACCCCGTCGGGGCCCGCAATGCGCTGGAGATCCTGGGGCAGTTCCGGACCGGACGCCGCATCGTGGTCACGCCCGGCATGGTGGAGCTCGGCGCGCGCGAAGCCGAGGAAAACCGCGCGCTGGGCCGCTTCATGGCGCAACACGTGGATCTGGCCGTGCTGATCGGGCCGCGCCGCACCCTCCCCATCCAGGAAGGATTGCGCGAGGCGGGTTTCCCCGAGGATCGGATTCGCGTATTCCGAAGCCTGTTCGAGGCGCAGGACTTTCTGAAGACGTATCTTCAGCCGGGCGACGTGGTGCTTTACGAAAACGACCTGCCGGATCAATACGACGAACCATGAAACGCCTGCTGCTACTTCTCCTGCCGGGCTTCATCTGGAGCCTGACGCTGCAGGCCCAGTCGCTGCTGGAGCGGCTGGGCTATCCGCCGGACGCCCGCGTGCTCATCCTGCACGCCGACGATCTGGGCATGGCGCACAGCGTGAACCGCGCCTCGACCGAGGCCCTGGAGGCCGGCTGGATCAGTTCGGCCAGTATCATGGTGCCGTGCCCGTGGTTTTCGGAGATGGCCGCCTATGCCCGAACGCACCCGGAGCTGGACTTCGGCCTGCACCTGACGCTCACCAGCGAGTGGAAATACTACCGCTGGGCGGGGCTGCTCGGTCCGAGCATGACGCCGTCGCTGCACAGTTCGGCGGGCTACCTGCACGCCACCACCGAGGAGGCGGTCGCCAACATGAAGCCGGAGGAGGTGGCCGCCGAGCTCCGGGCCCAGATTCTGCGGGCGCAGGACGCCGGGATCCCGGTCACGCACCTGGACACGCACATGGGCGTGCTGTTTCAGACGCCCGAGCTGTTCGCCGTGTATCTGCAGGTGGGCCGCGAACACAACCTGCCCGTGCTGATCCCCCGCGAGCAGCTTGCGCAGCAGGCGCCGCACCTGCTGGAAATGCTCACGCCGGACGACCTGGTCATCGACCGGGTCTGGCTGGTGCCGACCGACACGCCACCGGATCGCTGGCTGGAAACCTACATCCGGATGATCGACAACCTGCCGCCGGGCATCACGGAGCTGATCGTGCACCTCGGCTACGCCAACGACGAACTGGAAGCCATCACCGTCGATCACCCCGACTTCGGGGCGGCCTGGCGCGCGCGCGATCTGGACGTGGTGCGCAGCGAGGCGTTCCGCGAGGCGCTCCGCCGCAACCACGTAATCCTGACCACCTGGCGCGAACTCTACCGGCGTTTTCAGACGCAACGCCATGAGTGAACCGCGGCCGGAGGTGCGCTGCTGGCAACAGGGCTACCGGCGGGTGGCCGGCGTGGACGAAGTGGGGCGCGGCTGCCTGGCCGGTCCCGTCGTGGCGGCCGCCGTGATCCTGCCGCCGCACGTGCAGCTCGACGGCGTGCGCGACAGCAAACAACTGCGCCCCGAAGTGCGGGAAAAACTGGCCGAGCGGATCCGGGCGCAGGCGCTGGCCATCGGGATCGGGATGTGCACGCCGGAGGAAATCGACTGCCTGAACATCCTGAACGCCGCGCTGGAGGCAATGCGCCGGGCCGTGGCCAATCTGGAGCTGACGCCCGACTATCTGCTCATCGACGGCAACCGTTGCTTTTCCGATCCGCCCTGTCCGGCCAAGCCGATCGTGAAGGGCGATCAACAGAGTCTGCTCATCGCCGCCGCGTCGATCATCGCCAAAACCACCCGCGACGCCCTGATGCAGCAATTGCACGAGGAGTTTCCGGTCTACGGCTGGGATCGGAACGTGGGCTACCCGACGCGGACGCACTACGAGGCGCTGGCCCGCTACGGGCCGTCGCCCTATCACCGGCGTTCGTTCCGGCTTGCGCGATAGGTGCGGAGCGCGTGCAGCACGGCCTCGACCGTCTCCTCCACGGAAAGCCCGTCGGTGGCGACCACGTGATGGGCCCGGCGGTACCAGGGTTCGCGACGGGCCAGCATGGCGGCGATGCGACGGCGCAGTGCGGCGCCCTGCAGCGGGCGTCGGTGCCGGTCCTGCAGGAGTGGACGCCCGGCCGCTTCCGGCGCCAGGCGGCGGGCCAGCTCGTCGGCCGACACCTGCAGGTAGACCACGCGCCCGTTGCGGAGCGCCCAGGCCAGGTTGTCGTCCGAAACCAGTGCACCGCCGCCCGTGGCGATCACGTAAGCGTCCAGAGCCGCCGTCCGGCGCAGTGCGTCGCGCTCCAGTGTCCGGAAGGCGGCCTCTCCACCTTCGGCAAAGATCTCCGGAATCGATCGTCCTGCCTGCCGCACGATCAGCGCATCCAGGTCCAGAAACGTGTAGCCCAGCCGTCGGGCCAGCAGCGGCCCGATCGTGCTTTTGCCACAGCCCATAAAACCGGTCAGGTAAATGCGCGGCGGAAGGTCAACGACGTGTCGCAACATTATCCCTCATCCCCTTCGTCTTGCGCTGCTAACAGTTCTCGGGCCCAATTACGAACCAGCGAGAACCGATGATGGACGGCCACTTCGGCCAGTAAACGACAGCTTTCCGCCGTACCCATTCGATTCAGGGCCTCCAGGATTTCCCGGATTACATAGACATCGCTTTCCGAACGTAGAAGTTGCTCAAAATAAGGAAAAGCAACGTGGCTTCCGAGCCGTCCCAGTAGCCGAATGGCCAGCAGACGATGCGCTCGCACCGGATGATGTAAGGCCCGAAGCAGCTTTTCCTCAAAAGACAACTTCGAAAGTTCCTGTAAGTTGGCTCCACAATGCGGACACCGGGATGCTTCGGCCGGCACTTCCTTCCAGCAGTATGGACAGAAAAATGTCACCATGCGTGTGGAGCAACACTTCGGCCGAGCCCGCGTACACCGGCCCCGTCTGCATAAACAATCTCGGAGCGGGCGTGCCTACGTATCGGTTGTTGATCGAGTACGACGGAACGGATTTCAGCGGCTGGCAGATCCAGCGCAACGGTCCCAGCATTCAGGCGGCGCTGGAGGAAGCGCTGGCCGTGGTGTTGCGCGAGCGCGTGCGCGTGGTCGGCTCGGGGCGCACCGATGCCGGCGTTCATGCTCGCGGCCAGGTGGCGCACTTCCGCACGGACCGCCCGGTCGATCCGGAGCGGCTGCAGGGGTCGCTGAACGGCCTGCTGCCGCCCAGCATAGCGATTCGGTCGGTCAGTCTGGCGCCCGATGACTTTCACGCCCGCTACGATGCCCGCTGGCGCCGTTACCACTACTACGTGGCGACCGTCCCCTGCGCGCTGGAGCGCCACCTGCGCTGGTATCTGCGCCCGGCACCCGACTTCGCGCGCATGAACCGGGCCGCCCGTGACCTGCTGGGCACGCACGACTTCACCACGTTCTGCCGCACGCAGGCCGCCACACGCAACCGCACCTGCACGGTGTACCTGGCCCGCTGGGTGCCGGATCCCCGTCCCGGCGACTGGCATTTTGAAATCGTGGCCGACCGCTTTCTGCACGGCATGGTGCGGGCCATCGTGGGCACGCTGATCGAGATCGGCCGGGGCCAGCGCGACATAGCGGCCATCCCGGAGCTGCTGGCCGCACGCGACCGACGGCTGGCCGGTCCGGCCGCCCCGGCCCACGGGCTCGTGCTGGAGGCCGTCGGCTACGAAGACGACCCGTTGCCCGTCCCATGAAGCCCACGGCGCTCATCCTGCTGTCGGTGCTGCTCGTGGCCTGCGAGCGGCCGTTTGTGCCGGTGCGCACGCCGGAGATCGAGGTGGTAGCGCCGGATCTGTCGGAGGTGCAGACCGACTCGACGCTGACGCTTCAGGTGCGGGCCACGTCGTTTCGGGCCATTGCCCACGTGGAGGTCGAAGGACGGCCGCTTCGCTACGACAGCCTGCGCGACGTGTGGCAGGGCAGCGTACCCCTGCGCTACGGCCTGAACCGCCTGCGCATCACGGCCATAGACGAAAAAGGCGTGTCCGCCACCGACACGGCCTGGGCGCTGCGTCTGCAGGCTACGGTGCTACCGGGACCACCACTCCCCGACGGCCGCGGCGGCGGCCGCCTGGTGCGCCTGCCCGACGGACGGCTGCTCTTTGCGGGCGGTGCCGAGGTGTGGACCGGCCCGGCCGGCCGCGACCTGTTCGTCTGGGTGCCCGGTGCGCCCGCGTTCGAGCGTCTGCGTCCCGGCCTGAACGCTCCTCGCGCCGGCCACACGGCCACACTGCTGCCCGACGGCCGCGTGCTGCTGCTGGGCGGCAACACCCAGGGGCGTCCCGAGCTGGCCAACAACCTGCGCACCGACGCCGAACTGGTCGATCTGGCCGCCGAAACCCGCCGGCTGCTGCCCCTCGCGATCGGAGCCGCCCGTGCCTGGCACACGACGGCGCTCCGACAGTACGAGGGCCGACGCTTTCTGGAAGTGCTGGGCGGCTACCGGCGGCTGCGCGGCGATTCGCCCGAGCTGGGCGTGGCGGCCGACCTGATCACCTTCGAGTTCCGAGACGATTCGCTCGCGCTGCTGACGCCCGGCCTGGGCCTCTACATCACACCGCTGGCCGCACACGTCATGGTCCCGCTCGATGCAGCCGGCACACGCTTTCTGGTGGCCGGTGCGCTGGTAACGCCGGATTACGTCGAGACGCAAACGTTCCGGCTCGTGCTGGAACCGGCCGGCCGCGTCGATACGCTGTTTGTGCCCGCGCTGCCCGAGCCGCGCCAGTTTGCCGCCGCCGTCCCGCTTCGTCCCGGCGTCGTGGTGCTGCTGGGCGGCTATGCCGGACAGCTATCGCGAACCTACCCCTACCCGCTCCTGTACGTAGAGGAGGCCAACCGTTTCTTTCGCTTTCGGGCGTTGCTCCTGCAGCCCCGCTTCGACGCCGCTGCAACTTCGCTCGAAGATTTTCGAATACTGATAACAGGCGGCTTCGGCCCCGACGGGCAGGGGCTCGCCTGGACCGAAGTGGTGGCCTTTGCGCCGTTTTGAAAACCCGGACGTGCTATGGATCTGCAGCAGATATTGCGTGCGTTGATCGTGGTCATCGTGTTGCTGGTGGCCGCCGTATTGCTGGGGGTGATCCTTCAGGTCGCCACCGCATTGCTGAAGTTCGCCCTAAAGGTGCTGCTCATCCTGATGGTGGTGCTGATCGTGCTGCGCTTTTTGGAAATGCTTCGCCGTCGGGCCTGATCTTCAAAGCGCTTCCGACGTATCTTTGGCCGTCGGTTGTCTGATGCATCCGGAAACACCATGTCCACGCCCGCTTCGGTCCCGACCGTTTCGTTTCGCTTTGCCGTTGCTTCGGAGATCGATCCGTTGCAGCAGGTGATTGTGCACACGCCCGGCGTCGAGCTGGAGCTGGTGACGCCCGAGCAGCGGCTGACGTTGCTTTTCGACGACATTCTGTTCGTGGAAGAAGCCCAGGCCGAGCATCGCCAGATGTGCGCGCTGTTCGAGAAGGTGGTCGGGCCGGAAGGCGCCGTGCTGCAGATCACCGACCTGCTGCGCACCGCGTTTGCGTCGGAGGAGGCCCGCGAGGCGTTCGTCGAGCAGCTCTGCCGGTTGCAGCCGGAGGCAAACCTGCAGGCCTTTGCCCGTGAGCTGGCCGCGCTGAGCCCGGACGAACTGCTGCACTTTGCGCTGACGGGCCAGAGTCCGCTGCCGCTCAACGCGTTTCCGCTGCCCAACCTGCTCTTCACGCGCGACCTGGCCGCCGTCGTGAACGACCACCTGATCGTCAGCCATCCGGCCACGGCCGCCCGCGCCCGCGAAAGCCTGATCCTGCGCGTCATTCTGGAACACCACCCGGGCTTTGCCGGACTGCGTGAGCGGATCATCTACCTGCCCGAAGGGGTCACGTTCGAGGGCGGCGACCTGCTGGTGGCCTCGCCCGAAGTGGTGCTGCTGGGGCATTCGGAGCGGACGTCGCTGGGCGGCGTGGCGCATGTGGCGCGGGCGCTCTTCAGCCGCACGTCGGTCCGGCACGTGCTCGTGGTGGACCTGCCCAAGCAGCGCGCTTCGATGCACCTCGACACCGTGTTCACGTTCGTTTCGGCCAATGAGTGCGTCGTCTTCCCGCCCATTCTGCACCAGGAAGGCAACGTGCTGCACCTGATGGCGGGCGACACGCCCGAGCAGTTCGTCACCGAAATGCCGCCCGACCTGAAAACCGCGCTGGAGCGCCTGCTGGACCGACCGCTGACCTTCATCCCCTGCGGCGGCGACAATCCCGTCCACCAGAAGCGCGAGCAGTGGACCGACGGGGCCAACTTCTTCGCACTGGCGCCCGGCGTGGTGGTGGGCTACGAGCGCAACCACTACACCTTCGAAGAAATGCGGCGGCACGGCTACCGCGTCGTCACGGCCGAGAGCTTTCTGTCCTATTATGCGGAAAGCCCCTTCGTCCCCGGTACGGAAAAGCTGGCCATCAAGCTGGAAGGCAACGAGCTGTCGCGCGGCCGCGGCGGCCCCCGCTGCATGACCTTACCGCTGGCCCGCCAGCCGCTAGGTTAAGCGCAATGCCCCATTCGTTCTGAGAGAAATCGCTCAACCCGGGTTACAAAATGCGACGCCCGTGCCACCACCTCGGCTACCTGCTCGTCGTCCAGGTTGACAAATTCTCTGTAGTCGCCGATCTGCCGAAATTCAAAAGCCTCGTGAAACCACTTGCTCATTTCGACGGGCAACAGACCTGTTTTCACAAAATGCCGATCAAACAGCGCAATGACGCCACTGTGTCTGGACGTGCGAAGTCCTGCGTATATCATCAATGCCAGCGCCGCATAAAACATGGCATAGTACGCACGATTCACAATGCTCCAGTTATTTCCGCCCTGTTCCTGAAGCAGGTAGGCGTCCTGCAACGTGGCTTTCGCCTGCTCCAGGCGGTACCGGATCAGCGCTTCCTGAGCGTCTGTCATACAGAAATGCCTTCGGCTTGAGCGACCTGAAGGAGTGGCGAAGCCGCCAAGATGTCTTTTTCTGCAGCAGCTACTGGAATAACCGAGAGCACCTTCCCTGCTTTAAAACCGATCTCCCAGGCGGTATCAAGCAACAATCGCCATGTGTTGCGATCCAGCTCCGGGACAAACGCTATCAGGTCGATGTCAGAAGTCTCTTCCGCTTCGCCTCGCGCGTGGGAGCCGATCAATACCACTTCCACCGAAGCGTGCAATCGGCTTTCCAGCTGCGTTCGAAACGCACGGGCCAGTTCAAGAATTTCTGGCAAAGCGCTCATAGCGCGGAATTTTTACCTCGAATGTCCTGTAGAGGAAATACCCTGCACCATGCTGCGAAGTTCACGATGAGCTTACATCGCCTGCTGGAAGGGCATCGGCGGCGTTAGAGCTGCTCCAGATCGAAAGTCGCGTCCAGAGGATTCAGGAAGGTCACGCCTTCGACAGTGCGCCCGGGCGAGAAATCTTCGCTCAAGACAACTGGAATCTGGTTGAGCCGGGCAACCGCCCAGATCTGCGCATCATAAAAAGCAAACCGGTGGTCTCACACGCCACGAATTGCCTCCAGTACCACCGGTCCTGTAACGGGGAGTACAGGAAACGTCAGTAGATACAATTCGACGTGTCGCAACAGCTCGTCCGGCGCAACCGGTGGTTCAAATTTGCGAAGCGCCACACTCGAAAATTCGGAAAGAGCCTGCACCGGAATAGCCGCCGAAGGCCTCTTCTTAGAATTTCCTGCGCCCGCGCCTGTCGATAAGCCTCCGAGCCATCGATGGCATACAGCAAAATGTTGGTGTCCAGGACATACCGGAGCATCTTCCTGGAACATCGATTTGATCAATCAAAAAGTTGACGGGCTTCTCGCTCCTGATAACACGCCGCCCGATCGAAACGAAAGCCGGCCGGCAGCTGATGGTGTGCCCCCAGTTGCCGACAGTTTTCCAGCAGACGTTCGACGGCCTCACTCTGCCCACGCCATGGAAGCGAGAACCGGGCCAGCGCTGCTTCCAGCGCCCTCCGAACCACCTCCGACGCGGAGACGCCCTGTTGCCGCGCCAGCTGCCTGATTGCCTGATCCTGCTCGGTGGTGATATAAAACTGTTTACGAATCATCGTAAATTGCGACGCTGATGGACCACTTTCCCTGAGACGGTATTCATCTGGAGCAGTTCCTTACATGAGCTTACATCGCCTGCTGGAAGGGCATCGGCGCTGGATGGAAGCAGCGCTGCGTGAAGCCGAACAGGCCTTCGAGGAAGGTGAAGTCCCCGTGGGCGCCGTCGTCGTCAAAGACGACCGGATCGTCGGACGCGGCCACAACCGCGTCGAGCAGCTCAAAGACCCCACCGCCCATGCCGAAATGCTGGCCATCACGGCCGCCTGCGCCACGCTGGACACCAAGTACCTGCGCGGCTGCACGCTCTATGTGACGCTCGAGCCCTGTCCGATGTGCGCCGGGGCCATCGTCTGGGCCAGACTGGACCGCGTCGTCTTCGGCGCCTTCGACGAAAAGGCCGGCGCGGCCTCCACGCTCTACAACATCCTGCAGGACCCGCGCCTGAACCACCGCGTGGAGGTCATCTCCGGCGTGGAAGCCGAACGGGCGGCGGCGCTGCTGCAGCGCTTCTTCTGCGAGCGCCGCGCCGAGGACTGATACTTTTCCAACACTTCATGTCCGGCGCCGAAACCCGACCGGCCGGTTCCGGTACAGCCTGCAAGCCTGGCGCTTCCGCGTTCAAAAACGTCAAAAACAACCATGTGGGATGTCGTCATCATCGGAGCCGGTCCCATCGGGCTTGCCTGCGGCATCGAAGCCAAGCGGCGTGGCCTCGAAGCGCTCCTTATTGAAAAGGGCGCGCTGGTGAATTCGTTTCTGGGCTATCCGACGAACATGGAGTTCTTCTCGACGCCCGACCTGATGGAAATCGGCGGGCATCCCTTTCCCACGCGCGGCTACAAACCCACCCGTGAAGAGGCCATCGAGTACTACCGGCGCGTGGCCGCCGCCGAACAGCTTCGCCTCCGGCTCTACGAGCGCGTGCTCCGCGTGGACGGCGAGGACGAAAACTTCACGGTGGTGACCGAAAAGGGCGCCTACCGGACCCGCAAGGTGGTGGTGGCCACCGGCTTTTTCGATATCCCCAACCGACTGAACGTGCCGGGCGAAGACCTGCCCAAGGTCATTCACTACTACAAAGAGCCGTTTCCCTACATCGGCCAGAAGGTGGCGGTGATCGGCGGACGCAACTCGGCGGCCAAGGCGGCCCTGGACTGCTACCGGCACGGCGCCGAGGTGACGCTCATCCACCGGGGACCGGCGCTTTCGGACAAGATCAAGTACTGGATCCGCCCGGACATCGAAAACCGCATCCGCGAGGGGAGCATCCGGGCGTTTTTTAATTCGCGGGTACTGGAAATCCGTCCGGACAGCCTGCTGATCGAAACGCCTGACGGTCGGCTCGAGCTGGAGAACAACTGGGTCCTGGCCATGACCGGCTACCGGCCCGACCTGGAGTTTCTGGAGCAGCTCGGCGTCCGGCTCGGTGACGATCCGGCCCGCACGCCCTGCTACGACCCCGAGACGTTCGAAACGAACCGGCCGGGGCTTTATCTGGCGGGCACGGTCTGCGGCGGATTGAACACGAGCCGCTGGTTCATCGAAAACGGCCGGCTGCACGCCCCGCGCATCATGGAGCACATCGCCACGGGCCGCGTGGCCGAAGCACCCGCCCTCGACGGCCAGCACTGGAAAACGGCGGAATAAGCCGAAACCTTGCGGTTTGCTCGACGTGCCTTCTGGAAAAAGCTATCGGCATTAAGGGCATACCATGCCTCGGCTGCAGCGCCGTGTTGAAATCATCCAGCAACTTCACCGCCTTCTACCCGAACTGCAGGAGAAATTCGGGGTGGAGCGGCTGGCGCTGTACGGATCGTTCGCCCGCGATCAGGCTTCTGAAGCAAGTGATGTGGACCTGATCGTGCACCTGAATCGACCGCTGGGGCTGGACTTCATCCGCCTGATCGACTTTCTCGAGGCCCATCTTGGACGGCCGGTGGATCTGGCCACTTACGAAACCCTGCAGCGCAATCTACAACAGCCTCATACAGCCCGAATCGCTCGGCGCATTCTTCGTTCGCTTCAATATGTCTCGGCGTCGCAGGGACATTGACTGCTTGCGAGACATTTATGAGAGCCTCCGGCGTATTCAACACTTTGCCGAAGGTCTCACGTTTGAAGCTTTTCTGGAGGATATCAAAACCCAGGATGCCATTCTGCGCAACTTCGAAGTGATTGGAGAAGCGACCAAACAGCTCTCCGAAACCTTAAGGACTCATTACGCGCAGTTTCCCTGGCGCGAACTGGCCCGCATGCGTGACAAACTGATCCACCACTACTTTGGGGTCAGCTATGAGATCGTCTGGCAAGTCGTGCAAGAGGTTCCACAGCTGCTGGTCGAAATTGAGCGAATCCTTCGCGACTTCGAACGGTCATGATTTCCCCAGCGACACCTGTTCGATCCAGCGCCACAGTTCGCGCAGGCCGAGGCCAGTGTGCGCCGAGGTGGGGATGATCGGCACTTCCATGGCGCGGGCCTGCAAGGCCCGTTCGGCTTCCCGGACGGCCTGCGCGCGCCGGTTGCCCGATACCTTGTCGGCCTTCGTGAGCGCGATCAGGTAGGGGACGTGCTGGCCGCGCATCAGGTCCATCATGGCCTCGTCGAGCGGCGTAGGCGGATGGCGGCTGTCGATCAGGTGCACCACGAGCGCCAGCGTG
This sequence comes from Rhodothermus marinus, assembly GCF_009936275.1. NCBI lineage: Bacteria > Pseudomonadati > Rhodothermota > Rhodothermia > Rhodothermales > Rhodothermaceae > Rhodothermus > Rhodothermus marinus. The sequence continues at coordinate 3,083,982 of NZ_AP019797.1, forward strand.
GGCCGCTCCTGCAGGTAGCGGGTGATGAGCCGTCCCCACAGCCGACGCTCCTGTTGCGAGGTGCGTGCATAGCCGTAGCCGGGCAGGTCCACGAAGTAGAGCTGCTCGTTGACCCGGTAGAAATTGAGCTGGCGCGTCTTGCCGGGCGTGCTGCTGGTGCGGGCGAGTCCGGGCGCCCGAAGCAGCGCGTTCAGCAGCGAGCTTTTGCCGACGTTGGAGCGTCCGGCAAACGCCACTTCGGGCAGCCCGTCGTCGGGCAGCTCCTCCCACCGCGTCACGCTCCGGAAGAAACGTGCCGCCGGCTTTTTCATGCGGGTTCGGGTTTCAGGCCAGTGCGCCCAGGTGTTCGCGTACGGTCTCGCCGATGAGCGCCGGGTTGCGAATGACCACGGCACCGGCTGCCTCCAGCGCCTTGAACTTCTCCTCGGCCGTGCCCTTGCCGCCCGCGATGATGGCTCCGGCGTGGCCCATGCGGCGTCCCGGCGGGGCCGTCGCGCCGGCAATGAACGCGAAGACAGGTTTGGTCATGTGCTCCTTGATGAAGGCGGCCGCCTCTTCTTCGGCCGTACCGCCGATTTCACCGATGAGCACGACCGCTTCCGTCTCCGGATCGTCCTGGAACAGCCGGAGCACGTCCGTAAAGCGCAACCCGATGATCGGATCGCCGCCAATGCCCACGGCCGTGCTCTGGCCCAGTCCCAGCCGCGTGAGCTGATCGACCGCCTCGTAGGTGAGCGTGCCGGAGCGCGACACGACGCCGATCGTCCCTTCTTTGAAAATCATGCCCGGCATGATGCCCACCTTGGCCTGTCCGGGCGTGATCACACCGGGGCAGTTCGGGCCGATCAGCTTGACCCCTTTCTGTTTCACGTAGTGATAAACCGGAATCATGTCGCGCACCGGAATCCCCTCGGTGATGCAGACGATCACCTCGATCCCGGCGTCGGCCGCCTCCAGAATGGCGTCGGCCGCAAAGGCGGGCGGCACGAAGATAATCGACGTGTTGGCTCCCTCTTTCTCGACCGCCTCGACCACCGTGTTGAAGACGGGACGATCCAGGTGCTTCTGACCGCCTTTGCCCGGCGTAACGCCGGCCACCACGTTCGTCCCGTACTCGATCATCTGCTGCGTGTGGAAGGTGCCCTCTTTCCCGGTGATGCCCTGCACCACCAGACGCGTGTTGCGATCGACCAGAATGCTCATGGGTCCTGTTCCGGCTTGTGAAAACGGGTTGGTTTCTGAAAGATAGAAAGCAGGTGCGCGTTTTCAGGCGGTGCCGCTCACTTCCATCAGGGCGCGGCCTACCCGGAGCAGCGTGGCCTCGTCGAAGTGGCGGCCCAGGAGCTGCGCCCCCACCGGAAAGCCGCTCGAATGCGTGCCCACCGGCACGACCAGTCCCGGAATGCCGGCCAGGTTGGCCGTCACCGTGTAAACGTCGCTCAAGTACATTTCAAGCGGGTCCGAAAGCTTGCTGCCCAGCGGAAAGGGCGGCGTGGGCGAGGCCGGCGTGAGCAGCACGTCCACCTGCTCGAAGGCGCGGTCGAAGTCCTGGCGGATCAGTCGCCGCACGCGCTGGGCCTTGGCGTAGTAGGCTTCGTAGTAGCCGGCCGAGAGCACGTAGGTGCCCAGCATGATGCGGCGCTTGACCTCGGTGCCGAAGCCCTCGCTCCGCGAGCGCACGTAGAGCCGGTAGATCACCGAGTCGTCGCTGTCGCTTTCGGCCAGCTCGCGCCGGATCTGCTGCACGTCGGCCCGGTAGCCGTAGCGGATACCGTCGTAGCGGGCCAGGTTGCTCGACGCCTCGGCCGTGGCCAGGATGTAGTAGGTGGCAATGCCGTACTCCGTATGGGGCAGCGACACTTCCTGCACCACGGCACCGACCGCTTCGAGCTGCGCCGCCCGCTCTTCGAGCACCTGTCGGAATTCCGGATCCAGTCCTTCGGCGAAGTATTCGCGGGGCAACCCGATGCGAAGCCCTTTGATGGGCTGGTCGAGCGCCTCCAGGTAGTCCGGCACTTCGACCGGCGCGCTCGTCGAGTCCCAGCGGTCCACCCCGGCGATCACCTGCAGAATCCGGGCGGCGTCTTCGACCGTGTGCGTCATGGGGCCGATCGTGTCGAACGACGAGGCGTAGGCCACCAGCCCGTAGCGACTCACACGTCCGTAGGTGGGCTTCAGCCCCACGATGCCACAGAAGGCGGCCGGCTGGCGGATGGAGCCGCCCGTGTCGCTTCCGAGCGCGGCCTGACACATCCGGGCCGCCACGGCCACCGCCGAGCCGCCCGAAGAGCCACCGGGCACGTAGTCGGGATTGATCGGATTGCGGGCCGGACCAAAGTACGAGGTCTCGTTCGACGAGCCCATGGCGAACTCGTCACAGTTCGTCTTGCCGATGAAGATGGCCCCGGCCTCCCGCAACCGTGTGATGACCGTCGCGTCGTAGAGCGAGACGAAGTTTTCGAGCATGCGCGAGCCGCACGTGACGCGCCGGTCTTTGATGCAGATCACGTCCTTGACGGCCAGCACCAGGCCGCCCAGCGGCGGCAGCGGCTCGCCCCGGGCCAGACGTTCGTCCAGCGCCCGCGCCTGTGCCAGCGCGCCTTCGGGATCGACCGAGATGAACGCGTTCAGGCGTGGGTTGTCGGCTTCGATCCGTTCCAAAAAAGACGAGACCAGCGCTTCACAACTGGTCTCGCCCCGTTCCAGCGCCCCTCGGGCGTCGGCGTAGGTCAGGTACTCCATGATGGCTTTCGGCCTGTCAGCTCTGGGTGGGTTCCGACGGCTGCGACGAACCGGCCGCCGGCTGCTGCGTCGGCGTCGCCGTGGTCCGCGCGGTCGGCGTTCCCTGCTGCGGCGCCCGGATCTGCGGCGTTTCGTCTACATCGACGGAAATCTCGCGGGAAATCTCCCGCGTGGCTTCCTTGAACTCCCGGATGCCCCGGCCCAGGCCCCGCGCAATTTCGGGAATGCGCTTGGCGCCAAAGACCAGCAGCACCACCAGAAAGATCAGCAGTAACTCGGGCGCTCCGATGTTCCCAAACATGGCTTCACCTCAGACGGCATAGGGTGACACATGACACACGGCGGCATGCAGCCGGCCGGGGTAAAATTAAGTGATGCGCGGCCTTTCGTGCGGGAAAATCCCGCAAAAGCTGCATGCGTGCCTGATGCGAAACGACGGCCTGAAAGCGGTGTTCCATCGGGCGAAACCCCGGCCAGGACCGGTCGTTTCTCTTCTGTAAAAAGCCCGTCATGGAAGTTTCGACCACGCTTTCGCGCGATGCGATCCGGGCCTGGCCCAAGGCCGAGCTGCACTGTCACCTGGATGGATCGCTGCGGCTGACGACGCTGCTGGAGCTGGCCCGTCGGCAGGGAAAAGTCGGCCTGTTGCCGGCCGACAGCGTCGAAGGACTTGAAGACGTGCTGCGCCAGGTGGACACGTCCGACTCGCTGGAAGCCTATCTGGCCTGGTTCCGCTACACGGTACCGGTCATGCAGACGCGCGAAGCGCTGCGTCGCATCGCCTACGAACTGGCCGAAGACGCCGCTCGCGAAAACGTTCGCTACCTGGAGGTGCGCTATGCCCCGGTGCTGCACGTTGAAGAAGGGCTGACGCTGGAGCAGGTCAACGACGCCGTGCTCGACGGCCTGCGGGCGGCCGAACGCGACTTCGGCATCCGCACGGGACTGATTCTCTGCGGCCTGCGCCATGCGTCCGAAGCGCTCTCGCTGCGCACGGCCGAACTGGCCGTAGCCTACCGCAAGCGGGGCGTCGTGGCCTTCGACCTGGCCGGTGGCGAGGCCGGCCATCCGCCCAAGCACCACCTGCACGCCTTCTACCTGGCCCGCAATCACCTGCTGAACCTGACCGTACACGCGGGTGAATCCTGGGGGCCCGACTCCATCCACCAGGCGCTGTTCTACTGTGGCGCCCATCGCATCGGCCACGGCGTGACGCTCTACCAGGACCCGGACCTGCTCCAGTACGTCGTCGACCACCAGATTCCGCTGGAGGTCTGCCCCACCAGCAACGTCCAGACCAAGGCCGTGGCCGACTACGCCGCGCATCCGCTGCGGCTCTACGTCGAACGCGCCGTGCCGGTCACGATCAACACGGACAACCGGCTGTTCAGCCGCACCTCGATGACCGACGAACTCTGGCGCGTGCATCACTACTGCGGGTTGAGCGTGTCCCGGCTCCGGGAGGTGGTGCTCAACGGCTTTCGTCACGCGTTTCTGCACTGGGAGGAGAAACAGGAACTGCTGCGCGACGTGGAAGCGGAGCTCGACCGGCTGCTGGCCGGTTTCTCGCAACCGTCCCCTGCGTCCTGAAATCGATGTTGTCCATGACTCGCCGCGTCTCGCAAGCCCGGAGTCTGCTGGGTGTCGTCGAGCTGCCCCCGGACAAATCCATCGCCCACCGGGCGGCCCTGCTGGCCGCGCTGGCCGACGGCACCTCGCGCCTGGTGAACTACTCGCCCGCCGCCGATCCGCAATCGACGCTTTCGTGCCTGCGTCAGCTCGGCGTACCCATCTACGAAGACGAACACGGCATCCTCGTCGTCGAAGGCCGCGGCCTGGAGGGCCTGCAGGCGCCGGACCGACCGCTCGACTGCGGCAACTCGGGCACCACCATGCGTCTACTGGCCGGCATCCTGGCCGGACAACCCTTCGACAGTACGCTGGTGGGCGACGCCTCGCTCAGTCGCCGTCCCATGGAACGCATCGCTGCCCCACTGCGCCAGATGGGCGCCGACCTGACGCTCACCGACGGCCATGCGCCCATCCACATCCGGGGTGGTCGTACACTGCGGGGCATCACCTACCGGCTGCCTGTGCCGTCGGCTCAGGTCAAGTCGTGCGTGTTGCTGGCCGGACTGTTTGCCGAGGGCGAGACGACCGTCATCGAGCCGATCCCTTCCCGTGACCACACCGAGCGCATGCTGGGCCTGAGCGTGGTGGAACTAAGCGGCGAGCGTTACCTGACCGTCCGGGGTGGCATGCGCATCCCGGCCCGCACCTGGACGATCCCGCGCGACTTCTCGGCCGCTGCTTTCTTTCTGGTGGCCGGCACGATCGTGCCCGACAGCGAGATTCGCCTGCCCGGCGTGGGCCTCAACCCGTCGCGCGCGGCGTTGCTCGACGTGCTGCGGGCCATGGGCGCCGACATCACCGTCGAAAACGAGCGGAGCTACGGCGGCGAGCCCATTGCCGACCTGGTCGTGCGAAGCAGCACGCTGCACGGCGTGCAGGTGGGCGGCGCCATCATCCCGAACCTGATCGACGAGATCCCCGTGCTGGCCGTGGCGGCCGCCTGCGCCATCGGCCGCACCGAGATCCGGGACGCCGCCGAGCTGCGCGTCAAGGAAACCGACCGCATCGCGGCCATGGCCGAAAACCTGCAGGCGCTGGGTGCCCGCGTCGAGGTGTTCGATGACGGCCTGGCCGTCGAAGGGGGCCATCGGCTCCGGGGGACGACCGTTCGGAGCTTCGACGATCACCGCATCGCCATGGCGATGGGCGTGGCCGGACTGGTGGCCGAAGGCGAGACGATCATCGAAGGCGCCGAATGCGCCCGCATCTCGTTCCCCGGCTTCTGGGAGGTGCTCGACCGCCTGGCCGGCCGTCCGGTTGCGGTGTGACCATAAGGTCGGCCTCTTCCTCAGAAACCTGACCGCTTTGTGGAGGTAGGCGCGAATGTCGCGGTAACCATACCCCGCTTTTTCATATGAAGCGCATCACGCTGGAACTGAAAGACCCGGAGTTGATCCGGTGGGTACAGGAATACACCGGAGCCCCATCGCTCTCCGAGGCCATTTTTCAGGCGTTACATGAATTGCGGTGTCGGTTGGACCGCCAGCGTCAGGAATTGCTCAATCGGACATACGGATTGTGGGAAGCAGAAGACCAGCAGCTGGAAGAAGCACTGCGTGAACTGAAAGCCGGCTGGAATGCATGGCGGATGCCCTGAGTGACACTTCGGCCCTGATCGCCCATTTCCGCCGACGCCTCCATCTGGGCAACACGCTCTCCAACTACCGCCACCTGTACGTCAGCGCAATCACCGTCTACGAACTGGAATATGGCGCCCGGCGTATCGGGCGCCTTTCTGACTGGGAAGTGTTTCTGGAGCTTTTTCCTCTACGCGTGTTATCGCTCGGGCTGGAAGAAGCACGACGGGCGGCGGCCCTTCAGGCAGCGCCGGCTGCGCAAAATCGACACATTGGAGAACGGGATGTCCTGATCGCTGCTACAGCGCTGGTACACGGGCTGGATCTCGTCACGCTGAACGCCGACGAATTTCAGCGCGTCCCTGAGCTGCGCGTAGTCGTCCCGACCTGAGCGGCTCTTCCGTGGTCTTCCTCCTCCCCGGGGATCCACAGGTGGCGGGAAAGGTCGACGCGGCCGTCTTCGGTGAACGTGACGCCCTCGCTGCGCAGGCGCTCTTCCATGACGAAGGGTCCCTCGAAGTGCATGCGGCCGGTCAGCTCCCCCCGCCGGTTGACGACGCGGTGGCAGGGCAGGTCCGATCCGGCCGCCGCGTTCAGCGCCCAGCCGACCGTCCGTGCGGCGCTGCGCGCGCCCAGATAGGCGGCGATATGCCCGTACGTGGTGACCCGCCCCGGCGGAATACGCGCGACCACCTCCCAGACCCTCGCAAAGAAATCGCCCTGATCTGTGCGTTTCGTCGTACGTGCGTTGCGTTGGCATTTCATGAGCGGACCACTTCGAAGCGAATGCTGCGCGACACCTCCTGACCCGAAACCAGATCCCGTACCCGTACCACCACCTCCAGCTCCTTCGCCCGCTCCCACGCCCGCAAATCCAACACCACGTACTCCCGCGCCGTCCGACTCGTCCCCTCGTATACCGTGCTCGAACGCGTCTGCACCTCCCGGTCCCGACGCAACAACCCACCGTCTTCCCGACGCCGCACCTCGTAGGCCACCTCGTAGCGCGTGCGGTCGTCCGGCCTGAAGGTCAGGTGATAGACCTCAAAATAAAGCGCCAGCGGAACATCCGGGCTCAGGCGCGTGAACGGATAGGGCCGGCCCGGCAGCGTATCGCTCGCGGAAGGATCATACCATAGTGGCAACAGATCGCTCATTTCCAGCACGGCCGGATCCGCCCGCAACGCCTGCAGCGAATCGAAGCGCGCCACACTGGTTTTCAGGTGCTCCCCGGCCTGCCATTTGCCTTCCCGCTGCGCCAGCGTGTACTGATCCCACTGCAAAGCGATATGATAGACGCCGGTATCGGCCGGAACGGTCACAGAGCGCGCCGGGATTACCGGCCCCTGTTCAGAAAGACGCGAAGGAATTTGATAAAGCTGGGAAGTGCGATATGCGACACGGTAATCTGTTCGCTGTCGGACGACCTGTAAATCGATCAGAAAATCCGCCGGCTTCGTTGAGGCTGCCAGATCCTGCAAAAGCGCTCCGACGGGTGCAGCCCAGTAGATCAGATTTTCGGTACGGCCGTCTGTTCTCAGAAAGCGGGCCACACGCGCGACTACAGGCAGGCGCGGCTTCTGATCAAGCCAGCGGCTCTGCTGGCGTGGAATTCGCACGGCCATTTCTGCCCGATTCAGCGCGTCTTCCCGTTCCGTTTCGGCCAGCAGGCTTCGAAGGAAAACGTCCGGGGTTCCCTCTGTCGTGAACGGTGTGCCTTCCTGCTGAACCAGCGCACTGTTGTCGCTGCGTTTGTCCTGCGTGTAGAGCTCACCCCCGATGTTCCGCTCCAGTTGAATCCGGATTTCCTCGAGCTGCCCCAGATAGTTGTCCACGCGAATGTACCGATCACTGAAGTCCAGATGATAGGGCGCCAGCTGCCGGTAGACGGCACGGAGCACCTCCAGCAGCACGTCGATCTTGGCACCGCCGCGCCCGGTGTCTCCGTCCAGCCCGACGCGCAGGTGCGGTGGAATCAGGTCCAGCACGCTACCCTGACGGTACAGGTTACCGTCGTAGACGAAAAGAAAGTAATAGGGGCCACCGGGCACGAAGCGATCGTAGAGCCACAGTTCGCCCGGGGCAAAGTCCGACTCGCTGACGATGAGCGCATTGCCGGAGGACCGCCGCAACCGCCGGAGAGCCTGTTGCAACTCGCGCGAATAGAAATCCAGCTTTTTAATGCGCGAGGGCGGGCCCAGCCGCACATATACGATCCCGCGTTCATCCAGGCCCGACTCGGTACGGTCCGAGGCGTAATGCTGCTCGGCGTAGGCAACGCGCTGCAGGTGTTCGACAATGCGTTCGTTCAGCGGCGTAGCCGGAAGCGGATCCTGCTGCGCCCACCACTGCATCAGACGAGCACCGGCGTCCGGAAGGAATCGCCGGTCACGTGTCCAGATCCGCTGTTGCAGGACGTCGGGTAAGAGAAAAATCATGCGAGCCACGTGGCGTCGTAATCGCTGCAGTTCGTCCGGAAGCATGGGCGTACCCGCAATCCGGAGCAGCAGCTGATAGAAAAAGGCGGCCTCGGTAAAGCGTTCACTGCGGCTCTGCTGAAAGACCGCCGCTACGTATGCATCGGCCGCCTGCACATCGACCGCGCCCAGCGTCAGAGCACTACGCACGCCCTGTTGCCAGGTATTCAGCGCCTCTTCGATAGCCCCCTGAGCCTGATAGGCCGCTCCCAGCCAGTAGGCCACCGATCCTTCGATCGGCCGAATCTGAAAAACCGGTTGCTCCTCAAAAAGGGGCTGTAGCGTCGCAGCGGCTACTTCGTAGCGCCCCGCCTGGTAGGCCTGAAAAGCCCGCACCAGCTGAAGCGAATCTTCCGACTGCCCCTTTACCCTGCCGACGGTCAGGGATAATACGACCAGTACACCCGCAAATTGCCAGCGCCCCATTTCCATCTCATCGCTGTGCTGCTTTTAGACGGCGAAAGGGGCTCCGGCGTTTCCCGAAGCCCCTTTCTTCCGCCTGTTATCGCAAGGCTTACTGCAGGCTCAGTCCCGGATAGTCGCCCGCATTCACCGTTGTGGGTTCAAAGACGCCCGGTGGCGGATTGGGTGCATTTTCGTTGGCATTTAATTCATCCAGACCATACAGAAACCGTTGCGGGAAACGGTTGCCTGCTCGAATCGGGATGCCAATGAAGTTATCCGTCCGGCGCGCATCGTTGAACGCCTCGATGTTGCCGATCAGCGAGAGGTACTTCTCCTCAAGAATCTCCCGCAACAGCGCCCGATTCGGCGACTCACCCTGTGGATTGGCGATGCCACCGGCCTCAAAATCGGAGGCTGCATAGGGCTGGTAGGCACCCGGCCCGAACTTCTGATCCAGCGCAGCGCGCGCGTTGTTCAGCGCCGCCAGCGCCGTATTAAAGTCGCCGTTGGCCAGCAAGGCCGCCTCTGCAATGATCAGCTGATTTTCCACATAGGTGACAATCGGAAAGTCGGCATCAATGGCAAAAGCTCCGCCATTGGCTGTATTCAACACATAATCGCCGTTTTCACCAGCGTAGTAGAAGGCAAAGCGGGCCGATTCGTCGGTCTTCGCATTCCCCCGATAGATGCTACTGGCCGGATCCAGCAGCGACGGAGCAAAGGCGTTGTTCGCCGTCATGTAGCCCGAACGCTCCACCTCGACAAACAAATAGAAGGGATTGGCATCGTTGTAAAGCGAGCTACCATGGGGAGCGATCAGGTCACCGCTACCGTCCGGCGCATCGATGCCCATCTGGGCATGCTGGAGGGCCTGGGCGTAATTGCCGGTATGCAGGTAGTAACGCGCCCGCAACGTATGGGCGACTTTGATCCACTTATCCGCATCCGCGCCGAAAAAGATGTCGCGACTTCCCGGGCTGATTCCGGCACCCGACTGCAGATCCGCGATGGCTTCGCCCAGCATCTGTTGAATTGCCTCATATACCTGAGGCTGCGGGTCGAAAGCCGGGTTAGGATACTGCTCGGGCTGGGCCGCCTGGCTGAACGGAATGTCGCCGAACAGGGCGGTCAGCGTACCGGATGCCAGCGCCTCGGTAATCGTGGCAACCCCTCTCAACAGACGGTTGTTCGTCTCCGTGGCCTCGGCCCGAATCAACCGCGTCTGGCCGATGATATCCTGGTAGGCCAGATTCCACATGTTCGTGAAATCGTCGGCCGAGACACGGTACTCATTGTAGGCCAGAAACTGACGGTCCGAACCGGTGAACTGATGCGTCCATACACCGGAAATTCGAGCCAGGTGACCATCCTGGAGCAGAATGCTTCCAACCTGGGCACCCGTCAGAATCTGTTCCGGTGGTGCTTCTGTGGCAAGATTCGGGGCCTTATCAAACTTCTCATCATTCACCAGGGCGTCGCAGCCGGCCCAGAAGAGGGCGGCCAGCACCACCAGCGTCGTCCATCTATGCAGGCGTCCAGTCATGGCTGTATGACTCGGTTTCGTGAAACAGATTGCGGTAGTTGGATGGCCGGGTCCGGAAGTTGCCTCCGGACCCGGCCTGTCACGCGCATCAGTAGTTAAAGCGCACCGTAAACCGGTAGGAACGGGTGTTTGGGTTGTTGAAGTAGTCCAGCCCCTGCCCGTTCGACGGCCCGGTCAGGTTGGTTTCCGGGTCAATGCCCTTGTAGTCCGTAATCAGCAGCAGGTTACGACCCGTGATGGAGAAATCAATGGACGACAGCCCCAGCCGCCGCACGGTCTCGCCCCGCCAGTTGTAGCTGAGCGTCACTTCCCGGAGACGGATGTAGCTGCCATCTTCGATGAACTGCTCCGTGGGGCCCGTAAAGCCACTACCCGGACCGGACCAGAAATAGGTTTCATCAATGAGCACAGGTCCAGCTCCAAAGTCGTGAATATAGCCCCGTACGGTGTAGGTCCCATCCTCGTTACGGTAGGTAACAGGCCACAGGCCAGCAGCTACCATCTGCTCCGCTGTCAATCCAAGGTAATTTCTAATAGTTGAGGCCTCTTCTGCGGAAAGGGTAGTCGTCCAGTCCTGATCCCCATGCGTTCCAAAGAAGTAGAGGGCGCCCCGCGTACCATTCCATACATCACCGCCCATCCGGAAGTCCCACAGGATATCCAGCGACAGATTCTTGTAACGGAATCGGTTGCCGATACCAGCGTTCCAGTCCGGGTTCGGATCACCGATCACCCCGGAGGTGGAAGCCATAACCGGGAAACCGTTGGGATCGAGGATGCGACCATCCGGTGCTACCGAGTAACCATCCGCTTTTTCGGCATCCGTCAACGGTTCGAATGATTCCCGGCGCCAGCGGTCGCCGTAGAGCACACCAAACGGCTCCCCTTCAACCAGACTGGACGTGGCCCCGATGAAGCCGGCCAGACTCACTTCCTGCACACCGGCCAGGCTGACCACCGTGTTCTCGTTCTTCCACCAGTTGATGTAGGTATTCCAGCCAAAGTCACGGGTATTGATCCAGTTGGCATCCAGCGAGAGTTCCACGCCCCAGTTTTCGGTCTCCGCCGCATTCTGTGTCTGGGTCAGAAAGCCCGTGCTGGGCGGCACATCCACATTGAAGATCAGATCCGTGGAGCGGTTGAAGTAGTAGGTCGCGCTCAACGAGTAACGGTCGTTAAAGAAGCGCAGATCGGCTCCCACCTCAAACTCCCGGGTACGTTCAGGCTTGATCGTGGGAGAGGCAGCACGCGCGCTCCGCTGGAAGCCCCCACCGTAAGCAGCCGCATCCAGCGTGGTACCCGTCCATCCGTCGAAGAAGTCGGCATTCACAAAGTACGTGAAAGCCAGGTACGGATCCGGTTCACGCCCGACCTCGGCATAGGAAGCCCGCAGCTTACCAAAGCTCAGCACCGGGTTGGGCCCCAGCAGATCCGAGAACTGCCAGGCCACCTGCACCGACGGATAGAAGAAGGACGACTTGGCTTCCGGGCCGAAGGTCGAGGCATAGTCCAATCGCCCTGTCAGCTTGATAAAGAGCTGGTCATAGAGCGCCAGGTCTACCTCACCAAACGTGCCGAACGTACGCCGCACAGTCTGTTCTGTATAAGCACTGGTGTTCTGCGTTTCAGCATTTTCCAGACTGCGGAGATCTATCGGATTTACAAACGTATTCAGTGCACCTGAGAGCTGATCATTTTCGCGATGGTTGAAGTTGGCTCCGGCTGTCACATTCAGCCGGATATCCGGATTGATCTGGCGCGCAGCCCGCGCAATCAGGTCCACATTGACCGAATAGTACCCCAGGTTGGCCTCCGACAGACTACCGCTGGGATTCGAGGCGTTGTAAATCGGGAAGAATGTATAGCGACGGTCTGTGTAATGATCAACCCCCACACGGGCCGTCAGATTCAACCAGTCCAGCGCATCATAGGAGGCGTTTACATCACCGATAATGCGGTTGACCAGCGTCGCGTCGCGGTTGCGATTCATCGTAAAGAACGGATTATCATAACGCGGATTGACGCTGGCGCCAAGTGGGTTTCGGAAGGAACGATGGCGATTGGGGATAAACGCACCGTCCAGGCCTTGCGGATAGTAGTCTACCTGATAATCCGTATTGTCGAAGTCCGGCGGTGTACGCAGCGCGCCCAGCAACAGGCCGCTAATGTTCGATCCCTGCTGAATGCGGTCGGAGTTCACTCGAATGTAGTTCGCGCTGCCTCCCACCGTCAGCCGCTCGCTGAGCGACCGCTCCGCGCTCAGCCGGATCGAGGTGCGCTGGTAGTTGCTGTTTTCCTTGATGACTCCGTCCTGATAGACATTGCCGATGCTCAGATAATAGCGGCCGTTTTCATCGCCCCCGCTAATACTCAGCGCATTCTCAAAGGTTAACCCTGTCTTAAAGATCTCACGGCTATGATCATACACCTCTTTCGACCGTTTACCGCCATGCGGATTATCCGGGGTTCCCACAGGAATATCATAGTACACTCGACCAGTTTGCTTACCGACAGCAGCTGCTGTTCCTGCACGCTCATCTTCACCTCCAGGACGATCCGCTATACGATCTCCCCAAGATAATTGCCGTCCAACCGCAGCTCCTAACAAAGTGCCTCGGAACTGCCCCAACACACCCTGACCATAAGCGGTCTGTAGTGGCACTGTCCGGTTCACCTCATCAAAAGCGACCGAGGACTGGTAGGAAACGTTCATGCGCCCCAGATAATTACCACGCTTCGTCGTGATGACGATTACGCCGTTCTGGGCGCGCGAACCATATAGGGCCGCCGCCGCAGCGCCTTTCAGCACCTCGACCGAGGCGATGTCAGCCGGATTCAGGTCGTTCAGACGCGACTGCTGCTGCACACCGGCCGTACCCTCACCCTGCGTATTGTTGTCCACCGGCACTCCGTCGATCACGATCAGCGGCTGGTTGTCGCCCTGGATCGTCTTGGGCCCACGAATCACGATTCGGGCCCCGGCTCCCGGGTCGCCACCGAAGGCCGTCACGTTCAGCCCCGCCGCCTTGGCCGACAACGCCTTCAACACCGAAATCTCACCAGATTCAACCAGTTGCTCGCCTTCTACCGCCGACGTGGCCGTTCCCAGCTCATCACGATTGATACGGAAGCCAAGCGCCGTTACGGCCACGCCTTCCAGCTCAATCGCACTGGGCTGCAGGCGGGCAATCACTTCCGTAGTCGCCCCAGCACGCACTGCAACTTCCTGCGTGAAGGGTTCGTACCCTACAAATGTCGCGCGCAGTGTGTAGGTACCCGGCGGCACGTTCTGAATGGTGTACCGTCCATCCACGTCAGAAGCGGATCCGGTAACCAGCGTGCCGTCCTGCAACAGCACCACGCTGGCGCCCGGAAGCGGCTCCCCTGTGCTGGCATCCAGTACGCGTCCGCGTACCGTGCCGGTCTGCGCCAGTGCATCGCCGACTGGCCCCATCCAAAACAGGGCCAGCAGCAATCCCGAAAGGAGTAGACCTCTACGCATGGATGACCTCCTGGGTTGTTTTTGAGGATTGTGTTGCTGTCGGGTCGGCCATTTCCTTTGAAATGGCGTTATGGTAAAAAACTTTCATTCCTGCGTCATATAGGGCTGCAGGCGTTGTTTCACCTGTGCCGCGATTGCTCGATAGCGATCAAGCGCCGCCGCCGTGAGCGCTCGTTGCTGCCATTGTCCATCCATCAGCACCTGCTCCTCACCGCGCATCTGCGCCGTATAGTAACCCCGCCCTCGCTGCCCCAGGATCACGATGATTCTGTCACGCAGCTGCGTTATTCCTTCCTCCTGCAGCGCATAGGGCGCGTCTTCCAATCGCCACTCGGTCTCCAACATCCGGGACGAGACGCTGTGCACCTGATAGCCATGACTGTTCAGCACTACCAGAATATTTTCAATCAATATACTCTGGCTGGGCGCGCGTCCCAGTTCCGCCGTGTAAATCCCGGCGGCCCGTTGGCTGGTGGCACAGCCCCAAGCGGCTATACAGACCATTCCAGCCAGTACAACAATCAACAGACGTTTCCTTCGCATTTAGCGCCCCATGCCCTATTCGACAGTGCAAAATATCCTCACTGAGAACTCGCCCTGCAAAAGAACTCGGGCGAACGGTTAAAATCGCACACTCAACCGTTCAAGCGCCCCGGTTATCCGCAACACGATCAAAAGCGCTTCCGAATTTAGATCACCTTCATCTTTCTGTCAAGAGAGCTTTGTGAACCTCTCCAATCTTACAGGGTACAGGTCTGGGCTTTTGACAAACCTGTGCCGCTTGTGCTCCATTCCGAGGTTTTCTCATTCCTTTGTGCGCGCCTGGGGCCGGAGCGCGTGCAGCGCGACGTGCCGCTGGCACCGTACACGACGTTCAAAATCGGCGGGCCGGCGGATCTGTTTTTCGAGGCGCGTACGCGCGACGAGCTGGCCGAAGCCGTGCTGGCCGCCCGCGAACTGGGCATCCCCTACTTCGTGCTCGGCCTGGGCGCCAACATCCTGGTGGGCGACCGGGGCTTCCGGGGACTGGTCATCCGCAACGCGGCCCGCGCCTACCGCCTGCTGCCCGGACACCGCCTCTGGGCCGAAAGCGGGGCTATCGTCTATCCCGACCTGATCGAAGTGGCCGTAGGCGCGGGCCTGTCTGGCCTGGAGCACTACGTGGGCATTCCCTCCACGGTGGGCGGGGCCCTCTGGCAGAACCTCCATTTTCTCTCCCCGCCGCCCGAGCGCGAACGCACCGTCTTCATCGAAGAGGTGCTGGCCGAGGCCGAAATCCTTACGGCCGAGGGCGAACGCCGCACGGTCGGTCCCGACTATTTCCGCTTCGGCTACGACTACTCGATTCTGCACGAACGCGACGACATCGTGCTGGCCGCCACGTTTCAACTGGCACCGGGCGACCCGGTCCGCATGCGCGAAATCATGGCGGCGAACCTCGCCTGGCGACGCGAACGCCACCCGCCGCTGGAGACCGAACCCAGCGCCGGCTCCATCTTCAAAAAGATCGACGGCATCGGCGCCGGCCGCCTCATCGACCAGTGCGGCCTGAAGGGCACGCGCATCGGCGACGCCGAGGTCTCTCCGAAGCACGCCAACATTATCGTCAATCGCGGCCGCGCCACCGCCGCCCAGGTGCGTGCGCTCATCGCCTACGTGCAGCAGGTGGTCGAAGCCCGCACGGGCTACCGCCTGGAGCCGGAGATTCGCTTTGTGGGCGAGTTCGAGCCGCTTTCCGAAAACGAACTACAACCCGTTCCCGGCCATGTCGCAACCCGCCATCCAGACCGTTGAGCTGGCCTACCGGAGCTACGGCACCGATGGACCACCCCTGCTGATTCTGCACGGCCTGCTGGGCAGCAGCGGCAACTGGCACACGCTGGCCAGCAAGGCCTTTGCGCCGCACTTCCGCGTCTTCACGCTGGACCTGCGCGGGCACGGCCGCTCTCCGCACGCCCATCCCATCGACTATCCCACGATGGCCGCCGACGTGCTGGCCTTCATGGACGCGCACGAGATCGATCGGGCGCACGTGCTGGGCCATTCGATGGGCGGCAAGGTGGCCATGGAACTGGCGCTCACGGCTCCGGAGCGCGTCGATCGGCTCGTGGTGGTGGACATCGCGCCGCGGGCCTACGAGCCCCGCCATCGGGTGATCCTCGATGCCCTCCAGGCCATCGATCCTGCCCGCTACGACAGTCGCCGGGCCATCGACGAAGCGCTGGCCGCCCACGTGCCCGAGGCGCCGATCCGTCAGTTTCTGCTGAAAAACCTCCAGTACGATCCGGACACGCGGCGCTACACCTGGCAGATGGACCTGGAAGGGCTGATTCGCTACTACGACCGCATCAACGAGGCCATCGCCGACGGCCGCCGGTTCACCGGACCGGTGCTCTTCGTAAAAGGCGAACGCTCCGACTACATCACGGACGCCGACCTACCTGCCATCCGCCGGCTCTTTCCTGCAGCCCGCCTTGTCACGATCCCGGGCGCCGGCCACTGGGTGCACGCCGACGCGCCCGAAGCCTTCGCCCGTGAGGTACTGGCGTTTCTGACGGAAAAGGACTGATACGGGGGCGCCGATCGAGGCGTTCGGGGAACCCCAAAGGTCCGACCCTGCGGGGTAGGAACGTTGTCGTTTGTCCGGTAGGGTACACTCTGCGGTGCGCCCCTACCAGATCTTTGACGTTTCCCCTATCCCGTAGGGGCGGACCACTGTGTCCGCCCCATCGTACTGGATTATGTCCGGTGCGCCATCATGCACCGGTAAATCATCGATCCCATATTCGTGGCTTACTAGAAGTCATCCGAAAAATAAGTCCAGGGAATTCGCAATTTCGACCTTACATAGCGTTCCGCTGAGCTTTGAAGCACAACCCACGTGCTTGTAGTCAGGCACGGAGCGAAGCGGAGTGCCGTCCCGGGTAACGCCACTACGGCTAGCGCCTTCGTGGCTTACTACAAACACGTGCTTCTGAGATGCAGCGCAAAGAGCCAGCTTACCGGATCTCCCCTTGTTTTCCGGATAAGTTCTACAAACGCATCTGTACTCGCGGCCAGGCACGAAGCACAGCGGGGTGCCACGGACACGTTGTCCTGAAAGGCTGCTGCAAAACAAAAAAAGGCGCTCAATGGCGCCTCGGTGATTACGACCGGATCAGACCGGCCTTTTCGGCCGCCTCGCGCAGGATGCGTTGCTGCTCAGCCGAAAGGTTGCGCGGGATTTCCAGTTGCACTTCGACGTAGAGGTCGCCCGTATGCGTGTCGGTCTCCACGCCGTGGCCGCGGATGCGCAACCGCTCGCCCGGTTGCGTGCCCGGCGGGATCCGCACCTTGATCCGACGACCGTAGGCATCCACGATCTCGCGCGTGGTGCCCAGCATCGCCTCCAGCGGGTTGATCGTGATCGTCGTGTAGAGGTCGTCGCCCTCCCGCCGGAAGCGCGGATGCGGCTCGACCTCAAAGATGATGTACACATTGCCCTGCGGCACGCCGGCGATCGTCGGACCGCCGTCCTTCAGGCGAATCTTGAAGCCGGAGCGGACGCCCTTCGGGACGTTGATCCGGACCTTCTGGCCGTCGGGCAAGGTGATGTCGGTCTTGCCGCCCCGGAGCGCCTGCTCGAACGGAAGCCGCACGCGCACCTCCACGTCGCGCGGACGACGTGCCCGCGCAAACGGGTCGTGCCGCGTGCCGGTCCGCCCGAAGCCACCGAAGAAGCGGCTGAAGAGATCGCCCAGGCTGCCGAAGCCGAACTCTTCGTCCAGCAGGTCTTCGAGGTTGCCGCTCGTTTCGAAATGGACGTACGTTCCCTCTGGCGTCCGGTAGAACCGGCTGCCGTTGCCCGGACCGAACCCACCGAAGGCGCCGAACGGATTCTTGCGCATCATGTCGTATTGCCGGCGCTTCTCGGGATCCGAGAGCACGCTGTAGGCCTCCTGGATCTCCTTGAAGCGCTCCTCGGCGTTCGGCTTGTCCGGGTTACGGTCCGGATGCCACTCGCGAGCCAGCTTCCGGTACGCCTTCTTGATTTCCTCCTCGGTGGCGTTTTCCGGAACGCCCAGAATCTCGTAGTAATCCTTAATCGCCTGTGCCATAGCTCCTTACCTCCGCTCGCAACCCCGTCCTGTCGAAATTTCAGCCACAGCGCCCGGCAACGGTCAACCGCGCGCCCGAAGCGGCCTGCTGCACAGATCGTGCCCGTCGGCCTGTATGCAAAAATGGCGCACCCTCAACGCCGGCGGGCCAGTCCGAGTCCATCGGCAAGGGGGAGCAGCGCATAATCGACGCGGAGATCCCGGCAGAGTTTCTCGTTGAGCCGTCGGATGGCCTCGACGGACGGCTCCCGGTTGGACGGATCCGCCACACGCCCGCCCATAAGCAGGTTGTCCAGCAGGATCAAGCCGCCGGGCCGCACCAGTTGCAGCGCGCGCTCGTAGTAGGCATCGTACGATGCTTTATCGGCATCGATAAAGGCCAGATCAAACGTGCCGGCGGCCCCTTCGTCCAGCAGCGCTTCGAGCGTGTCGAGCGCCGGCCCCAGCCGGAGTTCGATCCGATCGGCCACGCCGGCCGCCTCCCAGTAGCGCCGGGCCACGGCCGTGTATTCCGCGCTCACGTCACAGGTCACGAGCCGGCCGTCCGGCGGGAGGGCCAGCGCCATCCAGAGCGCGCTGTAGCCGGTAAAGGTGCCGATCTCCAGCACCCGCCGCGCTCCGATCAACCGCACCAGCAGCGCCATGAACTGCCCCTGCTCGGGCGCGATCTGCATTTCGGCCCGGGGATGGCGGGCCGTTTCGGCCCGAAGGCGCCGGAGCACCTCGGGCTCACGCAGGGAGACCTCCAGCAGGTATTCGTACAGCGCATCGTTGAGCGGAAGCGTCCGACACGACATCGACGTTTCAGTTGGTTGCGGAACGTCTGTCAAGATACATCCGGAATCGCCTGCTTTTGTCAACTACCCACGACTGAAGTCGTGGGCTTGTAGCTGCCCTCTGTCCCATTTCGATATCTGACTATGCAGAACCGTCAGGACATTTGCGGGCGCTACTTCGGGGTGGTTGACGGCACCCCCGAGCGCAATGTTAATTGCGCCAACCACATCGGCGTTGGCTTCCAGCCCGCACAGGCGACAGACAAACTTGCTCTGGCTCTTGCGGTTGGCTCTCTCCACGTGCCCGCAGACCGGGCATCGCTGAGAGGTGTAGCGGGGATCAATCAGCTCGAAGGGCACCCCGGCAAGGGCGCACTTGTACGCGATTTTAATGCGCAAATCATAGAACGCCCAGCGGTGGATTCTTCTGCGCTGCGATTTTCGAACGCGCACACTTTTACGAATGCCGCTGAGGTCTTCGAGCCGGACACCCTTACCCTCGGCGATAGCCCGGTCTACGATACGGCGACTGATGGTGTGGTTGATCGACTCCTGGAAGCGCCGCTCCCTTCCCGAGAGCCGTTTCAGCACGCGCTTTGCGCCCCTCGTGCCTTTTCGCTGGAGGGAGCGGCGGGTTCTTTCATACCGAGCACGGACCCGCTCTATCTGGTCGCCGCTGAACACCGTGCCGTCATCCAGCGTGGCAATGTTGACGATTCCAAGGTCGACGCCAATCCACCCGTGCTCATCTTCAGGTGGGGGCGTCTCTACGTTAATGTGGATACCGATGTAGTAGTCTCCTTGCCGCGTCTTCCAGACCACGGCGCTTGTTGGCTTTCTACTGCTGAGAAGCCGCTTCTGATAAGCTCCAACTGCAATCGGAACGCGAATCCGTCCCTGTACTGTGGAGAGGCTGACCGTCCAGTCGGCTTCTCGGAAGGAGAAGATGCGGGCGTCGTAGTCGATGCTTGTCGGGCGTACTGTACTGCACTGGCGCTTCTTGACTTTGAGAATGCCTGCTGCTCGGGCAATGGCACGGACGGCAAGGTTGGCTGTAAGACCATGCCTTGCTCTGAGGTCGCTGTAGCAGACGCGGTGGATGCGAATGTTCGACGCGGTATTCAGTCTTCGACCGACGGCGATTGCATCGTTGCACGCGGCGGCAAACGCTCGCATGGTGGTGTCAAGTGCCTCTCGCTGCTCCTTAGAGAGGACCAGCTTGCATTTGACCGTGAGCGTCTGCATGGCGGCAAACGTTTGTGGGAAGGTATTATGCGCCGGTGTCAACAGTATGTCATGGGTGTGGGGCAATTTATCCCGTGTTGTGGGTTTCCCCGCCTGAATCATCGCAATGATTTGATTCCGAAGGCGGCTCCTCCCACGGCTTCAGCCGTGGGTTTCCGCCGCTCTGAATTCAAAACACTACCGTCATGAAACCGGGTACGCTTGTCGAATATCTTGAGGATGACCGGCCGCAATTCGCGCTGGTGCTGGAGTCGCGCGACGGCTCGGTGCAGGCGCTGACGCCCACCGGACGCCGCATCCGGCTGCCGGTTCGCCGCATTGCTATTCGCCACGAACGCACCGCCACGGCCGAAGCGCTGGCCGAGGTGGTACAGGCGCTGGAAGCTCAGATCGACGCGCTGCAGGCGGAGATCGACCTGGCCCTGCTCTGGGAGACCGCCCGCGAAGAAGGCGAGGCGTTCGACCTGGAAGCCCTGGCCCGGCTCTACTTCGGCGAGGCCGGGTCGCTGGAACAGGCGGCGCTGCTGCGGGCGCTCTTAAGCGATACCCTGTACTTCGGCCGCCGGGGCCTGACCTTCGTTCCGCGCACGCCCGAGCAGGTGGAAGCCCTGCAGACGGCGGAGCGCTGCCGCCGGGAACGTGAGGCCGAACGCCGGGCGCTGCGCGCACAGCTCGAACAACTGCTCGACGCCGAGGCCGACGAGCTGTCCGAGGCGCCGGCCGCGCTGCTGGGCGCGCTCGAAGCCTACCTGCGTCAGAAGCAGCGCTCCGAAACCACCGAGGTGCTGGCCGAAGTGGCCCGTGACCGGGGCATGACCACCCGCGAGGCCGCCCTGGAGATCCTGCTGCGTGCGGGTCGCATCGATGCCTCCATCGATACGTTCGCGCTGCTGGCCGGCATCGAACCGACCTTCCCGCCCGAAGTGCTGGCCGCCGCCGAAGCGCTCGTGCCCTTCGAACCGGCCGGCGAGCGCACCGACTTTACGCACCTGCCCGCCTTCCACATCGACGACGCTTCCACGCGCGAGATCGACGATGCCTTCACCGTCGAACCACTGGCCGAGGGCGGCTGGCGCATCGGGATTCATCTGGCCGACGTGCCCCATTTCGTCGCGCCGGACGACGTGCTCGACCAGGAAGCCCGGCGCCGGGGCCTGACCCGCTACCTGCCCACCGGCTCCATTCCCATGCTGCCCGAGCGCCTGAGCCACGACCTGGCCAGCCTTCGTCCCGACGCAATCCGCCCCACGCTGAGCGTGGTGGTGACCGTGGACGCCTCGGAGCAGATCCGGGACGTGCAGCTCGTGCGTGGACAGATCCGCGTGGCGCATGGGTTCACCTACGAAACGGCCGATGCGGTGCTGTCCGGTGAAACGCCGCACGAGCTGGCCGAGGCGCTGCAGGTGCTGGCCCGCCTGAGCCAGACGCTGACCGAAGCCCGGCTGGCGCGCGGCGCGCTGCTGATCCGGCGACCCGAGCTCAAAGTGCAGGTGGACGGCGACACGATCACGCTCAAGGTGATCGATCCCGACACACCCGCCCGACGCATGGTCAGCGAATGGATGATCCTGGCCAATGCCGAGGCGGCCCGGTGGGCGGCCGAAAACGAGCTGCCCATGATCTACCGCGTGCAGGATCCGCCCGACGATCCCGAGTTGCAGGGACGCAAGCTGGACTACGACCCCGTGCTGCTGGCCAGCCGGTTGCGCGGGCTGCGCCGCACACGCTTTTCCACGCACCCCCAGCCTCATGCCGGACTCGGTCTGGAGGCCTACGTGCAGATCACCTCGCCGATCCGGCGCTATGCCGACCTGGCCCTGCAGCGTCAGATCGTGGCTGCGCTGGCCGACGCGCCGCTCCCGTACGACACCACCCGGCTGTTCGAAGTGCTGGCCACCGCCGAGGCGGCCGAACGCGAGGCCCGGGCGCTGGAACAGCAGGCCACCCGCTACTGGGCGCTGGTCTGGCTCGAACGCCACGCGGAGCAGACCTTCGAGGCGATCGTCGTGGCCCGTCGCCCGGCCGGCTATCTTGTCGAGCTGCAGCCCTACGGCCTGCGCGGCCTGCTGGCCACGGCCGATGCGCTGACGCCCGGCGACCGTGTCGCCGTACGTCCCGAAGCGATCGATCCCCGCCGCGGCCGCCTCCGCCTGCAACGGGCCTGATTTTCGTTCAGGCGCTGCGCTTCCACAGCCACCATCCCAGCCCGGCCTCCAGAGCAGCGCCAAGGCGAAGGAGCCATTCGGGCCAGCGGAGCAGACCGTCCAGCACCGGCCGGTACCAGGCGGGCATCCACCGACGCTGCCAGCGCAAAAAACCGGGGCCCCAGACGACGGTAATCAGCCCGTCGGCCAGCAGCAACACCGCAACAAGTCGGCGCACCATCGACATGGCTCAAACCCATCGCGTTCACTCCCGGGCGAATCGTACGCCTGCTTCGCTGACCACGACAAATTGATCGGTCAGTCGTTCCCCGTAACGCTGGAGCAAACGTTGCAGTACTGCAATCTTTGTTACCGATCGCTCATCTTCCAATCTCAGAAGCACAACGCCTCGATGGGGATGTCGCTCGCGATAAATCTTTTCCCCAAAGTGCTTATCGTTCGTAATCAATATCCAGTTCTCGGCAAATGCTTTCTGAAGAAGCGTCTCATCATCCACCCCGCGCGCCTCGTCATACACAGAAAATCCCTCATATCCCTGCGCACGCAACCACTTCGCTACAGCAGGACCGGTACATTCATCCACCATGAAGCGCATCTACTCTTCTGACGCAATCAGTGGCATAAAATCTGTCTTTTCGAGCACTCTGGTCGCAAACAAGAGACAGGCCTGAATGTCTTCGTGCGTAAGCCCGGAGTACTCCTGAAGAATTTCCTCGACCGTGGCCCCATGCGCCAGCAATTTCAGAATATATTCCACCGGCAGCCGCGTCCCCCGAATAACCGGCTTTCCTGCCATTACTTTTGGATCGACAACAATACGCTGCAGCAATTGCGCTTCTTTCATGAGGCGTCACAGTTTGCATGCCCATTCTTCCCGGCGATACACCGGGCTACCGGTAGCGTTACTACAGGTTCCATGAGCCTTACCCCAAACGCGTTCGAGATGCAGATGCAGCAGCAAAGGTACGAGCGCGCTCGTGGTCAGGCGCAAGGCACCAACAGGGACGCCACTTCGCTTACGCTCCGTAGCGCACTACAAGCAGGTGCGCACTTAATTTCAGAAAAACGCTTCGGCCAGACGCATGCCCTGCGCTTCCAGCCATTCGGTCAGGCACCGGATCGCCTCGCGCGTGCCTCGCGTCGAGAGCGGAAGGCCGAACGGAAGCACGCGCACGAGCACCTTTCCATCCTTCGGACGCGCTTCGACCAGCACTTCCTGCGTCAGGTCCTCCTCTTCAATTCGCACCAGAAACAGCAACCCGGTGCCGTCAAGCGTCCGGTAGGCTTCGAGCACGATCACGTGACCGCCTCGGAAAGCGTGGACCAGTTTCTCGAAGCGTTCCAGTTCGGGGAGCGTCCCTTCCAGCAGTGCGTGGTGCATGACGTCGTAGCGTTCGATGGACGGAGGAAACGGATCGGAAGCCTCGGCCTGCTTCGTAAAGACGGCGTGGTAAATGGGTTTCTGCTGGGCCTGCCACTTACGCGCGTACTTGGTCTGGCGCGTCTCCGGCGGCGGCTCGGTCACTTCGATCCGATACAGCCCGGTCTTTTCGGCCTCTTCCAGCGCGAAAGAAAAATACGGCGCGTCGTCGGTGGTCAGCCGAAGCGCCCCGCCGTCGGCCAGTCGGGTGGAAAGTAGCTCGAAAAACGGCGCCTGCAACAGCCGCCGCTCCTGGTGGCGCTTTTTGGGCCAGGGATCCGGGAAGTTCACGTACACCAGCGACAGGCTGCGCTGCGGCAACACGTTACGCACCAGAAAGCGGGCCTGGCCCAGATAGAGCCGCACGTTGGTCAGACCGGCCCGGCGCACCCGCCCGAACGCCCGCCGCATCGAGCCCGGCGAAATCTCCACGCCCAGCACGTTCCAGTCCGGGTGACGCGCCGCCCAGTCCGTCAGAAAGCCGCCGTCGCCGAAGCCGATCTCCAGCATCAGCGGCGCCTCGCGGCCGAAGAGCTGCGCGGGCGGCGTCGGGAAGGTGAACTGTCCGGTACGCAATATCATGAGCAGGCCGTTCGTTCAAAACCCTGGCAAACCGGATCGCCTGTCCGGGGCGTACGTTATAGCCAGAAGCGGCGGGGGGTTTCCCTCATCCGCCGTTTTTTGCAGGGATTGAACCAAGCAGCGCATGCACATGCCGGGAAAACCACGCATTCTCTGGGCCGACGACGAGATCGAACTGCTTCGGCCGCACATTCTGTTTCTGGAAACGAAGGGCTATGAGGTGACCAGCGTCACGAACGGCGCCGACGCCGTCGAGCAGGTGCGCCGCCAGCACTTCGACGTGGTGCTGCTCGACGAGCAGATGCCGGGCATGGGTGGTCTGGAGACGCTCTCCGAAATCAAGGCGATCGCGCCGGAGCTGCCCGTGGTGCTCGTCACCAAGAGCGAAGAAGAGCATCTCATGGAAGAAGCGCTGGGCCGCCAGATCAGCGACTACCTGACCAAACCCGTCAACCCGAGCCAGATCCTGCTCACCTGCAAGCGCCTGCTCGAACAACCCCGCATCCGAAGCGAAAAAGTCTCGCAGGAATACCTGCAGGCCTTTGCCCGCATTGCGGCTGCGTTGCAGGGGCCGCTCTCGCCCGATGAATGGGTGGACCTGTACCGCCGGCTCACCCGCTTCGATCTGGAGCTGGAAGGCGACGAAGGCGCCCGCCAGATTCTGGAAGACCAGTTCCGCGAGGCCAACCGGGTCTTCGGACGTTACATCGAGGACGTATACCCCGACTGGCTGGCGTCGCAACCCGACAAAGACCGGCCCGTACTCTCGCACGAGGTGCTGCCCCGCTTCGTGCTGCCGGCACTCGACGAAGGACGGCCCGTGCTGTTTTTCGTCATCGACTGCATGCGCTTCGACCAGTGGCTGGAGTTCGAACGACTGCTGGCGCCGCTGTTCGACCTGGAGCTGCACTTCCACTTTTCGCTGCTGCCCACAGCCACGCCGTACGCCCGCAACGCAATCTTCAGCGGGCTGCTGCCGCGTGATCTGGCCCGGCGTTACCCGGACGCCTGGTCCGAGGCCGAAGAAGGCGAAAGCAGCCGCAACCGCAACGAAGAGACGTTCCTGCACGACTTCTTCGAGCGGCGCCGCCTGCGCGCGCGCATCCGCTACGAAAAGCTCATCGGCGCCGCCGACGGCCGCGCCTTCGCCCGCCAGGTGAACGACTTCCTGCAGCACGACCTGAGCGCCATCGTCGTGAACTTCGTCGACATTCTGGCGCACAGCCGCTCCGACTCGGACGTGCTTAAAGAGATTGCTCCGGACGAGCGCGCTTACCGGGCACTGACGCGCACCTGGTTCGAGCATTCCTGGCTCTACCAGGCTTTTCAGGAGCTGGCCCGCCAGCGCTGCACGATCATCCTGACGACCGACCACGGCGCCATCCGCTGCCTGCACCCCACGAAAGTACTGGGCGATCGCGAAACCTCGACGGCGCTCCGGTTCAAGTTCGGCCGCAACCTGCGTGGCGACGAGCGCCACGCCATCCTCGTGCGCGACCCGCTGCCCTTCGGTCTGCCGCGAAGCAGCGTGACGACCACCTACCTGCTCGCCAAAGAAGACTACTACTTCGTCTATCCGACGAATTACCACCACTACGTGAACCTGTACCGCGACACGTTCCAGCATGGCGGCGTGTCGCTGCAGGAGATGATCGTGCCGATCGTTACCCTGCGTCCCCGGACCTTATGAGCACCGCTGCACGGACCGATCTGTTGCCCTGCGAGACGGACAGCCCCGAGGCCACGCATGCGCTGGGGCGGCGCCTGGCCGAACACCTCCGGCCGGGCGACGTGGTGGCGCTCTATGGCGACCTGGGCGCGGGCAAAACGCAACTGGTCAAAGGGATCGCGGCGGGCCTGGGCATTCCCGACGTGGAGGTCAGCAGCCCCACGTTCACGCTCGTGCACGAGTACCGGGACGGACGGCTGCCGCTCTACCACTTCGACGCCTACCGCCTGCGCAACCTGGAAGAGTTCTTCGACCTGGGCTACGAGGAATACTTTTATGGCGACGGCGTGAGCGTCGTCGAATGGGCCGATCGCGTCGAGCCGTTGCTGCCCCCGCACGCGCTGCGCCTGCGGCTCGAACACCTGGGCGGCGATCGTCGCCGCATCACCTGGCACGAGGCGCCTCCTTCGCCCGACGGACGTCAGGCCCGGTTGTAAATGACCGGCATCTGCCCTTTCCAGCGGTTCCAGAGCGCCTCTTCGGTGAGCAGCCGGGCCATGAAGTGCGCCACGTTGATCCGGCTGGTGGCTCCGGCGTCGAGCAGTGCGCTGCGCGTGGGCGACGGATGCACCTCGTAGGCCGAGACGGCCGCCTCGTCCTGAAGGGCATCCGGACGCACGGCCACCCACTCGATGAATTCGTCCCGCGGACCGATGCGCGTGCGCAAAAACTCGGCGGCCGCCACGTTGTCCGCATGTGGCGGCAACAGGCCACGCAACAGTCGCTCCAGCAGCCGGTGCAGGAAAGGCAACGGTTCGTCCAGATCGCGATTGCGGTTGCCCGCCGTGTTCATCAGCGCGAAGCGGACCGGCCGGTCCGGTCGGTGTCGCCGGACGGCCCGACAGAGTCGCCGCACCGCGTCGGTCACCAGACGTCGCGGCGGTCCGAACATCCCCCGGAAGCTCACCCGATGGCCCAGGCACGAGGCCACCGCCCCCCACCCTTCCACGTAGGCGGCCAGCTCCGCATCGCTCAACTCCGAAATGCTTCCATAGATCAGCGAAAGGTTCGGCTGCGTGTCAAGCAGCTCCGAAAGCCTGTCAGGCGTGCGCACGATGGCCCGCACCCGCTCGCCCCGCTCCAACAATTGCTGCACCAGCAACCGCCCCGTGGCGCCGGTGGCTCCCACCATCAATACCGTCATGATCCCTCTGCTCCGCGCCCGCCTCGAGGGCCGACGCTCGTAAAATTGGAAAGAAAGGCCCCGGATCGACTTATGGACCTGCATCGGAAGCTTACCCCCTACCTTCGCGCAAGTTGCCGCACATTTCGAACTTTCTCGCCCCGCGACTTTCGCCTCCCCGAAAAGCGCGCGCTTTTGTACCTTAATAGCTCAAAGCGAACCTGTGAACAGACACGAAGCGACGGGCCTTTTAGCAAACGCCACTGCGACTGCGCCTTGTGGCTTACTACAAACGTGCTTGTAGTTCGCTAAGAAGCGTAAACGAAGGGCCCTCAGCGGTCCCCGCGGAACACGCGCGCAATCTCAAACCGAACCGAAAAGAACCATGACGACACGCCTGTTTGTCGCCTGTTTGCTGCCTGTGCTTGTGTGGACGGGTTGCCGGCGGAAAGATTCCACCGAAGCGGCCCGCCGGGCCATCACGCCGGAATTGCTGGCCGAGCACATCCAGGTGCTGGCCTCCGATGAGTTTCTGGGCCGGGCACCTGCCTCACCGGGCGAAGAAAAGACGGTCAACTATCTGATCGAGCAATTTCAGGCGCTGGGGCTCCGTCCGGGCAACGGCGACAGCTATACCCAGGAAGTGCCGCTGGCCGAGATCACGGCCGATCCGGCCTCGGCCCGACTGGAAGTGCAGGGACGCCGGGGCCGCCTGCGCTTCCGCTACGGCGACGAGGCCATGTTCTGGACCAAACGGCTGGTGCCGGAGGTGTCGGTGACCGGAAGCGAGGTGGTCTTCGTGGGCTACGGCATCGTGGCGCCCGAGTACGACTGGAACGACTATGCGGGCGTGGACGTGCGCGGCAAGACCGTGGTGATCCTGGTGAACGACCCCGGCTACGCGACGGGCGACTCGACGCTGTTCACCGGCCGGGCCATGACCTATTACGGCCGCTGGACCTACAAATTCGAGGAAGCCGCCCGCCAGGGTGCCGCAGCCGCACTCATCATCCACGAGACCGGTCCGGCCGGCTACCCGTGGGCCGTGGTACAGGGCTCCTGGTCCGGTCCTCAGTTCACGCTGGTGAACGAACAGCAGAACATGGACCGGTGCGCCATCGAGGGCTGGCTGACCTATGAGTCGGCCCGTCGGCTGTTCGAGCTGGCCGGCCGGGATCTGGAGCAGCTCAAGGCGGCGGCCGCCCGGCCGGGCTTCCGGGCCGTGCCGCTGGGCCTGCGCCTGTCGGCCACGCTGCGCAATACGACCCGCGAGGTGCGCTCGCGCAACGTGCTGGCGCTCCTGCCGGGCCGGGAGCGTCCCGACGAGGTGGTGATCTACACGGCCCACTGGGACCATCTGGGCGTCGATCCATCGCTGCCCGGCGACAGCATCTACAACGGCGCGCTCGACAACGCCACGGGCACGGCCGGCCTGCTGGCGCTGGCGCGGGCCTTCACGGCGCTGCCCGAGCCGCCCGCCCGTTCCGTGCTGTTCCTGGCCGTCACCGCCGAAGAGCAGGGCCTGCTGGGCTCGGCCTACTATGCCACGCACCCGGTCTTCCCGCCCGAAAAGACCGTAGCCGTGCTGAACATGGACGGCCTGAACGTGCTGGGTCCCATGCGCGACGTGACGGTCATCGGCTACGGCATGTCGGAGCTGGACGACTACGCGGCGGCCGCCGCCGAGGCTCAGGGACGTTACCTGCGGCCCGATCCCGAACCGGAAAAAGGCTACTATTACCGCTCGGACCACTTCAGCTTTGCCCGGGTAGGCATCCCGGCGCTGTACCTGGACGCCGGCATTGACCACGTGGAGCACGGACCGGACTGGACGCTGGCCCGCCGCGCCGAGTACGTCGAGCGGCATTACCACAAGCCCTCCGACGAGTACGATCCGGCCTGGGACCTGCGCGGTGCGGTGGACGACCTGCGGCTGCTGTTCGACATCGGCTACCGGCTGGCCAACAGCACCGACTTCCCGAACTGGCGCGAAGGCACACCCTTCCGCGCCCTGCGCGAGCAACAACGCGCCGGAAGCTGATCCTCAATCGAAACGCGCCTGGACGCGTTCGGCGACCAGCGCGCCGATCCGAAACGACGAGGTGGCGGCCGGCGAGGGGGCGTTGACCACGTGTACCATGCGCGGCGACTCCAGCACGAGGAAGTCATCCACCAGCCGTCCTTCGGGATCGACGGCCTGCGCCCGCACCCCGGACGGCGCCGGGAGGAAGTCTTCCGGCGTCACCTCGGGGATGAGCCGCCGGGCCTGGCGCAAATAGTATCGCTTGCTCAGCGACTGCAGCAACTCCTGCACGCCCTTGCGCCAGTGGCGACGGGCCAGTTGCCAGAAACCCCGGTAGCCGAGCATTTCGAATAGCTCGGACGGGCGCACGTCGGTCAGCCGGTAGCCCTCGCGGGCAAAGGCCAGCACGGCGCTGGGACCGCACTCGACGCGGCCGTCGATCATGCGCGTGAAGTGCACGCCCAGAAACGGATAGGCCGGATCGGGCACCGGATAAATCAGATTGCGGCACAGATGCCGCCGCTCGGGGCGGAGTTCGTAGTACTCGCCCCGGAACGGCAAAATGCGGACGCCGGGCTCCAGGCCGTCCATGCGGGCAATCCGATCGGCGTAGAGTCCGGCGCAACCCACGGCCACGTCGGCCCGGAAAGCACCGGCCGGCGTTTCGAGCACCACGCCCCGGCCGTCCGGCACGATGCGCGTGACGGGCGCCCCGAGCACCACACGGTGGCCGGCCGCCTCCAGCTTTGCGCGAAGCCGCTCGGCCACCGCCCGGTAGCTGACGATGCCCGCCTCTGGCACGTGGATGGCCGCTACGCCGTGCGCGTGCGGCTCCAGCTCCCGGAGCCGCTCGGGACCGATCAGCGTGCACGCCACGCCGTTCTGCTGCCCGCGCTCGTAAAGCGTCTGCAGGCGCGGCCGCTCGGCCTCCTCGACGGCCACGATCACCTTGCCACAGAGTTCGCAGGGAATGCCTTCCGCCTCACAGAATCGGATCAGTTCCCACTTTCCCTCCCGACAGCAGGTGGCCTTGAGCGATCCGGGACGATAGTACAGACCGGAATGGATCACGCCGGAGTTGCGTCCCGTCTGGTGCGCCGCCACCCGGTTTTCTTTTTCCAGCACGGTGATCGTGGCCCCCGGCATGCGCTCCATGAGCCGGTAGGCCGTGGCCAGTCCGACGATGCCGCCGCCGATGATCGCAATGGCCGGCTGCTTCATGAGCCCGTCGGTTGCGATTCGGCCTGCACCCGGACCAGCGACAGGTGGGCCACATGGTGGCGGCCGTGCCAGGCGTAGAGCGCCAGTGCCTGATCCAGCGTCAGGGGCCCGTGTTCCGGATGGCGGAACGTCCGCTGGAAGTCCTCCGGCTTCAGACTTCGAAGCAGGGCCACCCAGCGGGCGTGCAACCCTTCCAGCAGGGCGATCGAGGCCGAGACCGGCGCCGAGCGGGCGTCGGGGAGTTCGGCCCAGCGCTGCTGGTCGTAGGTTTTGATCAGCGGCGCCTCTTCGGTCAGCGCCAGCCGGAAGCGCACGTAGCCGTTCAGGTGGCTATCGGCCAGGTGGTGCACCACCTGGCGGGCCGTCCAGCCGCCCGGCCGGTAGGAGCGATCCAGCTGCTCTTCGGTGAGCTGCGCCACGGCCTGCCGCACCTGCACGGGGAGTTCGGCCAGCTGCGCGATCAGCCCTTCCCGCTGCTCCGTGGTCAGCGGCTTTTCAGGCCATTGAAACGGCCCGATCGGATAGCGTAGCGGATCAGCCATGACAGGTTTTTTCAGAAGTAGCAGCAGAGAGACTCGAATTCACATATTACTCCAAGTAATTCAAGACTTTAAGGCTTTTAATCTTTGAATTTCTTCTTCAATCTTTCCAATAATATCAGGGTTGTAGATTTCTTTTCGACCATCTCTTTTTATTGAGAATATGATAAAAACTTTTCCTCCGTATTTCTTCTCAAAGTCAACATGAGTCCTACTAAGCCAATCTTTCCATTTATATAACTCAGGAGTCTGCTCATAAGTGATAGGCTTGATTTGCAATCCTATATACTTATCATTAACTTTAATATAAAAGTCCACATTATACAGTCTATCCCACTCGTCAGGAGCTGGTTCAATTTTGACACTCAATCTATGCTGCAATTCTTCATAAACAGTGCGTTTTTCTGTAATATACCCGTCATAAGTGCGATTAATTACAAGATTATAAATATATTGAACACAGTCATATTCAGTTACATCTTCGACTTCGGCGTGAATAACTTCAGTAATTTTTACGAAAAGGATTTTACCGAGACTTTCTACATATTCTTCTGGAGACAAATTTATTCCTTTTTCTTCCAGAAATCTTTTTAGTTTGTCATAATAATAACCTTCCCAATCTTCAATAGATTTCGGATCACATTCACGAATCCATTGAGATACAGGGCCAACCCTATCCTTTTTGTTTAGACCCCATCTATTAGTTGCTACGTTTAATATCCATTCCTTAGCCATTTTTCACTCTCTTTCTAACTTAATAAATTTATCTTTATACTTGTAATTTTTTATTCTATCAGCTATAGCCATTTTGTTTTTTATCAAAAAGGCATTTATAAAAATTTTATTTTTAAGATAGACGTAAGCCTCAACCGTATTTCCATTTAAAGCTTTGCCATTATCAAATCTAAGAAAAATTTCTTTCCCCAAGACTCGTTCTCTTAAATATTTCAAAACTTCATCTTTCTTTACAATTTTTGTACCCAAGAATTTAACATTTAATCCTGTATCTACTTGAATTGTTTGTTCATCAATTATACCTGTTACTTTATAAAGCCTATCATTTTTAAAATTAAACTTCTTAGGATCTATTTGAGGTTTAGCATCCTTGATTCTCGGAAAATAATTTACTTTCTCAAATTTTTCTTCTATTTCACGTTTAACAATTTGAACATTATCAAATTGCAAAGAACTTTTGCCTAAGCCAATTTTTTCTTTCATTATACTTATAAACTTGTCGTTTATCTCGTAACCCACAGCATTCCGGCCTAAATTTAGTGCCACCTTAACGGTTGTTCCGCTTCCCAGGAACGGATCAAGTACAGTGTCATCAACAAAAGAAAACATTTTTATAAGTCGCTTGGGCAATTCATCAGGAAACATTGCTTCGTGTTCTATTTGCCTTGCCCCTCCAAAATACCAATGTCCCAAGAAATACTCTTTCCACTCTTCTTTACTAAGTTTGGATTTTTCTTTTAAAGTTTGCGCCATCTTATCACTTTTACCAGGCTTTTTAAATATGAGTATAAATTCATAATCTATTTCAATCATTCCATTTGGAGGATAGGGGTAAGATCCCATCACATTGGCTCCTCCAGTAGTATTCATTGTTGTCTTCTTTTGCCATATAATTGCACCCATATAATCAAAACCTATCTCTTCACATTGAGCTATAAATTCAGCATGTAACGGTATAATTTTATACCTTCCATAAATTATAGAACGAGCAAACTGATCTCCGATATTTACACACAATCTTCTTCCTGGTTTAAGAACTCTATAACACTCCTTCCAAACTCGATAAAGATCCTTCAGATACTCATGGAGGCTTTGCCCGTATCCTATCTGACCAGGGACTCCATAATCCTTAATATGCCAATACGGGGGAGATGTGACAATTAAGTCGATGCTTTTGTCTTCGACTTCAATCATCTTTCTACTATCGCCGACTATTATTTTAGCCCAGTTTCTCATTTCTCATCTTTTGTTTAACTTAGCCTTACTGACTCATAATAGTTTTTTTTCTCCTTGCAATCAAGCGATGCCGTCGCGCAAGACGCACCATACGGCCGTCGTCGTCATACCGCCCGAGGCGCTCTGGCCGCCCATTCAGGCCATTCGCGAGCGCCACGACCGCCAGGTGCGGCGCTGGATGCCCCACATCAACCTGCTCTACCCGTTTCGCCCGACGGAAGCCTGGCCGGAGCTGCTGGAGCCCATGGCCGAACGCGTCCGCCCGCTGCTGCCCTTCACCGTACGCCTGGCCGAGATCCGCTACTTCCGGCACCCGAGCGGCCGCTGCACGCTGTGGCTGGCACCCGAACCCGCCGAGGCGCTCGACGCGCTCCAGCAGGCGCTGCTGGCCGTGGCGCCCGAGTGCGACGACGTGCGGCGCCATCGGGGCGGCTTCACGCCGCACCTGAGCATCGGCCAGGCGCCCGACGCCGCCACCTGCGTGGCGCTGCAACGCGCGCTGCAGCAGCAGTGGGATCCGCTGACGTTCCCGGTCACCCACGTCAGCCTGATCTGGCGCCATGCGCCGCCGGACGACGTGTTTCGGGTGGGCTGGGAGGTAGGCCTGGAAGGCGTCCGGCCCGTCAACCCGCCCGCGACGTAGCGGCGCGCGGTGGCACCGGGCGCGTCCGGCGAGCCGGCGTCGGACGGTTCTCCGGAGCGGGATCAGGCGTTTCGGCAAGGCGGGGCGTTTCGAGCAGCCGTCCCCGCTCGTCAATGCGCACCCACTGGTTCGGAAGCCGGTAGAGGTAACGTCCGATGCCCCACTGGACGGCCGCCCGGCGCATGGCCGACGAAAGCCCGCCTTTAACCGGCTCGATGTCCGTGTTCTCGGCACCGTCCCACTTCGTGATCCACTCGTCGCCCACCCGGATCGAAATCCCACAGAGCACGCCGCCGCCCGGTCCGGGCCGGAATTCGTTGCGCCAGTTCTCCGGGCCGCACACTTCGTCGAGCCGGTCCATGATGGCCCGGTTCGTCACATAGGGGGCCACCAGTGCCTTGCCTGCCTGCTTCGAAATGGCGATCGGCTTCCATTCGATGTCCTCCGGCGCAAAGGGCGCCTGCAGACGCTTCAGATCGATACGGTTGTTCATTATCGCTGTGCATTGTTTCCGATTGCTCCGGCAATTTCCCTCGTCGTGGTGACATCTGTCTGTCACCGGATCCAGACGCGCTGCACCGGCCCGCACGCCATGCAAAGCGGGCCATTGATTTTTTCAATCGAATCCTGAAATCGCTTTCTAAAAATTAACTTCGTAAAAATCTTAACCTCAGTTATTGACAAGAAAAAATTATTTTGCTAAATATTTTGCGGATCCAGTCGAAACACCCTTAAAAAAGTAAGGAGACAGAGCATGAGGACCACTCGACGCTACGCGCACGGGCTTCTGCTGACCGCTCTGGGGCTTTTGCTGGCCTCGCCGGTGCTGGCGGCCGATCCCTCGGGGAAGGCGACGCTGGAAGCCGACCCGACCGCTCCGGCGAATTTCGTCTGGGTGCTGGTAGCCGCCTTCCTGGTCTTCTTCATGCAGCCGGGCTTTGCCCTGCTGGAGGCCGGCCTGACCCGGGCCAAAAACACGGTAAACATCCTCACGAAGAACGTGCTGGACTTCTGCATGGCGGCGCTGGCCTTCTGGGCCTTCGGCTATGCGCTGATGTTCGGCGGTTCGGGCATGGCGCCGGGACTGGAGCAGGGCAACCCGTTCATCGGCTACTCGGGCTTTTTCCTGACCGGTGAAGCCTACGACGTCAGCACGATCCTGTACTGGCTGTTCCAGATGGTCTTTGCCGCCACGGCTGCCACCATCGTCTCCGGGGCCATGGCCGAGCGGACGAAGGTGACGGCCTACCTGGCCTATTCTTTCCTGGTCAGCGCCCTCATTTATCCGATCTACGGACACTGGGTCTGGGGCAGCGGCTGGCTTGGCGAGATGGGCGCGGTGGACTTCGCCGGTTCGGGCGTGGTGCATGCCGTCGGCGGCATCCTTGCCCTGATCGGCGCCAAAAAACTGGGGCCGCGCATCGGCAAGTACGATGAGCAGGGACGTCCCCGCCCCATTCCGGGGCACAACCTGGCGCTGGCCACGCTGGGCGTCTTCATTCTTTTCTTCGGCTGGTTCGGCTTCAATGCAGGAAGCACGGTGGCGGCTACCGAACTGCGCATCTCGGTGATCGCCACCAACACAGCGCTGGCGGCTGTGGCCGGGGGTGTGGCGGCCATGTACCTGACCATGATCCGCACCGGCCACGTCGATCTGCTGGCCACGTGCAACGGCATCCTGGCCGGTCTGGTGGCCATCACGGCCCCCTGCGCCTTCGTGGCCCCCTGGGCGGCCGTGGTCATCGGCGCGCTCGGTGGTGTGGTCATGCTCTGGGCCGTGCACTTCGTCGAGCACAAGCTGAAAATCGACGACCCCGTGGGCGCCTTCGCCGTGCACGGAGCGGCCGGTCTGTTCGGGGTGCTGGCCGTGGGCATCTTTGCCGACGGCACCTACGGCGTCAGCGGCCTGATCGTGGGCGACACGCACCAGCTACTGGTCCAGCTCATCAGCATCGTGGCGCTGGTCCTGTGGACGAGCCTCACCGGATGGCTGCTCTTCACGCTGCTGGACAAGACGATGGGCCTGCGCGTCAGCCGCGAGCACGAACTGGCCGGGCTCGACGTGACCGAGCACGGCGTCTCGGCCTACGTCTTCGAAAACGGTCTGGCCGAAAAGCCGGGCAAAATGGTCGGGGCCTGATCATCCAGAAATCCGCAATAGATCGAACGCCAACCCGTAACCAACCCAAACAGGAGGTAGCATCATGGACGTTGTGCTTGGCGCGCTATCCTTCGTGGTCATGGCCGGCATGTGGATCGTCGGTCCTCAGATCTTTCTGAAAAAGAAATAACGACGGCCTGGCCGGACACCCTCCGGCACGCCCACACCGATCACGGCGTCGCTGCCCACAGGCGGCGACGCCTTTTTTTATTAAGTCAGGTACCAGAAGCGCTTTCTAAAAATTAACTTATACAATTGAGTTGTTTAAGTTATTGACTTTCCAAATCAGAATTCCTAAATAATATGCCAGATCTAATTTCAACAACCTAAAAAAATAAGGTGCGCTTATGCGACTTCGATTTGCACTGCTGCCTGCGCCGCTCCTGCTGGCGCTTCCGGCCCGGGCTCAGGACGCCACCTCGGCCGTCCTCTCGGGCGGCGACACGGCCTGGATGCTGGTCTCCACGGCACTGGTCCTGCTCATGACGCCCGCGCTGGCCTTTTTCTACGGGGGCCTGGTGCGTGCCAAAAACGCGCTCAACACAATGATGATGAGCTTCATCGCGCTGGGCGTTTCGGGCGTGCTCTGGGCCCTGCTGGGCTACTCGCTGGCCTTCGGCGAAGGCTCGGCCTGGATGGGCGATCTATCGATGGCGCTGCTGCGCGGCGTGGGTCTGGAAGCCAGCGGAAGCATTCCGCACCTGCTGTTCATGGCCTTCCAGGGCACCTTCGCCATCATCACGGCCGCGCTGATCTCCGGCGCCATCGTCGAGCGCATGCAGTTCAAAGCGTACCTCTGGTTCATCGCGCTGTGGGGGCTGCTCGTCTATGCGCCGGTGGCGCACTGGGTCTGGGGCGGCGGCTGGCTGGCCGACCTGGGCGCGCTGGACTTTGCCGGCGGGGCCGTCGTGCACGTGAACGCGGCGGCCGCGGCCATTGCAGCCGTGCTCTTTCTGGGTCCCCGGAAGGACTACGGCCGCCAGGCCATGCTGCCGCACAACGTGCCGTTCGTCCTGCTGGGTGCCGGCCTGCTGTGGTTCGGCTGGTTCGGCTTCAACGGCGGAAGCGCCCTGGCCGCCGGCGAAAGCGCCGCGCTGGCCTTCGTGAACACCATGCTGGCGCCGGCCGCCACACTGCTGGTGTGGACGCTGCTGGACCTCGGGCGCGAGGGCAAGGTGACGGCCGTCGGTGCAGCCACGGCCATCGTCGTGGGCCTGGTGGCCATCACGCCGGCTGCCGGCTTCATCGCTCCCTGGGCTGCGCTGCTGCTGGGCGCTATCTCGGCGCTGCCCAGCTACTTCGCCATCCTGTGGCGGCCGCGCACCCGGTTTGACGATTCGCTGGACGTGTTCGCCGCGCACGGCCTTGGCGGCATTACCGGCGCCCTGCTGACCGGGGTCTTCGCCCAGACGAGCTGGGGCGGCACCGACGGCCTGCTGTTCGGCAATCCCGGCCAGTTCGTGGCCCAGCTCGTATCGGTACTGGCTGTGCTGCTCTACAGCGGCGTCGTCTCCTACCTCATTCTGAAGGCCCTCAGCCTGTTCATGCCGGTTCGTACCATAGCCCGCGCCGAAGCCGTCGGGCTCGACGTGGTCCTCCACGGCGAAGAGGCCTACACCGACGGCGAGGGTGCCATCCTGCTCCTGGAGCATGAGCGGGCCAACGGAACGGTGCCGGCCCCTGCGCCCCAGCCTCATCCGGCAACTTCCTGAACCCAAACCCGAAAACCGCCATGAAACTGATCCGCGCCATCGTTCGCCCCGAGAAGCTCGGCGACGTGCTCAAGGCTCTCTTTCAGGCCGAGGTGCACGGCCTGACGGTCACGCACGTCAAGGGTCACGGCGGCGAGACCGACCTGGTAGAGACCTACCGGGGCACCACGGTCAAAATGGAACTGCACGACAAGGTCATGCTCGACATCGGCGTCTCGGACCACTTCGTCGAACCCACCGTGCAGGCCATCCTCCAGTCGGCCCGCACCGGCGAAGTAGGCGACGGCAAGATCTTCGTGATCCCCGTCGAGAAAATCTACCGCATCCGCACAGGCGAGGAAGACGAAGCGGCCGTCACGCCGGTCACCGTGACCTCCTGAGCGATCGAACCCACCTTCAGAACCCCGCGCCCGTAAGGACGCGGGGTTTTTTGTTGCAGAAACGGTACGTTTCCTCCGGAACTCCTTCCTGTTTTTCCGCGCTTTTTCTGGAGCAGGTATTCCTGAACCATCAGACCGGAAGCAACCTTGGCAACCGAAACCGTCATCCCGTCCTGGAAAGCCGTACTGGAAGGCGACCGACGCGCCTTCCGGCGGCTGGTTGAGCCCTACCTGGACGAACTGCTGCGTGCCGCCCACCGCGAACTGGAGCACTACCGGCGGCTCAAAGAGTTGCGTCCCGAAGACCTGACCGCCGAGGAACTGGTGGGCGAGACGCTGATCACGGCCTGGCGCCAGCGGCACCGCAAGCCGAAACGACTGAGCGTCCGGGCCTGGCTGCTGGGTCTGCTCCATCGCGTGCTCCAGCGCTACCTGCAGCGCGAACGCACCTTCCGCCGGCTCTGGGAGCTGTCGCTCGACGAGCCGGTACCGCCCGAGCCCATTTACGACGACGAGGAGTCGTTCTGGGAATGGTACCAGCCCGACGATCTGGAACGCTGGGAAGACGTGCTTCCGGATCCGAGCACGCTCGAAACGGAGCGACTCATCGTGGAAGAGGTACCACCCGAAGCGCTGGAGCCGCTGGAACCCGTCGAACGCCAGGTGTTGCTGCTGCACGACACGCACGAGGTCCCGATTCAGGAGGTGGCCATGGTCGTGCAGCGATCGGTACGCGAGACGGCCGAAATCCTGCAACGTGCCCGTCGGCGCGTGCAGGAAGCGCGCACCTGAAGTTTCTGATGTACTCGATCACCCAAACCGGAAAGAACCCTATGGAAAAATCGACGGTGCACCTGACCGAAACGCTTTCGCCTGAGCTGCGGGATCGCATTCTGGCCCGGCTCGAAGAAGAACGCACCGAGCCGGCCTATCGGCTGCTGACGCCCTCCGCCCTCCGGCAACTGGGCACGATTCATTCGACCGGCGATCCGATTGTCAGCCTGTACCTGGAGCTGACGCCGGAGCGGCGGCTGAAAGACGCCTGGCACGTGGCCTTCAAGGATCTGGTCCGGGCCAAACTGGACACGATCGAAGACCGTCGGTTGCGCGAGCACGTGGCCGGCGAACTGGAACGCATCGAAATGGCCCTGAAGGAAGGCCTGCCGGCCATGGGCCGGGGCGTGGCCTTCTTCGTGTGCGAATCGCTGGGCCTGTGGCGTCAGATTGCGCTGCCGATCCCGCTACCCGATCGGCTGGAACTGGCCTCGACACCCTACACGCGTCCGCTGGTGCGCACGCGCGACGAGCACGACCGCTTCGCCGTGGCGCTGCTCTCGCGCGAGCACAGCCGCTTCTTCATCAGCCAGATCGGTTATGTCGAAGAAGTGCTGACGCTGACCGGTCCCAAGCTCCGCGGTCTGGTCACCGACTGGATCGACTGGAACCAGCGCGACGACATCGAGCTGCAGCTCCTGCATCAGGAAGGTAAGGCGCTGGCGACCATTGCCGCGCTGGTCTTCCAGCAGTTCGAGGCCCGCTACCTGCTCTTTTCGGCGCCCGAAAAGCTCAAGCCGAGCTTCGTGGAGCATCTACCCAAGGCCATTCGGGAGCAGGTGGGCGGCGAATTCGAGGTGGACGTGCATGCCTCGGTGCATCAGGTGGCCGAGGCCATCGAGCCCGTGCAGCGGGCCGTCGAGGCACGCGAAGAGGTGCGCACGCTCGAGCGCATTCAGGAAAGCCTGCCCGAACGCGGCGTCTGGGGCGTCGAACACGTGATCGACGCGATCAACCAGCGGCGCGTTATGACCGTGGCCGTGGACGACGCCTTCCAGGTGGCGGGCGGCTACTGCGCGCATTGCGACCTGCTCGTGCTGGACGCCTCGAAGCCCTGCCCGGCCTGCGGCAATCCCGTGGAGGCCGAATCGGACATCATCGATCGGGCGCTCGAAATGGCGCTGGCCCAGGACGCCACGATCGAGCTGGTGCGGAGCGAGGCGGCCCGCACGCTCATGGCGCAACACGCACCCATGGGCGCCCTGCTGCGCTTCTGAGCGCTTGCGTCAAAGCGCCCGGTTGCCTAAACTCTGAAAGGCACCAGTGATGCGCTATACCATGGATGGCAATCAACGCGTTGCGGGTATGCAAAAAAGCCACGGGCGATTCCACCCGTGGCTTTTTTTGTGGCTGCTGGCGGCGGCGGCCGTGCGTCCGGCCCTGGCCCAGGAGGTCGATCCGGTGGCGCTCGTGCGTGCGGCCGAGGAGGCCATCAAGGGCAAAACCAGCCACGCCGTGCTGGAAATGACCGTCGTCACGCCCGACTACCGGCGCACGCGCAGGCTCGAAGCCTGGTGGGAAGGCAACGAAAAGGCGCTCATCGTCACGCTCGAGCCGCCCCGTGAGGCGGGCAACCGCACGCTCAAGCGGGGGAACGAGCTGTGGATGTACCTGCGCGAGACGGAAACCACCATCAAGATCCCGCCCTCCATGATGCTTCAGTCGTGGATGGGCTCCGATTTCACGTACGACGATCTGGTGCGCGAGTCGAACCCGGTGCGGGACTATCACATCCGACTACTCCGCACCGACACGCTCGAGGGCGTCCCGTGCTACGTGCTGGAACTCACTCCGAAACCTGAAGCGGCCGTCGTCTGGGGTAAACTGCTCTACTGGATCCGCCAGCCCGACCATCTGCCGGCCCGCATCGAGTACTACAGCGAGCAGGGCGCTCGGGTGCGAACCTTCACGTTCCACGACGTACGGCGCATGGGCGGCCGCCGCCTGCCCACCCGCTGGGTGATGCACAACGAGCGTGAACCCGGCCGCTACACGGAGATTCGCCTGCTTTCGATCGAATTCGACATCCCCATTCCTGAAGAGATCTTCAGCTTTCGAGCGCTGGAGCAGTAATCATGACCGGACGGCTGGCCTGGCGCAATCTGGGAC
The DNA here is from genome assembly GCF_009936275.1 of Rhodothermus marinus. Lineage (NCBI taxonomy): Bacteria > Pseudomonadati > Rhodothermota > Rhodothermia > Rhodothermales > Rhodothermaceae > Rhodothermus > Rhodothermus marinus. The sequence goes on from NZ_AP019797.1 coordinate 3,124,590, forward strand.
GCAACCGCCGACGCACGCTGCTGACGGTGGCGGCCGTCTTTTTTGCCACATTTCTCATGGTGCTCATGCGCGGACTCCAGCTCGGCACCTATGACTTCTTTATCCGCCAGAGCACCCGCCTTTCGACCGGCTACCTCCAGGTGCAGCACCCCGACTATCTGGACCGCCGCTCGCTGCGCCAGAGCTTTCGGCTCACCGACTCGCTCTTTGCCCGCATTCGGTCCACGCCGGGCGTCACCGGCGCGGCCCCCCGGCTGGAAAGCGGCGGGCTGATCAGCAACCGGGCCACCTCTTACGGCGTGCGCCTGCTGGGTATCGACCCGGCCTACGAGCCCGAAGTGACCGACTTTCCCACCCGGCTGGTCGAAGGCCGCATGCCGGAGGCTACCCGTCCGCTGGAAATCGTGGCCGGTTATCGCCTGCTCGAAAACCTGGGCGCTTCGGTGGGCGATACGCTGGTGCTGCTGGCCGAAACGTACGGGGGCTTTCTGACCAGCCGCTTCGCCGTGGTGGTGGGCGCGCTGCGCATCGGCTACGAAGTGCACGATCGCTCCCTTGTGCTCCTGCCGCTGGCGGCGCTGCAGGACCTGCTCGAAACCGGCAACCGCGTGACGGCCGTGGCGGTGGCCGTCCGGCGCAACGCCGACGTGCCCATTGTGCGCGACCGGCTCGAAGCCCGGCTCGACAGCACGCTCGTCGTGCGCACCTGGGAAGAACTGATGCCCGAGCTGCGCCAGGCCATCGAGCTGGACAACGTCAGCGGCCTGCTCTTTCTCTTCATGCTGCTGGTGCTGGTGGCCTTCGGCGTGCTGAACACGGTACTGATGAGCGTGCTGGAGCGCTCGCGCGAGTTCGGGGTGCTGCTGGCGCTGGGCATGCCCAACGAACGGCTGCTGCGCGTGGTGCTCGCCGAAGCCGTGCTGATGGTGCTGATCGGCCTGCTGCTGGGAAGCCTGGCCGGCTTTGGCGTCAACACGTACCTGATCCGCCATCCGATCACGCTGGGCGGCGAACTGGCCCAGCTCTACGAGTACTACGGCTTTCTTCCGGTGCTGACCTCCTCGGTGGCACCCGACATTTTCCTGCGCACGGCGCTGCGCGTGCTGGTGATCGCCGGACTTGCCATCCTGTACCCGCTCTGGCACGTGCTCCGACTGGAACCGCTGAAAGGCATCCGCTACACCTGATGAGCTTCCGAGGCGTTACCGGACTGGCCCGCGTGGCCTGGCGCAACCTGTGGCGCAACCGGCGCCGCACGCTGATCGTGCTCAGCAGCGTGGTGGTGGGCGTGTTCGTGCTTGTGCTCTTCGACACGCTTAATCTGGGCATGGTGGAGCAGATGCTCGACAATCAGCTCCGCCTGCACATCGGACATGTTCAGATCCACCGTCAGGGCTACCATGCCAACCCGGCCGTCGAGCACTTCTTCCGAAAGGCCGAGGCGCTCCGCCAGCAGGTGGCCGCCGAGCCCGAAGTGCGGGCGGTGGCCCCGCGCGTGCTGGTTCACGGCCTGCTCTCGAGCGCCTACAACAACGGCGGCGTGCAGCTCGTGGGCGTCGCGCCCGAGGCCGAGTCGCTTGTGACGTTCATTGCCGAGCAGCTCGTCGCGGGCCGCTACCTTGCAGCCGAGGGACCGGAGATCCTGATCGGCGAGCGCCTGGCTCGCAAGCTCGAAGTGCGCCTCGGCGACCGGGTGGTGGCCATGGCCGCCCGTCCCGACGGCCAGATCGGCTCGGAGGTGTTCCGCGTGGTGGGGCTGTTCCGCACGGTCAGTGCCGACTTCGACCGGACGATGGCTTTCATCCCGATCGACCGTGCCCGCGCCATGCTGGGGCTGCCCCCCGACGCTGCCCACGAGCTGGCCGTGCTCCTGGACGATGTGCGCCAGGCCGATGCGCTGAAGACCCGCCTGCAGGCCGCGCTGCCCGACACGCTCGAAGTGCTCACCTATCGCGACGTGGTCCCGCTGCTCGTCATGCAGCGCGACCTCTACGCCGAGATGATGTACCTGTTCTACCTGATTATCGGCGTGGCGCTCATCTTCGGAATCATCAACGCCATGCTGATGGCCGTCATGGAGCGGCTGCCGGAATTCGGCGTGCTGCGGGCCATCGGCATGAGCGAGGGACGGCTGTTCCTGCTCGTGTCACTCGAGTCGCTGCTGATCGGCCTGCTGGGCACGGCCATCGGCTGGGCGCTGAGCCTGCCGGTTTATGCCTACCTGGCCCGACACGGGCTGGACCTGGCCGTCTTCTCCGAGGCGCTGGCTGCCTTCGGCGTCGGCTCGGTGATCTACCCGCGCCTGACGTTCCGGGTGGTCTGGAACGCCTGGCTGATCATTCCGCTGGTGGCCTGGCTGGGCGCGCTGTACCCGGCCTGGCGGGCCATCCATGTTGAACCCGTCGAAGCAATGCGCGCCGTATGAACCCGAACGCGATTGTCCGGGCCGAGCAGGTCACGAAGATCTACGACGAGGGTGCCGTGCCCGTCCAGGCGCTGCGCGGCGTCTCGCTCACGATCGAACCGGGCGAGTTTACGGTGATCGCCGGTCCTTCGGGCTCCGGCAAGACGACGCTGCTCAACCTGCTGGGCGCGCTCGACGTGCCCACCGAAGGACGGGTGTCTTTCGAGGGCCAGGACCTGTCCACGCTTTCCCGACGCGAACGGGCCCGGCTCCGGCTCTACAAGATCGGGTTCGTGTTTCAGGCCTACAACCTGATCCCGGTCCTGACGGCGCTGGAGAACGTCGAGTTCGTGCTGCTCCTGCAGGGTGTACCGGAGCGGGAGCGTCGCCGCCGCGCCCTCGAAGTGCTCGAGCAGCTCGGTATCGGCGAGCTGGCTCACAAACGCCCCCACGAGATGAGCGGCGGCCAGCAGCAGCGGGTGGCCGTGGCCCGCGCCGTGGTCAGCCATCCCCGCCTGGTGCTGGCCGACGAGCCGACGGCCAACCTCGACTCGGCCACCGGCGCCCGTCTGCTCGACCTGATGGAACAGCTCAACCGCACGCAGGGCGTGACGTTCGTCTTTTCGTCGCACGACCCCCAGGTGATCGAGCGGGGCCGCCGCCTGCTCCGGTTGCACGACGGACGGATCGAACGCGAAGAACGAAGGTGAAACGCCTGCTGCTCACGCTGCTGCTCGTCGCGGCCGGTTCGGTGCAGGCCCAGCCGGCCCGCCTGCGCGGCTACGTGCTGGCGCTGCACGCCTACGAACGCTTCGACCCCGTCGGAGCACTGCTTTTCGGAGGGGCGCGCACGCTGACGCTGGATCTGGTCCGTGCCCGCCTGATGCCCGAGGCCCGCCTGCCCGGCGGCCTGCGTCTCCAGCTCGCCTACGAACTGAATCTGCTCTACCTCTGGACCCCGGGCCTGCTCGAGGGCGAAGCGCCCCCGCCGCCCCGCCAGCTCGTGGATCTGAGCGCACGGCTCTATCACGACCGCTCTACCCGAATCGCCCACGGGATCGATCGGCTTTCGCTGCGAAGGTCGTTCGACTGGGGCCGCATCGAGATGGGCCGCCAGCGCATCGCCTGGGGCGTCGGTCGCCTCTGGACGCCGGTGGATTTTTTCAATCCGCTGGCGCCTTTCGAGTTCGACCAGCTCGAAAAAAGCGGCGCCGACGCGCTCGCCGTACGCTACTATCTGGGCCTGCTCAGCGACCTGGAGCTGGTGTACAACCCGGAGCGTCGCGGCCGCTGGCACAACGTGGCCTTCCGCTGGCGCACCCACGCAGGCACCTACGACCTGGCGCTCGTGGGCGCGATTCTGCGCCGACGGGCCACCGTGGGGCTGACGGCGGCCGGCAACCTGGGCACGGCCGGTGCCCGCGCCGAGTTGCTCTGGGAGCAGAACCACGCGATCAGCCTTGTGCTGGGCCTCGATCATCAGTTCTCGCCCCGGTGGTACGGGCTCGTCGAGTACTACCGGAACGGCCGGGGGGCGGCCCGTCCCGAAGCCTACGACTGGACGGCGCTGGCCTCCGGAGAAGCCGTACAGGTGGGCCGCGACGAGCTGGCGCTGCTCCTGCAGTACGAACTCCACCCGCTCGTGCAACTCCAGGCGCTGCACCTGCGCAATCTGAACGACCGGAGCTGCTACACCGGCCTGCAGCTCACCTGGCTGGCCACCCAGGCCGTCGATCTCGTGCTGGGCGGCTGGCTGGGCGAAGGGGATCGGCTCAGCGAGTACGGCCTGTTGCCCGACGTGCTTTTCCTGCGCGGACGGGTGTATTTCTAATCCCGAATCCGCCCCAGCCGCATCACCAGTCCCACGTTCGGGAGGAGGTCCCATTGCAGCACGCGCCGACGGGAAAGGCCGTCGCGTCCGGGCCCTCCGGACAGCCGCTCCTTCCATCGGGGCACGCCGATCAAACCACCCTCTATAGCCCATCGCCGGCCGGGAAGCCACACCCGCACGCCGGGCTCCAGTCCGAAAGCGACCGTTGCCTCTCCATCCCAGAAGCTCGCCATGTACATCAGATGCAGGCGCCCCAGCAGATTGACCGGTTCATCCGGGCGCGCAGTCGCGCCGGCAAATCCATCTACAATCAGCAGCAGCCACCCCGCTCCGAGCGTCCCGCGCAGGCCATCGCCCAGCGGACCTTCCGCCATCACGCCCACCCCGCCCACGGCTTTGGCCTGCACGCCCCACCAGGCGGCCGGCTGACCGTACCCCGTGCAAACGCTTCCGGCCAGCAGCAGTCCCAGCGCGACGGCAAGCGCGCGTCCCTTTACCATGGCGCGTGAACGTTTTCACCGTTCGACACTTAAAACCCGGGGTAAAAATAAAGCGACGGCGGGACGAGCGGCGGGTATGGAAACGTACCATCCCACGAAATACTGGCACCGACTGGAAGACGGACGGGTGCAGTGCGACCTGTGCCCGCGGCACTGCCGGCTGCAGGAAGGCCAGCGGGGCTTCTGCTTCGTGCGCATGAACCGGAACGGCCAGATCGTGCTGACCACCTACGGCCGCTCCAGCGGGTTCTGCATCGATCCCATCGAAAAAAAGCCACTGAACCACTTCCTGCCGGGCACGGCCGTGCTCTCGTTCGGTACGGCGGGTTGCAACCTGGGCTGCCGGTTTTGCCAGAACTGGGACATCAGCAAGTCGCGCGAAATGGACACGCTGGCCGATGAAGCCACGCCGGAAACCATCGCGCGCGTGGCCGAAGCGCTGGGGTGCCGGAGCGTTGCCTTCACCTACAACGACCCGGTCATCTTCCACGAATACGCCATCGATGTGGCCCGGGCCTGCCATGCGCGGGGTATCCGGACGGTGGCCGTCACGGCCGGTTACGTCTGTCCCGAGCCGCGGGCCGAGTTCTATGCCCACATGGACGCGGCCAACGTGGACCTGAAGGCCTTTTCGGAGCGCTTCTACCGCAAGATCTGCGCGGGGGCGCTGGCCCCTGTGCTCGACACGCTCCGCTACATCTATCACGAAACCGACACCTGGCTCGAAATCACCACGCTACTCATCCCCGGCGAAAACGACAGCGACGCCGAACTGCACGCGCTCACCGAGTGGATCGTTACGAACCTGGGACCGGACGTACCGCTGCACTTCACGGCCTTTCATCCGGACTGGAAGATGCGGGACCATCCGCCCACGCCGCCGGAGACGCTGCGCCGCGCCCGCGCCATCGCGCTGAAAAACGGCCTCCGCTACGTGTATACGGGCAATATCCTGGACCCGGAAGGCCAGAGCACCTACTGCCACCAGTGTGGCCGATTGCTGATCGGCCGCGTGGGCTACCGGATCACCGCCTGGCATCTGGATACGCAGGGACGCTGCCCGGAATGCCGGACGCCCTGCGCGGGCGTCTTCGAGGAACGACCCGGCACCTGGGGCCCCCGCCGCCAGCCCGTATGGCTGAAGGCGTTTGCACCCTGAAAAAAAGCGCCCGGTCCAAAAGCTCGGAGCCGGGCGCTTCGTCCCGCGCAAGCAAACTCCCTGATCAGCCGCAGCCGCTCGAGCTGCCGCAGTTCGGGCACACGTAGCAGGCGCCCGAGCGCACGGTGATTGAGCCGCAGTTCGAGCAAGCCGGCGCGTCTTCCTGATTCTGGAACGACACCGTCGGCACCGCAGCGGCTTCCGGCACGGCAGCCGCGCTCTTCTGCTGCGTCTGCAGGAAGGTTTCGATCGTCTGGCCCACCAGCGGTGTCACCTGGCCAGTCGGCTGCGGATCGAAGGTCAACTCCAGCTGGCGTTCGTCACGTGCCGGACCGCTACGCTTCACCTCGGCCGCCACCCCGTCGCGTGGATTTTCCTGCTTTTCTTCCTGCGGCCGCCCCAGGAATTTGAGCGACAGGTAGCGGAAGATGTAGTCCATGATGGACTTGGCGATCGGAATCTGCGGGTTGTTCGTGAAGCCGGCCGGCTCGAAGCGCATGTGGCTGAACTTGTTGCACAGGTCTTCGAGCGGTACGCCATACTGGAGCGCGATCGAGATGGCCGTCGCGAAGGCGTCCATCAAGCCCGAGATCGTCGAGCCCTGCTTGGCCATCGTGATGAAGATCTCGCCCGGCATGCCGGTGTCCGGGTACAGCCCAATGTGCAGGTAGCCCTCGTGGCCGGCCACCGAGAACTTGTGCGTGATCGAAGGCCGCTCGTCGGGCAGCCGCTTACGCACCGGCTTGTAGACGATCTTCTCGACGACCTTTTCGATGACCTTCGGCTCGGCGGTCGCCATGCCGTCGCCGCTCGACTCGCCTTTCTTGTCTTCTTTGCGCGTCGAGAGCGGCTGGCTGCGTTTGGAGTTTTCACGGTAAATGGCCAGCGCCTTGAGCCCGAGCTTCCAGCCCTGAACGTAGGCATCCATGATCTCCTCGACCGTCACGTGCTCGGGCATGTTGACGGTCTTGGAGATGGCACCGCTGATGAAGGGCTGGCAGGCGGCCATCATCTTGATGTGGCCCATGTAGTGGATGAAGCGCTGGCCCTTGTAGGGCTTGAAGGCGCAGTCGAAGACCGGCAGGTGCTCTTCTTTCAGGTGCGGCGCCCCTTCGATCGTGTCGTTTTCTTCGATGTAGGCCAGGATGTCCTTGATCTGCCCCTCGCTGTAGCCCAGGCGGCGCAGGGCGATGGGCACCGTGTTGTTGACGATCTTGAACATGCCATCGCCCTTGCCTGCCAGCAGCTTGTATTTGACCAGCGCGATGTCCGGCTCAATGCCCGTCGTGTCGCAATCCATCATAAACGAGATGGTGTTATGGCTGATAAAGCCGTTGGCCGTGTAAGTGACGTTTTCGGGCACCGAGAGGTCGTAGGTCAGCTGCTCGCCGCCATCCTCGTTGGCCTCGACGACATCGTAGAAGTAGCTCATGTACTGGACGAGCCGCTCGTCGCCGGTCTCTTCGTAGAGCTGCTCGACACGCTGCCGCGGAATGGCGCCGTAGCGACGCAGCGAAAGCATTACCGCGTCGCGATGCGAACTGCCAGCCGGCACCAGTTCTTCCACCAGGGCCGGCTCCAGATAAATGCGATCCCGCTTGGCGCTGCTGCGTGTAGTGGCCTCGGCGACCGCCTGGCGTTTGCGCCCACCGATAAAGCCGATCTCCTGGAGGAAGCGGGCGTTGTAGCCACGGTTTTTCAGACGAAGCACCTGCAGGAATTTCCGGCCACGGGCCGACCGTCGATCTTCTTCCACCTTGGTCTGGGTCGGGTAGCCGAGCGCCAGCAGCAGCGTGCGGACTTCCTGCGCCAGCGATTCCGAAGCAGTGGAAAGCGCCGGCACACCGGCGATCACCGTGCCGTCCGCCTCGAACAGCCCGCGCAGAAATGCCCGATAAACGGCCGGATCGTTGGTGTAAAGAAGGGTGTCCGGGATATAAGGCTGATAGCCTTTCCCCTGGTGCGCATCCGACGGCAACCGTTTGGCAAACCCACAGGCCTCCCACCAGAGAACCAGCGGCACGGAATGCACGCCGACCTCCACGTAGCCCTGCCGCTGCTCGGTGTAAGCCTGCAGTCCGAACAGTCGGTAGATCAACTGTTGCAGATGCGCCACCACGTCCTGATCCCGCGCATCCACACAGAACCGCAATCCTTTGGCATGCAGGCTGCCATCCCCCATGAAGTACCCCACCAGCTCGGCCAGCTCCGGCGTGACGGTCCGCGGGACGCGCACATTCCGGTCGGCATTCCAGTGCAGCTCGCCCAGCGGTGGTAAGGTGACCGTGCGCGGCTGGCCGATAATCGTATTCATGGCCAGCGGCACAATGTCTCCCGGCCGAATGTCGCTGAACCGTTTCCACACCCACTGGCCGGTATTGGGGTCCACTACTTTGATGCGATGTTGCAGCGTTCCCTGAATGGTATAGCCGGCCCGCGTGCGAATTTTGCGGGTCGCTTCGATGCCGTTCACATAGAACCTGGTAGCCAGTTTCTGGCCTTCGTCTGTGAAGACCCGGAAAGACACGTCCTGCCACTGCGGTCCCTCCGGATTCCCCAGGGTCTGCAGGCGCACAAGCCCGCGGTCTGTGGCAATCAACGAGTCCCCCACAAGGCATCCGGTGGGCGCGAGTACCGTGGCCTGGGCGTTACGGTAGCCGTAGCGTTCGCCCAGCGCCACCATGCGCGCCATGCTTTCGCGGGCGGCTTCCTTCAGGTAGGCCGGACAGCTCGGATGAATGTCCTCGACGGCCGCCTGGTGCATGCGCATCACCTCGAGCATGGGCTCCCGGTTCTTTTCGAAGCCCGGGAACGGCCCGATGTGCTCGATGGCCGCGATCTCGGCGCTCCGGGCATAGGCTTCCGCGTGCATGATCGCCGTGATGGCACCGGCCACGGCCCGTCCTTCATCGCTGTCGTAGGGCAGACCCATGGCCATCAGCATGGCGCCCAGATTGGCAAAGCCCAGTCCCAGCGGCCGGTAGTCGTGGCTGTTCTGGGCGATCTTTTCCGACGGATAGCCGGCATTGTCCACGAGGATCTCCATGGCCGTGATGAAAATCCGCACGGCCGCCCGGAAACGCTCGACGTCGAACGACCCGTCCTCCCGCTGGAACTTGCGCAGGTTCAGCGAGGCCAGGTTGCAGGCCGAGTTGTCGAGGAACATGTATTCGGAGCAGTTGTGGACGGCGATGCCGTTGGCCACAAAGTGATCCGTAACCGGCTCCGTCAGGTCGTAGACAGGTTCCTCACCCAGCAGTTCAAGCGAAACAACCTGATCGACCAGCGGATCTTCGTACGCCGACACGGTAGCATTCAGCTCACGCAGGGCGGCAGCCTTCGGACTCTCCGGCAGAAAACCAATCTCTCGCTCAAAGCGGACCCGGCTCGACCGGCTAATGCGCAGACTGTATAGAGGCTGAACGCGGTATTCTTTTACCCCACCTCTACCGTCCGGCAACAATGCACGATCGGTCAAACGCCGGTTTTCATACAGCTTGCTCTTGATACCAAAGCCCAGCAGAAGTAACTGAACCTGCTTCAGGAGTTCGCGCGAAGTCGATTCCAGGCTGATGTACTGGCTCTTTCTACCATAGTTGGCTACCGTGCCATCGGCCGTAAACAGTCCTCGTAGCAGCGCTGCCACACTCTGTCGATCCAGCCGAAAGACTTCCTCAGTAAATCGTTTTGCTGACGAACCCTCGTCCAGCACAGCAAACCGCTTCAAAACCTCCTGTACGGCTCGAGCGCCAGTAGCAACGGCAACTCCGGTAGGCCGCTCTGCCACCCGAACACCTTCAAAATGGGTCTGTCGATCAAACTGATTGACAACCTGAGCGACTTTTTCGGCCACAGCCTTTTCCCGCCGATCCAACATCAAAGTGGCCACTTCATGCGAAATGCAACCGTCCCCGACCATCAGACCGATGTACTCGGCCACTTCAGGATCCAGATGCTCCCGACCGAAGCGCGGCGGCACCAGACGCACGATGTCGTTGCGAGTCAGTTCGGCGGCCGGCACATCACCGCGGTTTTCCGTCCACACCGGGTGATCGGCCGTCAGCTTCACCTCATAACCGCAACGGGTGCGCAGTCGGTAGACCGGCTTGACGCCCGTCTCGATCACCCGGGTGGTCCGATGCAGGCGTCCGTCCAGTCCGACTACCCGCGGCGTTTCGCCCACCAGACTGTCGATGCGCCGCAATCCATCCTCGGTGGCCACCAGCGTGTCGCCCGTCACACACGGATTGCTGGAGTTGATCGGCCCGCTGTTTTTGCAGGTGTGCCAGCGCTGAATGGTGTCCTCGTACTGCAGGCCCGGATCGCCGCAGATCCAGGTACCCTCGGCCACCTTGTAGAGCAGTTCGTAGGCGTCGATCTCCTCGATGACCTCGCCTGTCGTCACGGCCTTGAGCGGAAACTTCTTGCGGGCCAGCACGGCCTCCATGAATTCGTCCGTGACGCGCACGGACTGGTTCACGTTCTGGAAGGCGACCGAGCTGTAAGCCTCGCCGTTGAACGAACCGTCGTACCCCTGCTCGATCAGCGCCCAGGCCTTCTTTTCCTCTTTAGCCTTGGCCGTGACGAACTCCATGATGTCGGGGTGCCAGACCTTCAGCGTCTGCATGATGGCAGCCCGGCGCGTCTTCCCTCCCGACTTGATCGTGGCCCCCGTGGCGTCCTGCACGCGCATGAACGAAACCGGACCCGAAGGCCGGCCACCGCCCGAAAGCTTCTCCTTCGTCGAGCGCAGCTTGGACCAGTCGGCGCCCACCCCGGAACCGAACTTGAACAGGCGGGCGCTTTCGGCCATGAGCTGCCAGATGTCGTCGATCGAGTCCTCTACCGAGATGATGAAGCAGGCCGAGGCCTGGGGCCGCTCGTAGGGATCGACGGGCACCACCCGCTGCTTTTCGAAATCCCAGCCGTAGATCGTCTTGCCCCCCGTATCACGCACGCCGTACTGATGATAGAGGCCCACGTTGAACCAGACCGGCGAGTTGAAAGCGCCGTACTGGTGCAGGCAGAGCCAGGTCAGCTCATCGTAGAAGCGCTCGGCATCCTCCGGGGTGGCAAAATAGCCCTGGGCCTTGCCCCAGTCGGCGATCGTGCGCGTCACCCGGTGGATGAGCTGCTTCAGGCTGTACTCGCGCTTGCCCTCGCGGGGATCGCCGTTGCCGGCCGCCAGATCGCCGTAGAAGTACTTGGACGCGACCACGTTCGTGGCGAGCTGGCTCCACGTCGAGGGAAATTCCACGTCCTTCTGCTCGAAGACCGCTTCGCCTTTGCTGTTGTAGATGGCGGCCGTCCGTCGCTCCCAGGTGACCGTGTCGAACGGATGCACGCCTTCCTGAGAGAACACGCGCTCGATGCGCAGGCCGCGACGGAGCTCCTGGGTATCTGCCGACGACTTGCGGGGGGACTTTGCCATGGCTGCCTCCGGAAACCTGTACGTTCTGGTGATTGAACCATTTGCCCGGTGCCGGCGACTGCATAACGGCAATACCGAGGGCTTTCGCTGCCGCTCACCGGCACAGATGCGGTTTTCTAATAAAGCGACCTGAGGTCCGTTAAATCAAGGACGAGTTAATCACATTTTATCCACAGAAAAGCCGAGGTTTTTAAAAATAACAGACTTTCAACCCTGTCCAGTTTTTATTTCCGTTATACATCAAGATTGTTTCAACCTCAACCTATCAATCCACATATCCACGCTCTCTGATCTCCTGAGGCGGATAACGGAAATAAAAACCCCGGCCGACCAACCGGGGTACTTCGCCTACTGGAGGGTGAGGCAATTCGTCGTCAGCCCACCTGCTCAAAACTCTTCCTCTTCTTCAAAATCATCAAAGTCCTCGTCGAAGTCGAAATCCTCTTCCTCTTCAAAGTCGAAGTCCTCCTCCTCTTCGAAGTCGTAATCGTCCTCAAAATCGTCGTATTCCTCTTCGTCGAAGTCTTCTTCGTAGTCCTCGAAATCCTCTTCTTCGAAGTCTTCGTCTTCAAAATCGAAGTCTTCTTCCTCTTCAAAGGCCCAGAGGGGCTGCAGCGGCAGCCGATCCGGCGCAAAGGGTGCGGTACGCATGGTCAGGAAGCTTACCGGTTTGGTGAACAGGGATCCGACCGGAACGTCCGGCCACAGTGCAAAAATACGCAACAGACCGGTCAATGCAAGTCCTCCCGGCTCCCCAGGGCGTATGAAATTTTCCGCGTCGAACCGAACGTCCCCTGAGCGAGTACATGCTACACATGCATTGCCTGAACATAACCCTGCGAAGTGAACCATGTACGACACGGACCGCAGTGCGTACCCACACCCGGACGAGTTCAAGGTAAAGCGTCCGGAATACACGGAACTGGAAGACGGCTACTACCGGGCGACGATCGAGATCGCGCCCTTCAAGGTCGTGGGGGAAAGCCGTACCAAGGCAGGCGCCCGCCGCGTGGCCCTCTATCGCGCCGCGCTGACCTACCGCTCCTACCACCCGTCCTACCGGGTGGAAAATCCGTACCCGGATGAGTTCGTCGACCAGGAGGGCACCCGCTGGCGCCGACTGCCTCCCTCCCAGCGCGAACTCGGCGACTATGCGTTCATCGGTCCCGACGGCGAGGAAGACTACGCCACCATCGAACAGATGCTGATGTGGGACATCCGGCCGGCTTCCAGTTCGGAGGACGAAGCATGAAAGCGCACGACCTCTGAAGGCGCTCCAACGTGAGCGCCTTTTTTGTAGCCAAAGATGCTACTACGCAAAATTACTTACAAATTTTTCTTAAATTTAGAAACAGCAATCTTTTGACATCTTCACGCCATGCAGGTGCAGACGCTGCTTACCGCCCCTTTCGATCGGCTGGCGACCCATGCCCGCGGGTTTGTCGGCTGGATGGCCGAGCTGCTGCTGGGTCCGCTGGCCTATCAGCATACGCTGCTGGCCGTCTGCCCCAATTCGGAAGCGGTTACGAGGGCCGCACTGGAGGCTGCCGGAGCCGCCAACGCACCGCTGCTTTTTGCTGCCACGCTGAACCAGGTAGATCTGGACGGTGGCTATACGGGATGGACACCGGCCACGCTGGCACAGTTTGTGGCGGACGAGCTGTCCTGCCTGAACCTGCACATCTCCGTCGTACTCGGCCTGGACCACGGCGGCCCCTGGAAAAAGGATCTGCACGCCCGCAACCGGTTGCCCTTTGAGGAAACCTTTCAGGCTGTTCTACGCGCCATCGAGGCCTGTCTGGATGCCGGCTACGGCCTGCTGCATCTGGATCCGACCGTCGATCTGGAGCTATCGCCCGGCACGCCGGTGCCCATCCCGCGCATTGTCGAACGCACGGTAGTGCTTTTGCGCCACGCCGAAACCTATCGACTTCGCCGCAACCTGCCGCCGGTCGCCTACGAGGTGGGCACCGAAGAAGTCGGCGGTGGCCTGCAGGCCGAAGCGCGCATGGCGGAATTTCTGGATCGGCTCTGGAGTGCACTGGACCGGGAAGGCCTGCCTCACCCGGTGTTCGTGGTGGGCGACATCGGCACCCGGCTCGACACGCGCACGTTCGACTTCGAGCGGGCGCGCCGACTGGATACGCTGGTGCGCAGCTACGGCGCCCTCATCAAAGGGCATTACACCGACGACGTGGACCGCCTCGATCTGTACCCGAAGGCGGGCATCGGCGGGGCCAACGTGGGCCCGGGCTTGGCCGCCATCGAGTTTGAGGCGCTGGAAGGCCTGGTGGACGAAGCCCGTCGCCGCGGTCTTTCGGTCACCTTTGATCAGGCCATTCGTCAGGCCGTCGTCGAAAGCGGGCGCTGGACGAAGTGGCTGCAGCCGGAAGAGAAAGGCCGACCGTTCGAGGCGCTGGACCCTGAGCGACAACGCTGGCTGGTGGCCACCGGCAGCCGCTACGTGTGGACGCATCCGGCCGTCCTGCAGGCCCGCCGCGAACTCTACGAGGCGCTCGCCCCCTGGCTCGATGCCGACGCCTTCGTGCGCGAACGCATCAAAACACGCCTGATGGACTACTTCCGCGCCTTCAACCTGATTGAGTTCAATGAGCGCCTGAAAGCTTTCCTGCCCGAATGACTTCAGGCCGGCTCTTCCGCCTGAGCCAGTGCTTCTTCTTTGACCCGATGCAGATAGGCGAGGGCTTCTTCCCGATCGGCCGGTAGCTCGCCTTTGAAGATCACCTCCTTGATCGCTCCCAGCGCCCGTCGTTCGGGCCCTTTGAGCGTAGCGGCCATCTCCTCGAACAGCGCCGCGCGCCGCAGCGCTTCGTCCTTGATTTCCATCATGTACTGAAAGGCCGCGTCGTGCTCGTTGGGAATGCGCCCTTCGAGAATGGCTTCTTTGATGGCCTCTTTGATGATACCCACGGCCACGCCTTCGCCGATGCCCAGCGTGCGCATGATCTCCTCGCCATCGACGGGCGGCTGAAAGTTGCGGATGCGGTCCTTTTCCTCCACTTCGGCCATGCGGACCTCCAGCCGATCGAAAGCCTCCAGATAGCGACGCACGCGCCGGGGATTCTTGGAGGTGATGTCGGCCCGCACCAGCAGCATCAGATCCTCCAGGTCATCGCCGGCCTCGAAGAGCAGTCGCCGGATGGCCGAGTCGGTCACCTGTTCGTCGACGAGCGCGACGGGTCGGTGGTGCAGGCGGACGAGCTTCTGCACGTAGGCCATGCGCTCGTCCATAGGCAACTTGAGCCGACGGAAGATGCGGGGGACCATCCGGGCGCCCAGGTCTTCGTGTCCGTGGAAGGTCCAGCCCGTGCCCGGCACGAAACGTTTGGTGGCCGGCTTGGCGATGTCGTGCAGCAGGGCCGCCCAGCGCAGCCACACGGCGTCGTCCTCGCAGGGGCGGTCGGCCGTCATACGGGCCACGTTATCCACCACCTGCAGCGTGTGGAAGAAGTTGTCCTTGTGGCGGTGTCCGTCGATGGTCTCGACGCCCTTGAGCGCCACCAGCTCGGGGAAGATGCGCGCCAGGATGCCGGTGGATTCCAGAATTTTGAAGCCGATGGACGGCTGCGGCGCGCACAGGATCTTCTGCAGCTCGTCGGTGATGCGCTCCTGGCTGAGAATTTCGACGCGGTGGGCCTTTTCCCGCATCGCCGCGAACGTGTCGGGCTCCACGCGGAAGTTCAGTTGTGCGGCAAAGCGGGCCGCCCGGATCATACGGAGCGGATCGTCCTCGAAGGTCTGGCGCGGATCGAGCGGCGTGCGCAGCAGCCGTTGCCGGAGATCGCGCCGCCCGTGGAACGGATCGATCAGCGTTCCCCAGCGAGAGGGCCACAGGTCGATGGCCATCGCGTTGATGGTGAAATCGCGGCGGCGCAGGTCGTCGTCGAGGGTGCCGTCTTCGACGATGGGCTTGCGCGAGTCTTTGCGATAGCTTTCGCGACGGGCTGCCACGAACTCCAGCACGAATACACCGCTGCGATCCGGTGTGGGGACACGGATGGCCGCCGTGCCGAAGTTTTCGTAAACGTGCACGGTGCGGCCCCCCAGAGCGCGCGCCACGAGGCGGGCCAGCCGGATGCCCGTCCCGGGTCCCACCGTCACAAAGTCGATGTCGGTGGTCGGACGGTCCAGAAACAGATCGCGCACGACGCCGCCCACGGCATAGACCGGGATTTCGTGCTGCTGTCCCAGCTCGCCGATCCGACGCAGCAGGGGCGCGTAGGGTCGCGACGCCAGGCGTTCCTGTATGCGCAGCGGTAGAGGCCGAACCGTCACCGTCATGATCGTGCGGGTGGTTGCGGGGGCCATACTTAACGCAGCCGGCTCATCAAACGTTCGACGATCCGGAGCACCTGCAGGGTTTCCAGGAGCGAGACCGGGGCCGGCTGGCGGGCGGCCAGGGCCTGCAGAAAGGCAAGGACTTCGGCCTTCGTCAGGCGCTCGTCGGATGTGTCGAGTCGGAGCCAGCGGTGCCAACCGGTGCGCGCCAGGTACAGTTCGGGCGAGGTGTCGTCGCCGTCGCGCCACATCAGCACCTGCGCATAGGTCCCGCTGTGAAAGCGCAATCCGAAGGCCACCGCTTCGAGCCAGGTAGGACCACCCCGGACGGCCTCCCCTTCGATACGGAGCACGCTGCTGGAGCGGGCCAGCGCGCAGCACAGGTCGACGGCTTCGGCCAGTCGGGCGTGCCAGGGCACCACGCCACGCCCGCCCACCTGCTGTCGGTAAACGAGCAGGGCGGGGGGCGCGCCATCCCGCACCTCCTGCAATGCCGGATGGAAGCGCAGCGGCCGGCTGACGCCCACCTCCGCGTGGGCTTCTTCGGCCAGACGCCCCAACCGCTCCAGATCCTGAAAGGCCGGGGCCGGGGGCCAGGCCACGAAGCAGTGCACCCCTTCCCGCAGGGCGATTTCCGTCACCCGGAAGCGCTCGGCCGGTGGCGTGGCAATGAAGACCACGTCCAGCGCCTGCATCCAGGCGGCCAGCCGGGCGTCCGGCACGTCCAGCGTGCTTTCCGCAAAGCGGGCAATATCCGAATAAAGCGCGCGCAGGGCAGCGTGCAGGCTGCGGGCTTCCCGGCCGCCGCCGATCAGCCCGATGCGAAACGCCGGTGCCGATTCAGTAGCCTGCGGCCTGTCCATCCTTGCGCATCTCCGAAGCTCCGTGATAGACGCCTGTTGAATCGCACAGAATGGCCTGGTAGCCGCCGAAGGCGCCGCGCGTGAACCGGACGCGATGACCGCGGCGCTCCAGCTCCTGCACGACGGCCGGATCGAAGCCGCTTTCGAGCAACAGTACGCCCGCGCCTTCG
This sequence comes from Rhodothermus marinus, assembly GCF_009936275.1. Lineage (NCBI taxonomy): Bacteria > Pseudomonadati > Rhodothermota > Rhodothermia > Rhodothermales > Rhodothermaceae > Rhodothermus > Rhodothermus marinus. The sequence goes on from NZ_AP019797.1 coordinate 3,141,247, forward strand.
CTCGTGCCCAGTGGCGTGCGGCCGCCGATGTGCCGCCAGCGGGCCGCATCGCCCGCCTCCTGCACGTTCATGCCAAAATCGATCAGGTTCGTGAGCACCTGCACATGCCCCTGTGGCTGCATGTCGCCGCCCATCACACCGAAGCTGAGCCAGGGCTCGCCGTCTTTCATCACGAAGCCCGGAATGATCGTATGGAAAGGACGCTTGCCGGGCGCGTAGGCGTTGGGATGGCCGGGCACCAGCGCGAAGAGCGCCCCGCGATCCTGCAGCATGAAGCCCAGCCCGTCGGGCACCAGGCCGCTCCCCATGCCCGTATAGTTGCTCTGAATGAGCGAGACCTTCATACCCGACGAGTCGGCCACGGTCAGATAAATCGTGTCGCCGTCCGGCAGCGGCTCGTCCAGGCCCGGTCCCACTTCGGCCATCACCGTATCCATGCGGATCAGGCGGCGACGCTCGGCCGCGTATTCTTTGGAGAGCAGCTGCTCCAGCGGAACCCGATAGAAGTCTGGATCGGCGTAGAAACGGGCGCGATCCTCGAAGGCCAGCCGCTTGGCCTCGGCCATGACGTGCAGGTAGTCGGCACTGCCCCAGCCCATGGCCTTCAGGTCGAACCCTTCCAGAATGTTGAGCATCTGCAACACGGCGATCCCCTGGCCGTTGGGCGGCAGCTCGTAGACGTCATAGCCGCGATAGTTGACCGAGACGGGCTCGACCCATTCGCTCCGGTGGGCGGCCAGGTCTTCTTTACGCAGATAGCCCCCGATGCGGCGCATGTAGGCGTCGATCGTCTCGGCGATCACGCCCCGGTAGAAGGCATCCCGGCCCTGTTCGGCCAGCAGTTCGTAGGTGCGGGCCAGATCCGGGTTGCGAAAGATTTCCCCCTCGCGAGGGGCCCGGCCGCCGGGGAAGAACGTGCGGAGCGCGTTGTCGAATTCGGGGATCAGGTGCCGGTTTTCCTGAAACCGCTCCAGGTTCTGCGCCCAGTAGTAAGCGATCACCTGCGAGACGGGAAAGCCCTCGCGGGCGTAGCGAATGGCCGGGGCCAGCACCTCGCGCATGGGCAGGCGACCGAAGCGGGCGTGCAGCTCGAACCAGCCATCCACCGCGCCGGGCACCGTGACCGGCAACACGCCCCAGAGCGGGATCGTGGGCGGCTCGCCGGACTCCGGAGGCTGCAGGCGTCGCGCCTCGGCCACCATGGTCTCGAACGAGAGTCCCTGCGGCGAGCGGCCGCTGGCGTTCAGCCCGTAGAGCCGCCGCGTTTCCGGATCCCATACGATGGCGAACAGGTCGCCGCCGATCCCGCACCCGGTGGGCTCCATCAGTCCCAGGACGGCATTGGCGGCGATGGCCGCATCGACGGCCGAGCCGCCTTTTTTCAGAATGTCCAGGGCCACCTGCGTGGCCAGTGGCTGGCTGGTGGCGGCCATGCCGTGGCGGGCCAGCACCGGGCTCCGGGTGGCAAACGGCGCGCCGACGAGCCGGTCGCCGCCGCCGTGCCCGAACACCTGGGCCCGGCCATGCGAAAGCGGAATCCACATGAGCAGCAGAATCAGCCAGATCGGAACGTTACCGGTGCCTTTCATCACGACTCGGGGGTAGCTTGAAGGCGGGCCAGAACCTCTTCGTGGATCCTGCGGGCGCGTTCGTCGAAGAGCACGAACCGCACGTGGCGCACGTGCCTGAGCTTCGGCGCTTCTTCGAGTACGGTTTTCAGCGCCACTTCCGCGGCCTCTTCCATCGGGTAGCCGAACACGCCGGTGGAAATCGCCGGAAACGCCACCGAGCGGATGCCATGTTCGTCGGCCAGCTTCAGTGCGTTGCGATAGGCTTCGGCCAGGATCTGGTCCGAGGGCACATCGCGCCCGTAAACCGGCCCCAGTACGTGAATCACGTACCGGTTGGGCAGCCGGAAGCCGGGCGTGATCACGGCCTGACCTGGACGGATCGGCGCCAGCGGCCGGCAGGCTTCGGCCAGTTCGGGTCCGGCCGCCCGGTGGATGGCACCGGCCACGCCCCCACCCGGCATGAGCTGCGCATTGGCCGCGTTGACGATGGCTTCCATGTCGGGCTGCTTTGTGATGTCGCCCTGAACGATCTCCAGCGTAAAATCACCCTGCTGCACCCGCATGGCTGTCCCGGTTTGCGTTGAGGAAGGTGCTTTCCGGAAGATAAAACGCCCGGGGCCAACATGCAGCGCTGGTCGGGAGCTGACTTTTATGCGACTTTTTTGTTTTTTACGCACCGGTGCAGGACGGAAGTCTTGCTTCCGGCGTACAAAGGTTCGTCTTTCCAGAAACCAGAATAAAACCTGACGATCTCTATGCAGCCGACTCACATGGTCAGGCCCCGACGGGTGGTCGTCACCGGACTGGGCGCCATCACGCCGATCGGGCTTTCGCCGCAGGAATTCTGGGACGCCATGATGCGCGGTGAAAGCGGTGCCGGGCCGATCACCCGCTTCGACGCTTCCTGCTTCGAGACGCGCTTTGCCTGCGAGCTGAAAGGATTCGACCCCCTCAACTACATGGACCGCAAGCTGGCCCGCCGACTGGATTCATACGCCCAGTACGCGCTGGCGGCCGCCCGGCAGGCGCTCAGCGATGCGGGGATCGACACGAGCACGCTCTCGGACGAAGCACGCGAGCGCTTCGGCGTGGTCTTCGGCAGCGGCATCGGCGGGCTTCGCCTTTTCGAGGAGCAGACGGCGCTGTACCTGCGCGAGGGGCCGCGCCGGCTTTCGCCGTTCTTCGTGCCCATGATGATCTCGAACATGGCGGCCGGATTGATCGCCATCGAGCACGACCTGCGCGGTCCGAACTACTCGGTGGTGTCGGCCTGCGCCACCGGCAACCACGCGCTGATCGACGCCACAATGCTGCTGCGGCACGGCCACGCCGATGTGGTGCTCTGCGGCGGCAGCGAGGCGCCCATCACGCCGCTGGGCATCGGCGGCTTCAACGCCATGAAGGCGCTTTCCACGCGCAACGACGATCCCAAAACGGCCAGCCGCCCCTTCGACAAGAACCGGGACGGCTTCGTGGTGGGCGAAGGGGCCGGCGCCCTTGTGCTGGAAACGCTGGAGCATGCGCTGGCGCGCGGCGCCCGCATCTACGCCGAGTTGATCGGCTTCGGGATGTCGGACGACGCCTATCATTTTGCCGCGCCGGAGCCGACCGGCCGGGGTGCCCGTCAGTCGATGCTGCATGCGCTTCAGGATGCCGGCATTGCGCCGGAAGAAGTGGATTACATCAACATGCACGCGACCTCGACCCCGGTGGGCGATCCGATCGAGTCGGAGGCCATCAAGGGTGTCTTCGGCGAACATGCCTACCGGCTGAGCTGCTCGGCCACCAAGAGCATGACGGGGCATCTGCTGGGCGCGGCCGGGGCCGTCGAGGCGGTCGCGACCGTGCTGGCCATCTGGCACCAGACCGTTCCGCCCACGATCAACGTCGAGGAGCTGGATCCGGCCTGCGATCTGGACTACACGCTGCACAAGCCCCGTCAGCGTGAGATCCGCGTGGCGCTTTCCAACGGATTCGGCTTCGGCGGCCACAACGCCACGGTAGCCTTCCGGCGCTATGAAGAATGAAGAAGCGAAGCAGCGGGAGGCCACGTCTCCGCTGCGTATCGTATTCATGGGCACGCCCGAGTTCGCCGTGCCCTCGCTCGAGCGGCTGGTCGAAGCCGGTTACCGTCCGGTGGCGGTGGTGACCGGCCCCGATCGCCCGCGCGGCCGGGGTCAGCGCGTGCAGCCCACCCCCGTCAAAGAAGCGGCGTTGCGTCTGGGGCTGTCGCCCATTCTGCAACCGGAGTCCGTGCGCGACCCGGCCTTTGCGGAGGCCATCGCCGCCCTGCAGCCTGACGTCATCGTGGTGGTCGCCTTCAAGATCCTGCCGCCCGAGGTGTACTCGCAGGCGCGGCTGGGCGCCTTCAACCTGCACGCCTCCCTGCTGCCGCGCTACCGGGGTGCCGCGCCCATTCACCGGGCCATCATGGCCGGCGAGACGGAGACCGGCGTCACCACGTTCTTTCTGCGCCCCGAGGTGGACACCGGCGAAATCATTCTGCAGAAGCGTACGCCGATCGGTCCCGAGGAGACGGCCGGCGAACTGCACGATCGGCTCATGCATCTGGGCGCCGAGGCCGTGCTCGAAACCGTCCGGCTGATCGAGCGGGGCGAGGCGCATCCCCGGCCACAGGACGACAGCCAGGCCACGCTGGCCCCCAAGCTCACCCGCGAGGAGGCGCGCGTGCCCTGGGATCGTCCGGCCCAGGTGGTCCACAACCACATCCGGGGACTCTCGCCGCATCCCGGCGCCTGGACGATGCACGGCGACCGCCTGCTCAAGCTCTACCGCTCGCGCCTGGCTGAAGGCGAAGGGCCTCCGGGCACCGTGCTGGAAGCCGATGATCGGCTGGTGGTGGCCTGCGGCGAGGGCGCCGTGGAGCTTCTGGAATTGCAGCAGGAAGGGCGCCGCGTGCTTCCGGCCGATGCGTTCCTGCGCGGCTATCCGCTCCGCCCCGGCGATCGACTGTACTGAACCGTTTCCGAAGGCGAACGTATCGACAAGAAAAGCGCGCGTTTCTTTTCTGCTGATAGCCCCGGGATTTGTGATCGTGACGTGTATATGGACCTCCCCCCTGCCAACGGCACCAACAGTCACCTGCTGCGCACCTATCGGGAAGCGCTCGCCCGCCTGGAGGCCGAAGCGCCCCCTGCGCCGGAGGAGCACAGGGGGCGATGTCAGGCGCTGCTGCAGCGGCTGGGTCCGGCCGACATCGGAGCCGCACGCACGGCCTTCGTGCACGGCACGCCGGGACTGCTGGCCGCCCATACGCATTACTTCGACGGCTTTGCCCTGCTGCTGACCGCGCCGCACGGGACGGCCGTGAGCGTACGCCCGGCCCGCGAACAGACCAGTCGCCTGCTGTTTCCTCTGGACGAGACCCCCTGGACACTCCCGCTCGACGCGTCCGTGCCGCCGGACTGGCCGCTCGAAGTGGTGCTGGCCTTTTCGGTGCTGCGCCATTGCTATCCCGAGCAGGCCTTCGACATGGCGGTGTTCAGTTCCGTGCCGCCGTTTGCCCGCGAGATGCGGCTGGCTTCACTGGCCGTCGCCCTGACGCACGCCCTGCAGCCCACCGCCGATCGCTCGGACGCGCAACTCCGGGCCCTGGCGGACGTCATCGAGCGCTGCACGGGCTTTCCCTTCAGCGTCGCCTACCTGCTGGCCGCCTCGGTGGCCCGACCCGGTACGTTCGTGCTGATCGACGCCGCCACGCTCGAACACCTCGAACTGGAAGCGCCCCCACCGGACGTACTGCGCTGGCTGCTGCTCGACGCCGGCTGCACGCTGCTGCCGCCCCCCGACCACCACCGTCGGCAACGTGCCCTGGCTCACCAGATCGTCGAGATTCTGCAGCGCCGGGGCTTTCGCGAACTCACCTCCCTGCGCGAGCTGGCCTATCGCGACCTATCCCGCGCCCAGGCCCTGCTGCCCCGTCGGCTGCATCCGGTACTCCGCTACCTGGTCTCCGAAAACCACCGGGTGCACCATATGGTCGTGGCCATCCGGCAGCAGGACTGGCAGAAGCTGGGCTCACTATTGCTCATGTCGCACGCGGCCCTGCGGTACGACTGGCAGGCTTCCTGCGCCGAGGCCGATCTGATCGTCGAAGTGGCCGAGGCGATGAGCCTGGAGGGCATCTTCGGCGCCAGCATGAACGGCTACGGCAACGGCGTGCTGGTAGCCGGACGTCCCTTTCAGCTGCCCGTCTATCTGGAACGCCTGCAGCAGACCTTCGAGACCCACTTTGGCCGCACGCCCGAAGCGCACCTGATCTGACGGGAACCCCTGCGTTTGCCACGACTTCGATAGGGCGGTCCATCGAAAATCTTCTTCATCCATGCCTTCGTTCGACCTGGCGCGCGTCAATGCCCGCATCGAAGCGGACGGTGCCTTTCTGGACGACCTGCGGGCCGAAGTGGGCCGCGTGATCGTCGGCCAGCGCTACCTGATCGACCGCCTGCTGATCGGCCTGCTCTGCGGCGGGCACGTCCTGCTGGAAGGCGTGCCGGGTCTGGCCAAGACGCTGACAGTCAGCACACTGGCCCGCGCGCTGGGCGTGCAGTTTCAGCGCATTCAGTTCACGCCTGACTTGCTCCCGGCCGATCTGCTGGGAACGCTCTATTTCAACCAGAAAGAAGGAACGTTTTCCATCCGGAAGGGACCGATCTTCGCCAACCTGATTCTGGCCGACGAGATCAACCGGGCCCCGGCCAAGGTGCAGAGTGCCCTGCTCGAAAGCATGCAGGAACGCCAGGTGACGCTGGGCGACACGACATTCCGGCTGCCCGAGCCCTTTCTGGTGCTGGCCACCCAGAATCCGATCGAGCAGGAAGGCACCTATCCGCTGCCCGAGGCCCAGCTCGACCGCTTCATGCTCAAGCTTCGTGTCGATTACCCTTCGCGCGAGGAAGAGCTGGCCATCATGCGGCGCATGGCGCGCACGGACGCGTTGCCCGAGGTGCGCACGGTCGCCACGGGTGACGACGTGCTGCGGGCCCGCCAGGCGCTCAACGAACTGTACGTGGACGAACGCGTCGAGCAGTACATCGTGGACCTGGTGGTGGCCACACGCACGCCCGAGGCGTACGGTCTGGCCGAACTGCGGCCCTACCTTGAGTTTGGCGCTTCGCCCCGCGCCACGATCTACCTGAACCTGGCCGCACGGGCCCATGCGTTTCTGGAGCACCGGCCCTACGTAACCCCCGACGACGTGCGCGCCGTGGCGCCCGACGTGCTCCGCCATCGCCTGGTGCTCAGCTACGAAGCCGAAGCGGAAGCCGTCACCAGCGACACGCTGGTCGAGCGCCTGCTGGCTCATATTCCCGTACCCTGAAGCCCGAAACCGGCCATGCCCTACCAGCCCAACCGCGTCTATCGCAAAGAGTCGATCACGGTCGCCTTCATGGTCGAGCAGCTCCAGAAGGCGGTCGGCCTTCCCGTGGAGCGCGTCAACCAGGTGGACGATACGCTGCGCCTGGTGGTCGAAAGCGAACTGAACCGTCCCGGCCTGGTGCTGGCCGGCTACACCGAGCTGTTCACCTACCAGCGCGTTCAGATTCTGGGCAACACCGAAAACCGCTACCTGCGCCATCTGCCGCCGGCGCAGCGCCGCCGGGCCTTCCAGAATCTGCTGCAGTTCCCCATCCCCTGCATTTTCCTGACCGACAACAACGAACTGGATCCCGAGCTGGTCCAGATGGCCACCGAGGCCGGCGTTCCGGTCTATCGGACACCGGTGCCCTCGACGCGCTTCATGGCGCTGCTGCGCGACTTTCTCAACGACCAGTTCGCCCCCCAGATGACCGTCCACGGCTCGCTGGTGGACGTCTACGGCATCGGGCTGCTGCTGATCGGCAAGCCGGGCATCGGCAAAAGCGAGGTGGCGCTCGACCTGGTCGAACGCGGCCATCGCCTGGTGGCCGACGACGTGGTGATCGTCACGCGCAAGGAAGAGACCGTGCTCATGGGCACGGGCACCGACCTGGTGCGGCACTTCATGGAGGTGCGCGGCCTGGGCCTGATCGACGTCCGGGCCATGTTCGGCGTGCGCGCCATCCGCTTTCAGAAACGCATCGAAGTGGTCGTAAAAATGGAGCTGTGGGACCCCGAAGAGGAGTACACCCGCCTGGGGATGGTCGAGGACACCTACCGGCTGCTCGATGTGGAACTGCCCATGGTGAAGGTGCCCATCACGCCCGGCAAGAACATCACGGTGCTCTGCGAGGTCATCGCCATGAACCATCTGCTGCGGCACTACGGATACGACCCGGCCGAAGTCTTCGCGCAGCGCCTGAGCGAGCGGATTCGCCAGAAGGCTTCCTCGGTACCACTGCGAGGTACCGAATATTTTGAGCAGGATTACGAATGAGCCATGGGCGCGCAAAAAGGAAACCAGAACTACCCGGTCGTCCACTTTCCTCCTGTTGACACAATCAGAGCCGACGTGTATTTTCCAGTGCGTTTTTAGTTAAAATGCAAAGCCCCACCAGCCTTCGACCACCCATGCATTGAAGATTTTTCTGCCGGGCACGATTTTTAGATCGGTGGGGTGCCGTGTGAAGTTCTAATGCATGGAAGGGGTGGTATCATGCCGAAAAACCGGTACTACTATTTCGACCACACGACGTGCTCGTTCGTAGAGGTTCGTCCGCATCCTCTGCGGCGTCTGCTGGTGCTTGCCAGCCTGGTGGTCTTTCTGCTCGGGGCCGGTGGGTTACTTTTCTGGTACTACACGGGTCGGCTGGCCACCCCGCGCGAACTGGCCCTGGAGGCCGAAAACGAAGCCCTTCGGACGCAGTTGAGCCGCCTGAGCAAGAAGCTGGATCAATTCTCGGCCCGGCTGAACGAACTGGCAGCACACGACCAGTCGCTGTACCGCACGCTGCTGGATGCCGAGCCGATCTCGGAAGACGTCTGGCAGGTGGGTGTGGGCGGCACCGACACCTATGCCGCGTTCGACCGCTTCAGCAAACCGACGGCCACGCTGCTGCGGGAAACCGCCCAGAAGCTGGACGCCCTGGAGCGCAGAATCGCCCTGCAGAACGCCAGCTACCGGGAGCTCGTGAAACTGGCCGAGGCCCGGGAAGCCTGGCGTCGGCAGATGCCGGCGCTGCTTCCGGCCGATGGCGTGATCGTATCGGGCTTCGGGATGCGCCTGCATCCCATCCTGCGCGTGCGCAAAATGCACGAGGGGATCGACATCCTGCTTCCCTACGGCTCGCCCGTCTATGCGCCGGGCGACGGCATCGTGCGCGAAACCGGCCGTAGCGCCGGCTACGGCCTCTACATCATTCTGGAGCATCCGGCCACCGGCTACCAGACGCTCTACGGCCATCTGTCGAAGATTCTGGTACGACGCGGGCAGAAAGTGCAGCGGGGCGACCAGATTGCCCTCAGCGGCAACTCGGGCCGCTCGACCGGCCCTCACCTGCATTACGAAGTACGCGACAGCCGGGGCCGCGCCCTGAATCCCCTGCAGTTCGTAGCCCCCAGCATGACCCCCCACCAGTATCAGCAGCTGCTCGAAGCCGCCGAAAACTCCAGAATTTCGCTGGACTGAAATTTCATCTCGACCACCCGCGGCGGGAACTCTTGTCAACTTTCGCCGATAGGGAAAAAAGCCGATATAAGCAAGCGTAACCTCTTGCATTTTTCGGGTCGGTGTGCTATCGTGCCGGCCCGTAGAAGGGAAAGGAAAGCGATTGTCTCAACCAAACCTGTGTGCCGACGATGGGGTACTGGACGCTTGAGCTGGCCTCCTACCTGGAGGACGCACCCTGGCCGGCCACCCGTGACGAACTGATCGACTACGCCGAGCGTACGGGTGCGCCGATCGAGGTGATCGAGAACCTCAAGGAGCTGGAGGACGACGGGGAGCCCTACGAGAGCATTGAAGAAATATGGCCGGACTATCCCACGGCCGACGACGACTTCTACTACGAGGAAGAATAACCCGGACTGCGGTCGGCCGTCCGGCCATTCCCCGTCTGCTTGAGGGCTTGCTGCTCTGGTTGATCGGCTGGGGGCTGCTGGGTGGGCTTCCGGTGTGGGGGCAGACCCAGCAGCAATTTTTTTCGGAGGCCTGGCTGGTGCGCGACGTCCGCCTGGAAGGCAACCGTTCCTTCTCCGACGAAATCCTTCGCCCGTACATCCACACGACGGCCAATCGACGCTTTCTCGGTATTCCCGGCCTTACCTGGTGGTTGTGGCTTTACGAACTGGGAGCCTCCGGTAAGCTGGGCGGGCTGCTGAGCCGCGCGCTGATGGCCAGCGGCGAGCCGCCCGCCTACTACGAACCGGCCGTCGTGCAGGCCGACGTCGAGCGCCTTACGCTCTTCTACCGCCAGGAAGGCTTTCCCGGAGCCCACGTGGAAGCCCGGCTGGACACGCTGCGACCCGGACAGTTGCGCGTGATTTTCCATATCAACGAGGGCCCTCCGACCTACCTGCGACACGTCCGTTACGAAGGCATCGAAACGCTCCCGCCGGAGCTGCAACGGGCGTTGCTGGCAGGCTCCCGCCTGCGCCACGACCCGCCGACCGATCTTTCCCGTCAGCTCCGGGCTCGCAACCAGCGCTACTCGGAGCTGACGCTGCTGGAGGAGCGTCAACGGCTCATGGAATTCCTGTGGAATGCGGGCTATGCGGCCGTCACGCGCGACTCCATCCGCGCCATCGTGATTCCGGCCCGTCCGGACTCGTTCGACCTGATCTTTCGGATTCATCCCGGCCCCCGCTTTCGCTTTGGTGACCTGAAAGCCGAAGTGGACGGGCCGGAACCCGATCCGCTCTTTCGGCGCGACACGCTCTGGCTGGAGCCGGCCGCCGACACGCTGCACCCCGGCCGCCTGGTGGTCACGCGGCGCCAGGAGCGCCGCCTGAAGCCGTCTTTTCTGGTCCGCATGCTGCGCTTCCGGCCGGGCGACTGGTACAACCGCGCCCTGCTGCTCGGCACGCGCCGCCGCCTGGAGGCTACCGGACTGTTTTCCTACGTCCGCATCGAACCCGCCTGGCGCGACACGCTGCGGCTGCCCGGCGAGGCGGCTCCGCGGCTGCCCCACCGGCTTACGCTGACCACCCGGCCACGCCACCGAATGCGCCTGGAAACCTTCATGCTGCAGCGCAACGGCCTGCTCACCGGCAGCGAGAACGAACTCGGCACCGGCGTGGCCGTCACCTACGAAAACGCCAACCTGCTGGGCCGCGCCGAAACGTTCAGCCTGCGGACGGCCGGCTCTATCTCGGGCAACTTCGAAGAGGGGCTGCTCACTTCGGCCCAGCTCGAAATCACCGCCTCGCTGGTCTATCCGTATGCCGTCCGGCCCTTCGGCGCACTCGAACGCTGGCTCCGCCTTTACGACGCCCGCACCCGGCTGTCGCTGAGCCTGCTCACGGCCCGTCGCGACGTGCTCCGGCTGGTCATCCGGGGACGCGGCACGGCCCGCTTCCGCCTCGAACTCCAGCACACGCCCACGCTGACGTCGTTCGTGGACCTGCTCGACCTGAGCCTGAGCAATCCGGACACGCTGAGCGGCTTTCGGGCAGCCTTCCTTGATGAAGTGCTCCGTCCCATCGAGGATCCCGTGCAGCGCGCCCAGATCCTCGACGACTACACGGTCCCCCAGATCAACGACGTGGTGCGCTACACGCTGCAATCCGCCCGCTTCAATCCGCTACGCCGCGAGCGCGGCTATGCGCATGAACTGTCTGCCGAAATGGGTGGCTTGCTGTCGGACCTGCTCGACCGCGCCGTGTTCACACCGGGCCGGCACGAAGGCACGTTGCCGGGGCTGCCCCTTTTCCGGAGCGGGGCGACGGGCAACCGGCTGCTCTACCGTCCCTACGTACGCGCAAGCCTGGACCTGCGGCGCTACCGGCCGCTCCGTTCAGGCACCGTGCTGGCCGGCAAGCTGCAGCTCGGGGCAGCGCACCCCATCGGCCAGCCGGACGTCATCCCCTTCGACCGTCGCTTCTACAGCGGCGGTGCCAATAGCGTCCGGGGCTGGCCGCTGCGCGGGCTGGGCCCCGGCCGTCTACAGCTGACGGACAACCTGGACGGCACCAACCTGCTGGGTGGCGAATTCAAGCTGGAAGCCAGCCTGGAGCTGCGCCAGCGGCTGCTGCGACGGGTGCTGGCCGCCGACTGGATCGGAACGGTCTTCACCGACGTGGGGAACGTCTGGCTCGGCCCCCGCAATCCGGGTCCCGAAGCCGGACACTTTCGCCTCGGCCGTTTTGTCCAGGATCTGGGCTGGGGCGGCGGTGTGGGCTTGCGTCTGGCCTGGGAATATCTCATTATCCGACTGGATGTGGCCTATCGCCTGCATGACCCGGCCCGCCCGGAGGCCGGCCTGCTGCCCGACGGCCTGCACCGTCCGACCCTGCATTTTGGCATCGGCCACGCGTTCTAACCGACCCGACCATGCGTATCTGGCACACCCTGCAACGCGGCTACCGGGCGCTGTTTCGCCCGCGCGAAGACGCCTACACGCGCGAGCTGCTGCACGTGCTGCGGCACGTCCCCATCTTTCAGCACCTGCCCCGGCGCGTCCTTAAAACAATGCTGCCCTACCTGCACACCCGCACCTACCGCCGCCATGAAGTGATCTATTTCGAGGGCGATCCCGGTCTGGGCCTCTACATCATCACCCGGGGCACCGTGCGCCTGCTCATGGAAGATGAAGACGGTCAGTTCGAGGAGCTGGCCCGGCTGAGCGAGTACGACACGTGCGGCCACCTCGCCCTGCTGGGCGAGTTCCGCCGGATGGAGACGGCCCAGGCGGCCACCGAGGTGCAGGTGCTGGGTCTGTTCCGCCCCGATCTCAAGCTGCTGCTGCGTCGCCATCCGGCCGTGGGAGCGGCCATTCTGCAGGCCGTGGCCCGCTACGTGGCGGCCCGCCAGGTGGAACTCGTCGCATTACTGAGCAACTGCACCGACCGCCGCCAGGCGCTGATCTGGCTGCAGGAAGCCGGCCGCCGCGCCGAACACCGCCTGCCCTCGCTGCTCTCCGACCGGTAGGGCCGAACCCTTTCGCCGGCTCGGTGGTTTGTTGAGGCCGATCATTGTTGACCCACCCCGAAGGGCCGTGCTGAAGAAAGGCGCCGAGCTGGAACTGATCGTCGAAAAATTCGCCGACCGCGGCAAGTCGCTCACCCGCGTGGACGGCTACGTGCTGTTCGTCGAAGGCGGCGTGCCCGGCGACCGGGCGCGCGTGCGCGTCGTCAAGCGCAAGAAAAACTACGCCGAGGGCCGCATCGTCGAGCTGCTCGAACCGAGCCCGCTGCGCACCGAGCCGCGCTGTCGTTACTTCGGCACCTGCGGCGGCTGCAAGTGGCAGCACGTACGCTACGAAGCCCAGCTCGAAGCCAAGCGCCAGAGCGTCTATGAGGCGCTCGTTCACCACGGCGGCTTCGAAGACGTCGAGGTGCGTCCCACCCTTCCCTCGCCCCGGCTCTACGGCTACCGCAACAAGATGGAATTTTCCTTCAGCGCCGACCGCTGGCTGACCCCTGACGAAATCGCCAGCGGCCGACCGCTCGACCGCCATTTTGCCGTGGGGCTCCACGTACCGGGCAACTTCTACAAGGTGATCGATCTGGAGGAATGCCACCTGCCCGAGCCGATCACCGTGCGGCTGCTCAACGCACTGCGGGCCTTCTTCAAGGCGAAGGGCTGGGAGCCGTGGGACATCCGGCGGCACGAAGGCTACCTGCGCCATCTGGTGATCCGAACCGGCACGCGCACCGGCGAGGTCATGGTCAACCTGGTCACCAGCCGCTACGACGAAGCCCGCATGGCCGAGCTGGGCGCCTTCCTGCAGGAGCAGTTTCCGGAAGTCACCACGCTGGTCAACACGATCAATTCGCGCCCGGCCCAGGTCTCCTACGGCGAGACCACCTACACGATCTTCGGTCCGGGCGTCATTCACGACTGCATCGGACCGTTTCGCTTCGAGATTGCGCCCGACGCCTTCTTCCAGACGAACACCGAACAGGCCGAACGGCTTTACGAAGTAGCCCGTGAGCTGGCCGCGCTGCGCCCGGACGATCTGGTTTACGATCTCTACTGCGGCACCGGCACGATCTCCATCTTCATCGCCCCGCACGTGCGGCATGTGGTGGGCGTGGAGCTGGTGGCATCGGCCGTCGAAAACGCCCGCGCCAATGCGGCGGCCAACGGCATCACGAACTGCACCTTCGTAGCCGGCGACCTGCTGGAAGTGCTCACGCCGGCGTTCGTGCGCACGCACGGCCGCCCCGACGTCGTGATCGTCGATCCGCCGCGGGCCGGTATGCATCCCCGGGTGGTGCGCCGCATCGGCCAGCTCCGGCCGGAGCGGTTCGTCTACGTGAGCTGCAATCCCCAGACCCAGGCGCGCGATCTGAAGCTGCTGCGCGACCTGTACCGGATCGAGGCCGTGCAACCCGTCGATCTGTTTCCGCACACCGACCACGTGGAGAGCGTCGTCGCCCTGCGGGCCCGTTAACCCTGCTGTGTCATGAACCGAGGCGTTGCATTCGTTACCGGCGGAACCGGCTTCATCGGCAGCCACCTGGTGGAAGAGCTGCTGCGCCGGGGCTACCGCGAAGTGCGCTGTCTGGTGCGAAAAGAACTGCGCTGGCTCGAAGGACTCGACATCGTGCCCGTCCGCGGCGACTTTTCCCGGATCGAAGTGCTCTGGGAGGCCGTGCGCGACGCGGACGTGGTCTTTCACGTGGCGGGCGTGACGCGGGCGCGCGACTGGGCCACCTTCGAGCAGGGCAACATCACGGCCACGCTGAACCTGCTGGGCACTATCCTGGAAGCCAACCCGAACGTGCGCAAAGTGCTCATTACGAGCAGCCTGGCGGCCGTGGGCTACTGCCCGGGAGGCGTGGCCACCGAGGAGTCGCCGCTGCGTCCCATCAGCGCCTACGGCCGGAGCAAGGCGCTCATGGAGCAGGCGCTGCGGGCACCCCGTGCCGACGGCCCGCCGTTTGCCGAACGGCTCCCCATCGTCATAGTACGACCGCCGGCCGTCTACGGCCCCCGCGAAGCCGACATCTACACGTTCTTCCGTACGGTCAGCCGGGGGCTGTGCCCCATCGTGGGCAGCGGCCGCCGCCCCGAGCTGAGCCTGGTGCACGTGCGCGACCTGGTGCGCGGCATGGTGGACGCCGCCGAGTCGGACGTCACCACCGGCCAGACCTACTTCATCGGCAGCGAGCAATTCTACTCCTGGCGAGAGATCCGGGACGCCACACTGAAAGCCCTGGGCCGCCGGGCGCTGACCGTGCACATCCCGCCGTTTCTGGTGGAACCGATCGGTGCGCTGGTGGAACTGGCCGGACGCCTGACGGGCACCTACCCGCCGCTCAACCGCGAAAAAGCCCGCGAAATCCGCCACGCCTGCAAGATGTGCGCGGTGGACAAAGCCCGCCGCGACTTCGACTATCGCCAGCAGATCGGCCTCGAAGAAGGGATTCAGGAGACCATCGCCTGGTATCGGCAGCAGGGCTGGTTGTAAGCTATCCTTCTCCCACCGAAGCCTGCAAGTCGGGCTCGGGGAGGCCGTAGCCCACCACCAGCGCCATCAGCACCAGCGCGAGCGCCCCCAGCAGCGCATTGCTGAGGTAGCCGTACTGCGTGTAGAGCCAGCCGGCCGCCACGCCGCTGATCCCGATACCGAGCTGGCCCAGCGCAATCGACAGGCTCATGAGCGAACCGCGCCGGGCGCCCGGCACCAGCGCCGTCAGCAGCGATTGCAGCGGACTCATCCGCATGCCCACCAGTGCCATCGCCAGCGCAAACAGCGTGTAAATGGCTACATCGCCCTGCATCAGCAGCGGCGCGCCCGCCATCAGCACCGCCAGCCCGAGCGTGGCCCCCACGATCAAAGGCTTGCGGCCCACGCGATCCGAGAGCCGCCCGGCCAGGGGTCCGGCCACCACGTTCGCCAGCCCGCCGACGAGGAAAAGCAACGCCATCTCTTCGGTCCGAAAGCCCTGCGTGTGCTCCAGCCAGGTGGGCAGATAGATCAGAAAAAGCCCGATACTGAAAAACATCAGAAAGTATACAAGCGGCGAGCGGGCCGTG
Organism: Rhodothermus marinus; assembly: GCF_009936275.1. Classification (NCBI taxonomy): domain Bacteria; kingdom Pseudomonadati; phylum Rhodothermota; class Rhodothermia; order Rhodothermales; family Rhodothermaceae; genus Rhodothermus; species Rhodothermus marinus. The sequence goes on from NZ_AP019797.1 coordinate 3,156,901, forward strand.
GTCGGCCGGCGGAGCAGTTCGTAGTAGCGCCGGAGCACGTTGCGAAGCGAGAGCGGCAGCTCGGAGCGCACGCCGGGCGGCTGCGGCACGTAACGCCAGATCAGGAGCGTGGCCAGCGCCATCGTGAGCCCGAACGCCAGAAACGGCCAGCGGAAGTCGGCCAGTCCCGCCAGCAGCGTCCCGGCCGGGATTCCCACGATCTGGCCGAAGGCGATCCCGCTCATCACCCAGCCGTTGGCCCAGCCGCGGCGCTCGTACGGGAAGTAGTCGCCCACGTAGCTGACGGCCGCGCCGCTGAGCAGTCCGCCGGCCGCTCCGGCCAGTGCCCGCACCGCCAGCAGCGCGGCGAAGCTGTAGGCCACGCCGTGCAGCAGCAGTGCGCCCGACATGGCCCCGCTTCCGGCCAGCAGGATCACCCGCCGCCCCAGCCGGTCCGAGACGGGTCCGGCCACCAGCGCCATCACACTGAGCATCACGGCGTAGGCCGTGATCAGGCTACCCTGTTCCAGCTCGCCAATGCCCAGCGTGGCTCCGATGCGCGGCAGAATCGGCGCCATGATGACCACCTGGCTGCTGGCCGAAAAGACCATCAGCCAGAGCGCCAGCAGAATCCGCCATTCCGATCGGGCCGCCATGCCGTCCTCTGCGGATTTTCCGGCCCAACCGGCGGCTTCGGATCTTTGTTTCGACAGGCGCTGACTCTTTCTGTCTATTGACAAAAACAGGACCACTTAACACGCCAGCGCTTTATGAAAAGGCCATCAAGCCCATCGTTAACGATTCGCTAATGCCCGGTTAATCGTCAGATAACAGGCGGCGGCTACCTTGGCCGGCGATCTTAAAAGGATACACCGTCGGCCTATGCAACGCCTGCTTCTCCTGATTCCCGTGCTGCTGACGGCCTGGAGCGTCCGGGCTCAGACGGGGCGCATCGCCGGAACGGTAGTCGACGCCGAAACGGGCGAGCCGCTCATCGGCGTGAACGTGCTCGTGGTGGAAAAAGCCACCGGCGCCGCCACCGACCTCGAAGGCCGCTACGAAATCGCCGACCTCGTCCCCGGCACCTATACGCTGCGCTTCTCTTACGTGGGCTACGTGAGCCAGACCGTGGAAGGCGTCGTGGTGCGTGCGGGCGAGGTCACGCGCATCGATCTGAGCCTGGCCCCGGAGTCGGTGGGCCTCGAGGCGGTTGTGGTCGAAGCGCGTCTGCTGCGCAACACCGAAGCGGCCCTGCTGGCCGCCCGTCAGCGGGCCGCCGCCGTCAGCGACGCGATCAGCGCCGAGATGATCGGCCGCACGGGCAGCAGCGACGCGGCCGACGCCATGGAGAAAGTGACGGGCGCCTCGGTGCTTGACGGCAAGTACGTGTACGTGCGCGGTCTGGGCGAGCGCTACATGAACGCCCAGCTCAACGGACTGGACCTCCCCAGCGCCGACCCCGACCGCAAGGCCGTGCCGTTCGATCTGTTTCCCGCCGCCCTGCTTGACAACATCGTCACGGTCAAAACCTTCACACCCGATCGCCCCGGCAGCTTCACCGGCGGCAGCGTCAACCTGAACACCCGGGCCTTTCCCGACGCGCTGTCGATCAGCTTTTCCACTTCGATCACCTACCGGCCTCAGGTGGTGGGCTTCGGCAATCCCATCCTGGCCGTGCCCGGCGCCGACCCGGGCGTCTGGGGCTTTCGGGCCGATCGCCTCGACGTGCCCGCCCTGCTGCAAACACACCGCTTCGAAAACATTCCGTCGCTCAGCCAGGCCATCCTGAACCCCGACAATGCCCGACTGCTGGACCAGCTCTCCCGGGCACTCACGCCCGAAATGGCCCCGGTCTACCGACGGGCGCCGCTCAACCAGAGCTATACGTTTTCGGCAGGCAATCGCTTCGACCTGGGCGGCGATCGACTGCTGGGCCTGGTGGCCAGCTTCAGCTATCGACGACAGGCCACCGCCTACGACGACGGCATCTGGGCCCGCTACCGGCTGACCGGCCGCGACGAAGCGGTCCTTTCCGAGGATAATTACCTGCACACCATCTCGGGCACCGACGAAGTCGTCTGGGGCAGCCTGGTCAACGCGACGCTGCGCCCGCATCGACAGCACGAGCTGGGCTTCAGTTTTATCCAGAACCACAGCGCCGAAAGCACCGCCCGCTACCAGCGCGGTCGTTTTCTGTACAATCTGGAACCCGACGACATCTACGAAACACGCGCGCTCATTTACATCGAACGCGATATCCGCACCTACCAGCTTCGGGGCAAGCATGCCCTCGGCGACGGGCGCCAGCCCGCCACGCTGAGCTGGGACTTTTCCACGACCGGCACCTGGCAGGACGAACCCGACCGCCGCTTTTTCACGAACCATTATCGCCTGCGCACCGGCAACGACGGCTCCATCGACACGCTCTACACGATCCGCGCCACCACGCCCCCACAGCGCTACTTCCGCTATCTGGAAGAATCGAACCAGGTGGGCAATCTGGCCCTGGAAGTACCACTCACGACCGCCCTGCGCCTCAAGGTGGGCGGCTACCTGGAGCACAAGACACGCACCTATCGCGAGCGCAAATTCGTGCTGCGCCAGCAACAGGGCAAACGCTACGACGGTGACCCCGAGGCTTACTTCGCGCCCGAAAATCTGGGCATCCTTCAGGAACGCGACCTGAACGGTGACGGCGCACCCGATCTGTTCACCTTCGGCCTGTATCTGCAGGAAGACACGCAGCCTTCTTCCAACTACGACGGCACCCAGGACATCCGGGCCGGCTTTGCCATGATCGACTGGACGCCGCTGCGCCGGCTGCGGGTGATCACCGGGCTGCGCTACGAAACCACCGACATGGAAGTGGTCAGCCAGGACCCCACCAAAGACGTGGGGCGGCTCCGGAACGGCGACTGGCTTCCGGCGGCTACGGTCATCTACCGGCTGGCCGACGACATGAACCTGCGGCTGGCCTACGGCCGCACGCTGGCCCGACCGGTCTTCCGTGAGCTGGCCCCCTACTCGACCTTCGAGTACGTGGGCGGCTACCTGCTCACCGGCAACCCCGACTTGCGCCGCACGCTCGTGGACAACTTCGACCTGCGCTGGGAATGGTTCGTGCGTCCGGGCGAATTGCTGGCCGCCAGCTTGTTTTTCAAGTACTTCGACGATCCGATCGAAGTCGTCTACCAGCCCTTCGCGCCCAACGACAGCCCCGAGGTGCAGTATCGCAATGTCGAAGACGCCACGCTTTACGGGCTGGAGCTGGAGCTGCGCAAGCGGCTGGACTTTCTGAGTGGCGCACTGCGGCATTTTGAAATCGGCGGCAACGCGACGTTCATCCATTCGACCGTGCGCGTACCGGCCGAAGAGCTGCAATCGATCCGGGAGCTACGACCCGACGCACCGGCCACGCGCTCACTGCAGGGGCAGTCGCCCTACCTCATCAACGCCGACCTGAGCTACGTGCACGAACAGCGCGGCACGACGGTCAGCCTCTACTACAACGTGTTCGGTCCCCGCCTGAAGGAAGTCGGACTCGGCGGCACGCCCGACACTTACGAGCGCCCGCGCCACACGCTGGACCTGAACATGAGCCAGCGGCTGATGACGAATCTGTCGCTCAAGCTATCGGCGAAAAACCTGCTGAACGCCCGCTATCGCGTCTCCCATAGCTACAAAGGGCGGAAGTACGTGACGCGTGACTACGGCAGCGGGCGATCGTTCTCCATCGGTCTCAGCTACCACTACTGAAAACAACCCCTGCACATAGCGAAGCGGCGGCCCTCGGGCCGCCGCTTCGCATAAGGAGCCACCGTTAACAAACCATAAACCCAACGTAATCCCGCCATGAACAAACGCCTTACCACCCTGCTGCTCCTGTTGGCGTGGCCGCTGCTGGGCCGCGCCCAGAACGTGGTGACGGTGACCGACGCCGACATCGGTCCGGGCGATCAGGTCACCTGGACCAGCGACAACGTCTACGTCCTCGACGGCTTCGTCTTCGTCGAAGAAGGCGCCACGCTCACCATCGAGCCCGGCACCGTCATCAAAGGCAAACCCGGCACCGGCGAAAACGCCTCCGCGCTCATCATCGCACGCGGGGCCAGAATCTACGCCGAAGGGACACCCGACCGCCCCATCATCTTCACGGCCGAAGCCGATCCGCTCGACGGCAGCTTCGACGCCTCTATCCGCGGTCAGTGGGGCGGTCTGATCATCCTCGGGCGCGCCCGCACCAACCTCGCCAACGGCGAGGCCAACATCGAAGGCATTCCCTCTACCGAAACGCGCGCCCGCTACGGCTGCGTTCCGAACAACACCACCCCCACCACCATCGACGACTGCGACGACAACGACAACTCCGGCGTGCTCCGCTACGTCTCCATCCGCCATGGCGGCTCCAACATCGGCGCCGACAACGAAATCAACGGCCTCACGCTCGGCGCCGTCGGCAGCGGCACGACGATCGAGTACGTGGAGGTTTTCGCCAACGAAGACGACGGCTTCGAATTCTTCGGCGGCACCGTCAACACCCGCTACCTCGTGGCCGCCTTCTGCGGCGACGACGCCTTCGACTACGACGAGGGCTTCCGCGGCAAAGGCCAGTTCTGGTTTGCCATCATGCCTCCCGATGTGGGGAACCGCGCCGGCGAACACGACGGCGGCCGCGACCCCGAAGACGGCCAGCCCTACGCCATCCCCGTCATCTACAACGCGACCTACATCGGCTCGGGCGCGGCTTCCGGCAACGCCGACAACAACACGTTCGTCTTCCGTGACAACGCCGGCGGCAAATACCTCAACGCCATTTTTACCGACTTTGGCAACATCGGCGTTCAGGTGGAAGACGTCGAGGGCGTCGACGTGGACAGCCGCCAGCGGCTGGAGCAGGGCGATCTGGTGCTGGCCCACAACATCTGGTGGGGCTTCGGAGCCGGCAACGAGCTGGCCGACTTTGCGCCCCAGGATTTCGTGCAGCAGCACCTGCAGGCCAACAACAACTTCGTCGAAGACCCCATGCTGCGCGGCATCAGCCGCGAGGCGGACGGTGGTCTGGATCCGCGGCCGGCCCCGAACTCCCCGGCGCTGACGCGCCCGCGCGCACCCTATCCCGAAAACGACGACTTCTTCACGCCGGTGGACTACATCGGCGCCTTCGGACCGGACGAGCTCTGGATCAAGGGCTGGACCAAACTCGCCCAACTCGGCATTCTGACGGCGCTGGAGCATGACGCCCGGACGATTCCGGCCGCCGTGGCCCTGCAGGCCGGCTACCCGAATCCGTTCCGGTCCGCCACGACGCTTACGTTCGCGCTGGACCGGGCGCAACGGGTGCGGCTGGCCGTCTACGACCTGCTCGGCCGCGAAGTGGCCCGGCTGGTCGAAGGTGTCCGCCCGGCCGGCACCTACCGGTTTACCCTTGAGGGCGCCCGCCTGGCGGCCGGCACCTATCTGGTTCGCCTCGAAACCGAGTCGGGCGTGCAGGTCCGGACGCTGACGCGCCTGCCCTGACGCAGCAAGCCTGCGCAGCGGAGGGGAGCAGAAAACCTGCTCCCCTTTTCTTTTTGTTTTTGAAAGACAACGGTTTGCTAACCCAGCGCTAATCGTTCGCTAACGGGCCATCTGTAAACTCCGGACGGATGCTGAGCTTCCGTCCGCCGGCCATGCGCACCGTCAACTACTTCCGCACGATCTGGATTTCCGACGTCCATCTGGGCACGCGGGCCAGCCGCGCCGACTTTCTCTACGACTTTCTGCGCCACAACGAAGCCGACTACCTCTACCTGGTAGGCGACATCTTCGACGGCTGGGCGCTGCAGCGCAACTGGTACTGGGATCCTTTCCATAACGGCGTGCTGCAACAAATCCTGCGCAAAGCCCGCAAAGGCACGCACGTCGTCTACATTCCGGGCAACCACGACGAATTTGCCCGCCAGTACTACGGGCTGAAGCTCGACGAGATCGTGGTGCGGCCGAGTGCCCTGCACACGACCGTGGACGGCCGCCAGCTCCTGGTGTTGCACGGCGACGAGTTCGACGGTATCATCCGCTACGCGCCCTGGCTGTCGCACCTGGGGGCCCGCGCCTACGAGCTGGTGCTCGTGCTCAACCGCTGGTACAACCACGTGCGCCGGCGGCTGGGACTTTCGTACTGGTCGCTTTCGGCCTACCTGAAGTACCGCACCAAACGGGCGGTCCAGTACATCGCCGACTTCGAGCGGGCAGTGGTGGCCGAGGCCCGCAAACACGACGTCGAGGGCGTCGTCTGCGGCCACATTCACCACGCCGAGCTGCGCGAAATCGGCGGCATTCTTTACGCCAACACGGGCGACTGGGTGGAAAGCTGCACGGCCCTGGTGGAGCACTTCGACGGACGACTGGAAATCCTGCACTGGACGCCCGCCGAGGTGTTTCTGAATCCGTCCGGCGACGGCCGGCTCCCGGACGAACTCCCGGCCCTGAGCGTGCCCGTCCGGCCATGACGGACCGTCCACTCCGGGTGCTGTTCGTGGTGCAGGGCGAAGGACGCGGTCACCTGACCCAGGCGCTGACGTTGCGTCGCTGGTTGACCGAGGCCGGCCACGAAGTGGCGGCCGTGCTGGTAGGACGAAGCCAGGAACGCCGGCTGCCCGCGTTCTTTCTGGAAAAAATCCAGGCGCCCGTCCACGAATTTGCCTCGCCCAACTTCGCCTTCGATCGACGCTTCCGGGGCATTCGGCCCGGCCGCACCCTTGTTCGCAACCTGCTGCACCTTCCGGAATTTCAGCGAAGCCTGCACCGACTGCACGAAGCCGTTCAGGACGTGGCGCCCGATCTCGTCGTCAATTTCTACGAAGTGCTGATCGGCCTGCTCTATCGCCGGGCAAAGCTTCAACCGCCGCTGGTCTGCATCGCCCACCAGTATTTTTTCCTGCATCCGGACTATCCCTTTCCGCCGGGCTTCCCGCTACAGCGCCGGCTGGTCCGGCTGTTCACGCGGCTGACGGCCCCACCGGGTGCCCGCAAGCTGGCGCTGTCGTTCTACGAGGCACCCGATCTTCCCGAGCGCCGGCTCTTCGTCGTGCCGCCGCTGCTGCGCCCCGAACTCTTCGAACTGCCGCTGGATCGGACCGAGAACTTCCTGCTGGTCTATCTGCTCAACCGGGGCTATGCCGACGATCTGATCCGCTGGCACACCCGCCATCCCGAAATCGGCCTGCACGTCTTCTGGGACAATACGGAGCGGCCCGACGGCTGGTCGCCCCATCCCGGACTGGTTTTCCACCACCTGAACGACCGACTCTTTCTGGAAAAAATGGCCCGCTGTCGCGGCGTGGTTACGACGGCCGGCTTCGAGACCGTGGCCGAGGCGCTCTACCTGGGCAAACCTGTGTTGATGGTGCCCGTCGAAGGCCACTTCGAGCAGCGCTGCAACGCACACGACGCCGAGCGCTTCGGCGCGGGCATCTGGAGTCCCCGCTTCGAACTGGACCGACTGCTGGCGTTTCTACCGCATTACCGGAGTCCTTTGGCCGCCTTTCGTCGCTGGGTGGCACAGGCCCCTATGAAAATTCTTCCCCACCTGACAGCCTCCACCCTGCGGCCGGTTGCGTAAGGCGGAGCCCGCCGGTATCTTTGGCGTTGCGTACCTGCATCGAACGCAACGCACGCCATGCGCAAGTACCGGTGGGTTCGCCGCCCCCTGCCCGATCCGAACGCCGTGGCCACGCTGATGGCGGCCGCACACTACCTGCCCGAGCCGCTGGCCCGCGTGCTGGTGGCGCGGGGCATTACGACGGTGGAAGCGGCACGTGCCTTTTTCCGGCCGGCGCTCGATCAGCTCCACGATCCTTTTCTGATGGCCGACATGGAAGCGGCCGCCCGGCGCCTGGCGCGTGCCATCGAAGACCGGGAGCAGGTGCTCGTCTATGGCGACTACGACGTGGACGGCACGACGGCCACGGCGCTCATGACCTCATTCCTGAAGGAGCGTGGCGTGCCCGTCCGTTACTTCGTTCCCGACCGCTTCCGGCACGGCTACGGCCTCACGCAAAAGGCGCTCGAAGAAGCGCTGGAAGCCGGCACCCGGCTGCTCATCGCCCTGGACTGCGGCATCACCGCCGCCGAAGAGGCGGCCTACGCCCGCGCGCGCGGCGTCGATCTGATCATCTGCGACCACCACACGGCCGGCGCCACATTGCCCGAGGCGGTGGCCGTGCTCGATCCCAAGCGCCCGGACTGTCCCTATCCCTTCCCCGAGCTTTCGGGCTGCGCGGTGGCCTTCAAGCTGGTGCAGGCTACGCTCCAGGTGCTGGGCGAGTCGCCCGAGGCGGCCTACCGGTACCTCGATCTGGTGGCGCTCTCGACGGCGGCCGACATCGTGCCGCTGACCGGCGAAAACCGCATCCTCATGGCCGAAGGGCTGCGCCATCTGCGCCGGAGCACGCGACCGGGCCTGCAGCAACTGGCCGCCCGCGCCCGTTATCCTCTGGAAACGCTCACCATGCACGGGATCGTGTTCGGGCTGGCCCCCCGCATCAATGCGGCCGGACGCCTGGGCGACGCCAACCGGGCCGTAGCGCTCCTGCTGACCGAAGACACCGCCACGGCCGACGCACTGGCCGCCGAGCTGGACGCGGCCAACCGCGAGCGCCAGCAACTCGACCGCCGGACGCTCGAAGAAGCCATCGCCCAGGCCGAACGCCAAATCACGGCCCGCGACGACCGCCACGCGCTCGTGCTCTACCATCCCGACTGGCACCTGGGCGTCATCGGGATCGTGGCCAGCCGCATCGTCGAGCGCTTCTACCGTCCTACCATCCTGCTCTGTGCCGTCGATTCCATCCTCAAAGGCTCGGCCCGATCCATTGCCGGGATCAACATCTACGAGGCACTGCGCGACTGTGAGGACCTGCTGCTGCAGTTCGGCGGCCATACCTACGCGGCCGGTCTGGCGCTGGAAGAAGCCCGACTCGAAGCCTTCCGCGAGCGCTTCAACGAGGCGGTGGGCGCCCGGATGACGCCCGAGCTGCTCGTCCCCCGCCTGGAGATCGACGCACTGCTCGACCTGCACACGCTCGACGAGCGCTTCTGGCGTCTGCTCCAGCACTTCGGGCCGCACGGTCCCGAAAACGAAGAACCCCTGTTCATGGCCCGCGATCTGGAGGTGGTGGGCGAACCCCAACAGGTGGGCGACGACGGCAAGCATCTGAAGTTCTACGTGCGCCAGCGGGCCCATCCCGACGACCCTCCCTGCGAGGTGATCGGCTTCGGGCTGGGACGCCTGCTCCCGGCCGTGCAGCACAGCCGCCGCACCGGTCAACCGCTTGCCCTGGCTTTCACGCTTCAGGAAAACACCTGGCAGGGGCAGACCCGCATCCAGCTCCGGCTGCGCGACCTGAAGTTGCAGCGTGTCGAGACTCCCGTCGGCCAATAAAATTTCTTGAAGAGGAAACCCCGCGGGCGTCGGGCGTTGCATTTCTGCGCGCGGACATTTAGACTATGTCTAAGCTAAAGCCAACGGCCGGAGGTAGGAAGCCATGCGGAGTGATGCGGCCCCGCTGACCTGTTTCCAGAAAGGGCAATACGTGCAGATCGAGTGGCTGGCCCTCGACGAGGAGCAGGCGCAACGGCTGCGTGAGCTGGGCGTGCGTGAGGGCTGTCGGGCCTGCGTGATGCTCAACGCCGACAAGTGCATCCTGGGTGTGGGGGCCTGTCGGCTGGCGCTGCAACGCGAAGTGGCCATGCGGCTGTTTGCCGTGCCCGCCTGAGCGATGACGACGCTGCGTGATCTCCGGCCGGGCGAGCGGGGCCGCGTGACAGGCTACGTCAGCGACCAGCTCCCGCCGCGCATCTTCGAAATGGGCCTGCTGCCCGGCACCGAGGTCGAACTGGTCCGGCTGGCTCCCCTGGGCGACCCCATCGACCTGAAAGTCCGTGGTTTCCATCTCTCCATTCGAAAGCACGAAGCCGAGTTGATTCTGGTGGAGCGGTTATGAGCGGAAGCTGTCACGAACCGGCCGTTGCCGTCGAAGCGCCCCGGGCGCCGACCATTGCCCATCGCATTGCACTGGCCGGCAATCCGAACGTGGGGAAAACCACGCTCTTCAACCTGCTGACCGGATTGCGCCAGAAGGTGGCCAACTATCCGGGCGTGACGGTCGAACGCAAAAGCGGCCGGCTGGTCGGGCACGAAAGCGTCGAAGTCGTCGATCTACCCGGCACCTACAGCCTGAACCCCCGCTCCATCGACGAACGCGTCGCCTACGAGGTGCTGGTCGGGCGCATGCGGGACGAGCCCGCGCCCGACGTGGTCGTGTGTGTGGTGGATGCCACGAACCTGGAGCGCAACCTCTACCTGGTTTCCCAGATCATGGATCTGGGCCTGCCCGTCGTGGTGGCGCTCAACATGATGGACGCGCTGGCCGAAAACGGCCTGGAGCTGGACGTCGAGGGGCTGGCGCGGCGGCTGGGCGTACCGGTGGTGCCCATGGTGGCCCGCAAAGGCCAGGGCATCGATCGCCTGAAGGAACTCCTGCTGCGTGGCGTGCCGCCGCCCCCGGCCGAGCGACGCTGGACGCTCATGCCGGCCGTGGCCTCCGTCGTGGAAGAGCTGGCGCAGCGGCTGGGCGAGGAGGCCCCGGACGTGCCCGAGCGGCAACGGTTCTTCGAGGCGCTCAGCGCCCTGACCAGCGATACGCTGCTCGAGGCCTGGAAGCAGCGCGCGCCGCGCTTCTACGAGGCCGTGCGGGAAGCCCGCCGGGACCTGGAGGCCCGCAAGGTGCCCTACCGTCAGGCCGAAATGATCGGCCGCTACGGCTGGCTGAGTCCGCTCGTGGCCGAGGTGCTGCGCAAGCGTCCGGATGCCCGGGAGCGTACGCTTTCGGACCGCATCGACGCCGTGCTCACGCACCGCGTGGCCGGGCCGCTCATCTTCTTCGTGCTGCTGCTGCTCATCTTCCAGGCCATCTTTTCCTGGGCCGTGCCGTTCATGGACGCCATCGAGGCAGCCGTGGCCTGGACCGGCGAGCAGGTGCGTACCGTCATGCCCGACGGCTTCCTGGAAGACCTGATCGTCGACGGCGCCATCACGGGCGTGGGCAACGTGCTCGTCTTCCTGCCCCAGATCCTGCTGCTGTTCTTCTTCCTGGGGATCATGGAAGACACCGGCTACATGGCCCGCACGGCGTTCATCATGGACCGCCTCATGCGCAGGCTGGGACTGAGCGGCGCCTCGGTGGTGCCCCTGCTGAGCGGCTATGCGTGCGCCGTGCCCGCCATCATGGCCGCGCGCACGCTCGACAACGAGCGCGACCGGATCATCACGATCATGGTCACCCCCCTGATGAGCTGCTCGGCCCGCCTGCCCGTCTACACGCTGTTCATCGCGGCTTTCATTCCGAACATCCCGATCCTGGGCCCGCTCAATGCCCAGGGGCTGGCCATGTTCAGCCTCTACCTGCTGGGCACGGCCATGGCCTTCGCGGCGGCCTGGGTGCTCAAGACGTTCGTCTTCAAGGGCGAGAGCGCCTACTTCGTCATGGAGCTGCCGCCCTACCGGGCGCCCCAGTTCAAGCAGATCGTCTATCGAATGATCGACCGCGCCAAGGCGTTCGTCACGCGGGCCGGGAAAATCATCTTCGGACTGAGCATTGTGATCTGGTTTCTGGCGAGCTTTCCGCGGGCCGAGCTGGATCCGGAGCTGGCGGCCGAGCGCCAGGCGCTGGAAGCCTGGTACGCGCACGCCCGCGATAGCCTCGAAGCCATCGGCGCCCCGGACTCGGCGTTCGAGGAGCTGGAAGCGGCCTATGAGGAGCGCCTGGCACCCATCGCCGATGCCGAAGCCGCCCGCCAGATCAGCCAGAGCTTCATCGGGCGCCTGGGCCATGCGCTGGAGCCGCTCATGCGGCCGCTGGGCTTCGACTGGAAGATCACGGCCGGCATCATCTCTTCCTTCCCGGCCCGCGAGGTGATCGTGGGCACCATGGCCACCATCTACGGCGTGGCGCATGCCGGTGAGGACGAAGTCATCCTGCGTCAGGCGCTGCGGGCCGACCCGGCCTTTTCGCCGCTGGTGGCCGTCAGCCTGATGGTCTTCTACGTGTTCGCCCTCCAGTGCATGAGCACGCTGGCCGTGGCACGGCGCGAGCTGGGCACCTGGAAATGGCCGGCCGTCATGTGGCTGTACATGTTCGCGCTGGCCTACCTGTTCTCGCTGCTCGTCTACCAGGGCGGCCGCCTGCTGGGGCTGGGCTGAGCCTTCCACGAATTCCCGGCGGAATCGCCCATCGCTGACGTCGGGTTTGTATCTTTTTCCGCGTCTGCTCAAGGATTCAGCCCTCGACCACCCATGCGTACCGCGATGCGTCGCGCCGGATGGATTGCGCTGTTTGCTCTGGTGCTGGTATGGAACGCCGTCGCCCAGGACGGCAACGAGCCGATCACGGTCACCGACCTGCTGCGCATTCGCCAGCTTGAAAGTCCGACGGTCTCGCCCGACGGCCGCTGGCTCGCCTACATCGTGCGCCAGATCGATACCGTCGAAACCGAACCCGATGTGCGCTACGCCTACCGCACGCATCTGTACCTGGTACCCACCGACGGGAGTACCCCGCCCCGCGCCTACACGCACGGCGACCGGACGGCCAGCCAGCCCGCCTGGCATCCGGAAAGCGATCGGATCGCCTTCGTGCGGCCGGTCGGCGGCAAGCCCCAGCTCTTCGTGATTTCCCTCTTTGGCGGCGAGGCCGAGCAGCTCACCGACTTCCGCTACGGCGCGAGCCGGCCCCGCTGGAGTCCGGACGGCTCGCTGCTGCTCTTTACCGCCACGCTCTCCGAAAAGGACGTGCGCCGCGCCGAGGGCACGCCGCCCTGGCCCGATGAACGACCGGCTCGCACGGCGGCCGACACGGCCGGCGCCCGCCCGAACCCCAACGGCTCCCTCGCCGAAATCCGCGCCTGGCTGGCCCGCAACGAAGCCGACGGCAACCCGCGCGTCTTCCACCGGCTCGACTTTCAGGGCGAGCAGTCGCTGCAGCCGCACCTGCGCTTTCAGCACCTGTACGTCGTCGAACCCCGTCCCGGCGCGACGCCCCGGGCGCTGACCCGCGGCTTCTTCTCGTTCTCCGGTGCCGAATGGCTGCCGCACGGCCGCCAGATCGTAGCCGCTGCGCTGCTCGACTCCACCCGTCACCCGGACCGCGCCCGCGGCAGCGACCTCTATCTGATCGACGTCGATACCAGCCGCATCAACCTGCTGCTTCATATCGACGGCTACGCGCTCTTTGCGCCCACACCGTCGCCCGACGGCCAGTGGATCGCCTTTCTGGCCTCGCCGCTGGCCGACTCGGGCTACGCCCAGACCGAAATCGGTCTGTTCCGAATCGATGGGCGCCGCCCACCCGAGCTGCTCACGCTGCACTTCGACCGCTCGGCGGGCAACCTGAAATGGGCACCCGACATGCGCTACCTGTACTTCGTAGCGCCCTCGAACGGCGGCTTCCCACTCTATCGCATTTCGTTTTTCGACCTGCACCCGCCACGTCCTGCCGAAGCAACGATGCCGGACACCACCACCTCACGTGCCCGCTTCAGCGCCGACGAAGTGGTACGCCTGAAGCCGAAAATCGAGCGCCTGCTCGACTACGACCGCGGCGTGCGCGACTACGACCTGAGCGAGGCTACCGTCTACTACGTGCTCACCGAGCCGACGAATCCGTACGAACTCTACGCGTCCGACCTGGCCTTCAAGCGTCCCCGTCGTCTTACCGAGCACAACGCTTCGTGGCTGCGTACGAAGCGCCTGAGCCGGCCCGAGTCGTTCACGCTCAAGCGCGACACGCTGGAGATCCAGTACTGGGTGATGAAGCCGGCCTTCTTCGAGAAGGGCCGGCGCTACCCCATGCTGCTGGAAATCCATGGCGGGCCGGCGGCCATGTGGGGTCCGGGCGAGGCCACCATGTGGCACGAATTCCAGTTCTTTGCGAGCAAGGGCTTTGCCGTCGTGTTCTCGAACCCGCGCGGCTCGGGTGGCTACGGCCGCGCCTTCCGTCGGGCCAACTACCAGGACTGGGGCGACGGGCCGGCCGGCGACGTACTGGCCGTGGCGAGCGCGGCGGCCCGGCTTCCGTGGATCGACCCGGAGCGCCAGGTGGTGACCGGCGGCTCCTATGCGGGCTACCTGACGGCCTGGATCGTGGCGCACGACCATCGCTTCAGGGCGGCCGTGGCCCAGCGCGGCGTCTACGACCTGCAGACCTTCCTGGGCGAAGGGAACGCCTGGCGACTGGTGCCCTGGCACTTCGGCGGCTACCCGTGGGATCAGGAAACACCCGCCCTGCTGCACGGCGACACGGTCTCGGTGCGCGACGTGATCCTGTACAACTCGCCGATCACCTGGGTGCACCGGATCCGCACGCCGCTGCTGATCATGCACAGCGACCGCGACCTGCGCACCGGCGTCATCCAGAGTGAAATGCTCTACAAAAGCCTGAAAATTCTGGGCCGGCCCGTCGAGTACGTGCGCTATCCGGACGAAGGGCACGAGCTGTCGCGCTCGGGCGACCCGAAGCGCCGCATGGACCGCATCCTGCGCATCTACGAGTTTTTCATGCGCTATCTGCCGGCCGAAACGCCCCCGACTTCGGAATGAGCGGCCGCCTCGCTCTGGAACTGCACCGCCTGTGGCGGGCGCTGCAACGGCTCGACCGCCAGGCCGTCGTGGTCCTGCTGGCCGCGCCGCTGCTCGCCTACCTGCAGCTGCTCGTCGGCCGACGCGCCTTCTACCTCGACAAGCTGGCGCCGGAGCTGGCACTTCCGGCCACGCCACTGGCGGCCTGGACGTGGTGGACCGTCCTGCAGGGTGTGCTGGGCTTCGTCGTGCCCGTGGCGCTGCTCCGGCTGGTCTTCCGGCGCCGCGCTGCCGAGATCGGACTGGGTACGGGCGACCTGCGTTTTGGACTGCTCGTGCTGGCGCTCTACGTGCCCGTAGTGCTGGTCGGAACCTGGGTGCTTTCGGCCGATCCGGCCTTTCAGGCCATCAACCCGCGCCTGCGGGTCGCCGTCCACGACTGGAGCATGTTTCTGCTTTACGAATTGCTGTTTCTGGTGTACTGGATTGGCTGGGAGTACCTGTGGCGGGGCTTCATGCTGTTCGGCACGGCCCCGGCGCTGGGCCTCTATGCGATCTTCGTGCAGATGCTTCCGTTCGCCGCGCTGCACTTCAACAAGCCTGCGGCCGAGGCGCTGCTCTCGATCCCCGGCGGACTGCTGCTGGGTGCGCTCGTGTGGCGCTGCCGCTCGTTCTGGATCGCCGTGCCGATCCACTTCGTACAGATGCTGGCGCTGGACTTCTGGTGCACGCTGCGCCTCCGCACCGGCCTCAACGGCCTCGACCCGGCTACCCTCTGGCACCTGCTGCAGCAGGGCTTTCGTGCGGTTTCTACGGGATGATATATAGTTTTCCAGGTATTACCGTCGCTCCGGCAATCGAAGCGGACAGGCCGCCCGACTGCTGCGCGAACGTGGCCTGGAAACCTGCACCAGCGGCGGACAGGAAGAGCTGGCCCGCGCCGGCGCCGAAATGGCGCGCTGAAGGCGGAACATCCGCCGGACGCGTGGGTCAGGTTGCCACGCCTGGAAATCCATCGCCTTGCCACATGCAACGCGCCCGTGACTGGTGGGTGCAGGCCGAAGCCGACCTGCACCATGCCCGTCATGCGCTTGGAAGACGAAGACTACGAGTGAGCTGCGGCGCAGCAGGCGGCCGAAAAGGCCCTGAAGGCCCAGGGGGTGGCGATCGAAGCCGACCTCCTGGATGCCGCCAAAGTGCTGGACAAGCTATACATTCCCACGCGCTACCCCAACGGCCTGCTGGAAGGTGCCCCGACGGAATTCTTCACGCGCCAGGAAGCCGAACATGCCATCCGCTGTGCAGAAGCAATCCTTCGGTTCGGTCACGGTCTTCTCGCTGGACCGGCGTCGGGTTGAGGCGGCGCTGCAGGCGCTCGTCGAAACCCTCCAGCATCGGGAAGAAGTGCTGGCCGTGGTGTGCTTCGGCTCGTGGGCACGAGGCGAGGCCGGCGTGGGAAGCGACATAGATGTGCTGGTGGTACTTCGAGACTCGGATCGGCCTTTTCTGGAGCGGATTGACCGGTACCGCCCCGAGACGTTTCCGGTGGATCTGGACCTCTTTCCCTACACGCTGGCCGAGATCCGACGTGGCCAGCCGCTGGCCCGAGCCGCCCTGCAGACGGGTACCGTGCTCTGGGCCCGCCAACCCCTCAGTGAACTGCTGAACGATGCGCCCTGAACTCTGGAATCAGCGCTTTGCGGAGCCGACGTTTTTCTACGGCACCGAGCCCAACGCCTTCGTGGCCGAAACAGCGCCACGCTACCTCCGGCCCGGTGCCGAGGTGGTCGAGCTGGGCGCGGGTGAGGGCCGCAATGCCGTCTGGCTGGCGCGCCGGGGCTTCCAGGTGACGGCCGTCGATTACGCCGAGGCCGGGCTGGAAAAAACGCGCCGACTGGCCGCACAGCAGGGCGTCGCCGTCGAGACGATCCGGGCCGACGTCACGCGATGGCAACCGGACCGTACCTGGGACGCCGTGGTGATCACTTTTCTGCACCTGCCGCCCGAGGCGCGCCCCGCCCTCTATGCGTTGATCCATCGCATCCTGCGCCCCGGTGGCTACCTGATCGCCGAGTGGTTTCGTCCCGAGCAGCGCACCGAGGGCTACACCAGCGGCGGCCCACCCGATCCAAGCTGGATGGTAACGGCCGACGAGCTGCGCCGGCATTTTGATCCGGAAGGGATTCTCCTGCTGGAAAATGCCACGCCCGAACTGAACGAAGGTCCGGGCCACCGCGGCCCCGCTGCCACCATGCGGCTGGTCTGGCAACGGCGGGGTTAAAAATCCGTCCCGTTCGGAACCGTCAGCACCAATTCTTTTATATCCCCTTGGAAACGCGACAACGGAACGAAATGGCTGTCCAGACATCCCCGGCGCTCACCTATCTCGACGAAATCGTACGTCGTCTGGTGCAGCATTTCAATCCGGTTCAGATCGTACTATTCGGTTCGCATGCCCGGTACCAAGCCGACGAAGCAAGCGATCTGGATCTGCTTGTCGTACTCGACAAGGTGGACCATAAGCGGGAAACGGCCATTGCCATGCGGCGGGTACTTTCAGATCTGCCTGTGGCCAAAGATATTTTTGTAGCCACACCGGAAGAAGTAGCCCGTTTGAAAGGCTGTTTCTGGCACGTAGTCGGTCAGGCCATTCAGGAAGGGCGGGTCATCTATGAGCGCACATAGCCATTTACAATTTCGCCTTCGAGAAGCGCGGCGCTGGCTTCGCTATGCACAGGAAGATCTGACAACTGCCCAACGGCTTCTTGCCATGGGCGAGGTTATTCCACGCCATCCTGCCTGGCTTGCCCAGCAGGCTGCCGAAAAAGCATTAAAGGCTGTGTTAATCGCTGAAGGGATCTTTTTCCCTCGTACTCATGACTTGGAGGCGCTACATACCCGCATCCCCTCCCGCTGGCGAGTCAGACATCTGCAAGTCGACCTTGAGCGACTCACCGAATATGCCGTAGAGGCACGATACCCTGGCGACCTTCCGGACATCAGCTTTGAAGAGGCGCGGGCTGCCGTAGCGGATGCCGCCCGCATTGTGCAGGCGGTCGCATCGGAAATGCCTAAAAGCCCCGAAATCTCCAGCACATAGGTTGAAACCAGAATTTCATCCGGCGCCTGCAGCGAGACCGACCAGGCGACGCGTGCGCGGAGGCAACGACTGTTTCCAGTCAACCGTTGCGGTTTGTTGCTTCGGCACTTCAGGTAACTGCTGGAGCAGTTCGGCAATCAGCCGTGAAAGCGGAATGCCCCGTTCCCGTGCAATCCGGCGTGCCCGAGCCACCAGTGCGCGATCCAGCCGAATTGTCAATTTTTCTGTAGCCATAAGACGCTGGTCTGGAAACGGCGGGGTTAAAGGCAGTGCGTGGGATTGTCGGGGTCCAGGTAGCAGGCGTCGGACTGAAACTGCCGGTTGAGCGTCACCTCGTAGGTCAGTGTGTCCAGAAAGGCCCGAATGGCCTCGGCGCCCTCGTAGCGCGCTCCGTTGCTTTCGGCCAGCACCGGCCAGGCGGCCGGCACCGAGCCATCCGGAAGCTGCGCGTCGCCGTCCACCGGCACCACCCGATGCGCCAGCACCAGCTCGCGAAGTCGCTCGGCTACTTCGTCAGCCACCGGATCTTTCTTTCGTCGATAAAGCACCAGCATCGCCACGGACCAACCGTCTGAACGACTCCTGCTTTTGTGCTGGTACGTGCAGTGGGTTGATGAGTTCACCGCGCAGGCGTCCAGAAGGCGATCTCCATATCTTCTGCAGCGTTTGTGTTTCCAGGTAATACAGGACTGCGCGATCATTGTCTGGAAGGTTTTCATATCGTTTACCGGCACGCCGCCTGATACCGGCACTGGACTGGCTACCCCGCTACGGCCGTGCCGAGCTGAAGGGGGATCTGGTGGCCGGGTTGACGGTGGGTGTCATGCTCGTGACCCAGAGTATGGCCTACGCCCTGCTGGCCGGTGTGCCACCGGTCTATGGCCTGTATGCCTCCCTGATTCCTCTGCTCGTTTACGCATTGCTGGGCACCTCGCGCCATCTGGCTGTCGGCATCATCGCCATCGACATGCTCATCGTGGCGGCCGGACTGACGCCGCTGGCCGAGCCGGGCTCGCCCCGCTACCTGGCGCTGGCGCTACTGCTGACGGCGCTGGTTGGCGTGCTTCAGCTCGTCATGGGGCTGGCGCGGCTGGGCTTTCTGGTCAACCTGCTCTCCCGTCCGGTGCTGACCGGCTTCGCCTCGGGAGCGGCGCTCATCATCGCCTTCAGCCAGGTAGACAGCCTGCTGGGGCTTTCGCTGCCGTCCGCCTCGTCGCTGCCGGTCCGGCTCTGGCTGACGCTCACGCATCTTCCGGAGGTGCACCTGCTCACGCTGGCGCTGGGCGTCGGTGCGTTGCTACTGCTGGTGGGTCTGCAGCGCTTCGCGCCGCGTCTGCCCTCGGCGCTGGTCGTAGTGGTGCTCGGCACGTTGCTGGTCTGGCTGTTGCGGCCGGATCGGCTGGGGGTGGCCGTCGTGGGCTCCATTCCCCGGGGCCTGCCCTCCTTTGCACCACCCGAACTTGAGCTGTCCACCGTGCGTGCGCTGCTGCCGACGGCCGTCACGCTGGCGCTCGTGCAGTTCATGAACGTGATTACGCTGGGGAAGGTCTTTGCCGCCCGCTATCGCTACAGCGTCCGTCCCAACCGGGAGCTGCTGGCGATCGGCGCGGCCAACCTGGTGGGAAGCTTTTTTCAGAGCCTGCCTGTTTCCGGAAGCTTTTCGCGCACGGCCGTCAACGCCCGGGCCGGTGCCTGTACGCCCCTGAGCAACGTGGTGGCCGCCACCGTAGTTGGCCTCACGCTGCTGGTGCTTACCCCGCTGTTTCACTTTCTGCCGGTA
Source organism: Rhodothermus marinus (assembly GCF_009936275.1). Taxonomy (NCBI): domain Bacteria; kingdom Pseudomonadati; phylum Rhodothermota; class Rhodothermia; order Rhodothermales; family Rhodothermaceae; genus Rhodothermus; species Rhodothermus marinus. Next base: position 3,176,374 of record NZ_AP019797.1, read on the forward strand.
CCTGCGCTGGCCGCCATCATCATCGTCGCCGCCCTGGGATTGTTCGATCTGCGCGGTCTACGCCAGCTCTGGCGCATCAAACGCACGGACGGCGCCGTGGCGCTGTTGACCTTCGCCGTCACACTGCTGATAGGCGTGCGGGAGGGGGTGCTCAGCGGCATCGTCGCCTCCATCGTGGCCGTCATGTACCGCATCAGCCGGCCCAATGTGGCCGAACTGGGCCACCTGCCGGGTACGCGCTCCTTCCGGGATCGGCGCCATCATCCCGAGGCGCGGCCGATCCCCGGACTGCTCCTGCTGCGCGTGGACGCTTCGTTCTCGTTCGCCAATGCCGACTTTCTGCAGGATCTGCTGCTGGATCGCACGCGCGACGACCCGTCCATCCGCGCCGTGGTCATCGACGCCTCCTCCATCAACGACCTCGATACGACGGCCGCGGCGGCCCTCCAGCGCGTGGCCGAAACGCTGGCCGACCGAGGCGTGGCGCTTTATTTCGCGGGCGTCAAGGAGCCGGTCATGGAAACGATGCGCCGCGCCGGGCTGGTCGATCTGCTCGGCGCAGATCATTTCTTCCTGACGCCCCATCGCGCCGTGCTCCACATTCTGGAGCAATGGGGCCAGGTCGACCGTTACCTGGCCGCTCTCCCGAAAGCCGAACTGCCCGAACATGATAACCATGACAGGGACAATATCTGAACCATGAAGCGACGGATTCTGGTGATCGGTGCCGGACCGGGTGGCATCGCGGCCATCCGGCGGTTGCGTGAGCGGATCGGCGACCGACTGGAGATCGTGTTGATCGAACGAGAAGCGACGGCGGAGTTTCTGCCGGGCACGATTGCCACCGTGCTGGGCGAAGCGCCCGCCGCCCACTGGCGCACGCCGCTTCGGCTTCGGGGCATCGAGGTGCAGCAGGGCGAAGTGCAACGGGCGACCGGCCGGGGCGTCGTGCTGGCCGGCGGGCGCACGCTGGAAGCCGACGCGGTCATCGCGGCCCCCGGTTTGCACCTGAACCTGACGGCCGTGCCCGCCCGGCCGAACGTGTTCGCCTTCTGGAGTCCCACGACGGCCGAAGTTGCTCGGGAAGCCGTCGCACACCTGCAGCGCGGCCGCCTCGTCGTGGTCAT